>JAURYL010000128.1 GCA_030653935.1 Pseudomonadota bacterium
CCCCTTTGGAAAAGGGGGGGTCCCGCTTGAACCTTCTGTGGGCGGCCTGCATCCGGGGGCTACCTGGAAACGCTCGTGCTTCGTGCCATTCATGTTTCCTGAAAGCACGGCCATAACCCGGCCGGGATCAGGAAGTCTGAAGTTATGCTTGCTCGACGCCTTAGCCGCATCCATCACCGATTCAGGAATTCAACCATGCGTGGCTTGCTTCTCCTCATGCTGCTCGCCCTGCCCTTGTGGTCGCCGCCGACCGCGGCAAGGGAGGGTGGTGGACGACAACGCAGCCGCCGCTTGGTGAAGTGGCAACACCACCCCGCCGCGCTCGCCCGCAATCATTTTCAAGCAGCCGGACCGAGGGCCATGGCGAGCCACTGAGCGGATTTCGTGCTATCAGGTGGCTCACGGTCCATCGCGCGGAACCGGCCCGGATATTTCTCCAGGTAGAACCTTCACATTCATGGTGCGGTTCGCTGCGCTCACCACACCCTACGGCCTACCGTTCAGCTTCGCGGCGACAGCGGGTAGCCCGGATGCAGCACAGCGGAATCCGGGGAGTTGTGTGGATTCCCCGGCCAAATAATCCCGGATTCCATTGCATTCCATCCGGGCTACGCAACTACCAACGACATCCCGCACAAACCGATCACCGCCACACAACTAATCGAGAAAGTAGAATACTGGCTCGCGGAAAGTCGGTAAAAATGATCATTCCAACCCCGTCGCACAATAACTATGTCGATAATGTGGCTTATTTGGGGCAAGAAACACGGAAGTCATAACCCGCAAGCGCCGGGCTTGCACTAGACTACGAGCGCCCGCACGTGGCTTTTCCCCTATCACCAAGGAGACATGCATGAACAAAACCGAACTTATCGACGCCGTCGCCGAAAAAACCGAACTCACCAAAGGTAAAGCGGGTGATGCCATCGCCGCCGCGCTCGAAGCCATCACCGCCGCCGTCGCCAAGGGCGAAAGTGTGCAGTTCATCGGCTTTGGCACCTTCAGCGTCCAGGAACGCGCCGCTCGCACCGGCCGCAACCCCCAGACCGGCAAGGAAATGAAGATCGCCGCCAAGAAAGTGGTGCGCTTCAAGGCTGGCGCGGCGCTGACCGCCGCCGCCAACCCGGTCAAGGCCAGCAAAGCCAAGAAGAAGTAATGTTCCTGGTAGCCCGCTCTCCCGACGGAGAGCGGGAGCTCGGCAACAGCGGCCACTCCGCAAGCGCCGGGCAGCAATGAAACGTGGTCTTCGGGAGTCCCTCCCCTTTTCCCCAAGAGCATGAACACGAATCTCCAGCAAGCCATTCAACGCCAGCGCGGCATCCTCAAAGGCTGGCTCGCCGCCTCGCTCACCACGCTGGCCGATGCCTGCCGTGATGACTGGCCCGCGCGCGACCAACTGGAAACGCTGCTGCGGGAAGGCATGATCGAACTGCCCTACTGCAAATACCTTTACGTGCTCGACCATCAAGCGCGCCAGATCACCGCCAACATCTCGCGTGGTGACCTGCTTGAAGAACATTTCGGTCGAGACCGCAGCGACCGCCCCTACCTCGCCGAAGCCCTCGCCGGCAGCCGTTTTTCGCTGTCCGAGTCCTACATCAGCCGCAACGCGAAGCGCCCCTCGCTCACCGCGATCCAACGCATCACACACGCGGACGGCAGCCTGCTCGGCTACCTTGGCGCCGACTTCGACTTGCGCGAACTGCCCGCCACCCAGGCGCTCTACGCGCGCCCCGACCAATGGATGCAGATGCGCGGCGACCCCGCCATCCGCGCCGGCCTGTTCCACCAGGAACGCGCCAACAGCCCGATGGACGAGCACATCGACGAAGTGCTCGCCCTGCTGGTCGAACTGATGACCGTGCATGGCGTCTACCACGGCAAACTACACTTCTCCAGCTCACGCGCCACCCTCTGGATGCTGGACGACCCCTACAGCTACCGCATCCACGGCTTCAACGACCTGTCCGACCCCAACCTCTGTCTGGCCTACCCACGCCACCCCTACCCGGACAAGGCCATCGTCCCGGCGGAAGCGATCCCGAAAATCTTCCACTGCTTCCGTGACCTCCGCTTCATGGACGAAACCCTCTACCTGCGCTCCGGCTCGCTCAACCTGTTCAACGGCTTGGTCGGCCTCAATTTCTCCTGCGATGGCTCCCACTACATGCCCTGGGACGAATTCCTCGAAAAAAATCTCGGCTTCTGGCTGGGCAGCAACACGCCGACTTGTGCGTAATCAGAGCGCCCACCATTTTTAGCGGCCGCGAGTAATACCTCCCCCGACTGTTTTCTTTTTCTCGCGAGAATAGTAAATTTCTACCGCGCCGATCCCCGGCGCGATTACACAGTACGGAGGTCACCATGAAGAAGTTATTTGGGAGTTTGCTCGCCGGCTTACTGATTTCATGTTCCGCTTGGGCGGCGGTGGATATCAATACCGCCACCCAGTCCGAACTCGAAGCGGTGAAAGGCATCGGCCCCGCCAAGGCCAAGGCCATCGTCGTGCACCGCGAGAAGAACGGGCCGTTCAAGGATCTCGACGCCCTGACCAAGGTAAAAGGCTTCGGCAAGACCAGCGTGGAGAAACTGAAAGGCGAATTGACCACCGCCGTAGCGAAGCCGGCGACCGGCAAGAAGTAGACCGCTTGATGTAAAAACAAAAACGCCCCGTAACCGGGGCGTTTTTGTTTTTCAACCCGGCTCGTAGATGGGTTGAGCGATGGCGAAACCCATCCACCGGGCTACGCGTGCCGCAAATCCTTTTGCGGGGGTTTTTCATTACTGCGGTGACGCAGGTAAGCCATGACCCCCTTTTTAAAGGAGGGCAGGGGGAGCACGGACCCCCTTTTTTAAAGGGGGGCAGGGGAAGCACGGAACCCCCTTTTTTAAAGGGGGGCAGGGGGGATTTAGCGGGCGTTGGGCTGCCTGCGGAACCTCCGCAACCCCCCCCAGCCGGCGTGCAGGCGGGGACGCCTGCGCTACAGGCGCGCCTCATCCATCTGATTGCCTTTCCCCCAATCCACCCGCGTCGGCAACGGATACACCGTCAAGCCGGCCTGTGGCCGGCGTGCAGGCGAGACGCCTGCGCTACAGGCGCGCGCTGTAGCGCAGGCATCCTGCCTGCCTCATCCATCTGATTGCCCTTCCCCCAATTCGATGCTCATGATTCACCCTCCAGGTTGTCCAACACCACCGCGGCTCCTTGCAAGGCCAGCCACCCAAGCGCGGCCACCAATAGCAAATAGACGGAATCATGCTTGGCATACAAGCCTCAGCCAAAGACCAACCACGCCCCAGGAGGCACGCCGCATCTCAACCGCCAACCTCTGCGCGGCATCGGCATTGAATCTAAACCGTATCATATTGGCCACTTACGCACAGATAACGCGGGCAGTGTAGTAAAACGGGCGCGGCCGGCGCCTGCCCGTTACAGGGGATTGATGGGTTTCGCTATCGCTCAACCCATCCTACCGGGCTGATGGTTTGTCTCCTTGGAGACAACTTCCCGGATTCCATTGCATTTCATCCGGGCTACGCGGGCTATTGCATTATTTTGACTACGGTTGCCACGATACTGACAGAGGCAATCACCATTCCTCCCATGCGGAGCGTCAGGCGATACATCAGGCGTTCTTCCAGTTCTCGCAAATCCTGCTTGGTTGCAAGCTGGTCATTGATTAGCGACGAGAGCGTTTCAGCCTGAACCTCGGCTTGCTCCTCACTGAAACCGACGGCGCGCAGCTTTTTTACGTAGGCATGGGTATCGAATGTGACCGCAGACATGGGGTTCTCCTTGTTCCTTGCGTGCGGGGAGTCTAGCAAAAACAAACGGGCGCGGCCGGCGCCTGCCCGTTTCAGTTTCCGCTGATGGGTTTCGCTATCGCTCAACCCATCCTACCGGGCTACCGGACTGTAGCGCCGGCGTC
>JAURYL010000129.1 GCA_030653935.1 Pseudomonadota bacterium
CGCTGGCTTGCACGCGTTGAAATGGTGGCTGGCCCCAGTTCCCTATTGGCAGCGGGCAGAAAAACGCCGGCTGGAAGCCGGCGTTTGTATGGGGTAAGGGGAATAACCACGGTCTGTCCCCCTATTTCGCTCACATTTCCCGATTAAACCGTGGTCTGTCCCCTATTTCCTTTATTACCTTATGGTGTCTGACCCCGTTTCGCGCGGCTCCGCTCGCGGACGCGCGACTGGCTCCCACGCTCCAGCGTGGGAGCCAGTCTTGGACGCTCCAGCGTCCAGACCACCACGACGCTGGAGCGTCGAAAAGCGGTTCCCACGCTGGAGCGTGGGAACCAGGGTCAACCGTGGTCTGTCCCCTGTTTCCCCTATTTCCACTATCCCGCTCTTCCCGAAAGTTAGCACAAACCAGTGGTAACACATCCGGAGGTTGCGGACTTGGCCCAATTCACCAATTGGCCGTTCAAGGTGCCGACCATGATGTAGGTATCCGTTGCTGCAATGCCATTTTGCGCTACAGGCGTGACCGTAATTGTGTAGGCCGTAGCCGGGTTTCCAGTCCTGGCAATCCCGACGGATGTTACGCCGTTGCCCAAAGAGCTGTTAATCCCAGCACCCGTCAGGGTCGAGCAATCTGCATTGCCACTTTGTACGCAGAGGTCAACAGCCGTCTTCGCCGGGCCAGTTGCTAATACGATTTCGGAAAAACGCGCTTTGGCCGTGTAGTTCTGATAACTCGGCACCGCAATCGCCGCCAAGATACCGATAATCGCCACGACGATCAGCAGTTCGATCAAGGTAAAGCCGGACTGGCCGGAGGGGTGGGAATAGCGCTGGGCGAGTTGTTTCATGGTTTGCTCCTGGTGATGAAGGTGAGGGTTCAAGCCCGCCGCCGGAAAATCCGCATCGGCATGGTGGGAGCAGTTAAGCGGGAACCATGCCAGTCCTGACAATCAGCCTAACATTACGTGTAGGCGCTTGTTATTGCAGGGGTTGCCGTGAAGCGCAGGGAAGTGGTGGGATTTCTCCGCGCCGCGCAACCTGACGTTTTACGTCACCTGCTTGCCGCAAATGGGCACCCGGGAAACAGGGGACAGCAGCGGCTTGGCAATGCCGCGAACTTTAGTGGGTGTGACTCCCACCTGGGTAGTCGTTAGCCACGAGCCCAGTATCCAGCCTTGCTGATCGCACGGCATTTCAGGAAAACGGGGTCAGTCACGATATTCGGAATTATTTCTTGCCATAGGTGCTGTCGTGGTCTTGGGCGATGGTCAGAAGACGGATGAACTCAGCATCACGATAGGCTGTCGCGCGGCGTGCTTGTGTGATGCGTAATGAGTAAATGGCATCGATGCCCGCCGGAGGTTTGACGCTGATGATCTTCTCCCACTTCAAACCGTTGTCGCGATAGACCTGATCCCAGGTCATTTGTCTAAGCTTGTTGAGCGTATCCAGCGCCGCGTGGCGTTCTGGTTTTTGCAATGTCAGCAAATGCGCCTGAAAAACGGGGTTGTTAAGGTCAAGCCTGACCAGCACGTCAGATTGGCTCATTCAGGCTTTCCAGGAGGGTGTCCACGTTTTTATCGGCGGGCGGATTGGCTATCGCCCAAGATAGGGCGCTTTGCATATCCGCCGTCGCCTGGGGTTGGTGCAGCCAGCGTTCATTGTCTGGAATAACACTGGCGGTGCGTATTAACCAGACACCCGGCTCTCGCTCCTCCACCAACACTTGCCGGCCAGCGTACTGTTTGCCCAGTGAAATTTGGCCATTGGCGCCAATGACCTTGACGCTTGGCTGAGTAGCAACAGCATCCATTGCAGCCTCCAAAATAGTAATGCACCACGGCACTATAGCACCAAGATAGAGAAAGCAGCGTCAGACACGATATTCTCCCGCCCCCATTTACACATGGCCCTAATAAACGCAACAGAACTGTTTAGGGAAATAGGGGACAGACCACGGTTTCCAGATTATTTTTACCCTCTCCACCGAGCGCACGAGCGACGAGAACAGGAGCGGGGAAAAGGCCTCATAAAGTCGAAGGGTTGAAGAGCTGGCACCGTGGAAGTCGGCGCCGGTAGACTATGCAGCATTCGAAGGAGTTACCCATGAGTACCATAACGTTTGACACGTTGAAATTTGTCGAGACCCTGGAAAAGCGGCAGGCGTGCCAAGCGCACAGGCAAAGGCGATGGCTCTAGCCTTCAAAGAAGCGACCGGCGAGGAACTGGTAACAAAAGACTTCCTGAAAGCCGAGATCGAGGCATCCAAGAATGATTTGATCAAGTGGGTTGCCGGCATGCTGCTTGCACAGGCTGCCCTTATCGCGGCGCTGGTGAAGCTGCTATAGAGCGGTCAAATCGGCTGAATGGGGTCACGATATTCTCCCTGCCCCATTTTCGCGTTGCCTTAATAAACACAACAGAACTGTTTACAATCAAGCCCATGAACTCGAAGCAGATGAAGAAGTGGCTGGAGCAACAGGTCGCGACTTTCGAGCCGGGCAAGGGGTCGCATCTGAAGGTGTTTCTGAACGGAAAATAATCGTCGCTGCCCATGCACGGCACCACTGAACTCGGCAAAGGGCTGGAAGCCGCGATAAAACGCCAGCTTGGCTTGAAATAAGGAGACACCATGTTCGATTATCCCGTGACCCTGACTCCTGACGAGGGCACCGTGCTGGTGACGTTCCCCGATGTGCCGGAGGCCATTACCTTCGGTGCCGACGAAGACGAGGCGCTGTTGCAGGCCGTCGATGCGCTTGAATCCGCGCTGTCGTTCTATGTGGGCGACCGCAAACCGCTTCCCGTTCCTTCCGCCGCCGAGGGCCGCCCAACGGTGCGCCCGTCCGCCCTGGAGTGCGCCAAGCTGGGCGTCTACCAGGCAATGACCGAGCAGGGCATCCGCAAAGCCGAGTTGGCCCGCCGTCTGGGCTGGCATATGCCGCAGGTGGATCGGCTGTTCGATCTCAACCATGCGTCGCGCTTCGACCAGATCGAGGCGGCGGCGCGGGCGCTGGGGCGTCATATCGAGGTGCGGGTGGCGTGAATCGAGTCCCCGGAGCCGCCCGCAGGAAATGGGAAATAGAAAGGGAAACAGGGGACAGCAGCGGCTTGGCAATGCCGCGAACTTGAGTGGGTGGGACGCCCACCTGGGTAGTCGTTAGCCACGAGCCCAGTATCCAGCCTTGCTGATCGCACGGTAACGGGCGGTTTGATGCGTAGGCAGGAAAGCAGGCGAGGTGCAAGGGTAACGAGTGAAGCCGACCTTGAAGGTGTAGAGCCCCGAAATATTCAGACGGAGAGTGCCGACGGGATTGTCCCTCCGGCAGGCAACCAAGTAAGAAACGGGGTCGGACACGATACCCACTGTTGATGGGGGTTCGTCGACGGCCTACACTCGCTGTGTGTCTACATACGTTTCTACTTCAGGAGAAGGCTCAATGGCCGTTCAATTCGTCAAAAAGTGGGGCAATAGCCCGGCGGTGCGGCTGCCGGCAGCGATCATGGAAGCGGCGCATCTGGCGCTTGACCAAGCCGTTGAGGTGCGCGTTGAAAACGGCCGGGTAATCATCGAATCGGCAGTGGCAGCGTATTCGTTGAACGACTTGATCTCTGGAATTACCGCGGAAAATCGCCACGCCGAGATGGATTTCGGCGCCCCCCAAGGCAAGGAAATCCTCTGATGCCGATTCCTTTCGTGCCTGACGAGGGCGACATCGTCTGGATGAATTTCACGCCGCAAAGCGGCCACGAGCAGGCGGGGCGTCGCCCCGCGGTCGTGCTCAGCCCCAAGGCCTATAACAGTCGTTCCGGCTTGTTGGTGTGCGTACCCATTACCAACCAGGTCAAGGGGTATCCGTTCGAGGTGGTGCTCGCGGGGTCAGGGGCAACGGGCGCCGCGCTTGCCGATCAGGTCAAGAGCCTGGATTGGCAAAGTCGCCAGGTCGAACGCAAAGGCCACGCCACAGCGATCGAAGTGGCTGAGATAAAGGCCAAGATCAAGTCCTTGCTCCGCCTCGAGTGAACTCGGAGCCGCAGCGAGGTAGCGAGGTAGGGCGGAAAAGCGGCTTTATCGCGCCTTCCGCCGTATGTTGGGCATCCGGCGGATAACGCCGGCCCCGCCGGCTCATCCGCCCTGCGCGTGATCGACAACGAAACCGCTGATCCTGTTGTTGTGGTCACGGCTAATTTTGACGATGGAGCTACCGACCTATGAAACTTGAATTCGATCCGCTGGCAGATGCCGCTTACCTGGAAATCAGCGATGCGGAAATTGAGACAACTCGGGAAATCGAACCAGGCATCGTCGCGGACTATGATGCCCAGGGGCATATTGTGGGTATCGAGGTGCTATCCATCAGCAAACGAGGTATGGCGGTGCCACTCAAACAAGCAACCTGACAAGAAGCGACAATGGGGGACAGCAGCGGCTTGGCAATGCCGCGAACTTGAGTGGGTGTGACTCCCGCCTGGGTAAACGTTAGCCACGAGCCCAGTATCCAGCCTTGCTGATCGCACGGTAACGGGCGGTTTGATGCGTAGGCAGGAAAGCAGGCGAGGTGCAAGGGTAACGGGTGAAGCCGACCTTGAAGGTGTAGAGCCCCGAAAT
>JAURYL010000015.1 GCA_030653935.1 Pseudomonadota bacterium
ATCGGTGAAGGACAAGTCGAGCAACTCGCCCAGGGCGCTGGTGTCATTGAGCCAGCGCCAGGTGGCCAGCTCCGAGCCGGGGGCGGCCATGCGCGCCACCACCTGGGCCAGGATCATGGCGCGGGTGATGGCGTTGATGCCCAGCGATTCCAGGAGCGGTTCAAATTCCAACTGGGCCAGCGCATGCAGCCCGACCTGCTCGACGCCAACGGAACGCGGTCGGGTCAGTTCCAGGGAGGAGACATCCACCTCGACGAAATCACTTTCAGGCAGGGGTTCCGCGCGGCTGGCGATAAGCCGGGCGGCCAATGTTTGCGCGAGGGTCTCGACCATTTCGGGAGCATTCGCGGCGTGGAGATCGTCGCGCTGGCCGAGGAGTTGGGCGAGACGGACGCACAGGTCGGGCCAGAGGGGTTCGGGGAGGTCGAAGGTGCTGCCGAGGTTGAGGAGGGTGGATTGGCGAACCCGAGTGCCTTCACGCCGGGACTCGACCAGGCGGAAGGTGTGGTAGGCGACGCCGTCGGCATTGCGGCGGGTGGGGGTGCGGCGGATGAACATGCCGAAAGGATAGCGCCTGGCAAGGGGTTTGTGGGGCACCATAAGAAATAATAAGGCACTACACGGGGGTTTATGGGTGAGAAAAACCAATAATCAACGGGTTACGGGCGGAATTTAACGGGAATTGAGGGGGAGGTTGTTAAACGTGGGTTAGCGTGAAACAACCGCGTCTCGACTGTAGCGCGGAAAAGCGGCGGTATGCGCCGACCAATGGATGTTGGCATTCGGCGGATAACGCCGGCCCCGCCGGCTCATCCGCCCTACGTGGGCTATTTTCGTGCGGCGTGAAGCACACGCAGCACGCGCAGCACGTCGCCGGCCATGTCGTAGACCAGAATGTAATTTTTGTGGGCTACCAACTCGCGCGTGCCGGCTTCACGCCCGGGCCGCCCTATCCCAGGATGATCGACCAGCCTCCCGGCCTTCTCTTCAAACAGCTCATCAATGGCCAACGCGGCGACCGGATTGTCAGCCTCGATGTAGTCATAAATTTCGTCGCGGTCTTGTATCGCCTCTGGTGTCCAGAATAGCTCCATCATTCGGCGGAAGCTTCAAGCCGACGGCGCGTTGCTGCACGCTTGGCAGCAAACCTGGCCTCGACCTCGGCCGATGGAATCAGGTTGCCGGCATTTGCCGAGTCAAGCCCGATTTGTACCTGGCGGCGGAACCAGGCGTCATGCTCGGCGGCCTCTTGTTGCTGCCGAACGAGGTCGCGCATGAAGTCGCGCAAAAGCTGCGCGGCATTGCGGTCGCGGCTTTTGGCTACGGCCGAAAATTCGGCCTTCAGAACTTCATCGACTCGGAAAGTGAAGGTAACTTCGCTCATGGTGCTGCCCTCGTGTGTTACGCGTTATGTGCATGGTAGTACAAATGGCGCACAGCAACTTAACAAGGGAGGACGGAAAAGCGGCGGTATGCGCCGACCAATGGATGTTGGCATTCGGCGGATAACGCCGGCCCCGCCGGCTCATCCGCCCTACGCGGGCTACTTCTTCCTCGGTGGCAGCAGGTCGGTGATGGTGCCTTCAGCCATTTCGGCGGCGAAGCAGATCGTTTCCGAGAGCGTCGGGTGGGCGTGGATGGTGAGGCCGATGTCTTCCGCCGTGGCGCCCATCTCGATGGCCAGGACGGCTTCGGCGAGCAGTTCGCCGGCGTTGATGCCGACGATGCCGGCGCCGATGACGCGGCCGGTTTCCTTTTCCAGGATCAGCTTGGTCATGCCTTCGGTGCGGGCGATGGACAGCGCGCGGCCGCTGGCGGCCCAGGGGAAGGCGCCCTTCTCGATGGCGATGCCTTGGGCCTTGGCTTCGATTTCGGTCATGCCGACCCAGGCCACTTCCGGGTCGGTGTAGGCGACCGAGGGAATCACCAACGCCTGGAACTCAACCTTGTGGCCGGCGATGACTTCAGCGGCGATCTTGCCTTCGTGCACCGCCTTGTGCGCCAGCATGGGCTGGCCGACGATGTCACCGATGGCGTAGATGTGCGGGACGTTGCTGCGCATCTGTTTGTCCACCGGAATGAAGCCTTGCTCGTTGACCTGGACGCCGGCGGCCTCGGCGCCGATCAGCTTGCCGTTGGGACGGCGGCCGATGGCGACGAGGACGCGGTCGAACACCTGGGTTTCGCTCTTGTCGCCCAGTTGCAGGCTGACGTGGATGCCGTCCGGCTTCGCCGCCATGCCGGTGACGCCGGTGTTGAGCAGGATGTTTTCGAAACGCTTTCCCATGCGCTTGTGCAGGGGGCGTACCAGGTCGGGGTCGCAGCCGGTGATGAGCTGGCCGCCGCGTTCCACCACGGTGACCTTGCTGCCGAGGGCGTCGTAAACGGTGCCCATTTCCAGGCCGATGATGCCGCCGCCGATGACCAGCAGGCGGCCCGGCACGTCTTCCAGCGCCAGGGCGCCGGTGGAGTCCATGACCCGTGGATCGTCCGGCTGGAACGGCAGTTTGATGACCTGGGAGCCGGCGGCGATGATGGCGTTGTCGAAAGAAATGGTTTTCCTGCCGCCGTCAGCGGCGGTAACTTGCAAACTGTTGGGGCCGGTGAATTGGGCGTTGCCGTGGATGACCGTGACCTTGCGTTGCTTGGCCAGGGCGCCGAGACCGCCGGTGAGTTTGGCGACCACATCTTTGGCTTTCCACTCGCGCAATTTGTCGAGGTCCACCTGAGGTTTGCCGAAGCTGACGCCGTGCGCGGCCATGTCCTCGGCCTCGGTGATCAGCTTGGCGGCGTGCAGCAAGGCTTTCGAGGGAATGCAGCCGACATTGAGGCAGACGCCGCCGAGGTCGGGATAGCGCTCGACCAGCACCACTTGCAGGCCGAGATCGGCGGCGCGGAAGGCGGCGGTATAGCCGCCGGGGCCGGCGCCGAGGACGACGACCTGGCAGTCGCGTTGTGACAGCGGCGGAGTCGGCAATTGGCTGTCGGCAGTCGGCAGAGGGGGTTGGGCAGCGGGTGGCGCGGTGTTTTCCTGCCGACTGCCGGCTGCCGACTGCAAAATGGCTGCAAGCAGCAGGATCGGCGTGCCTTGCGATACCTTGTCGCCTACTTTCACCAGCAGTTTTTCCACGACGCCGGCCTGGGGACAGGGGATGTCCATCGCCGCCTTGTCGGATTCGACGGTCATCAGCGCGGCATCGGTGGCGATGCTGTCGCCCGGATTGACCAGAATGTCGATGACCTGGACATCCTTGAAACCGCCGATGTCCGGTACCTTGATTTCGATTGTTTGGCTCATGGTTCGATCTCGATTTTTTGTAGCGCCGGCGTCCCGCCGGCGACTTGCCGGCGGGCCGCCGGCGCTACATTACAGCAGCAACCGCCGCACATCCGACAACATCAGCCGCAGATGGCTGGTGAAGCGGGCGCCGTCGGCGCCGTCGATGACGCGGTGGTCGTAGGACAGCGACAGCGGCAGCATCAGGCGCGGCTCGAAGGTCTTGCTGGCCTTGTTCCACACCGGCTTCATCTCGGAACGGGAGAGGCCGAGAATGGCGACTTCCGGACAGTTGATGATGGGCGTGAAGGCGGTGCCGCCGATGCCGCCGAGGCTGGAGATGGTGAAGCAGCCGCCGGTCATGGCGTCGACCTTGAGCTTGCGTTCGCGCGCCAGTTCCGAGAGTTCGGCCAGTTCGCGGGCGATGTCCATGACGTCCTTCTTGTTGACGTCGCGGATCACCGGGACGACCAGGCCGTCCGGGGTGTCGCAGGCGAAGCCGACATGGAAGTATTTCTTCATCACCAGGCTTTCACCATCCACCGCCAGCGAGGCGTTGAAGGTCGGATAGCTGCGCAGGGCGTTGACCACCGCCTTCATCAGGAAGGCCAGCAGCGTCAGTTTGACGCCGCGCTTGGCCGCCTCGTCGAGCATGGATTTGCGGAAATCCTCCAGGTCGGTGATGTCGGCCTCGTCGAACTGGGTGACGTGGGGTGCTGTGACCCAGTTGCGGTGCAGGTTGGCGCCGGAGAGTTTCTTGATCCGCGACAGCGGCTGGGTGTCGATCTCGCCGAATTTGGCGAAGTCGATGACCGGCGCCGGCGGGAAGCCGAGGCCGATGGCTTCGCCGGTGGGCTTGGCCAGTTCCGCCTTGATCCACGCCTGCACGTCCTCTTTCAGGATGCGGCCGCGTGGGCCGCTGCCTTTGATGCGGGCGAGCTCGGCACCCAACTCGCGGGCGAAGCGGCGCACCGCCGGACTGGCGTGGGCCGGCTTGCCGGCGGCGAATTCGACATGCGCCCCCACCGGGTCGGGACGATGCTTGGGTGGAATGTGGGCGGGGACTTCCGGGGCGGGGTGCGAGGGTGGTGGCACGCTTACTCCCTCTCCCGCAGGCGGGAGAGGGCTGGGGTGAGGGGGATTGCTTGCGTGGCCAGGCATGGACACACCCTCACCCCCGGCCCCTCCCCCACCCGCGGGAGAGGGGGGAGGAGAGAACGACTTGACCACCGGCGCGCTGGAACTGGCGCCGCTGTCGTCGGAGGTATCCAGCATCAGCATCGCCGAGCCAGCCGAGACCTTGTCACCGACCTTGATCCTGAATTCCATGACCTTGCCGGCGCAGGGGGCGGGGATGTCCATCGCCGCCTTGTCGGATTCCACGGTCATGATCGAATCGTCGGCGGCGAGGGTGTCGCCGACATTGACCATGATTTCGATGATTTCGACATCCTTGAAGCTGCCGATATCGGGGACGAGAATTTCTTTGATGCTCATCGTCTCGTTTCCTTAGATATTGACCGGGTTGACCCGGTCGGCGTCGATGCCGTACTTCTTGATTGCTTCGGCGGCTTTCGCGACCGGGATCACGCCGTCGTCGGCCAGGGCCTTGAGGGTGGCGAGCACCACATGGTGGCGATCCACCTCGAAGAAGGCGCGCAGCGCCTCGCGCGAATCGGAACGGCCGAATCCGTCGGTACCCAGGGTCACGAAACGGCGATGCACATAGGGCCGGATCTGGTCGGGGAAGGCGCGCATGTAGTCGGTGGAAGCGATGATCGGGCCTTCCGTGGCGTCCAGGCACTGCTCGACATAGCAGGTCTTCTGCGTCTGGTCGGGGTGCAACAGGTTCCAGCGGTGGGTGTCCTGCGCCTCGCGCCGCAGTTCGTTGAAGCTGGTCACGCTCCAGACATCGGCGACGACGCCCCAATCGCTTTCCAGCAACTCGGCGGCGGCCATCACCTCGCGCAGGATGGTGCCGCTGCCCAAAAGCTGGACACGCGGAACGGCTTTCTTCCTTGCCCCTTGCCCCTTGCCCCTTGCCCCTTCCTTAAGCAGGTACAACCCCTTGAGGATGCCCGCCTCGGCGCCCTTGGGCAGGGCCGGATGGCTGTAGTTCTCGTTCATCACCGTCAGGTAATAGAACACGTCCTCCTGTTCCTGGAACATGCGGCGCATGCCGTCGTGCATGATCACCGCCAGCTCGTAATGGAAGGTGGGATCGTAGGAAACGCAGTTGGGGATCATCGCCGCCTGGAGGTGGCTCTGGCCGTCCTCATGTTGCAGGCCCTCGCCGTTCAGCGTCGTGCGCCCCGCCGTGCCGCCGAGCAGGAAGCCGCGGGCGCGCGAATCCCCCGCCGCCCAGGCGAGGTCGCCGATGCGCTGGAAGCCGAACATCGAGTAATAGATATAAAAGGGAATCATCTGCACGTTGGTGGTGCTGTATGACGTCGCGGCGGCGAGCCAGGACGAGAAGGCGCCGGCCTCGTTGATGCCCTCCTCCAATATCTGGCCGCCCTTGTCCTCGCGGTAATACATCACCTGATCGGAGTCGACCGGCTCGTACAACTGGCCGACCGAGGAATAGATGCCGACGGTGCGGAACAGGCCTTCCATGCCGAAGGTGCGCGCCTCGTCCGGGACGATGGGGACGATGTGGCGGCCGATGGCCTTGTCGCGCAGCAGGCTGGTGAGCAAGCGGACGAAGGCCATGGTGGTGGAAATTTCCCGCTCGCCGGTGGCTTCCAGCATCGCCTGGAAGCTGGACAGCGGCGGCACCGCCAGCGGCTCGGCCTTCAGCCTGCGCGTCGGCACATGGCCGCCCAGGGCGGCGCGACGCGCTTGCAGGTATTTCATTTCCGGGCTGTCCGGCGCCGGGCGGTAGAACGGCAGTTTTTCGAGCTGGTCGTCGGGAATGGGAATCTGGAAACGATCACGGAAGGCACGCAGGTCTTCCAGGGCCATTTTCTTCTGCTGGTGGGTCGGGTTCCGCGCTTCGCCGGAAGCGCCCATGCCGTAGCCCTTCACCGTCTTGGCCAGGATCACCGTCGGCTGGCCGGTGTGCTTCACCGCCGCCGCATAGGCCGCGAACACCTTGTGCGGGTCATGGCCGCCCCGGTTCAGGCGCCAGATATCCTCATCGGACATGGCCGCGACCATCTCCTTCAATTCCGGGTACTTGCCGAAGAAATACTCGCGCGTATAGGCGCCGCCCTTGGCCTTGAAGTTCTGGTACTCGCCATCCACGCACTCTTCCATGCGGCTGCGCAGGATGCCTTTGCCGTCCATGGCCAGGAGCGGGTCCCAGTAGGAGCCCCAGAGCACCTTGATCACATTCCAGCCAGCGCCACGGAAGGCGGCCTCCAGTTCCTGGATGATCTTGCCGTTGCCGCGCACCGGGCCGTCCAGGCGTTGCAGGTTGCAGTTGATGACGAAAATCAGGTTGTCCAGCTTCTCGCGTGAGGCCAGGGTGATGGCGCCCAGGGATTCCGGCTCGTCGGTCTCGCCATCGCCGAGGAAGGCCCAGACGTGGCGGCCGGAGGTATCGCTGATACCGCGATCATGGAGATAGCGCAGGAAGCGCGCCTGGTAGATCGCGGTGATCGGGCCCAGGCCCATGGACACCGTCGGGAACTGCCAGAAATCTGGCATCAGCCACGGGTGCGGATAGGAGGGAATGCCCTGACCACCGGTTTCCTGGCGGAAATTGCCGAACTGGATATCGTTGATGCGGCCTTCCAGATAGGCGCGGGCATAGATGCCGGGCGCCGAGTGGCCCTGGAAATAAACCAGATCGCCGCCGTTCTCGGTTTCCGGGCCGCGGAAGAAATGGTTGAAACCGACTTCATAGAGGGTGGCGGCGGACTGGAAACTGGCGATGTGGCCGCCGACGCCGGGCGCCTTCTCGTTGGCGCGCATCACGCAGGCCACCGCGTTCCAGCGGATCAGCGCCTTGATCCGCGATTCCATCGCCACGTCGCCGGGATGCTTCTCCTGCATGTGCACGGGAATGGTGTTCACATAGGCGGTGGTGGCGTTGTAAGGCAGGTAGGCGCCCGAGCGGCGCGCCTTGTCGATCAATTTCTCCAGGAGGTAGTGCGCGCGTTCGACGCCCTCCTCCTCGATCACGGCGGCAAGGGCATCGAGCCACTCGCGGGTTTCCTGGGGATCGAGGTCCGCCTGTTGGGCGGGAATGGAATTCGGCATGAATCAGTGTCTCCGTATCGGTTTCCGCGCCCCGCTCAGGGGGTGAGCGAGGCCAAGAACAAAGCGGCGTGTTATCAGTGTCGCCACTATACCCACGGCGCGCCCAGCCCACCCTTCTCACCAAGAAGAAGGTGAATTCGTGAAAAAATAAAGCGGCGAATTATCGTGGCGAGCCGTAGCCCGGTCAATTTATCAATACTAAGCATTGGTATTTTCAATATTCGAGGTGGCTAATGAACAATTCCGTGAACAAATCCGTGAACAATTCCGCCCCGCGCGAACTGGCGCGACTGGCAACGAAGCCCGCGCCCATGCGGGCGCGCGGCGACCAGACCAGGCATCTCCTGATCATCCTCCCGGCCGGCGACGAATGGCATGAAGCCCCGGAACATGAGGTCGCCGCGGCGGCGCTGCGGCGACGCGGCAAGAAGGCGAAGGAACTGGAAAAGCAGGCACTGACGCTGGAATTACCGGGCGCCTGCGCCTCGGCCTGGCTGCGCCTGGACACCAAGAAAGACGCGTTCGCCTGGCACAGCGCCCTGCGCCAGGCGATGAAACCCTTGCTCGACGAACAGCCGGCCAGCCTCGAAATCGCGGTCTACGGCACGGACGAATTCCGCGCGCGCGCGGCGCGCGCGGCCGCCTACGTCGCCTGGCTGAACGGCGCGACCCTGCCGACATGGAAGCGCGACAAGCCGCCGAAGCCGCTGAAACATCTGATCGTGCACGGTGTCGCCGACCTCGACCTGAAACGCGAACAGGCGCTGGCCGAGGGCAACAGCCTCTGCCGCGAACTGACCATGCTGCCGCCCAATCTACTGACCCCGAAAACCTACCGTGAACGCATCCGCGCCCTGGCGGCGAATACCGGCTGGGAAATCGAGGAATACGACAGCAAACGCCTGAAGAAACTGAAGGCGGGCGCCTTCCTGGCGGTGGCGCGCGGCAGCGGCCATGAAGACGCGGCCATCGTGCGCCTGAGTTACAAGGGACAAGGGGCAAGGGGCAAGGCCATCGCGCTGGTCGGGAAAGGCATCTGCTTCGACACCGGCGGCCACAACCTGAAACCGGCGCGCTACATGAACAACATGCACGATGACATGAACGGCTCGGCGGTGGCCCTGGGCATCCTGCTCGCCGCCACGCGGCTGAAACTGCCGCTGAAACTGGAAGTCTGGCTGGCGATCGCGCAGAACCATCTCTCGCCCGAGGCCTACACCCAGAACGAGGTGGTGACGGCGATGAACGGCACCACGATCGAGATCGTCCACACCGACGCCGAGGGCCGCATGGTGCTGGCCGATACGCTTTCCCTGGCGGCGAAAGAAAAACCCGCCACGATCATCGACTTCGCCACCCTCACCGGCAGCATGGCGGTGGCGCTGGGCGAGCGCATGAGTGGCGTGATCTCCAACCGCGACGACCTCGCCGCCCGCGCAGTGGCGGCGGGCCAGGCCAGCGGCGAGCGGGTGGTCGCCTTCCCGATGCCGGAAGACTACGACGAGGCCCTGGATTCGACGGTAGCCGACGTCAAACAATGCACCCTCGACGGCGAAGCCGACCACATCCTCGCCGCGCTGTTCCTGCAACGCTTCGTCGGCGACACCCCCTGGCTACACGTCGACCTCTCCGCCAGCCGCTGCAAAGGCGGCCTCGGCGCGGCGGCCAGCGACATCAACGGCTTCGGCGTCGGCCTGGGGCTGGAACTGCTGACGGCGGAACAGCCCGCGCGGGGCTGATGCCTTTACCCCCCTTTTCCAAAGGGGGACCAGGGGGGGTGCCGCGCTGATGCCTTTACCCCCCTTTTCCAAAGGGGGGTAAAGGGGGGATTTAGCCGCGCCCACAGGACGCTGGAGCGTCCAGGAAGCGTGCCCACGCTGGATCGTGGGCACCAGATACATCAGACAAGCGGGGCGACCGGAACAGCCCGCGCGGGGCTGACGCCTTTACCCCCCTTTTCCAAAGGGGGGCCAGGGGGGATTTTTACAAGTACCGTAGCCCGAATGCAGCCCGCGCGATGCCGATGGCAAGGCCTGCGACGGTTCCGGACCGCATTCGGGCCACCTGGGTTCTCTCGGCGGATACAACGTGTGCCGCACATGGACCCCGTTACATTAACATTCGTCTCCAGCCAATCATTCGGAGCTCGAAATGCACGTCACCATAGAGGAATCCACCCTGCGAGCGGCACACATGAGCCCCGGCGAGTTCAAGCAGGAAATAGCGCTGCATCTCTATGAGCAAGACCGGATGACGCTCGGCCAGGCGGCAGAACTTGCTGAAATGAGCCAGCACCGTTTTCAGCACCTGCTCGCCGCGCGCGGCATTCCGGCGCATTACGGTCTTGAAGAATTCGAATCCGACTTGACCACGCTCCACAGCGCAACCCCGGCATGATCGTTGTCGCCGACACCGATCATCAATCTTGCCGCCATCGGCCAACTCGACCTCCTCCATCGACTCTACGGCACACTCTGGATTCCCGATGCGGTGTATCGGGAAATCGCCGAAACCGGGGCCGGCGAACCCGGCTCTGCCGAAGTTCGGAGCCTGGTCTGGATCGAACGTCACTCCGCCCGACGACTCGATCTGGTCACCGCCCTGCGTCTCGAACTCGATCCGGGCGAAGCCGAGGCCATTGCCCTCGCCATAGAAAGCAAATCCGATTTTCTGTTGATCGACGAGCGCCGGGGGCGCCACATCGCCGCCCGCTTCGACCTGAAAATGCTCGGATTGCTCGGCGTCCTGGTCGAAGCCCGGCGCAAAGGACTGATTCCGTCCGTCTCCCCGTTGCTGAACGAGCTGAGCCGGGCAGCCGGCTTTTACATGACCCCGGAACTGATCAACCGGGTCAAGGCCGCGTGCGGGGAAGCCTGATTTTCGCCGACGATTCCAGCGAGTAGGTCGGAAAAGCCGGCGTCTTCATGCCGGCGCCTTCCGACAAACCCTGGCGGAAGGCGCGATAAGGCCGCTTTTCCGCCCTACGCGGGCTGACATTTCAAGGAGACACAAATTGAACATCAATGCTCAAGATGAAAATGGTTATACCCCGCTGATCAGGGCAGTTCTTGCCACTGATTCAGATGAGGTCACTGACCTCATCAGGCAGGTGCCGACATGAACATCAAGGACGCCCCTTTGGCTCGCATTGGCCTTGGTAAACCCGCATGAATGCTGAGGTTTCCAGGAAAATCGGCTACTTGCATTTTGAGATTGGACAACTGATTAATTTTAACAGCACTCAAGTTTTATAAAAGCATGGGACAGGACGAATGAAACCAAAAAATATCAGCAAGCAGCTATATGACGCAATAGAAAGTGGATACGAAGACAGAAATGTAAAAGCCAAACTGAATGCCGGCGCATCCCCAGATTACAGGCATAATGGTGATAGCCTGCTTGAATTAGCTGTTCATAGAAATAATGCCACAGCAATTAAGCATTTGGTTGCAGCCGGTGCGCGTATTGGCGGCAATGAATTATGTAGTGCAGTCGGTAACATTACAATATTCGAACTATTTCTAAAAAATGGCGTAGACATCAATGCAAAGTCAAGGGATGGTTCCACTGTTCTTCATGCAGCAATTAAGTACAGCGATGAGCTTTCAAAAAAGGCTGCGGCGAAGTGGAATAAGACATTGGTGAAGCGGATTGAGACATTGCTGTCTTTTGGGGCAAACCCCATGATAAGTAACAAGGATGGATTGCTTCCTCTCAATTTCGCTTTGCTTGGCGGCAATGAGACTCTGATTGATTTTCTCCTTCCAATAACAAACGCGCGACGGAAGGATTATGATCATCAAAACAATGATGGCCAAACCCTGTTGATGCGATCGGTATTGGATAACGATTTATCCCGAGTCAAGGATCTTGTGGCGTGTGGCGCATCATTAAGTATTCTCGACAAAGATTTACATACGGCTTTGTCTTTAGCCATCAAGCACGGTTATAACGATATTGCATTATTTATGCACAAGAAAGGCGGTGAATATAAAAAATCGCTCAAGATTGACAATGAAGATAAAATGTTAAGCGCAGTGCGGTGCGGCCACCTGGGGAATGTCTATGAAGCAATACTTAGAGGCGAAGCGCCTCCCGCCATCGCGGCAATTGTCATATACAAATGAGGTACTTGCAAAACCCCGATACCGTGTCTGATTTTTCGCATTTCGGGGCGAATTATGAGGTGCGGGCGTGCCATTTCTGGCAAGATGAAGTTCTCTATAAATCATCGAACGCCCGCCAAATGGATACTATTTCACG
>JAURYL010000017.1 GCA_030653935.1 Pseudomonadota bacterium
CTTGCGGCGCGAAAACGAGCGTGCGTGGAATTTCGCGCCGCAAGCGGACGCTCCTACCGCCTTGTTTCATCGTCGGGGGTGTCCATCGAGACATGATTGTTAGCGTTGCTCGACCGGCGCGAATTCGCGGCGTTGTGAACCGGTGTAGAGCTGCCGTGGCCGGGCGATCTTGTGGCCGGGGCTGACGATCATTTCGTTCCACTGCGCGATCCAGCCGGCGGTTCTGGCCAGGGCGAAGATGGCGGTGAACATCGAGGTGGGGATGCCGAGGGCGCGCAGGACGATGCCGGAATAGAAATCGACATTGGGATACAGCTTCTTCTCGATGAAGTACTCGTCCTCCAGCGCGATCTGTTCCAGTTTCAGCGCCATCTTGAACAGCGGGTCATCGTGCAGGCCGAGCTCGTCGAGCACCTCGTGGCAGGTCTGACGCATGATCGCGGCACGCGGGTCCATGTTCTTGTAGACACGGTGGCCGAAGCCCATGAGGCGGAAGCCGGAGGTCTTGTCCTTGGCCCGGTCGACGAATTCGCCGATGCGCGAGACATCGCCGATTTCCGCCAGCATCGCCAGCGCCGACTCGTTGGCGCCGCCATGCAGCGGCCCCCACAGACAGGCGGTGCCCGCCGCGATACAGGCGAACGGGTTGGCATAACTGGAGCCGGCCATGCGCACGGTGGAGGTGGAGGCGTTCTGCTCGTGGTCGGCATGCAGGATAAAGATGCGGTCCAACGCGCGCGCCAGCACCGGGTTGGGCGTGTAGGTCTCGCAGGGGTTGGCGTGCAGCATGTGCAGGAAGTTTTCCGCATAGCTCATGTGGTTCTGCGGATAGATGAACGGTTCGCCCTTGTTGTATTTGTAGGACCAGGCCGCCACCGTCGGCACCTTGGCGAGCAGGCGGAACATCGAGATTTCGCGCTGGTGCGGGTCGTCCACGTCGGCGCTTTCCGGGTAGAACGCCGCCATCGCGCCGATGATCGAAACCATCACCGCCATCGGATGCGCGTCGCGGCGAAACCCCTTGAACAGCGACAGCATCTGATCATGCAGCATGGAATGGTGGCTGACCATGTTGTCGAAATCCCGCTTCTGGTCGCCATTGGGCAACTCGCCATGCCAGAGCAGGTAGGCGGTTTCCAGAAAATCGGATTGCTCCGCGAGCTGTTCGATGGGATAGCCGCGGTGGTAGAGCAAGCCCTCATCACCGTCGATATAGGTAATGTTGGAGGAGCAACTGGCGGTGGAAAGGAAGCCGGGGTCGTAGGTGAAATAGCCCTGGCCGCCCAGCGTGCGGGTGTCGATGACATCGGGGCCGAGACTGCCCTGCATGGTCGGGAGTTCGATGGTCTGGCCGTCGATCTGGAGGATGGCGTTGGGCGTGCTCATGGTCTTGAATACCGAGTTGATTTGATGGCCTCCACCACAGACTGGAATTCGTCGGGTGGTTCGCGTTCCCCCGTGAACCAGTCGAACAGCGCCATATCGTCCTGTTCCAGCAACCGGACAAAAACAGCTTGCGATGCCGGGGAAAGGTCGAGGTAGCGCGTATCGAGAAACAGCGACAGCCAGGCATCCAGTTCCAGCATCCCGCGCCGGCAGAGCCAGCGCAGGCGATTCATGGAAACAGTCACAGCGCCCGTTTCACGAGGAGGGACTTGATTTTGCCGATGGCCTGGGTGGGGTTCAAGCCTTTCGGGCAGACTTCGACGCAGTTCATGATGCCGTGGCAGCGAAACAGGCGGTAGGGGTCTTCAAGAAAGTCCAGGCGTTCGTCGGTGGCTTGGTCGCGGCTGTCGGCGATGAAACGGTAGCCCTGCAACAGGGCGGCGGGGCCGAGGAACTTGTCCGGATTCCACCAGAACGACGGACAGGAGGTGGTGCAGCAACCGCACAGGATGCATTCCCAGAGGCCGTCGAGTTCGGCGCGGTCTTCCGGGCTTTGCAGGCGTTCGTTTTCCGGCTCCGGGTCGAGATTGATCAGGTAGGGCTTCACCGCGCGGTAGTGCTGATAGAACTGCGCCATGTCGATGATGAGGTCGCGGATCACGCCCAGGCGGGGCAGCGGGCGAATTTCGATGGGCTGTTTAAGCCCCTCCAGCGGCGTGATGCAGGCCAGCACATTGGTGCCGTTGACATTGACGCCATCGGAACCGCAGACGCCTTCGCGGCAGGAACGGCGGAAGGACAAACTTTCATCAAGCGTGTCCTTGATCGCGATGAGCGCGTCCAGCACCTTCTTGCCTTGCGGGTCGATGTCGAGTTCGTAGTCCTGCATGCTCGGCTTGTTGCCGGACTCGGGGTCGTAGCGATAGATACGGAAGCGCATATCAGTAGGTCCTTTCCTTCGGCTGGAAGGTGTCGACCGTCAGCGGTTTCAGCTTCACCGGCTTGTAGTCCAGCTGATCGTTCTCACTGAAATACAGGGTGTGGCGCAGCCATTGGTCGTCGTCGCGCTTGGGATGATCCTCGCGGCTGTGGGCGCCGCGACTTTCCGTGCGCGCCAGAGCGGAGACCAGGGTGGCGCGGGCGATGGGCATCAGGTTTTCCAGCTCCAGCGCTTCCAGGCGGGCGGTATTGAACAACTTGCTGTGATCGGACAGCGCCGCGTCGGGCAGGCGTGCTTCCACCTGGTCCAGTTTCTCGATGCCTTCCTTGAGCAGTGCCTCCGTGCGGTAGACGCCGCAGTGGTCCTGCATCACCTTCTGCATATCGGCGCGCAATCCGGCCACGGTTTCCTTGCCTTCCTTCTTGTCCCAACGCGCCAAGCGGGCCAGCGACTTGTCCACCTCGGCCTGCGGCAGTGGCCGCGGAATCGGGTTCTCGCGCAGGTAGTCGATCATGTGGATGCCAGCGGCGCGGCCGAACACCACCAGATCGAGCAGCGAGTTGCCGCCGAGACGATTGGCACCGTGCACCGAGACACAGGCGCACTCGCCGACGGCGTAGAGGCCAGGCACCGCTTCCTCGGGGCCGGTGTGTACCGGCGCCACCACCTGGCCGTGCATGTTGCTAGGGATGCCGCCCATCATGTAGTGCGCGGTCGGGGTGACCGGAATCGGATCGGTGATCGGATCGGCGCCGGCGAATTGCATCGACAGTTCGCGAATACCGGGCAGGCGCGACTTGATCATCTCGGCGCCAAGATGCTCGATCTTCAGATGCACGTAATCGCCATGCGGGCCGCAACCACGCCCGGCGCGCAGTTCCTGGGCGATGGCGCGCGCCACCACGTCACGTGAGGCGAGGTCCTTGGCGTTGGGCGCGTAGCGCGCCATGAACTTCTCGCCGTCCTTGTTTTCCAGATAGCCGCCCTCGCCGCGCACGCCTTCGGAAATCAGGCTGCCCACTTCCGGAATACCGGTCGGGTGGAACTGCCAGAACTCCATGTCTTCCAGCGGCAGGCCGGCGCGCAGCACCATGCCGAGGCCGTCGCCGGTATTGATATGGGCGTTGGTGGAGTGGCGGAAAACGCGGCAGGCGCCGCCGGTGGCGAGCAGGGTGGCGCGCGCCTCGAACAGCCAGGGCTCGCCGGTCTCGATTTCCAGCGCGGTGACGCCGAGTACGGTGCCCGCCTCGTCGCGGATCAGATCGAGCGCGAAGAATTCATCGAAGAACTGGGTGCGAGCGGCGATGTTGCGCTGGTACAGGGTATGCAGCAGGGCATGGCCGGTACGGTCGGCCGCCGCGCAGGTGCGGATCGCCTGCTCGCCACCGTAGTTCTGCGACTGGCCGCCGAACGGGCGCTGGTAGATCTTGCCATTTTCCAGACGCGAGAACGGCAGGCCCATGTGCTCCAGTTCGTAGACGGCGGTGGCCGCATTGCGGCACATGTACTCGATGGCATCCTGGTCGCCCAGGTAGTCCGAGCCCTTCACCGTGTCGTACATATGCCAGTGCCAGTTGTCGTCCGACACGTTCGCCAACGCCGCCGTGATGCCGCCCTGGGCGGAGACGGTATGCGAACGGGTGGGAAACACCTTGGAAATCAGCGCCACCTTGAGGTTGGCCTCGGCCAGTTGCAGCGCCGCGCGCAGGCCGGCGCCACCGCCGCCGATGATGACGGCATCAAACGTTCGCTTTGGTATCACTTGACACTCCACAGGATGTCCACCGCCCATACCAGACAAGCCAGGTAGAGTACGGCGACAGCGAAATACAGGGACAGGCGCAACATCGTGCAGCGCGGGCAGTGCAGGTAATCGATGAAGATTTCGCGCAGGCCGATCCAGGCATGCGCGAGCGTCGCGGCGACGAACAGCAGTGCCGCCACCTTCATGCCCAACGGCAGGAACAAGGCGCGCCAACCGGCGTAGTCCAGGCTTGGCGCCGAAACCGCGCAGAACAGGAAGACCGGCAGGAACAGAGCCATGTAGACCGCGCTGGCGCGCTGCGCCAGCCACATGTCGAGACCGCGATGGGCACCGCCTACGCTTTTGGCAACGGAGCTCATGCCAGCCTCCACAGCGCGATCAGCGCAGTGACGCCCGCGGCCGCGAACAGGCTGATCCAGGCGCTCTTGCGCGCGACCAACTTGTCCTCGCCCCAACCGAGGTCGAAACCGAGGTGGCGCAGGCCGGCGAAGAAGTGGTGCAACAGTGCCCAGATCAGGCCCATGGAAACCACCCAGCCGAACAAGCCGCTGAACCAGTCCGTCACCCGCTGGAAGTCTTCCGGCGAGCGCAACGACAGCATCAGGCCGTAGAGCAGGCAGGGAATCACCAGGGCCAGAACGGCACCGCTGGCGCGATGCAAGATGGACACCATGCCGCCAATAGGCAGGCGGATGGCGGCGAGATCAAGAAAATAGGGGCGCGCTGGCTTCATTCTCCGTCCTCTCGGGCCAAGTCGGCCCGGCTTCGTTTCGCGGCATTAAACGCTTATTGCAGTGCACAATCAACCATGCGGCCAGCCGAACCACCGAGTCACGACCGGCCGCGAACAACAGGATCACATCATCCCCATGGTGCGCGGCAGCCACAGGCTCAGGCCAGGCACGTAGGTCACCAGGACGAGGAAGGCGAGCATGGTGAGCAACCAGGGCCAGACCGCGATGGTGAGTTCCGTGAGGCCCATCTTGGCGATGCCGCTGGCCACGTAGAGGTTGAGACCCACCGGCGGCGTGCACATGCCGATCTCCATGTTCACCACCATGATGATGCCGAAGTGGATGGGGTCGATCCCCAGGGCCATGGCGATGGGGAACAGGATGGGCGCCAGGATCAGGACGATGGAGGACGGCTCCATGAAATTGCCGGCCACCAGCATCAACAGGTTGGCGATGAGCAGGAAGCCGATCACCCCAAGACCCTGGGCGATGATCCAGTCGGCCGTGTTCTGCGGGATGTTTTCGTGCGTGAGCAGGAAGGAGAACAACACCGCGTTGGTGATGATGTAGAGCAGCATCGCGCTCATGTTGGCCGAGTTGAGCAGCACCTTGAACACGTCCTTGAGGGACAGGTCGCGGTAGACGAACACGGCGATGATGAAGGCATACACCGCGCTCATGGCCGCCGCCTCGGTGGGCGTGAAGATGCCCGTGTAGATGCCGCCCATCACCACGATGATGAGGAACAGGCCCCACATGCTCTCGCGGAAGGCGCGGAACTGCTCGCGCAGGCTGGCCCTGGGCAGGCGGGGGCAGTTGAGCTTGCGCGCGCGCCACCAGGTGGCGAACCCCAGCATGACGGCGAGGACGAGGCCGGGGATGACGCCGGCCATGAATAGCGCACCCACCGAGGTATTGGTGGACACCGCGAACATCACCATGACGATGGAGGGCGGAATCAGGATGCCCAGCGTGCCCGATGTGGTGATGACGCCGGCGCCGAAACGCTTCGGATAGCCCGCCTTGATCATCGCCGGCAACAGGATGGAGCCGATGGCCACCACGGTCGCCGGGCTGGAGCCGGACACCGCCGCGAACAGCGCGCAAGCCAGCACCCCACCCAGGGCGAGGCCGCCCCGCAGGTGGCCCACCATGGCGGTGGCGAAGTTGATCATCCGCCGCGCCACGCCACCATGGGTGAGAAAGTTGCCGGCCAGGATGAAGAACGGGATGGCCATGATCTCGAACTTCTCGATGCCGGTGAACAGCTTCAGGGCCACCGACTCGATCGGCACCGAAGTCAGGGTGTAGAGGAAGGCCAGTACCGTCAGGCCGAGGGAGATGGAGATGGGCATGCCGGTGAGCATGAGCGTCACCAGCAGGGCAAAGATGATAAGTGCGCTCATTGCTTGTCACCTTTCGGGGCATAACCATCCCGCTTGGGATGCTTGAGATCGTGGGGGTGGGCGTCGTCGTCCATGCCGTACCAGTCCACATCCGTCGGCACCTTTTCCTCCTCGATACCCTCCACATGGCTGTGGTCGTGATGCGGAAGCTCACCGGTGCGCTGGAAGTTCCAGGCCACCTGCAGGAAGCGGAAACACATGAGTGCCGACCCGAGCGGAATGGCGGAATAGACGATCCAGGTCGGCCATTCCAGATCAGGCGTGATCGGCCCCTCGTACAGTTCCGAGACATCCAGGCCGAGCCAGACATAGCTCGCGTACTTGGCTCCGTTCTCCCATACGAAGTGAGCGCCCAGGGTAGCGACGATGCCGGTGAACAGGGCGCCGGAGAAAAGTCCGACGAGGATGAAGATGCCGCGCTTCCGGTCGGACAGGCGGTTGATGAGGACGTCGACCCCGACGTGAATGCCGGTGCGCACGCCGTAGGCGGCGCCGAACTTGGCCATCCACACGAACATGATGATGGTGAGTTCCTGGGCCCAACTCATGTTCAATTCCAGCAGCCATTCCTGCAAGCCCGGGATGGCCACCCCCGAGAGATATCGGTGCATCACGGCGACGAAGATGATCAGGGTGGCCCCCGCGATGAGCGTGGCGATGAGCACCTCTTCCAGTCGGTCCAGGATTTTCAACATGAAATGCCCCATTCAGGCGCCCCACCGGGGCAATGAACCCACATGAGGGCACCTCGAATAACTCCTGATTCGCCGTTCCCGCGAATGCGGGAACCCAGTGGAATCAACACTCTGGATTCCCGCATTCGCGGGAATGACGGGTTTTTCGAGGTACCCATGAGGGGGCCGCGGCCCCCTCACTTTCTTACAGCTTGGACGGATCGAAGCCGGTTTCCTTGTAGATGGCCTGGACCAGGTCGACGCCGACACGGTCGTCCATCTTTTCATGCACATTCACCAGGGCCCGCTTCATGGAGACCTGCTCCTGGGCGGAGGGAACGAAGACATGGCTGCGGCCGGACTTCCGCACCGCATCGAGCGCGTCGTCGTTATCTTTCTTGGCGATCTGGTTGGCGTAAGTGGTCGACTCCTTCATGGCGCGTTCCAGTTGGGCGCGCACGTCGGCGGGCAGGCCGTCCCAGAACTTCTTGTTGGTAATCACCGCATAGCCCAGATAACCGTGGTTGGAGACACGCACGAACTTCTGCACCTCATGCATTTTCTGGGTGAAGAGATTGGAAGGCGGGTTCTCGGTGCCGTCCACGACGCCCGTCTGGAGCGCCTGGTAGACCTCGGAGAAGGCCATCACCTGGGGCAGGACGCCGATGGCGCGCATCTGGGCGTCCAGCACCTTGGAGGACTGGATGCGCATCTTCTGGCCCTTGAAATCACTGACGCTATTGATGGGCTTGTTGGAGCTGAACACCTTGAAGCCGTTGTCCCAGAAGGCCAGGCCGGTGATGCCACGGCGCTCCAGACTATTCAGCATGCGGCGGCCGATGGGGCCCTCGGTGACACGATGCAAACCCTCGTAGTTGTCGAACATGTAGGGCAGGTCGAAAACCTCGAATTCCTTCACGCCCAGGGGGCCGAACTTGGCCAGGGAGGGCGCCAGCATCTGGACGGCGCCCAACTGCAGCGCCTCCAACTCCTCCTTGTCCTTGAACAGGGTGCTGTTGGCATAGACCTCCACCTTGACCCGGCCCTTGGTGAGTTCCTCGGCACGCTTCTTGAAATGCTCGGCGGCCTTGCCCTTGGGCGTGTCCTGAGCCACCACGTGACTGAACTTGATGATGATGGGCTCGGCGGCAAGGGCCGAGCAGGAAATCACGGTAGCGGCCAGCGCGGCCAGCAGGGTCAACGGCTTCATCTCTCTCTCCTTCGTGGGTGGGCCCACCAGGGAATCCTCGAACCATGTTCGTCGGTGAGGGGGAGGAACACCGGCGGATTCCTGGGGGCGAACGCATTGTTCCGCCCACACCGATACCGGCGATATTGTGGATATCCACTACCCGCGCCGCCGCGAAGCCCTCTACCATCGCCACATGTTCCCACCCGCCCCGGCCGACGCCGACGCCCGCTCCGCCCGCTGGTTGTGGCTGCTGCCACGGCTGGCCCTGGTCTTGTTCATCGCCTCCGTGGCCACCCAGTTATGGTTGCGGGAACGGGCGGACATCGACGAAGCGCGCGCCACCCTGATCAGCGACGCCCTCTGGCTGGAACAGAACCTGCGCTTCAACCTCAGGCACAACGAGGAACGCCTCGCCGGCATCGGCCCGGAACAGGCCTCGGATACGCGAGCCTTCGAGGCGCACGCGCGCAGCCTGCTGGGCAACAACACCGGGTTGATCCAGATCGTCTGGCTGGACCCGGCGTTGCGGACCGTCCATGCCCTTCCCGGCACATCACACGCGGCCAATGGCGATGCGGTCATCCTGGCGCACAGCCTCGGCCGGCCGATCTATGGAAACCACTTCCGCGATACGGCGGGAGAATGGCAGTTCAGCGTCCACGTGCCGCTTACCCGCGACGGCCGCTCGGTCGGTACCGTCGTCGGCGTCTATACACTGGCCAAGCTGCTCGACGACGGCGTGCCCTGGTGGCTGGCACAACGCAACCACATCGGCGTCACCGATCTTTCCGGCCTGTTTCTCGCGCGTTTTTCCAAGCAGGCCGCTCCCGATGCGAAAGACGGCCACCGCATTGATTTCAACCCGCCCGGACATGGGCTGGGCCTCTGGCTGGCGCCGATCCGCAAGCCCGTCCCACTCTCCGGCAAGCTCCTCTCCGCCTCCCTGGTGCTGCTCGCGCTGCTGGTGCTGTGGAGCCTGTGGGCGTTACGCCGCCACTTTCTGCACCGCCTGGAAGCGGAACAGGCATTGCGCGAGCAACATGCCCTGCGCAAGGCGATGGAGGATTCCCTGCAAACCGGATTGCGCGCCCGCGACCTGCGCGGCGTCATCACCTACGTCAACCCGGCGTTCTGCCGCATGGTCGGCTGGAGCGCCGAAGAACTGGTCGGCCTGGCGCCGCCGATGCCCTATTGGATCGACGAGGAAATCGACAGCACCCGCGCCCTCAACGAAAGCATCCTCGCCGGGCGCGGGCCGAAACAGGGCTTCGAGATTCGCTTCAAGCGTCGCGACGGGGAAGTCTTCTGGGCGCTGATCCACGAAGCCCCCCTGGTCACCGCCGGTGGCCGGCAATCCGGCTGGATGAGTTCCATCGTCGACATCACGCCGCAGAAGCAGGCCGACGAGCGCGAACGCCAGCAGGGAGAACGTCTGCAATCCACCGCCCGCCTGATCGCCATGGGCGAAATGGCCTCCAGCCTGGCGCATGAACTCAACCAGCCGCTGGCCGCCATTTCCAGTTACACCACCGGCTCGATCAATCTGATCGAGGCGGGCCGCACCGATCTTCCGGAACTGCGCGGCGTCCTCGCCAAGATCCGCGAGCAGTCGCAGCGCGCCGGCCGCATCATCCACCGCATCTACGCCTTCGTGCGGCGCGCCGAACCGAAGTCGGAACCTTGCGACATCGAGCACATTGTCGAGGAGATGGCCGACCTGATCGAAGCCGACGCGCGCCGCCGCAAGATCACGGTGCGGCGCGAGCTGGCGGCCGACCTGCCGGTCATCCGTGGTGACCACATCCTGATCGGCCAGGCCCTGCTCAACCTGATGCGCAACGGCATCGAAGCCATGCGGGACAGCCCGGAGGGCGAACGCGTGCTCGACATCGCGGCACGGATGGAAGCGGGACAGATCGCCATCGCCATCACCGACCACGGTCCCGGCATCGCCGCCGAGGTCGCCGCGCAACTGTTCGAGCCGTTCTACACCACCAAGGAGGAAGGCATGGGCATGGGTCTCAACATCTGCCGCTCCATCGTCGAGGCGCACCAGGGCCGCCTGACCCTGGAGGCCAACCCCGGCGGCGGCAGCCGCTTCACCATCAGCCTGCCGGTGGCAACGCCGTGAGCGCGCCCCTCGCCCATCTGGTCGACGACGACGACGCCATGCGCGACGCGCTCGCCTGGCTGCTGCGCTCACGCGGCATCGACTCGCGCGCCTGGAACTGCGCCGAAGCCTTTCTCGGCGACTATCGCGCCGACATGCGCGGCTGTCTGGTACTGGACATCCGCATGCGCGCCATGACCGGGCTGGAACTGTTCGACCACCTGCTCGCCCTGGATTGCGCGATGCCGGTCATCTTCCTCACCGGCCATGGCGAGGTGCCGCAAGCGGTGAAAAGCCTGAAGAAGGGCGCTTTCGATTTCCTGGAAAAGCCGTTCGACGACAACGAACTGGCCGACCGCGTCATCGAAGCGCTCGCCCGCGACACGGACAACCGCGCGCGCGGCCAGCTCATCGACCAGACCCAGAAGCGCCTGGCCAATCTCACCCAGCGCGAGCAGGAAGTGATGAAGGCCATCCTCGCCGGCAAGATGAACAAGGTCATCGCCGACGAACTTGACATCGCCATGCGCACCGTGGAAGTCCACCGCGCGCATGTGTTCGAGAAGATGGCGGTCAGATCGGCGGTGGAACTGACCCAGTTACTGGCGCAACTGCCGCGCTGACGCGCTCAGGCGCGAATCTGAATCGGTGAGCCGACGCGATCCCAGGCCAGTTGGACCGGTACCGGCGCGCTTGCGCTGACAGCGGGCTCGCTCGCGGCCTGGACGGGATGGCTCGCGGCCAGGACAAGCAGCGCCAACATGGCGAATCGTTGGCATTGATGGAGAAGGTTGGTTTTCACGATATCCCCCCTGTCCATCAGTTCAGCGTGGCCGCGCTGGCCAGCATCGGGTTGGCCAACAACACGCGCGCGCCCTCAAAGGCGGCATCCGTCTGGATACGACGGCGGACCACGGCCTCGCCGAGCAGAGCCTGGAGCTCGCTGACCAGAACGAAGCTATCCCGCATCTCCAGGGGCGCGCGGCAGGCGACTTCGAGGGCGTTCCACAAGTAGGCCGGTTGCCGGTCCCGCTGGAACAGGCGCTGGCAGGCCTGCATCAGGGCGCGGCCTTTGTCGCGCCGCGCCGCGCCTTCGGGCAACGCCAGCAAATCCTCGAACTGAGCACCGAGAATCTCGTTCTCGATGGCGGCGGCCAGGCTGTCGTGGCCCTCGTTCCCCGTTCCCAGCGCCCGCAACGCGGACTCTTCGTATTCGCGGGCCTTGGCCGAGGCGGGGTCGGCAATGCTGTAGGTGAGGCCGGCCCAGTGCAGCAAGCGGGCACGGCCGGAATCGCGGGCGTCCATGCAGGTGACCAGATAGTCGGCGAGACCCTGGGCGCTGCTGTCCCGATTCGCCGACATCAGCTCATGCAGGGCGCGGATATAAGGCGGACAGGGTTCCAGCAAGGTGACGTGGGCCTTGATCCAGAGCTCGCGGTCGATGTCGCGCAGGCGGTCCTGGTTGTGCTCGGCGATGCGCTTGGCGCTGGTCGGGTTCTCCCAGTTCTGCACCGTGGTCACGGAAACACTGGCCAGCGATGCGAGACGCTCTTGCGACAGGCGATAACGCCGCCTCAGGCCACCCACCCAGTCCGCCTCGAACTCGCGCTGGCTGCTGTAGCGCCGCAGCGGCTTCGACTGGTGCTCACTCCACTTCTGTTGCAGAAAAGACATGCTGCCTCCTAGCCCGGATATTTCATAAATGCTCGCGCGCCCTCGCTGGCCCCTTGCCCGCACTGGAAAGTTTCACTCAGTCGGACGTATGAATAACCACGCCGCTCCTTCGCGGAATTCCCATTGCAAACAATGATCCGCGCGATCATCACGCGGATTTATGAAATATCCGGGCGAGCTGACGGCTTCGAACATGATTGCAGGATAGTGCCCCGGCGGAATGCGAGACACCAACCAGGTTGGGGCAGCGCCGGAAAAGCTATTTACGCTCCTGGTGATAGCGGATGGCCGCCCGGGCGAGCACATGCGCCTCTTCGTTGCTCAGTTGCGGATAGGCATCGCAGATTGCGCGCACCACCCAGAAATCCGTGCGACTGCCGTTGAGTTTGGCGTCTTCCCGGAAATACGGTTCCACTCGACGCACGACATCATCAAACAAGGGACGCAATTCAACGTGTTTTCGCCGCTCGGGCCGCGCCTGCCCACCCTGATCCACAAACTCATCCATGACACTCTCCTTCGTTGGTGTTCCCGGATAACGGCCCGGCATTGCCGACCTTGATACTTGATTGTGTTTTTATTGACGATGATCATGCCGCTGACGCCAATTCCCGCCAGCATGTGCCCATGAACCCCGACACGCCCTGCCCCTGCGGCTCTGGTCGCCCACTCGCCGCCTGTTGCGGCCCGTACCTGGCCGGCGCCGCGCTTCCGCCCGACGCGGAAGCGCTGATGCGTTCCCGTTACAGCGCCTACGTGCTCGGTGATGAAGCCTATCTGCTGACGACCTGGCACCCGGACACCCGCCCGCCCAGCCTCGACCTTGACCAGGGGCCGGCGACAAAATGGCTGGGCCTGGCGGTCAAGCGACATGAGGATGACGGCGACGGGCGCGCCACGGTGGAATTCGTGGCGCGCTACAAGATCGGCGGCCGCGCCCACAGATTGCATGAGACCAGCCGCTTCCTGCGCGAGGGGGGCCGCTGGCTGTACCTGGGTGGCAATTCCGCCTGAATGCGTCAAACTCCCGAACAAATCCACCCGAGAATCGCCATGACCGCAAGCACTCAGGACAAATCCCGTTTCACCCGAAACACCCTGGCCGCCATCCGCGAACTCGATATCGCCATCGCCAATCACATCAATTGGCTGCGGCAGATTCACGCCGCGCTGATCACCGACACCCCTTGTCCGGACAATGATCTGCGTACCGACGCACACCACCGTTGCGAATTCGGCCGGTGGTACTACGGGGAGGGCATGGCGCAACACCAGGGGGAGTCCGAGTACACAGCCATCGAGCAGGTTCATCGCGATATGCATGTTGCCGCGCGCCTGCTGTTGACCCACCGGGTTTCCGGCGCCCCGATCAATATCACGGAATACGAACAGTTCATGGACATGGCCTTCCAGTTCAAGCAGGACGTGAGGGTCTACCAGTATTTACTGATCAACCAGGTGTGTACCGTGGACCATCTCACCGGCGCCTGGAACCGCCACGCCATGGTCATGAAACTCACGGAGGAAAGCGAACGCACGCAGCGCTCCGGGCAACCCTGCGCCTTGTGCATGATGGATATCGATTTTTTCAAACAGGTCAACGACCAGCATGGGCACCAGGTCGGCGACGAGGTCCTGCAAGCCTTTACCTCCATCATCAACAACGCCCTGCGCAAATACGACAGCCTGTTCCGCTATGGCGGCGAGGAATTTCTCATGCTGCTGCCCGAAACCAGTCTGGACAACGCCGCCGTCCTGCTCAACCGCATCCGCGAGACTCTGGCCGCCACCCCCATCACCAGCGTCAACGGCACGGTGGTCCATCTCACCGCCTCCTTCGGCGTCGCCCAGCTCGCCGGTCACGAAGCGGTCGAGGACGCCCTGGAACATGCCGACCACGCCCTCCTCGCCGCCAAGGCCAACGGTCGCAACAAGGTGTGCGTGTGGGAAGTGCCGACGCACTGAGGGCGGATGAACAATCCGGATGCGCCCCGTAGAATGCGCGCCATGAAAATCGCCATCGCCCAGTTCAACGCCACCGTCGGCGACCTCGACGGCAATGCTGCCAAACTGCTCGACCAGGCGCGCCAGGCCGCCGCCGCCGGCGCCACCCTCATGCTCGCGCCGGAGCTCGCGCTCTGCGGCTACCCCCCGGAAGACCTGGCCCTGCGCCCGGACTTCTACACTGAAAACGCGCGCGTGCTGGAATCGCTCGCCGCGAGATTGCCCACGGGGCTGGCGCTGCTGCTGGGACATCCCCTCGAAGCAGGCTTACAGCGCTACAACGCCGCCTCGGTGCTGCGCGACGGCCAGATCATCGCCACCTACCGCAAGCAGACACTGCCCAACCACACGGTATTCGACGAGGTGCGCACCTTCGCCCCCGGCGATGCGGCTTGCGTGTTCGAACTGGACGGCGTGCGTTTCGGCGTCAACATCTGCGCCGACATCTGGGAGCCCGGCACGGCCACGCAGGCGCGCGATGCCGGCGCGGAAGTCCTGCTGGTGCTCAACGCCTCGCCATTCCACATGGACAAGCAACTGGAACGCCGGCAAATCGCGCGCCAGCGCGTCGGCGAGTGCGGCCTGCCGCTGATCTACGCCAATCTGGTCGGCGGCCAGGACGAACTGGTGTTCGATGGCGCCTCGTTCGCTCTCAGCGGCGACGGTGGCCTCGCCGCCCAGTTCCCCGCCTTCGTGGAAGGCCTTTACTGGCTGGACCTGGAAAATCTCACGCCCCGGGGCGATATCCAGGAACTGCCCGACAGTGACGCGATGGCCTATCAGGCGCTGGTGCTCGGCGTCCGCGACTACGTGGCGAAAAACGGCTTTCCCGGCGTATTGCTCGGCCTCTCCGGCGGCATCGACTCGGCGCTCACCCTGGTCGTGGCGGTGGACGCCATCGGCGCCGACAAGGTCCAGGCGGTGATGATGCCCTCCCAATTCACCGCCAACATCAGCCTCGAAGACGCCGAGGCCCTGGCCGTGAATCTCAAGGTGCGCTACGACGTGCAGCCGATCAAGCGCATGTTCGACACTTTCATGGAAGAACTGTCCGACGAATTCGAGAACCTGCCGTTCGACCAGACCGAAGAAAACATCCAGGCGCGCATCCGCGGCGTGCTGCTCATGGCGCTGTCCAACAAGTTCGGGCAACTGGTGCTGACCACCGGCAACAAGAGCGAGATGGCCAGCGGCTACGCCACCCTCTACGGCGACATGGCGGGCGGCCTCGCGGTACTCAAGGACGTGCCGAAGACCCTGGTCTGGCGGCTTTCTCGTTACCGCAACAGCATCAGCTCGGTCATTCCTGAACGGATCATCACCCGCCCACCCAGCGCCGAATTGCGCGCCAACCAGTGCGACCAGGACAGTCTGCCACCCTACGACGTGCTCGACGCGATCATGGAACGCTATGTCGAGCGCGACATGTCGCCACGCGACATCATCGCCGACGGCTATTCGGAAGCCGCCGTGCGCCAGGTGGTGAGCCTGATCGACCGCAGCGAATACAAGCGCCGCCAATCCCCGCCCGGAATCCGCATCACCGCGCGCGGCTTCGGCCGTGACCGGCGTTATCCCATCACCAACAAGTACCGAGCGCCTTAGGAGACTCCCATGAAAAAAATCGAAGCCATCGTCAAACCCTTCAAGCTGGATGAAGTGCGCGAAGCCCTCTCGGCGCTGGGCGTCTCCGGTGTGACCGTGACCGAGGTGAAAGGCTTCGGCCGCCAGAAAGGCCACACCGAGCTGTATCGCGGCGCCGAATACGTGGTCGATTTCCTGCCCAAGGTAAAGATGGAACTGGTGGTGGCCGATAGCCTGGTCGACACCGCCATCGAAGCCATCGTCAAAGCTGCCCGCACCGGCAAGATCGGCGACGGCAAGATCTTCGTCAGCAATGTCGACCAGGTCATCCGCATCCGCACCGGCGAAACCGGTGAATCGGCGGTGTAACTCGACATGACTGAATCAGTCGCCCCGACCCATGAAACCTCATGTAGCGCAGGCTTCCAGCCTGCGTCACGGCGCAGGGACGGCAACGGGCAGGCTGGAAGCCTGCGCTACAAAAAACCAGCCGCGAGGTCGATCACACCGCTAGCAGCCTGTCGGACTTTGGTCGTCGATAGCGAAAATCGGCCCCGACGGGGCCAGTTTTTGCCGGATTTGCAGCCGCATAGCCCAGCTATGGGGCAAAAAGCCGGTGAAAAATGGGCCGTCGCGGTCGATTTGCAGCCGACGATTCCAAAGTCCGACAGGCTGCTAGTTTCACAGCAACGCGGCAATGGCCGACCGCCCTGGTCGGCTATCCAATAATCGGAATTGATATTCCTCATACACGGAAACGTCACATTGCGACCTAATCCGCCCCGGTTCACGCACAATCAGGCCACCACAGGCCAGCGGCACCGAGGAGACAGCAATGCGGGAAGCACAGGCGTTTTACCAACGCTCCATTAGTGATCCTGATGGATTCTGGGGCGAACAGGCCCAATTGATCGACTGGCACGTGCCGCCCGCGCGCGTGCTGGAGCAGCCCAACCCACCCTTTCGCCAGTGGTTCGTCGGCGGCGAAACCAATCTCTGCCACAACGCGGTGGACCGCCACCTCGCCACCCGCGCCGAGCAGCCGGCGCTGATCTATCTCTCCAGCGAGACCGGCGAGGAGCGCCACTACAGCTACGCCGAACTGCACCGCGAGGTGAACCGCTGCGCCGCCGTGCTGCAAAGCCTGGGCGTGAAGAAGGGCGAGCGGGTAGTGATCTACATGCCGATGATCGCCGAGGCGGTGTTCTCCATGCTCGCCTGCGCTCGCCTCGGCGCGGTGCATTCCGTGGTGTTCGGCGGCTTCGCGGCGCCCAATCTGGCGCTACGCATCGACGACGCCAAACCCTGTCTGCTGATCTCTGCTGACGCCGGCATGCGCGGCGGCAAGGCGGTGCCCTACAAACATCTGGTGGACGCCGCCATCGCCCAAGCCCAATTCCCGCCGGCGAAGGTGCTGATCGTCAACCGCGGTCTCGACCCGGACATGAAATGGCTGGAAGGCCGCGATGTCGATTACCAGGGCGCGTGTGAGGAACACCACGACGCCGAAGTACCGGTCACCTGGCTGGAATCCAACGAACCCAGCTACATCCTCTACACCAGCGGCACCACCGGCAAGCCCAAGGGGGTGCAGCGCGACGTCGGCGGCTATGCCGTGGCGCTGGCCGCGTCGATGAAATACATCTACGACGCCAAGCCGGGTGAAACCATGTTCACCACTTCGGACATCGGCTGGGTGGTGGGCCACAGCTATATCGTCTACGGCCCGCTGATTCACGGCATGACCACCATCGTCTACGAGGGCCTGCCGATCCGCCCCGATGCCGGCATCTGGTGGAAGATCGTCGAGGAACACAAGGTCAGCACCATGTTCTCCTCGCCCACCGCCATCCGCGTATTGAAGAAGCAAGACCCGGCCTGGCTGAAAAAATACGATCTTTCCAGCCTCAAGTACCTGTTCCTAGCCGGTGAACCGCTCGACGAACCGACTTCGCGCTGGATTTCCGACAGCCTCGGCGTGCCGGTACTGGATCATTACTGGCAGACCGAAACCGGCTGGGCGATGCTGACCTATCTACCCGGTGTAGAACTGGCGGCCAACCGCTTCGGCTCGCCCGGCTTCCCGTCCTACGGCTTCAACATTCGTATCGTGAACGACCTGACCGGCGCCGAATGCGGCCCCAACGAGAAAGGCGTCCTCACCGTGGTACCACCACTGCCGCCCGGCTGCCTGACAACTGTTTGGGGCGATGACAGCCGCTATGTGAACAGCTACTTCGGCCAGTTCGAGCATGAATTGCTCTACACCTCCTCGGACTGGGCGGTGCGCGACGACGACGGCTATTACTTCATCCTCGGCCGCACCGACGACGTCATCAACACCGCCGGCCACCGTCTCGGTACCCGCGAAATCGAGGAAGCCCTGCAAGCGCACCCGGCCCTCGCCGAAGTCGCGGTGGTGGGGGTGCATGACGAGGTGAAAGGCCAGGTGCCGATAGGCTTCTGCACGGTGAAAGACCCGAAGCTGATCGCCACCCCGGAGGCACGAACCGCGCTGGAGAAATCCTGCATCGCCAAAGTGGCGGAACAACTCGGCGCCGTCGCGAAACCGTACAAGCTGCACTTCGTCGCCTCCCTGCCGAAAACCCGCTCCGGCAAGCTGCTGCGCCGCTCGATTCAAGCCCTGGCGGAAGGCCGCGAAACCGGCGACCTCTCCACCCTCGACGACCCCAACGCTTTGGAAGAAATCCGCAAGGCGGTGGGGCGATGAGCCGATGGTTTTTCCTCCCCCTTTATCAAAGGGGGACCGAGGGGGATTTAGCGACGGTTCCACTCGCGCAACCCTTGAAGAAATCCCCCCTAGCCCCCCTTTGATAAAGGGGGGAACAGTGCAAGACCGACGAGGATCACACATGACCACACCCGCTTCAGCCGGCGCCCAATTCCGCGCCGCCGTCGCCGCCGAACAACCCTTGCAGGTGGTCGGCGCCATCAATGCCTACTCGGCGCTGCTCGCCGAGCATTCCGGCTTCAAGGCGCTGTATCTCTCCGGCGGCGGTGTCGCGGCCAGTTCCTGCGGCATTCCCGATCTCGGCATCACCACCCTGGAAGATGTATTGGTGGATGCCCGCCGCATCACCGATGTCACCCCCCTACCCCTGCTGGTGGACATCGACACCGGCTGGGGCGGCGCTTTCAACATCGCCCGCGCGGTGCGCGCGCTGACTCGCGCCGGCGTCGCGGCGGTGCATATCGAAGACCAGGTGATGCAGAAGCGCTGCGGCCACCGTCCCGGCAAGGCCATCGTCACCCAATCGGAGATGGTGGACCGGGTGAAAGCGGCCGTGGATGCCAGGCTCGATTCCGAGTTCGTCATCATGGCCCGCACCGACGCGCTGCAAGCCGAGGGCCTGCAAGCCGCCATCGACCGCGCCGGCGCCTGCGTCGAAGCCGGCGCCGACATGATCTTCCCGGAAGCCATGACCGAACTGGCGCAGTACACCGCGTTTTCCAAGGTGGTGAAGGTGCCCATCCTCGCCAACATCACCGAATTCGGCGCCACCCCCCTGTTCACGGTGGAAGAACTGCGCGGCGTCGGCGTCGGCCTGGTGCTCTATCCGCTCTCCGCCTTCCGCGCCATGAGCCAGGCGGCCTTGAAGGTGTATGGCGCGATTCGCACCGAGGGCACGCAGAAAAACGTGCTCGACAGCATGCAGACGCGCATGGATTTGTACGACCACCTGGGTTACCACGGCTTCGAGCAGAAGCTGGACGCATTGTTTGCAAGCGGCAAGGAATGAACCGTAGGTCGGGTTAGGCCGCAGGCCGTAACCCGACATCCCGCACTGTAGCGCCGGCTTCCAGCCGGCTCGTTACATACAAGGAAACGACATGAGCGAAACCATCGCCCCCGGCATCAAACCCAAGAAATCCGTCGCCCTGTCCGGCGTCGTCGCCGGCAACTCGGCGCTGTGCACGGTCGGCCGAACCGGCAACGACCTGCATTATTGCGGTTACGACATCCTCGACATCGCCGATGTCTGCGAATTCGAGGAAGTCGCCCACCTGCTGATTCACGGCCACTTCCCCAACCGCGCCGAACTGGCAGCCTACAAGACCAAGCTGAAAGCCCTGCGCGGCCTGCCGGCGGTGCTGAAGACGGTGCTGGAACAGCTCCCCGCCGCCGCCCACCCGATGGACGTGATGCGCACCGCCGTTTCCACCCTGGGCTGCCTTCTGCCCGAGGAAGAAAAACAGCCGATCCTCGGCGCGCGCAACATCGCCGACCGCCTCATCGCCGGGCTGGGTTCCGCCCTGCTCTACTGGTACCACTACAGCCACAACGGCCGCCGCATCGAATGTGAAACGGATGACGACAGCATCGGCGGCCATTTCCTGCACCTGCTGCATGGCGAGGCGCCACCGGAGATCTGGGTGCGCGCCATGCACACCTCGTTGATCCTCTACGCCGAGCACGAATTCAACGCCTCGACCTTCACCGGCCGCGTCATCGCCGGCACCGGTTCCGACATGTATTCCGCCATCACCGGCGCCATCGGCGCCTTGCGTGGCCCGAAGCATGGTGGCGCCAACGAAGCGGCGTTCTGCATCCAGTCGCGCTACGACACGCCGGACGAAGCGGAAGCCGACATCCGCGCCCGTGTCGCGAACAAGGAAGTCATCATCGGCTTCGGCCACCCGGTCTATACCGTTTCCGACCCACGCAACGTGGTCATCAAGTCCGTGGCCAAACGCCTGGCCGACCACAACGGCAACCTCAAGCTCTACGACGTCGCCGACCGCCTGGAAGCGGTGATGAAGGAAATCAAGAACATGTTCCCCAACCTGGACTGGTTCAGCGCGGTGTCCTACGCGCAGATGGGCGTGCCCACCGCCATGTTCACGCCGCTGTTCATCATCTCCCGCACCACTGGCTGGGCCGCGCATGTGATCGAACAGCGCATCGACGGCAAGATCATCCGCCCCTCCGCCAACTACACCGGGCCGGAGGATTTGAAGTTCGTGCCCATCGATCAACGGCCCTGATGCCTTTACCCCCCTTTTTCAAAGGGGGGTCAGGGGGGATTTCGCCGACCTGTCCATTCCGCCACCGTTGCTGAAATCCCCCTCGGTCCCCCTTTGGAAAAGGGGGAAGAAAACCACCTCACAACCAAGGAATCTTCATGTCCGCCCACGACATCCGCTCCGCTGAACGCCCACCCTTCGACACCGTCCTGCAAGCCATGACCGATTACGTCATGGACTACGACGCCAGCCAGGCGACTCTGGCGATGGACACCGCCCGTTATTGCCTGATGGACTCGCTCGCCTGCGCGCTGCTGGCGCTGGATTACCCGGAATGCACCAAGCTGCTCGGCCCCATCGTGCCCGGCGCCTCGCTGCCCGGCGGCACCCGCGTGCCCGGCACTTCGCATGAACTCGACCCGGTGAAGGCGGCCTGGGACATCGGCTGCCTGGTGCGCTTCCTCGACTTCAATGACACCTGGCTGGCCGCCGAATGGGGCCACCCCTCCGACAACCTCGGCGCGATTCTGGGCATCGCCGACTGGCTCTCACGCAAGCGGGTGGCGGAAGGCCAGGCGCCGCTGACCATGAAAGACGTGCTCGCGGCGATGATCCAGGCGCATGAGGTGCAAGGCGTCACCGCCCTGGAAAACGCCTTCAACCGGGTCGGCCTCGACCATGTCATGCTGGTGCGCATCGCCTCCACCGCCGTCGCCGCGCGCCTGCTCGGCGGCAGCCGCGAGGAAGTGCTCAACGCCCTCTCGCACGCCTGGGTCGATGGCTGTTCCCTGCGCACCTACCGCCACGCCCCCAACACCGGCTCGCGCAAATCCTGGGCGGCGGGCGACGCCAGTTCGCGCGGCGTACACCTGGCGCTGATCGCGCTCACCGGCGAAATGGGCTACCCCTCGGCGCTCACCGCCAAGACCTGGGGTTTCCAGGACAGTCTGTTCCGTGGCAACGAACTCAAGTTCAGCCAGGGCTTCGGCAGTTACGTCATGGAAAGCATCCTGTTCAAGATCAGCTTCCCCGCCGAATTCCACGCCCAGACCGCCGTCGAATGCGCGATGCAACTGCATCCTGTCGTGAAAGACCGTCTCGCGGAAATCGAGCGCATCGAGATCGAAACCCAGGAAGCCGGCTGCCGCATCATCGACAAGACCGGCCCGATGAACAACTACGCCGACCGCGACCACTGCATCCAGTACATGGTCGCCGTGCCGCTGATCAAGGGCGGCCTCACCGCCGCCGACTACACCGACGCCGGCGCCGCCGACCCGCGCATCGACCAGTTGCGCGCCCTCACCACGGTCAAGGAGAACCCGCGCTTCACCCGCGAATACCTGGAAGCCGACAAACGCTACATCGGCAACAGCGTGCAGGTGTTCTTCAAGGACGGCACTTCGACCGAGAAAGTCAGCATCGACGCCCCCATCGGCCACCGCCAGCGTCGCGGCGAAGGCATCCCGGTCCTGGTGAAGAAATTCGAGTCCGCCATCGCCGCCAAACTCTCGCCGAAGAAATGCGCCACCCTCAACCACCTCTGCGCCGACCAGGCCCGCCTGGAAGCGGTGCCGGTGCAGGAGTTCATGGGCCTGTTCGCGGTTTAGCCTCGGCGCAACAAGAGAGGTTGGATGCTGGTCAGGGCAAGTCCCTGCGACACTCTAAATATCGCAGGGACTTGCATCGCGGCCCTGGCCGAATACCCGCCTGACGGCGCAATAGCCGTTACGGCCTTGCGCTTTCCGCGCCCAGCAAAAACAAAAACGGCGACCACGAAGGTCGCCGTAACTTGTTGATTCTGCTGCGTAACTTTGGTGGGCAGTAGTGGTTTCGAACCACCGACCCCCGCCGTGTGAAGGCGATGCTCTACCACTGAGCTAACTGCCCAAAGCGGCGCGCATTCTAATGAATTCCGGCGCTTCCGGTCAAAGGCTTTTTTCGCCGCGAGGCTAGTAGAATCGCGGCCTTTCGTACCCGACGCACTCATCATGGTCCGCACCCGCTTCGCCCCATCCCCCACCGGTTACCTGCATATTGGTGGCGCCCGCACCGCGCTGTTTTCCTGGGCCTACACCCGCAAGATGGGGGGTGAGTTCATCCTGCGCATCGAAGATACCGACCAGGAACGCTCCACCCTCGCCTCCGAGCAGGCCATCCTCGATGGCATGGCGTGGCTGGGCATCGACTGGGACGAAGGCCCGTATTACCAGATGCAGCGCATGGAGCGTTACAAGGAGGTCGTGGCGCAGTTACTGGAAGAAGAAAAAGCCTATTACTGCTACGCCAGCAAGGAAGAACTCGACGTGATGCGCGAGGCGCAGAAAGCGCGCGGCGAGAAGCCGCGTTATGACGGGCGCTGGCGACCGGAAGCAGGCAAGGCGCTGCCGACGCCACCGGCTGGGGTTACGCCGGTGATCCGCTTCAAGACCCCCCAGCAAGGCGAGGTTACTTTCAACGACATGATCAAGGGTTCCATTACCGTGGCCAACGCGGAACTGGACGACTTGGTGATCGTGCGTGGCGACGGCATTCCCACCTACAACTTCGGTGTGGTGGTGGACGATTGGGACATGCGCATCAGTCACGTGATTCGCGGCGATGACCACGTCAACAACACGCCGCGCCAGATCAACATCCTGAAAGCCCTGGGCGCGCCCATTCCAACCTACGCGCATGTGCCGATGATCCTCGGCCAGGACGGCGAACGCCTGTCGAAGCGGCATGGCGCGGTGTCGGTGCTGCAATACCGCGAGGAAGGTTTCCTGCCGGAGGCGCTACTCAACTACCTGGCGCGCCTCGGTTGGGGCCATGGCGACGACGAGAAGTTCGACCTGAAACAGTTCGTCGAGTGGTTCGATGTCGGCCATGTCAGCCATTCCGCCGCCCGCTTCGACGCCAGCAAGCTGACTTGGCTGAACCAGCAATACATCAAGGAAGCCGACAATGGCCGCCTCGCGGAACTGGCGCGGCCTTTCCTGGTGGCGCAGGGGATAGACCTGACCGATGGTCCTGACCTTGCCGCCCTGGTCGGCCTGGTGAAAGAACGGGTGAGCAGCATCGTCGAGCTGGCCGACGCCCTGCACATCTATTTCCGCCAGGTCTTGCCGGCGGTCGATGAGCTCCGGGCCAAGCTCGGCCGTGACGCGTTACCCGCCTTCGAGAAGCTGCAAGCGGACTTCGCCACCGTGCCCTGGGAAGCCCCCGCCATCGGCCAGCTGATCAAGGACACCGCCAAGGCGTTCAATCTCAAGATGGGCCAGATCGGCATGCCGCTGCGGCTGGTTCTGTTCGGCACCGCGCAGACCCCGTCCATCGACCAGACCCTGTTCCTGCTTGGCCGCGACGAGACCCTGAGGCGTTTCCAGGCCGCCTGGCCACATGCGCTGGCCGCGGTGGAGTAATTCATTTTCAGGCGGCTAGAATGCCGCCCGCTATAAAACCAGAAAACACGCTCGTCCATGAATCACAAAATGAAACTCATCGCGTCCCTGTCCAGCCCATTCGCCCGCAAGGTGCGCATCGTGGCGGCGGAGAAGCACATCGAATATCAACTGGTGGTGGATGTCCCCTGGACTGACGACACGCATGTTCCCGAGTTCAACCCATTGGGCAAAGTGCCGGTATGGGTGCTGGAAGACGGCAAGACCTTGTACGACTCGCGCGTGATCGTGGAATACCTGGACAGCGTCAGCCCGGTCGGCCACCTGCTGCCCAAGGAGCCGCGCCCGCGGATCGTGGTGAAGCGCTGGGAAGCGCTGGCGGATGGCATCGCCGATGCCGCGGCCCTGGTCTATGTGGAGCGCAATCGGCCCGAGGCGCAACAAAGCCGGGAGTGGATCGCGCGCCAGTTCGGCAAGGTTGCCGCCGGTCTCAAGGCCATGAGCGAGGAACTCGGCCAGCAGGCCTACTGCACCGGTGACACCTTCAACCTGGCCGACATCGCCCTCGGCTGCACCCTGGGTTACCTCGATTTCCGTTTTCCGGAAATCGACTGGCGCCGCGCCCACCCCAATCTCTCCGAACTCTACGACCGCCTGATGCAACGTCCGGCGTTCAAGGACACCGTGCCGGTGGCGTAATTCGGGGGCGCGCTTCTTACGCGCTGCCCCTTGTAGGGCCGGCATCCCTGCCGGCGTCTTTCAAACAGCCGGCTGGAAGCCGGCGCTACACACACCAGGCGTCAGCCACCGTCCCTGAAACGCGCCCAATCGATGCCCAGTTTGCGCATGCGCGAGCGCAGGGTGTGCGGGTTCATTTCCAGCAGGCGGGCGGCGCCGAAGGGGCCTTCGATGCGGCCGTGGCAACGGGCCAGGATGGCTTCGATATGGCCGCGCGTGGCGGCATCTAGGCTGGGTGGGCGTTCCGGTTCGGCGGCCGGCTCCCGACTCGATGGCCGAGTGCTGGGAAACGGATCGCTGCCCAATGCCCGCGCCACTTCCAACCGGTTGCCATCACCGAGAATGGCGGCGCGTTCGATCACCGAAGCGAGTTCACGTACATTGCCGGGCCAGGGATAAGCCTCCAGCAGAGCGAGGTCGGCGGCATCCGGCATGCGTGGCGGCAGGCCCAGACGTTCAGCGGCGCGTAGCGAGAAATGCGCGGCCAGGGCGGGAATATCGCGCAGCCGTTCGCGTAGCGGCGGCAGGGGAATGGGAAAGACCGCCAGGCGGAACCAGAGATCCTCGCGAAAGCCCCCCGTCGCCACGGCGACGCGCAGGTCCCGGTTGGTGGCGGCCACCACTCGCACATCGACGTTGAGGCCACGTTCGCCGCCGACACGCTGGAAGCTGCCGTCCTGCAGCACCCGCAACAGACGCACCTGCGCGGCCAGGGGCAGTTCACCGACTTCGTCGAGGAACAGCGTGCCGCCGTCGGCCCGTTCGAACCAGCCGCGCCGGGTTCCCACCGCACCGGTGAAACTGCCGCGTTCATGGCCGAACAGTTCCGAGTCGATCAACTCCGGCGGCAGCGCGCCGCAATTTACCCGCAGGAATGGTCCGGCGGCGCGGCGTGAACGCACGTGCAGGGCGCGCGCGACGACTTCCTTGCCGGTACCGGTCTCGCCCAGGACCAGGACCGGCGTTTCCGTGCGCGCGACCCTCTCGACCGCGCGCATCACCTCACTCAGGCCGGCATCGGCACCGACGATGCTGTCGCTAATGTCCTGGCGCTTGAGACGCAGCAACAAGGCCTGGCGCTCGGCCTCCGCCGCCTCGCGGCCGCTGGCCAGTTCGCGCCAGCGAATATCGTTGGCGAGGGCCGCGCCACAGGGCTCCCGCAGGGCGACGACAAGCGTCTCCGCATCACGCATCGCGATCAGCAGCACGCCGACAACCTGCCCAGCCTGCCGCAAAGCCGCGAGCGCGAGCGGGCCGCGCCAGGAAATCGGCGACAGCCCGTGGCAAAGTCCTTCCAGGTCGCCCGACTTCCCAACCCAGATAGCTTCGCGGTCCAGCAGTTCGAGTAACGCGGACCAAGGTTCGAGGGAAAACGGCGTGCGGCGGCTCTCCGTATCCTGGACACCGATGTCCGCCACGGTTTCCAGTGTCCGCTCGGCGGCATCCAGGCGGCGTATGGACAGATGCGCGGACTCGCCGAGTAGGGGTCGCAAGCCTTCACTGAACTCTGGCAAGCGGGGGTGTTGCGCGGCGAGCCGCCAGGCCGCGCCGGCAAGCGATTCTGTAGAGATAAACTGTGACATTTAAAGGCTACCCATGACATTAGACGGATATTCCGTGCCGTTTCACTATAGCTCTGGTCGCCGTTTGTCTCGATGGGTTTCGCCGCGCTCAACCCATCATCCTACGCGGCTGGTCCGTGGCGCTGATCGAGCCAAAGGAACAACCGTAGGGTGCGCCGTGCGCACCATTGGGCGTGAATCGGTGCGCACGGCGCACCCTACGGAATCGCTGGCTTGCCACGGGTTATTGAGCAGTTATGGGTCGAGCGATAGCGAAACCCATCACCCCACGCTCGCTGGCACGCAAGCTGCATATACAGGGCATCACCACCCTGGAGATTCACCATGCAAGCCCCCGCTTTCTCCGCCATCGCCCTGCCCTCGCTGACCAGCCGCCGCACCCGTCTCTGGCTGTTGCTGGCCGCCGGCGCGTTTGCAACCGTGGTCGCACTGGGCCATCTGCCCGGCTGGACGGTGGTGGCGGATTCGACGCCTGGCCTGTCCACGCCCCTGCTGTTGGCCATCTTCATGGCCGCGCTGGCCTGCGAATACATGGATTCCAGCATGGGCATGGGTTACGGCACGACGCTGGCGCCGCTGCTCCTGCTGGCCGGTTTCGCGCCGTTGCAGATCGTGCCGGCGATACTGATCAGCGAACTGATGACCGGCCTGGCCGCCGGCCTGCTGCACCAGCGTGATGGCAATGTCGATTTTCTCCGCGACGCACAGGCGCGCCGCACCGTCTGGCTGCTCGCCCTGCTCTCTGGCGTCGGCGCCCTGCTCGCGGTGTGGGTGGCGGTGAGCGTGTCGAAATTCTGGCTGGGCCTGTTCATCAGCGGCATCGTGGTGGCGATGGGTGTCATCGTCCTCGCCACCCGTAACCGCCAGATTCCCTTCCACGCCGGCGGCATCGTCGCCATCGGTGCCGTGGCGGCGTTCAACAAGGGGCTGTCGGGCGGCGGATACGGACCGCTGGTAACAGCCGGCCAGGTGGTTTCCGGCCTGTCGGCGAAAAGCGCGGTGGCGGTCACCTCGGTGGCGGAATCGCTGACTTGCCTGATCGGCGTCCTCGGCTACCTGGCCGCCGGCAAGTCCATCGCCTGGGGCCTCGCCGTTCCGCTCACTCTCGGCGCTCTGCTCTCGGTGCCGATGGCCACATTGACCGTGCGCCGCCTGTCCGAGGCCACGATGCGCGGCCTGGTGGGCGGCGTCACCCTGGTACTGGGCGGCGTGGCGCTGCTCAAATTATTCGGATGAACGGTCCATAATCAGGGCATGCCGAACGATCAACTCGCCACCCTCTACCCCTTCCTCACCAGCCTCGCCATCGGCCTCTTGATCGGCCTGGAGCGGGAACGCTCACCCGCCGCCAAGGCCGGTCTGCGCACCTTTTCCCTGGTCGCCCTGGCCGGCACGCTGGGTGCCCTCCTCTCGGAGCAGACCGGCGCGCCCTGGATGCTCGGCGCCGGCCTGTTGATCATGGGCGGCATGATGGTCGCCACCTACTTCAAGACCACCAGCGGCGAAGACCCCGGCACCACCACCATCGCCGCCGTGGTGGTCTGCTACGCGCTGGGTGCGATGGTCTGGTACGGCATGGAACAACTCGCCGTCACCCTGGCCATCCTGACCACCGCCCTGCTCTATTTCAAGCCGGAATTGAGTGGCGCGACGCGCAGCCTGACGCGGCTGGACCTGGTCTCGATTCTGCAATTCGCGGTACTTTCCTTCGTTATTCTGCCGATCCTGCCGAATCGGGAATACGGCCCTTACCTCGCCCTCAACCCGTATCAAATCTGGTGGATGGTGGTGCTGATCTCCGGCCTGTCGCTGGCCGGCTACGCGGCGCTACGCATCGCCGGGCATCGCCACGGCACCCTGCTCACCGGCCTGTTCGGCGGCATCGCTTCCAGCACCGCCACCACCCTCGCCTTCTCCCGCCATGGCCGCGACAGCCCGCATCTCACCGGCATGGCCGCCCTGATCATCCTGCTCGCCAACTGGGTGGTGCTGGTGCGCCTCGCCGTGGTGGTGGCGGTGCTGACGCCCGGCCTGCTGCGGCCCATGCTGACCATGCTGGGTGGCGGCGCCCTGGCCGGGCTGGTCATGCTCTACTGGCTCTGGCGCCGCCTCGACGGTCAGCCCGACACCCCGACGCTGGAAATGAAGAACCCGACCGAGATTCGCGCCGCCCTCGGTTTCGGCGCCTTCTATGCCGGCGTCCTGTTCGCCGCCGCCTGGCTCTCCGACCTGGTCGGCAGCCAGGGCGTCTACGCGGTGGCCGTGGTGTCCGGTCTCACCGATGTCGACGCCATCACCCTCTCCAGCCTGCGCCTGTTCGGCCTCGGCACCCTGCAAGGCGATCAGGCAGTCACCGCCGTGCTCCTGGCCGTGCTCGCCAACGTCGCGTTCAAGAGCGGCCTGGCCACAGTGATCGGCGGTGCCGCCCTGGCGCGCCAGGTGTTGCCCGGCATGGCGGCGGTGGCGGCCGGGCTGGTGGCGGGGTGGTTGCTGCTTTGACGTGTAGCGCCGTAGGTTGGGCAAAGCGCAGCGTGCCCAACATCGCGACGTTTCGTTGGGCACGCTGCGCTTTGCCCAACCTACGTTACGGCCCAACCTGCGTTACTGATTAGGCCCACGCAGCCGGCGCCACAGTCGCTACCTCAGTCGAACCGTCCCGCGTCCAGTTTCTCCGGCAATGCCCGCTTCACCTCATCGAAACGCAGGATGCGCCGCCCGTGGTGGTCGCGCAGGAACTCCTCGGCGTCGGCGCGGCTGGCGAGTGGAATCAACTCATGGCCCATCGGCCCGAGCACGTCGGAGCCGATCACGAACCACGCCTGGCGCGCATCGATGCGTTTCAGTTCGTAATACTCGCTGACACCGATGCGGGTGATGTCCTGGCTACGGTGGCCTCGGGCATAGCGCGGCACGTCGAACAGGTATTTGAACAAGTCCTTGGCGCCGTCGAAGTGGTGGGCGTGGCCGTCCTGATAGACCACCGTGGCGGTCCAGGCGGGGTATTTGGACACCACCATGCCGCACACCGGGCACAGGTCACGCGGGCCAGGCTCGGGAAAGCCGCCCGCCCAGCCCGTTAGCGGCAACAAAATGGACAGGACGAGCAGCAGCGAGGCAACGCGCATCAGCCCGCCTTCTTCATCATGTGCTGGCGCCGCTCCTCACGCTTCTTGCGGATCATTAGCGTGTCTTTCGCCAGATCGGCATAGCTGGCGGTCAACGCGGCGGCAAAGTCGCCGATCTCGCCGTTATGAATTTCCTTGGCGGCGAGCGCGGCCTCCTTGCTGCCATACGACGTCTTGCCGCGATGGGTCATCACGCCAGGCAACTTGCCACCGATCAGGTAAGTGGCTTGATCGACGTTGATCAACGGCTTCACCGCCGCCGCGCTGGCGTTGTCCGGCGCATAGATGGCCTTCGGCTCGCGGTCGAGATTGATCGCCAGGGAAATCGACAGGCAATGGAGGGAGCAGGTGGCATCCACCAGATCGTCGCCGTAATGCACCAGATGCCGGGCGTGATGGAACTGGGCGCGATCCATGCCGCAATACGGGCACTTGGGATACTTGTTCAGCTCGTTTTCCAGCGGGCTGGCGTCCTTCGGCGTTTTCGGGATGAACTGCACGGGTGTACCCTCGCCTTCACACCTTGCGGCGGCATGAACAGGCATGGCAACCAGGGCGGCGGCGGCAACCAGGGGCAGTTTGAACATTTCACGACGTTTCATGGTTCTCTCCTTGGTGAATAAAGTCCTGCTCACAAATGCAGCATGACGTGGAAAAACTTCGCTCCGGCCCAGATGGCTTGCAGCCCCAGAGTCATGATCAACAGCCCACCCGCACGGCGCAGCCAGAGCAACGCTTGCGCGCCCAGCCAGTGCGCCAGCACGCCGGCCAGCAACATCGCCGGCACGGTGCCGAGGCCGAAGGCGAACAGCCAGGTCGCGCCGGTGGCGATGGACGGCGCGGTGGCCGCCTTGAGGGTGAGCGAGAACACCAGGGCGCAGGGCATCAGGCCGTTGAGGAAGCCGGCGACGGCGAACAGCGGAGGGACAGGTCGAGACGTAGGGTGCGCCGCGCGCACCGACCCACACTCTTCGGTGCGCGCGGCAGGGCACCCTACGGAGCGCCGCATGGCCAGCGCACCCGCCAACACCACCCCCACCCCGGCGACGACATAAAGCACGCCCTGGGCGCGGCCGATGCCGCCGGTCAACACGATGGCCTGACCAATGCCGGCGGCGAGCGCGCCCAGCAGGGTGTAAGCCAGCACCCGGCCGCCGTGGTAAGCAAGATGCGGCGGCACCTGGCGCGGAACAGCGGTAGCGCAGGCAGGATGCCCGCCGCCCAGGCCAAGGAAAGCGCCCCCCACCAGCCCGCCGCACATCGCCCAGCAGTGCCCGGCGCCGGCCAGGCCGGCGAGGAAGGCGAGCGGGAGGGTGAGATCAGTTTCCATCCAGCAACTTCACGACTTGCCGCTCGAACACTTCCGCCGTCGTCTCACCAACGATCTTGCCGCGCACGATGCCATGGCGATCCAGCAGCCAGGTGATGGGCAGGGCATTGACGCCGTAGGCCCGCGCGGTAGCACCTTCCGGATCGAGCAGGACGGGGTAACGAATGCCCAAAGGCTCGATGAAACGCCGCACGGTATCGCGATCCTGCGCCACATTGACCGCCAGGATTTCCAGGCCACGCTCGTGCAAGCGCGCGTACACCGGCTGCAATTCCGTCATTTCCTTGCGGCAATACGGGCACCAGTCGGCCCAGAATCGAAGCGCCACGACCTTGCCGCTGAAGTCACTTGGCACCTGCACCTGATCGCCAGCCAGGGTTTGCGCCTGGAATACCGGCGCCGGCTCGCCGTTTTTGGGCGGTTGTGCGCTATCGCTGCCGCAACCAGCAAGCAATACGGCAAAAAACCCCAGCAAAACCGCGATAGGGGTAGGGAAGGACTAACGCCCTCCCCTCCCTCCGAACCGTACGTGCGGTTCTCCCGCATACGGCTCTCCAGTTGGTGGTTTCAGCATCGTGATTGGCTCGCTTTGGCATGGGCTCCAACCAAGGTGAAGAG
>JAURYL010000022.1 GCA_030653935.1 Pseudomonadota bacterium
GGTTATACAAACCGCCCACGGAAGCCGGCTGGAAATCGGCGCATGCCTCGGTATGAAGAACATCGGAAAGCCGTGTGCGGGAGAACCGCATGCACGGTTTGATGAGGGAGGGCAGGCGAGAGCCTGTTCTCTACTCTACCCATCGAGTTTCTCAACCACGTCATGGAGGCACGGGGGATGACACGTAAAGAACTGGAGCAATACATCGGCCCGCGTGGCCGGGTATCCGACATCCTGAACCGCGTCCGCCCCCTGACCTTGGACATGATCCGTCGCCTGGCTTCCGGTCTGCAGTTGCCGGCCGAAGTGCTGATCCAGCTCTACAAGCTACGTCGGGATGGCGAGGAACTGGAAGCGGCATGAAGCAGGTACGCGTATTCACCAGCGTCTGGGATGCCATCGAGGCCCCCCAGCATGCGCGCCAAGTCAGCGCTGATGATGGAACTGGAAAAGCTGATTCGCCAGCGTGGCATGACCCAGGCCGAAGCCGCCGCCCTGTTCGGCGTCACCCAGCCCCGCAGCTCCAACCGGATGGGTGGCAACAGCTAAAGGCAAGGGCAATCCGTGCTTCGCGCGGCATCTCGGAAAATCGCTGACAAAGCGCTTACACGGAGGCCAGAAAACAAAAAGCCCGACTGAAAAGTCGGGCTGATCATTTGATTCTGTTGGTGGCCAGAGGCGGAATCGAACCGTCGACACGCGGATTTTCAATCCGCTGCTCTACCAACTGAGCTATCTGGCCGCTACTTCAGCCAGGGAACCCGGGCCAAAAGAGGCGCGCATTTAACCGTATCCCCGGGGGAGCGTCAAGCCGAACTCGGCCGACGGGCTCATTGGCCGGCCAATTCACTTGTTTTCCTGGCGGCGAAGTCGCGGAGTTCCGGGCTTAGGCGGGTTTGTAGCGCGCGCTGGTAGGCGGCGGCGGCGTCGTTGCGTTGGCCGGTTTGTTCCAGCGAGACGGCGAGGCCGATCCACCAGGAGCCGTGTGTCGGGTTGAGGCGGGCGGCTTCGCGCCAGGCCTGGGCGGCTTCGCCATGGCGGCCGGCTTTGCTGAGGACGCCGGCGTAGAGGCCCCAGTAGTCGGCGTCGACGCCCTTGCCGAGGCCGGCTTTGAGGATGTTCGCGGACTGGGTGGTGTCGCCGCGTTGCAGTTGTAGCTGGCCGAGACCACGGTGGTACCAGGGGTCGCTGGGGTGTAGTTGCAGGCCCTCGCGCAGCAGGCTCTCGCCGCGCGCGGTGTCGCCGGCATCCAGGCTCAGCGCGATCAGCGTCTGCCGCGCCGGGCCGTGGCTGGGGTCCAGGCGCAGGGCGGCTTCTAGACCGTCCTGCGCCGCCTGGACTCGACCAAGTTCGATCAATCGCGCCGCTTGCCGCCAGGCTTGCTCGGCCTGGTCGCCAGTGCTGAGGGGGCGGACTTCCTTGATGACCTTAGCGACGCGCGGTTCGGGGAGGCGGGTATCGAGCTGGATCGGTGGCGGCGCCTCGCGCGTCGGCGTGGCGCCGTGATTGATTTCGCGCGCGGGCGGCGGTTTGGTCGGTTCCGGCTGTTTCGCCTGGGTGAGGGACTCTTGCGCGGTGCCCGTGTCCGCTTCACTGGCAACTTCCCCGGCAACGTCCTCGACGCGGGCGGGGAGGGTGGGGCTGCTCAGGGTTGCGCTCATGCGTAGTCGCGGTGTCGATTCTTCCTGAACCGGCGCCGCCGGCTGTGGTGCCGGCGCGGGCCAGAACCACCAGGCGGCGGCCAGACCGACGAGCGGCAATGCGAGCCAGGGCCAGCGCGGGCGCGCCGAGGGTGTGCCGGTGTGAACCGCGTGGACGCCGGCGAGGGTCGTCGGTGCGGCGCCCTGGTGGTCGAGATCCTTGAGGACGCGATTGATGACGCTCATGTCAGTTCCGCCCGGCCGTTCCGAAGGAACTGACCTCCCCCCTCGGGGGGGAACGAGCGTAGCGAGTCAGGGGGTCGTTTCATGTGAGGCCCCAGCGGTCGAGTAGTGACAGGCGCGCGCCCGGGGTGTCGCGGCCGGCGAGGCGGACATGGCGCGGCGCCACTTGTTCGGCGCCTTCGCCGAAGGCGAGCATCAGGGCCTTGTGCGCGAGGATGTTGAGCAATCTTGGCGCGCCGCGGCTGGCGCGGTGGAGTTTTTTCGCGGCGGCGACCTGGAACAGCGGCTGGCTGGCGCCGGCGAGACCGCCTCGGTGCATCAGGTAGCTGGGTGTTTCCATGGGCGTGAGGGGGGCGAGCTGGTCATGGAAGGCGATACGGCTCTTGATCTGGCGCACCGAGGGGTCATTCAGGCGCGTGTCCAACTCCGGTTGGCCGAAGAGGACGATTTGCAGGAGTTTGCGTTTTTCCGTTTCCAGGTTGGTGATCAGGCGCAGCGCTTCCAGGCTTTCCAGGGGAATGGCCTGGGCTTCGTCGATCAGGGCGACGGCGCGGCGACCGTCCCGCGCCAGTTCCAGCAGCCGGGTTTCCAGCGCCTTGGTCAGACCGTAGGCGAGGCTGCGTTTGACGTCGCCGCCGAGTTCCGCGAGCAGCGCCTGGTTGAGGGCGGCCGGGGTGAGGTGAGGGTTGGGGATGTAGGCCGTGGCCCAGCCATCGGCGTCGAGATGATTGAGCAGGTAACGGCAGAGCAGGGTCTTGCCGGAACCGACCTCGCCGACGATCTTGATCAGCCCCTCACCGGCGTCCAGCGCCACCAGCAGGGTGTTGAGCGCCGCCTGGGTGCCGGCGCCCGGGAAGAAGTAGCTGGTATCCGGGGTGAGGCCGAAGGGGAATTCTTTCAGGCCGAAGTGGGCGAGGTACATCTGGCTCCCCCCTGGTTCAAGGCGCGGTTCACGTTAGCGGGCGATGTGCGTGAAAGCCGAAGGGAAGGTGACGTCCCCTTTTTGCAAAGGGGGACTGAGGGCCATGGCGCTAAGATAACTCGCAGAGGTTGGCAGCTGGTGCTGACCGGCCCCCTCTCCCGCAAGCGGGAGAGGGTTGGGGTGAGGGCGCTTGCAAGCGTGGCACGCACCCATAATCCCTCATCCCCGGCCCTTCTCCCGCCTGCGGGAGAAGGGAGAAAAGCCTGCGCCGACCTTAACTTAGCGCCATGGGGGACTGAGGGGGATTTATCCAAGGGTTGTGCCAGTGCAAGCGTCCGAAAATCCCCCCTAGCCCCCCTTTGCAAAAGGGGGGAACCTTGCCGGCCAGCGTCACCCGCTAACGCGCTAAGTGCCTTGAAACAGGGGGGTGAAGCCCGTACACGCTCGGCCATCAACGCGGGGCCGGCGCCGGGCTGTCGAATTCCCGGATGCGGGCGCTGCTTTCGCGCGCCGAATCGAGCCAGTCCGATTGCTGCTTGATCAGTGTGGGTTTGAGCAGGATCACCAGCTCCTGCTTGGTGCGCCGCACGTTGCTGCTCTTGAACAGGGCGCCGAGCAGGGGAATTTTCCCGAGGCCGGGTACGCCGCTGCCGTCGTCGCGCGATTCGCGCTTCATCAGGCCGCCGATGGCGGCGATCTCGCCGTTCCTGAGGCGGACGATGCTGTCAGTTTCGGAAATCTGGCTGACCGCCAGGGGCAGGCTGATGCTGGAGAGGCCGCTGCCGCCGAGGGCGATGTTCTTGGTGGTTTCGGTGACGTAGCTGATGCTCGGATGCACGTGCAGGATGATGTTGTCGGCGTCGTCGATCTGCGGCGTCACGTCCAGCGAGATGCCGGAGAAGAACGGTTGCAGGGTCACGTTCGGCGTCGTGGTGCCGCTGCCGGTGCCGGTGCTGGTGGTGGTGGAGACATTGGTGACGAAGAATTCATCGGTGCCCACCTTGAGCACGGCCTTCTGATTGTTGATGGCGGCGATGCGCGGGCTGGACAGCACCTGGACCTGGCCCTGGGTTTCCAGGAAGCGCACCAGGGCGGCGAAGCTGTCGGTCTGGAACGCGAGGCCGAGCATGGTGCCGCTGGCGGCCATGTTGAGGGCGCCGAATTCCGTCGCGGTGTTGATGAAGGGGTAGGCGGTGGAGGGGAAGGTGGCCTGGCCGATGTTGCCGCTGAGGGCGAACGGCGAGGCGTGGCTGCTGCCGATGGCGGCCCAGTTGATGCCGCTTTGCGCGCCCTCGTTGAGGGAGACTTCGATGATCTTCGCCTCGATCATCACCTGGCGTTCCACGGTCACCCGCGCGGCCTTGAGATACTCGTTCACGATGCGCTGTTCCATCGGCAGGGCGCGCACCGCCAGCATGCCGGTCGCGGGGCTGGTCATGACGCCGCGCTCGGGCGGGCAGGTGAGGGCGCCGCCGGCTTGGCCGGCGCAGCCGATCAGCAGGCCGACGCTGGACTGCAACTCCCCCCAGAAATCGCTTTTCTGGTCGGTGGACAGGCGGCTGGTTTCCAGTTGCCGCGAGGATTGCGTGGGCGCGGCGCCACTGGCGCCACCGCCGGCGCTGTCGGTCACCGCGCCGGAGATCACGCGCAGTTCCGATTTGCCCTGGCGCACCGAGGTGGGATAGGAAACTGTATAGAAGCGGGTTTGCGAGGTCAGTGGTTGCACGAAGATCTGGTTGCCATCGATGCGGTATTCGTAGCCGTACAGCTCGCGCATCGCGCTCATGGCCTCGGGCACGCTGACATCCTTGAGGTTGACCGTGATGCTGCCCGCCACTTCCGGCTGAAGCAGCATGCTGTAGCGGGTGCCGGAGGCGATGCCCATGAACACCTGTTGCGCGGAAGCGTTGTTCACCGCCAGGTCGAAACGTGGCTCCACCGCCTGCGCGGAGGAGCGCGGAAGTTGCAGCTTGCTCGGCGGCGCCAGGGCGGCCGCCACGGCGGCGGGCAGGGGCGCGGGGGCCGGGGCGGCGGCGGCCAGGCGCATTTCTTCCTGGATCGTCGGCAGCGCTGGTTTTTCTCTGACCTGGGCGCAGCCGGAAAGCATGAGCGCGAGGGAGACGCCGCACCCGATTAGGCAGGCGGCTCGGCGCATGGAAATGACCGGTCGTGAGTCGGCGCCGCGGAAGGCGGCGGGTGCGCCCGTGGAAGTTGTTGGTTTGTTCATCGCTGTTCCACCTTTTTCCTGCCCTTGCCGGCGGGCGTCTTCTCCACGTCCGGCAACAATTTGAGTTGTCTGGGTCCAGCCGGTGTCTTCAGCCAGATACCGGTCTCGTCGATCTTGCCGATTCGTCCCGCTTCCAGCCGGTCGCCGACCCGCACCACCCGGCCATCGAGAATGGCATAGGGCTGCTTGCCCATGAGAAAGATACTGCTGACCCGCAAGGGCGGCGCCGGTGGCGCTTCCGCCGCCCGCTCGCCGAATCCGCTCGGCGGCCGCGTCGGGTCGGCGATGTCGGCGGCAATGGCGGGCGGCGCCCAGGCCATGACGCAGGCTGCGGTGAGCGCGGCGAACCGCGCCCCCCGGGCGTGGCGCGGTTCCACGGCGGCTTGCCCCTTGTTCACACCGTCAGCCATGTCGGTTCCTCGCTCAGGGTATAGAGGATCAGCGTGAGTTCGATCTCGGGATGGTGGCTGGCGTCCAGTTCGGCGCGAGACCAGTAGAAGCCCACGGGCAATTTTTCCAGGCTTTCCATGTAATGAACCAGTTCGGCGTAGCCGCCCACCAGGGTGAGTCGCACCCCCTGACGGAACAGGGCGGCATCCTCGACCTTGGCGTCGCTGGGCAGGCCAACCGGCTCCGGGGGCAGCGTCTTCAGGGTGGCCAGGCGCAGGCCGGGCTGGTTGCGCAGCAGGCCGTGCAGTACGCGCGTCATGTCCTTGGCGGCCACCAGTCGGTTTTGCGTGTATTCGGCCTCGCGCATCCGGGCGCCCAGCGCCTGCCGGGCGGATTCCAGACGTTGCCGCGCTGCGCTGGCGGGGTCGCTCTGGCTATCGCGCAGGGTCAGGGTGGCCTGGGCGCCGGCGATCTGGGCGGCGGCGGCTTGCAGTTTCTGCTGCTCGGCGTGGATCGATTTGTCCAGCGGCCCCAGCAACAGCGCATCCACCACGGCCCACAGGCCGGCCAGCATCAGGGCGAACAGGATGACGCGCTCACGCGGGCTCAGTGCGTCGATTTTTTCCAGGTATCCGACGAGCTGTTTCATGGCGCGCTCCTCGCGGCGGCGGCGGCCTGCGCGGCCTGATTCGCGTCCAGTTTGCCGGACGCGAGCGCGGCGGCAAGGGCGGCGGGGTCGATTGCCATCGCGCCGGTCCGGGGGACGGGCGCGGACGCGTCGCTGGGCGCGGCCTGCCAGGCGGTCAGGGAGAATTCGAGGAACCGGGGTGGCCGCGGCGCGGCGCCATCCGCTTCCTTCTCCGCGTCTTCCGGCTGCGTCAGCGTGAGGCCGGAGTAGGAGAGGCCGACGAACAGCGGTTCGCGTTGCAGGCTGGCGATCAGGCGGGCGCTGTCCTCGCCGGTGAGGGCGCGGCCGCGCAGGCTCATGGCCTTGCCACCGTCGCCCACCTCGATGTGGGTCAACCAGGCGCCGTTGACGCGGGCGCGGGAAAGCGCGCGGAATTGCGCGGAATAACCACGATCCGAGCCCAGCGAACCGCCGGCCAGAGCGGTCCGCGCCAGTTGCAGATTGTGCAGCCGGGTTTCCACGGCCTCGGCTTCCGCCAGCAGGCGCGGGTCGGCCTCCCGCGTCGCGGCGCCGGCGTTGACCCGGGCTTCCAGGTTGGCCGCGCGCTGGGTCAGTCGCTCGACTTCCTGGCGCAGTTGCGCGAGGCGCCAGGCATCCCAGGCATAGAGGGCGAGCATGCCGCAGAGGAAGAACACCCCGCCCATCAGCAGGCGGCGCGCCGGCATGATCACCCGGGGCGGGTGGAAAGCGGCCTGGTAGAGGTTGATCTGCTTCATGCCGCCTCCCGCAGGGCCGTCCCAAGGGAGGCTGGCCGCCCCGTGCGTAGCTGTTGCCGCTTTAGCGGCATTACAGATACGGCCTGCCCCTTGCGGGTACTTGGGGGGCAGCGAACGAAGTGAGCGTGGGGGTCGTATCTCATGCCGCTTCCCGCAGGGCCGCGCCGAGCAGATGGAATGTGCGATTCTGGGTGCGTTCGTCGAGTAGCCGATCCTGGCCGCTCAGGTCGAACAGGCGATTGAGGTCGAGCACTTCCGCGCCGAACGGCAGGTAGTCCGCGAGCTTGCGCGCCAGCAACGCCGAATCCGGCATCGGCGCCAGGTAGAGCTTGGCCAGGGGCAGCCAGGAGAACTGGCGTTCGAAGTAGTCCACCGAGCGCTGCGTTTCCATCGCAACCCGGTCGAACAGGAAATCGCCCCCGGCGCCGCGCCCCTCGATCCGGCGCGACAACACCAGGTCGCCGCCGAAGGTAAAGGTCAGCAGGCCGCTCTCGCCTTCGAGGTGGAGCATGGCCACGGCGTAATCCTCGGGTGCCAGGCGCACGCTCAGATTACGCTGTGCGGTTTCCCGAATGTCGATGACGGACAGCGGCAGATCGGCCTGGTGGTAGGGCTGCGCCAGTTCGCGCACGGCCGGCGCCTGGGCGGCCACCACGTAGAGCGAAGGCGTCTGGCCGGCGCGTCCCGGGACGGGCAGATGGTCGAGCACGGCGTCGTCGATATGGAAATTGAGCAGGTCTTTCACTTTCCAGCGGATGGCGCTGGGGAGTTCGTCATCGGGTACGTTGGGCGCTTCGATCAGCACCGTGTGGTAGGCATCCTGGTTGAGCAGCGCAGTGAGCGGCGCATTCTGGATGCCGGTCTCGCGCGCCAGTCGTTGCAGCAGGTCCGGGTTCGGGGATGCGCCGTCCAACAGGGCGAAGGCGGCAACGTGGGGGCGGCCCGGATCGCCCTCCAGGCGCAATGCCGCGACGCCGTCCTGGCAGGGGGACAGCACCGCGCGGTTGGGAATCTGGGCTCGAGGTTTGAACGAGAACATGGGTTAGTTCCAAGCTGCCTGGGTTGCCTGTTTATTTCGCGGCAATGAATGACTCCGCCTCGATATCGGCTTGCTTGAGGATGGCTCGCAGTGTTCCCTCTGGCATGTCACCGGGGTGATTGGGAATGGTCGTATAGCGATTGCTTGCCGGATTGAGCCAGATTTCATGGGAGCCCGCCGCCTGACGATGGAATTCAAAACCAAAATATTTCAGTCGCTTGACGATGTCGCGGTAGCGGTAACCCGCAAGCCGGCCCATCAGGTTGCCACAATCAACGGGTAATCGAAGGACTCACGTGCCGGCGGCAGTGCGTCAATGTCGGCGCCGGACTGTGATTCGATCAATTTTTTTGCAACATCGCGGGCGATCTCGATGGTCTCCTGAATCGTGCGGCCTTGCGCCACCAGACCTTGAACCTCGTCGCTGGTGGCCAGGTAGACGTTTTCAGGCAATTTCTCGATATGCAGTTGAATCATGTGTTCCATCGTTTCGCTCCTTGACTAGCCATATCAATAAATCTCCCGCCGAATGATGATCTTGTCACTGCCGCGGCGTTTGCCGAAGGCGGCGCGGGCGCGTGGATTGTCGTCCTGCAAGTCGCCATCGCCGCCCTGGTCGACGCCGTCCCAGTTGAATTTCAACCAGGCCGGCGCGGCCACGCTCAAATCCATGAAGCCGAAATTACCCTGGCCAGGCGCGGAAAACCGCAAATTGCCGTTGCCCGCGACCAGTGTCGCATTGAAGCTGGCTGTTGTTTCCCCGCTGCTGAGCTGGTTATCGGCAGTCTGTGAAAAAAATGTAAGGGTAGGCGAAGAAATAGCCGTGCAATGGTCTTCGGCGTTGCCGATCCAGCCCTGGCCATTCCAGAACTGGGCGGTGAGCGGCATCGGCAGCGGCAACAATTCGGAACCGACCGCGTTGGCGAGACGCAGGCGGCCAAAACGCATCTGGGCGTCGTTCGTGGTGGCGGCATTGCCATCGTCGAAACTGATGCCGATTTGTTGATACGGGTTGCCGGCGTGAACCACGCCCTCGCTGTCGGCGACGCTGGCCGCGAGTGTAAGGCTGGCGTCGAACGGGGCGACCGGCGCCGCGCGGGTGAAAACCAGGCCGCCACCGGCGGTGGGGTTGCCGACACCGAAGGTGATGCTGCCCAGGCCGCCGCCCAAATCCGTCACGCTCGTCGCCGGCAGCGCGGCGACGGGAGTCACTGTGCCGCTGGCCGCGCTCCAGGATTGGCCGGTGATGGTGGCGGCGTTGATCTTGAACAGCGCGCCGCTGTAGTTGCGGGTGGTGGCGCCGGCGCTGTTGCGCGCGGTCACGGTCCATCGCGGTGGCGTGCCAAAGCCGAACGGCTGCCCCAGGTAGCTGAAGCCGCCGCAGGCGGGCGTGAATGCCGGGGTGTTGGTGCTCACCGCGAAGTTGTCGGGCACGAAGCGGCCGATGGTGATGGCGCCGGCGCAAACATGGAAGCCCGCGCAACTGGCGGCGCTGTCGCCACTGTCGACGGCGGCATAGCCGGTATCGGTGAAAGTGGCGGAAATCGCGCCCACTTCGCTGTAGCTGGCCGTGCTGCTGCTGACCGTGCCGCCGCCGGCGCTGAACGCGCCGGTGCTGAAAGTGCCCATCACGCAGCCGCTCGCCGGCAGGACACAGGTCGTGCTCGCGCTCGGGCTGCCGTCGTAATTGCCGGTAAGGACATTGGCGGCGTTGTAGCCGCTGACCCGGATGCTGAACGGCCGTCCCGCCTTGTGCACCTCGCCGCCGCTGGTGCCGGCGTTGGCCAGGGTGGCGCTGGTGCCGGCCGTCTGCCAGTCGGCGTGGCTGGCGATGGCGGTAAGGGCGGCCGGTTTCACCGCGAAGTTGTCGGCGGAACAGGCGGTAACCGTGGCCGCGCCGGTGGCCGGGTAGCGCATCCGCACGCGCACGTCGCGCCAGGCATTGGCGAGCGCACCCATGTTCGCCGTGGCCTTGCCGGCGGTCAGGGTGACGGTGCCCACAGCCAGGGTGGTCGCGGTGACCGGGCAATTGTTGGCGTCCAGCGCCACCCCGGCGCTGCTGTTGGCGAGCAGGTCGACCAGCACCTCGCCGGTCGCGCCGCCATCCTGGGCGGTGCGACCGGCGTTGAGGGCGTACAGGTCGAGGTTGAAGGACGTGCCCGCCGTTTTCGTGGTGATCCGGCCGGAGACCGCGTTGGCGCCGACATCGACGGCGTTGAGGGCGGCGGGGCCGGTAGACGGTGGGCTGGCGCAGGTGCGCGTGCTGCCGTCCCAGTTCTTGCCGCTGGATTCGTTGGCGTAGCCGGAGGTGATATCGGCCGCGGAGAGCGCGCTGGCGAAAATCTTGAATTCATCCAGTTGCCCGCCAAACCCTGGATACCAGGGGTCCTTTCCCAGATAGAGTGGTCCGGTATTGGCAATCGACGTGCCCGCCAGCGCCACCTGGCTGTCCAGCGTTCCGTTGAGATAGAGCCTGAGTGATGGCCCGCTCTTCACATAAGTCACATGTGTCCAGGCGTTGAGCGCGATCGGGGTCACGCTGGCATTGATCCCTTCGTTCCAGTTGGAAGTCGTGCTGACGCGGGCGTGCATCTGATTGCTGGACGGATACATCCACATGGCAAAGGTTCGGTCTGTGTTGGCCGCTCCTTTGTGGATCAGGCTCCGCCAGGCGCCGGTGAAAGTATTGGTGTGGCGCATCCAGTAGGCGACGGAAAAATCGCCGCCATTCTTCCCCACCTCGATGGCCGGGGTGTGGTTGACCAGCGCGTAACTATTTGCCGGTGCAAAACTCGCCCCGTTGCATAGCTTCCCGGTGCTGATGACGGCACCGCTGATCGCCTGGCCATTGTTCGCGCCCACGCTATCGATGATCTCGCCCGCTGTGCCGTTCCAGGAAGGTTCATCCATGCGGTATTCGGCGACGAGACTGCCGCAGGGCTGGGCCTGCTGGTAGAGCGTCGTGACATCCGTCTGGCTGAGTTCGTCTCGATAGATACGCAGATTGTCGATCCGGCCACCGAACTTGTATCCATTCGACCAGTTGCCGCCCGCGCCGATCACCGCGCCGGTACTGGTGGCGCGTGCCGCCGGTGAGCCGCTCGATTGCAGGCTACGCAACTGACCATCGATATAGATCTTGTTGCCGGCAACCCCACCGCTGGTGAACACCGCCACCACGTGGTGCCAGCCATTGGCCAGGTCGCTGCTGGAAAAGCCGGTGACATCACCCTGGCCGGTGTTGAAGCCGAACCATCCATTGTTGCGGAAGGCCAGGTCGTAAAACTGATTGTCCCAGCGAAACGGCATGGCCCAGCCATCCGAGGGATAGCTGCCGTCCCAGTACATCCAGAAGGCCACCGTGGATTTGGCTCCCGAGGCGGTATTCAGGTTCAGGCCGCTGGCCGTGAAATAGCCGCTGCGGCTGAAACTGCCCGCCTTGCAGGTTTCCGGCTTGAGCCCGCTGGCCGGCGCCAGCACCTGGTCGACACTACCACCGGTCAGCAGGGCGTCGCGGCCATTGCCGGTACTGTCCGCCAAGGGGACTGTGGCGCTCCACATATTGTCGAAGCGGTATTCAGCCACCAGGGTGGCGGCGGGAGGGGGGGGGTGGATCGGGCAGGTGTGGGTTGCCGTATTTGCGGTGTTGACCTCGGCCTGACTGAGCGCGCCGTTGTAGACCTTGACGTCGTCGATGTGCCCGGAAAAGCGGTAGCCGCCGTCCGCGCCCCAGCCGCTGACCTGGAGGGTGCTTCTGACGTAGGCGTTGCCGTTGTTGGGGCTGGATAAGCGCTGGGTCAGGGTTTGTTTGACACCGTCGATATACAGCTCGTTGGACGCGACCGCGCCATTGGTGAATACCGCCACGACATGGTGCCAGCCGTTGGCCAGCCCACCGGAGGAAATGCCGAAGACGTCGCTGTTGCCGGTGTTGAAGCCGAACACCCCGCTGACCAGCCAGAGGTCGTGCACATTCCAGCCGATGGGCATGACGTTGTTGCTGCCATCCCAGTACATCCAGAACGCCACGCTGGTATTGGCGCCCGGGCTGGTATCGACCGGTAATCCGCTCAGATTCAAGGCGGGGCCGCCGCTGGCGTTGCCGCCAAAGACGCCGTAATCACAGGTGCCCGGGTTGCCGCTCCGCGCGGGCACGTCCGCATCCATGCCCGGTAGCGGCGTGCCGAAGGCGGTGCCGTGGCGGTTGTTGCCGGAACTGTCTTTCACCTCGCCGGATACGCCGGTCCAGGCGTCCTCCTCCAGTCGATACTCGGCCAACAGGGTCACGACCTGGACCCGGATACCGCCAGTCAGGGTAAAGGTCGCGCTGACCTGGCCGCCGCAATTGTCGCTGGAAAAGGCCACGAAACTGACGTCGTACTGGCCGGTCGTGGCCGGGGCTGTAATGGTGAAGGTGATGCTGTCGGGGCCGGGCGCGGAATGGTCGGCATGTTCATGGCAGGTGCTCACGCCATCCACGGTCCACTGGGTGGCGCCCCATTGACCATTGGCGCCGGAGGTGTTGCCGAAATAGTCCAGTGTCACGGAAGTGCTGATCGATGTGCCCGGAGCCACCCTTGTTGTCACGCTGCCATTCAGTGTTGCCGAGCTGACGCCAAACGCGGCGAAGGCGCTAGAGGCGCATAGAAACAGGAAACAGGCGAACCACGAGCGGAGCACCATGTCAGCCCTCCACCACGGCGTGCATATGCCGTTCCGCGTATTCCGGCTGGGTCGGCGCGGCATTGGGGCAGGCGCCGGCGGCCGGCTGGTTGCAGGCGACGCTGGTGATGCGGTACAGGGTCACCGCCTGGCCGCCCTCGTCGGCGTTGTAGGCTGTACACGCGACGGTTGCCGTGAAACGGCCGAGCTGACCGGTGAAACTCAGCGTCTGTGGCGCGCAACTGCCGTTCCGCGCCGCGTAGATGCCCGCTTCCACGCCCGCTTGCGCCGCCTGGTAGGCGCGCGCGCCCTCCAGCTCCAGCGCCTCCTGTGCCAGCGTCGCGGTGGTCAGCCGCATCATCCATCCCGCCAGCCCGCCCAGCACCACCAGCAGGAAGATGGCGGCGGGGAGAGCGAAGCCTTTTTCAGGGGCAAGGGGCAAGGGGCAAGGGGCAAGGAACCCCAGTTTCCCTTGTACCTTGTACCTTGCCCCTTGCCCCTGCTTCTCAAGCATCATTGTTCACCGCCACTTCCCGATACAGGGTGACCGTTTCGCCATCCTGGCGGAGTTGCAGGTGCAAGGTGAGTTGGCCGAGGCGTTGCGAGGCGCCGGGGTCGTAGGTGAAGGCGCAGCTGGCGACCTGGCTGGCCAGGAGGCGGGAAGTCGCGCCGCCGAAGCTGGCGGGTTGCGCGGCTTGCGGGGCATAACCGGAGATCCGGCGGAGTTCGCCAGTGGCCGGATTGCAGGCGTAGGTGACCGGGGGGCCGGCCAGGTAGAAGCGTTTTCCCGGTGACTCCAGCGGCAGCGGGGCGCCGGTGGCGGCGAAGGCGAGATTGGAAACGCCGCCGTTGCTGGTGACCGTGCGCCGGTTGCCGCCCAGCCAGGCGGAGGTCGAGGCATCCAGGCCGAGGTTGTAGATCACCAGGTAATGCTCGGCTGTGGCTGTGACGGTGGGGCCGAGCACGTCGAAGCTGGTATCACTGCCGGCGCTGAAATCGAGCATGTCGCCGCCGCCGGCGCCGGTTTGCGCCGACCGGTAGCGGCCGCCGTCTTCCAGCGGCAGGTATTCCAGATAGGTGGCGCCGCCGCTCTGCGTGACCCGCAGGCTGTTGGGCAGGGCGGCCTGGATGTCGCGGGCGATGCGCAGTAGCGCGGTATCGGCGGCGTCAACCAGCGCGGCGCGGCGCGTGGCTGTCATGTAGGCCTCCAGCGGGTGCCGGATGAACATTGCGACGATGCTGGAGAGAATGCCCACCACCATCATGACGATGATGAGTTCGATCAGGGTGAAGCCCAGGGGCAAGGGGCAAGGGGCAAGGGGCAAGCAACGGCCGGTAGGCCGTGGGTTTTCCTTGAACCTTGCCCCTTGCATCTTGCCCCTCATCAATAGTTCGCCCGATACCCGTCCAGGGCGAGGGTTCGCCCGGCAGGGTCGGTGGTGGTGATGGTGATGCGCCAGCCGGCGCCGGCGGGGACAGCGCCGAAGGCGGCGGCGGTGACGGTGACGTCGGCGCGGTAACCGGCGAGACCGGCGACCGCCGCGCCGGAAAGGTCGCTGATGCCGTTCAGGGTGAGGCCGTTGTAATCCATCACATCGTCGAACTGGCTGCGGGTAGCGGCGTTGTAGGGGCCGGCATAGCCGCCGGGGCTGGGATTGGCGAAGTCCTTGAAGCTGATCTCTTCCAGCAACGATTGCGCGATGGCCAGCGACTGTCGCCGCAACACCGGGTCGGCGCTGGCCACGGCGGCCTGGTCAAAGGCCTTCACCAACACGGCCAGGGCCACGCTGACCACGACCATGAACAGCACGGCCTCGATCAGGGAGACGCCTGCGGCAGGGGCAAGGGGCAAGGTGCAAGGGGCAAGGAAAGGCGGGGTTTTCCCTTGCCCCTTGCCCCTTGCCTCTTGCCCCTTAATAGACATAGCCGGTCTCCGCTTCCACCGTCAGGGTGCGCACGGTATCGCCGGTGATGGTGAGGCTGACTTCCGCATTCGGCCGGCCCTGGGAGTCGAAACTGACGCTGGCGGCGCTGCCGGCGAGGCTGACGCCACCGGGCACGTCGATCTGATAAGGCGTTTCACCCTGCGGGCCGGGCCAGGGGTTGGCGTCCGCGCAGGGGTTGGCGGTGGTCGCGCAGAGCGCCAGGCCGCTGCTGTTGATCTGCACGGTGACCCCGGCATGGCGGGCGATGGCCAGTTTCTGGGCGTAGCGCAGTAAGCCGCTGGCGGCATCGGTATAGCCGCGCGCGGCGAAAGTGGAGGGGTTGAAAAAGCGGGGGCCGGCGACGGCGGCGAGGATGCCCGCGATCATGATGATGGCGACCAGTTCCACCAGGGTGAAACCCAGGGGCAAGGAGCAAGGGGCAAGGGGAAACCCCGCCCTTCCTTGTTCCTTGCCCCTTGCCCCTTGCACCTTACCCCTTGTTAACAACCAGCCTTGTTGCCGGGCTGAGAGATGGTCGGCGCGGCGCCGGCGGACGCGGCTTCGGTGTAGCTGATCCGGCAAGTCGCCGGCGTCGCGGCGCCGTTGACGTCGATGGTGGTGGTGGTGCCGGTCGTGGTGATGGTGACGTTGTCGTTGGTGGCGTTCAGGTTGGCGGCGACGACGATGCCGGCGGCGGAGGGATAGCCGTTGACCAGCGCGACCGCCTGGCCTTCCAGGGTGACGCTGGCGGTCGTGGCGCTGCCACTGACCAGATATGCGGAATGGGCGATGGCGGAGGCGGAACGCACCGAGCCGAAGATGCCGTCAGCCTTGGCCTTGCGGGCGTCGGTTTGCAGGTCATAGAAGCGCGGCAGGGCGACGGCGGCGAGGATGCCGAGAATGACGATGACCATGACCAGTTCAATCATGGTGAAACCTTTTTGCAGCTTGGGCATGACGATCTCCTTAAAACGGTTTGGCTATAGGGCTATTGCCCGTTATTACGGCGGGGGAATTGATAACTTGAGAAAAAACAATGCGTCGGCGCACTTATTTTCGCGTCATGGTGGAGCCGAGATCCCAGATTGGCAGGAACACCCCAAGGGCCACCACCAGCACGATGCCCCCCAGGCTGACGATGAGGATGGGTTCGATCTGTTCCGAGAGCGTGCGGATCTCGTATTCCACATCACGCTGGTAGAGGTCACCGATCTCGGTCAGGAGTCGGTCGAGTTCGCCGGTTTCCTCGCCCACCGCCATCATCTGCAATACCACCGGGGTGAAGACGCCGGTGGTGGCGGCGGTACGGGTTAGCGCCTCGCCGCGTTCGACGCCGTCGCGCATTTGTTCGATGCGGCTGGCGATGAAGGCGTTGTCCACCACCTGGGCGGCATTGGTCAGACCCTGCACGATCGGCACGCCGCTCTGGTAGGTCATCCCCAGTCCCTTGGCGAAACGCGCCAGCGCGGCCTTGTGCACGATCTTGCCGACGATGGGCACGCGTAGCAGGAATTTGTCCCAGAGGTAGCGGCCGCCTTCAGTCCGCCGCCACCAGCGGAAGCCGATGCCGGCCAGCACCATGCCGGCCAGCAGCCATGGCCACCAGGCGACGGTGAAGTCGGAGGCGCCGATGAGGATTTTGGTTACCAGGGGCAGTTCGGCGCCGGAACTCTTGTAGACCTTGGCGAAGGCGGGAATGACCATCACATTGATTACGCCGAGGGCGATGACCAGCGCGGCGATGACGAAACTGGGGTAGCGCAAGGCCCCCTTCACCCGTTCGCGCATTTCGCGCTCGAATTCCAGGTGGTGGAACAGGCGCATGAATACATCGTCGAGGCGGCCAGTGGTTTCACCCACGCGCACCATGTTGACGAAGAAAGCCTGGAAGACCGTGGAATGCTTGCGCAGGCAGACAGAGAGCTCGCGGCCGGAGGAAAGCCCATCGCGCAAATCCAGCAGAACCGCCTGAAAGCCCTTGTGGGCGCTCGATTCGGCGAGCGAGGTGAGGGCGCGGAGAATCGGCACGCCGGCTTTCAACAGGCTGGACATCTGCCGCGAGAACAACATCAGGTCGGCCTCGCCGACTTTTTCCGCGAAAAACTGGCCAAACAACTGGCCGATATCCTGGCCACCCTCGCCGCCACTCTTGGGCCGCGCCCCGACGATGTCGACCGGGGTCAAGCCGGAGCGTTGCAGTTCATCCGCCACCGCCGCCTCGGAACCGCCCTCCAGCTTGCCGGTGAGCAGCTCGCCTCGGGCGTTGCGGGCTTTGTAGGAGTAGGTGGGCATTTCAAATGCAGGGGCAAGGGGCAAGGGGCAAGGTACAAGGAGCGGGTTTCCTTGCTCCTTGCCCCTTGTCCCTTTTACCTGGGTTCATTCGTCCACCTGATGCGTGACCCGCATGGCTTCCGCCACGCTGGTCTTGCTTTCGCACACCAGGCGCAAGGCTTCGTCGCGCAGGGTCTGGCCGGCCAGGCGTTTCTGGGCGGCGGTGCGAAAGCCGCTGGTGTCGCCGCGATTGAGCAGGCCGGCGAGTTCGCCGTCGATTTCCAGCAATTCGTAGATGCCCTGACGGCCCTGGTAGCCGGTGTGATTGCAATGGCCGCAACCCCGGGCTTGTTTCAGCACGCTTTCGTCGAGCCCGGCGGCCAGTTCCGTTTTCATCCAGACGCGCTCATTGACATCCAGTTGCGCCGGCCGCGCGCACACCGGGCAGAGTTTGCGCACCAGGCGTTGCGCCACCACCCCGGCCAGACTGGTGGAAAGCAGGAAAGGCGGCGCCCCCATGTCGAGCAAACGGGCGGCGGCGGAGGGCGCGTCGTTGGTGTGCAGGGTGGACAGCACCAGATGGCCGGTGAGCGCGGCGCGCAGGGCGATCAAGGCGGTTTCCGTGTCGCGCATCTCGCCCACCAGGATCACGTCCGGGTCCTGGCGCAGGAAGGCGCGCAGGGCGCGGGCGAAGGTCAGCTCGATCTTGTCGTTTACCTGCACCTGGTTGATGCCGGGCAGCCGGTATTCCACCGGGTCTTCCACTGTCAGCAGTTTGCGTTCCGGCGTGTTGAGATCGGCCAGGGCGGCGTATAGCGTGGTGGTCTTGCCCGAGCCGGTGGGGCCGGTGACCAGGATCAGGCCATGCGGGCGGTGGATCAGCGCCTGAAGACGAGCCAGTTGGGCCTCGGGCATCTGCATGTCGGTCAGGCTGGTGACCCCGCCGTGGGTGAGCAGACGCAGCACGGCGGATTCGCCGAATTGCACCGGCACCGTCGACATCCGCACATCGACCGCGCGCTTTTTCAGGCGGATGACGAAACGACCGTCCTGGGGCAGCCGTTTCTCCGCGATGTCCAGATCCGCCATCAGTTTCAGGCGCTGGATCAGCGCCGGGCCGATCTTGCGGTCGGCCTCGGTGGCGACGGAAAGGACACCATCGACGCGAAAGCGGATTTGCAGGCTTTTTTCCTGCGGCTCGACATGTATGTCGGAAGCGCGCACCTGAATCGCGTCCTCGAACACCGACTGCAACAAGCGCACCACCGGCGCTTCCTCGGCGTTCTGGGTGGCGGCGAGCGTGCCGAAGTCGATCACCTCGTCGGACAACTCTTCCGTGAGGTTGCGCGCCAGTTCGCTGATTTCTTCCGAACGGCGATAGATCAGATCGATGAACTGGGCGAGCGAGCCTTCGTTCGCCACCGCCACCGTCACCTCGCGCTTGAGGTGATTGACGATCTCGTCGTAGGCGAACAGGTCGGTGGGGTCGGCCATCGCCACCCGCACCTTGTCATCCTTGATTTCCACCACTACGGCGCGGAAGCGGCGCGCCAACTGCTCCGGCAGCAGGCGCACGGTCTCCGGACGGACATGGACATGGCGCAGGTCCAGCAGGGGAATATTCAACTGCCGCGCGATCGCGCCGGAGATTTCATCCTCGGTGACGAAACCGTGTTCCACCAGCACCCGGCCCAGTTTGCGGCCGCTCGCCTTCTGTTTCTCCAGAGCGGTGCCGAGTTGCTCTTGCGAGAGCAACTTCTGTTGAACCAGAAGATCGCCTAGACGAATCTTCTCGGGGCGGGCCATAGATGCCTCCAGAGGGGGAATTCCCGCGTAAATTAGCGACTTACGCGCTATGCCTCAAGTTATATGTTCGAAATTGTCCTGGTTCAGCCGGAAATCCCCCCCAACACCGGCAATGTCATCCGCCTCAGTGCCAATACCGGGTGCCGATTGCATCTGGTGCGCCCGCTGGGGTTCGACCTGTCTGACAAGAACCTGCGCCGCGCCGGGCTTGACTATCACGAGTACGCCGAGCTGCGGGTCCATGACGATTGGCCGGCTCTGCGCGCCGCGCTGGCGGAACATCGTCTGTTCGCCTTCACCACCAAGGGGGTGCGGCCCTTCACCGAAGTCGCCTGGCAAGCGGGCGACGCCCTCGTGTTCGGCCCGGAAACGCGCGGCCTGCCGGCCGAGTTGCTGGCCGAGTTTGACGCCGACTGCCGCGTGCGTCTGCCCATGCTGCCCGGCCAGCGGAGTTTGAATCTCTCCAATGCCGTGGCGGTTGCCGTATTCGAAGCCTGGCGGCAGAACGGCTATGTGGGCGGCGCCTGAGGCGCGGCGGCCGCGCATTCGGCCAGTAACGCCTCATGTTCGCGCCAGTGGTGGACGAACGACTCGGCCGGCAACGGCGGGCTGATCAGGTAGCCCTGAATCCAGTCGCAGTCCATGCCGGCGAGCAGGTTGCGTTGGTCCTCGTCTTCCACACCCTCGGCGGTCACCAGGAAGTCGAGCGATTTGGCGAGCGCGATGATGCGCTCGACGATGGCTTGCTGTCGGGGGTTGGTTGCCAGATCACCGATGAAGGCACGGTCCAGCTTGAGGACGTTGGCGGGCAAGCGGGTCAGATAGACCAGGGAGGAGTAGCCGGTGCCGAAATCATCCAGGGCGATGCCGACGGCCATGCCGCGCAGCGCCAGCAGGGTGTCGTGGACCGTGCTCGATTCGCTGACCGCCGTGGCTTCCAGGATTTCCAACTCAAGACGCGGATGTTCCAACTCGTGCCGAGCGAGCAATTCGCGGATTTTCGACGGCAGGTCGTCATCCTGGAAATTTTCCGGCGACATGTTCACCGATACCGAGATTGCCGGCAGGCCCGCGCGGTCCCATGCCGCCATCTGGGCACAGGCGGATTCCAGTACCCAGTCGTCAAGCCAGCCGTTCAGCCCCATCTCGCCGAGCAGGGGCACGAAATGCCCCGGCGGCACGACCCCGCGTTTGGGTGAGAGCCAGCGAACAAGGGCTTCCGCGCCGACGATGCGGCCGGAGGCAAGTTCGACTTTCGGTTGGTAATAGAGCGTGAGTTCGTTGTGGGCGACCGCTTCGCGTAGATCTTGCGCCAAGTCGAAACGGGCTGTCGCCTGGGCGTTCATCTCCGCCGAATAGAAGCGGAATCCCCCGCGCTGCCGGCGTTTGGATTCATACATAGCAGCATCCGCCATTTTCAGCAGATCCTCGCCGCCGCCGGCGTTGTCCGGGTAGATCGCGATGCCGATACTGACCGAGTTGGTGATCTGGCGATCGGCGATGAGCATCGGTTCGGCCAGGTATTGGTTCAACTTGCGGGCCACTGCGTCGAGTAGGGCGGTCTCGCCGCCGCGCGGAAGGTCGGGCAGCAGAATGATGAATTCATCGCCACCCAGTCGAGCCACGGTATCGCTTTGGCGGACCTGCGCTCTCAGGCGCCTCGCGCATTCGATCAGCAGCGCGTCGCCGGCGGAGTGGCCGAGGGTGTCGTTGACCTGTTTGAAGCTGTCCAGGTCCAACAACATGGCGGCGACCAGGTGCTGTTCCCGATCAGCGCGGCTCAACGCCTGTTCGACCCGGTCACGCAGCAGCGCCCGATTGGGCAGGTTGGTCAGCGCGTCATAATGTGCCTGGTGATAAAGCTTCTCCTCCCAGGCCAGGTTGGAGGCGGCCACCGCCAGTCGATCGGCGATGCCGCGCCCCGCGGCCAGAATTTCATCGATGTCGTCTGGAGGCGTTTCGTAGCCCAGAATAAGCAGCGTTTCCAGGCGCTTGCCGGCTCGGATCGGGAAGAGCAAAACCACTCGTGTCGGCGGATCGAACAGCCGGCGAACGCATCCGGCGCGCGGGGCGTCGAGATCGATGCGCCGCCAGGGTTGCGTGTCGTCCAGAGACAGGCATTCCAGTATCTCCGTGGCATTCATGCCCGGCGGTCTTGCCGGCGCCGCTGAAAAGTCGACCATGCCGTTGTCATTGAAGCGCAGTAAGCCGGCGCTGTCGCATGGAATGGCATCGTGAATGTGGTCCAGCGTCGAATGGAGCAGATGTTCCATGTCGGTGGCACCGAGGATGGCCTGGTCGAGCGCCGAGAGCATTTTCAGCAATTGGAATTTGTTCCGCAGCTTGCCCGACATCTGATTGAAGGCGCCGGCAAGCGCGGCGAATTCGTCATCGCCCTCGGCTTGCACGATGACGTCGAAATCGCCTTTGGCGAGTTGTCGCGTGCCTTCCGAAAGGCGTTCCAGCGGCCTGATTTGTCGACGAATCTGGTTGATCGCCAATAAGCTCGCGAGCGCCATGGCGGCCAGAATGAGCGCGGGAAATACGACGTTGAAACGCTCCAGGCCTTTCAGTACGGCGGCCTTGGAGTCGGCCACCATGATGATGAATCCGTCATGCGCGAAGGCGGGGCGCAGATTGGCGCGCCAAAATCCGGCGAGGTAGGCCGTTTCTCCGTTTGACCCCCGAATCCGCCAATCGAACACACCGAGGTTGCGCCGCGCCATCAGCGTCGGCCAGGTTTCGGCGTTGGGTGGGTGCAACTCGGGGGTGCAGAAGTGGCGTTTAAAATTCGTGCCGACCACGCAATAGTGCTCCGGCGCTTCCTCGTCGAGCCAAAGACTGCGCGGGTCCAGCGTGCCGGACACGATCTCCTCGCGACCAGGTATCCGCGCCAACATCGTGAGCGGGTTGCCGCCGGATGCTCGCAGCACCACTCTGCCATTGCGCATGTGGTGCGCTTCCTGGTTGTTCAACAGACGGGGTTTTTGCAAACGCTCGATACGGACAAATCCATCCAGGTTCGAATCGGGAGGGCCGCCTTCATCCGCGAGACGCGCCGCTTCGCGCTGCAATGCCTCGGCGCGCCAATTCAGGCTGGCGATGAAACTCATGCCCAGGGACCGGCTGTCCTGTTGCAGCCGTCGGTAATTCAGATCCACCAGCAGATTGCCTATCTGGAAATAGGCGAACACCACCACGCCGCTCATCGGCAATAGCGCGGCCAGCACAAAGCGAAGCAGCAGGCGGCGGCCGACCTGGTTATTGAACAGCGGTTGAAGCACGGATCAATGCTCCGATGCCAACCCTATGAAACCGCCATTGCCGGCGCGGACGATATCGTCTCGCGCCTTGGCGGCGGTCAACTGCTTCTGGGTCTGGCCATCCGGCCCCATGCTGTAGAGGTCGAAATCGCTGTTGAGCGGATTCATGTTCTTGTCCCGGCGAACCTGGCCGGTACTCGGGGGCGGCGCGATGTCGATAGCCAGATATTGGTAGCTGCGTCCCCAAGGGTCCGTGGGCAGCGTGATGCCCAGGTCCGCCAGGCTGGCCGGAAAAACGCCGACCCGCTCGCGATGGCTTTCGAGCCTCAGCGCCAACACGGCGATATCCTTGCTCGCGGCGGTGCGTCGGGTGCGTTCGATATATTCCTGGTAACTGGGCACCGCGATCGAGAGCAAAGAACCGGCGATCAGCAGTGCAATCAACAGTTCGATCAGCGTGAAGGCGCGCTCTCTGTTCCATTTGGCGGTTTGCATGCGTGTTGTCCTATTTTCGGCGAGCGTGGTGCGATGCCTTTTTATCGCCCGTTTCTGGCGGAACTTGAGCGGTCGTCCGACTCCTGGCGAGGACGCGGGAGGGTTCATGAAATGTCCGGGCTAGAATCAAACTCTCCACACACCAGATCGAAGCGCCATGACCCTGCAAGAACTTCGTTATTTGGTCGCCCTGGCCGATTGCGGGCACTTCGGGCAGGCCGCCGAGGCCTGTTACGTCAGCCAGTCGACACTCTCAACCGGCTTGAAGAAACTGGAGGATTTCCTGGGCGTGATCGTGTTCGACCGCTCGCTGAAGCGGGTGACGCCCACCCCCATCGGCCGCGAAATAGTCGAATCGGCGCGGCGCATCGTCGAGGAGGCCGCGCGCATCCGGGAGCTTGCCAGCTATGCCAAGGACCCGATGGATCGCACCGTGCATCTCGGCGTCATTCCCACTCTGGGCCCGTATTACTTGCCGCATGTGCTGACCGAAGTGCGCACGGCGCATCCGAAATTGCGCCTGTTGCTGCGCGAGGAAATGACGCCGCACATGCTCGCGCACCTGGCGGATGGCAAGCTGGACGCCGGCCTGCTGGCATTGCCGATCAGCGACCCGAGCCTGGAGGTGGCGCCCTTGTTCGAGGAGCCCTTCCTCGCCGCCGTGCCCACCGACCATGCCCTCGCGGCTGCGCGGACGGTGAATATCGATGAACTCGCCGCGGCCGGCTTGCTGCTGCTGGAGGAAGGCCACTGCCTGCGCGACCAGGCGCTGGAGGCCTGCCATTTGCAAGGCCTGAAAAGCGAGGAGATTCGCGCGACCAGCCTGGAAACCTTGCGTCAGATGGTGGCGATGGGGCTGGGCGTGACCCTCATCCCGATCCTCGCGCGCGGCAACCCCAGTGGTCAGCAAGTGGCATTGAAGCCGGTGTCGGCGCCGGGCGCCTCGCGCACCATAGGCCTGGTCTGGCGCCGCCGCTCGCCGCTCGCCTACACGATGGCGAAACTGGCGGAAACGCTCGCGGCCAAACTCCCACCGGAGACACTGGCGATCAGTTAGAACTTGTGGCGGTGGCAGGTGCTAACAGACAGGGCGCAATTGCCAGCCTCGGAAGAATACCCCCCGGTAGGGGGCCCGCTTGCGGCCCGAAATCGCGGCGTAGGCGGCTTATTCGGGCCGCAAGCGGGCCCTCCTACCGGGGAGGCACATATGCATGGATTGGGGCCGTGGACGCCTCCGGGTGGCGAAAAGGAGGCTGCGGCCTGGCCGGCGCCCGCCGAACATAAATAACCGCCGGCGAGGCCATGAAGGGGGGCGTCCCTTCGGGGCATCACGCCGGCGTTGCCGGGAGGTGACTCAGAAGGCGGCGTTTTCATCCAACGCTTTTTCCTGGATCAGGCGTTCGGTTTCCCGCATCAGGGCGCGCATCACCTTGGTGGCGGTCTGGATGCCGTTTTTCGCCATGCTGCCGGCGACGTTGCCGGCCATGTCGCCGAGGTCGCCATTGGCCGCGCCGAGACCGCAGCCGCCCCCATCACGATTGGCCAGGTTGCTCCGCGCGGCGGGGGCGCCTTCCAGGAAACCGCGCTGGAACTGGGCGAGCTCCCATTGCTGACGCATCAGGCGTCCGGCTTCATAGGGGCTGATCTGGCCACCGCGGACGGCGGCTTCGATCTTGCTCATGTCGACAGGCGCTGTTTGCCGGGCGCTGGGCGTTGCCTGGTCGAACAGGCAGGGGCGGCCATCGGCTTGGGCGGTGCCGGCTGCGGCGAGGGAGAGGAAGGCGACGAGTGCCAGGGTTGAGGTTTTCATGATTGGACTCCTTGAGAATTTCCCGGGCACGGAATGCGCGGCGGGTGAGTCCACTTTCTGCCTGGTACGTCAGACCGGTATGTCCGAACTATTACCGGTTGCAAGGAGGTGTTTCAGCGCCGTTACCGACACCTCGCACACCCCGGGCTCAGAGTGCGCGCCGGGCCAGTTCCAGTAGCCGCGCGACACGCTGCTCGGTGGCCGGGTGGGTGCGGAACAGGCCGGCCAGATCGCCGCCGGAAAGCGGGTTGATGATCATCATCTGCGCGGTTTCCGGGTGCAGGTCGGCGGTATGCAGGGGCGTGCCACGCGCGTAGGACTCGATCTTGCGCAGGGCGGCGGCGAGCGCTTCCGGATCGCCGGAGATTTCCGCGCCGCCCCGGTCGGCGCCGAACTCGCGGGCGCGGGAGATGGCCATCTGGATCAGGGTGGCGGCCAGCGGCGCCAGGATCATGACCACCAATTGCACGATCATGTTGGGCCGTTCGCGGTCGCCGCCACCGAACAGGAAGCCGAACTGGGCCAGCGCGGAGATGGCGCCAGCCACGGTGGCGGAAATCGTGGAGGTGAGGATGTCGCGGTTCTTCACGTGCGCCAGTTCATGCGCCATCACCCCGCGCAGTTCGCGCGCCGAGAGCAGACGCAGAATGCCGCTGGTGGCGGCGACGGCGGCGTGTTCCGGGTTGCGCCCGGTGGCGAAGGCGTTGGGCTGTGCTTCGTCGATAAGATAGACCTTGGGCATGGGCAAATCCGCGCGCCGCGCCAGATCCGCGACCATGTTGTAGAACTCGGGCGCGTCCGCCGGACCGATTTCCTGGGCGTTGTACATGCGCAGGACCATCTTGTCGGAATTCCAGTAGGCCCACAGGTTCATGGCGCCGCCGAGGAGCAGGGCAATCAACATGCCGACGGCGCCGCCGAGCAACATCCCCACCGCGCCGAACAGGGCCAGGATGGCGGCCATCAGCAGGGTGGTTTTCAGCCAGTTGTTGAGCATTTCGAGATTCCCTTGGCGAATTCAACTGCCGCCATAGATACGGGGGCGGGGAAATAATTCAACGGTTTTGTCGCGCCGGCGGTTTGGCTTGCAGAAAAGAGCCGGCGAGACGCCGGCGCTACATCAGTAGGTCGCCCGGTTTGATTGTGCTGCCCGCGAGAAACGCGGCGATGGGCAGGCGCTTGCCGCCGGGTTTCTGCGCTTCCGTGATGTCGAGTGCGCCGGTACCGCAGGCGATACGTAGCGCGTCCTTGTTCACCGCCAGCACTGCTCCCGGCTGGCCGCTGGCGTCCACCGGGCGCGCCTGCCAGAGCTTGATCGTCTCGCCGCCGAACAGCGCATGGGCGCCGGGGAAGGGGTTGAAGGCGCGAATCTGGCGATCCAGTTCCACGGCTGAACGATTCCAGTCGAGGCGGGCGTCGTCCTTGGTGATTTTCTTCGCGTAGCTGGCCAGGGCGTCGTCCTGTTGCTCGCCGAGCATCGTTTCCAGCCGGGGCAGCAGGGCGACGATTTCGCGCGCGCCTAGTGCCGCCAGCTTGTCGTGCAGGCTGCCGGTGGTGTCGTCGGCGAGGATGGGCAGGGCGGCGCGGGTGAGCATGGCGCCGGTGTCCAGGCCCTTGTCCATTTGCATCAGGGTGATGCCGGTTTCCGCGTCGCCCGCCTCGATGGCGCGGTGGATGGGCGCGGCGCCGCGCCAGCGCGGCAGCAGGGAGGCGTGGATGTTGACGCAGCCAAGGCGCGGCATGCCCAGCGCGGCTTCCGGCAGAATCAGGCCATAGGCGGCAACCACCATGGCATCGGCGGCGGCGTCCGCGATGGGCTGGCGTGCTGCTTCAGTCTTCAGATTTTCCGGCTGCGCCACGGTCAGGCCATGCGCCAGCGCGACTTCCTTCACCGGGCTGGCCTTGAGTTTCATGCCGCGCCCCGCCGGCCGATCCGGCTGGGTCAGGACCAGGGGGATTTCATGTCCGGCGGCGATCAGGGCGCGCAGGGCGGCGGCGGCGAATTCGGGTGTTCCGGCGAAGATCAGGCGCATCACATTACTTCCCGCGCCTGTTTCAGGAGTTTCTTGCGAATACGCTCCTGTTTCAGGCGGGAAAGATATTCCACGAACACCTTGCCATCGAGGTGGTCGATCTCATGCTGGATACAGACCGCGAGCAGGCCGTCCGCCTCCCGTTCGAAGGGCTGTCCCCGACTATCCAGGGCGCGCACCCGGATGCGTTCCGGACGGGTGACGGTGTCGTAGATGCCGGGTACCGAGAGGCAGCCTTCCTCGTGTTCGCTCTGGCCGCTGGTGGCGATGATCTCGGGGTTGATGAACACCTGGAGCGCGTCCTTGGACTCGCTGATGTCCACCAGGATCAAGCGCACATGACGGTCCACCTGGGTGGCGGCGAGGCCGATGCCGGGCGCCGCGTACATGGTCTCCGCCATGTCGGCGACGAGCGTCCGGATTTCGTCGTCCACCGTGGCGATGGGCTGGGCAACCTTGTGCAGGCGCGGGTCGGGATAATGAACAATCTTGAGCAGGGCCATGGTCTATGAGAGGGGTACGTGCAAATTCGAAGAAACTGGTTTAAGTTCGCTGCGGACTCCATTATAAATCAGCGTGTTTCGCGCTTTAACGCCATAGGGCAGGAACCATGCGTACCTTTTTTCTGTTTGCCGTCTTATCTCTGACATTCCCAAGTTGGGCGGACCAGGTTCGTCTCCGGGACAACGCCCCCGAGAAACATGTCGTGGTCAAGGGCGATACCCTCTGGGATATTTCGGAAACCTTCCTGAAAGACCCCTGGCAGTGGCCAAACGTCTGGCGGCTCAACCGGGATGAAATCAGCAACCCGCATCTGATCTATCCCGGCGACGTGGTGCGGCTTTCCCGCGATGCCGACGGCAATATCCGCCTCAGTCTGGAAAAGGGGCCGCGCATCGAGCAGACGGTGAAGTTGTCGCCGCGCGCCTATGGCGAGCCCATCATCATCAAGGAAACCGGCATCCCCAGCATTCCCGAGCGGGCGATCAAGCCGTTGCTGTCACGTGGCGGCGTCGGCGACCCGAGCGATCTGGACAAGGCGCCGCGCATTCTCGGTTCCCGCGACGCGCGCGTGATGTTCGGCGCCGGGGATCGCGTTTTCGCCGGCAAGGGCGATGGCGACACCGTCGATTGGCGCATCGTGCGTCTGGGGCAGCCGATCCGCAACCTGGACGACAAGAACGAAGTGCTGGCTTACGAGCTGATTCATCTCGGCGAGGGCCAGACCGAGCTGCCCGGCGACCCGCAATTGCTGCGCATCACCCACGCCGAGCAGGAAATCCTGGAGCGCGACCGGCTGCTGCCGGCCTGGAAAGTGGAACCCATCCAGTATGTGCCGCATGCCCCGGACAAGCCCATCTCCGCGCGGGTGGCGGCGACGCTGGGCGGTACCGTGCTGGCCGGCGCCTGGATGACGGTGGTACTCGACAAGGGCATCCGCGATGGCCTGGAGCATGGCCACGTCCTGGCGCTGTATCGCGCCGGCCGCTCGGTGGCTGATCCGAAGTGCGTGCGCGCCGACAAGATCGCCTTCCTCGCCGGCGGCGAGGGTCACGCCAAGGATTGCATCCCCGACAAGGGGGATCGCAGCGCCCTGCCCGACACGCGCGTCGGCCTCGCTTTCGTCTACCGGGTGTTCAACAAGGTGTCTTACGCCTTGGTGATGAAGAGCGAAGAGCAGATCGTCAAAGGCGACCGCGCCCGTAACCCCTGACCGCGCGCTGGCATGATCGCCGGCCGCCACCCTCATGCCGCTGCACCCTGACGCCCCTTATTGGCTGGCCCTGGAAGCCGTTCCCGGTCTCGGCCCGGACGCGTTGCGCCGATTGTTCGACGCCTTCCCCTCGGTGACGGACATCTGCGGGGCGAGGCCGGCGCAACTGGCGCCCCTGGTTGGCGACAAGCTCGCCGCCGGCATCGCCGCCGCCACCGCGCCGGAGGCCGGTCTGGACTGGCTGGCGGCGCCGGAGAATCACCTGATCACCTGGAACGACCCCACTTATCCGGCGTCACTGCGCGACCTCGCCGGCGCGCCCGCCTGGCTCTATGTGAAGGGCGACCCGGAATGGCTGGCGCGGCCGATGCTGGCCATGGTCGGCAGCCGTAACGCGACACCGCAGGGCTTGCGTGACGCCCGCGCCTTCGCGGAAGCGCTTTCCGAGGCAGGCCTGACCATCGTCAGCGGCCTCGCGCTCGGTATTGACGCCGCCGCCCATGAAGGGGGGCTCGCGGGGCTGGCGAGCAGCGTCGCGGTGGTCGGCACCGGCCTTGATCGCGTCTATCCGGCGCGTAACCGCGAGCTGGCGCACCGTCTGGCGGCGGGCGGCGCCATCGTCTCCGAATTCCCGATCGGCACGCCGCCGAAACGCGGTCACTTCCCGCGCCGCAATCGCCTCATCAGTGGCCTTTCGCTCGGCGTGCTGGTGGTGGAAGCGGCCTTGAAGAGCGGCTCCCTGATCACCGCGCGGCTGGCCGGCGAGCAGGGCCGCGACGTCTTCGCCATCCCCGGTTCCATCCACTCGCCGCTGTCCAAGGGCTGTCATTACCTGATCAAACAGGGCGCGAAGCTGGTGGAGTCCGCCAACGACGTTCTGGAAGAACTGGGCCGCCGTCTGCCCGCGGCAAACCCCGCCGTGACAGCGGCCGCAACTCCCGATGAACTGCTCGATGCCCTGGCTGGTGGCCCGTTGTCATCGGACCAGCTCGGCGACCGCCTCGGCTTGACGGTGGAAACGCTTTCGGTCAGGCTTCTCGAGGCCGAAATGGCCGGCCAGGTCGCCCGAATGCCCGGCGGCCTCTACCAAAGACTCTACTAATTGTGGGTTTGTTAATGCATAACCTGAACATTCTGGCTGCGCCAACGGGCGCATTGCCGCGTTGCATCGCATCCCTCTAACCTACCCATAATCGCCCAAGTTATTCATTAACGAGCCCTAATGTTCGACATCCTTCTCTACCTCTACGACACCTATCTGTTTTCCGACCAGTTTCCGGCCCCGGAACAGCTTTCCCGCAAGCTGTCCGCCGCCGGTTTCGAGGATGACGATATCGGCGCCGCGCTCGACTGGCTGGCCGCCCTTGATGATCTGGCGCCTAGCGATGCCGGTGAAGGCGTGCCGTCACTGCGTTGCTACAACGATGTCGAAATCAGCCGCCTCGCCACCGAGGGACGAGGTTTCCTGGCTTTCCTGGAAGGCAGCAAGCTGCTCTCGCCACTCGCCCGCGAATGGGTGATCGACCGGGCGATGGCCCTGGAAGACACCGAAGTCTCCGCCGACCGCATCAAGTGGATCGCCCTGCTCGCCCTCTGGAAGCTGAACGGCGCCGGCGACGTGCTCTGGTTGGAAGACCTGGTTCGCGGCGGCGGCGAAGACGACGACTGGCAACCCACTCTCCACTGACGGATTCCCGTGCCCAAACAACTCATCATTGCCGAGAAGCCCTCGGTCGCTCAGGACATCGCCCGCGCTCTGGGCGGTTTCACCAAAGAGAAAGACTTCTTCGAGTCCGAGAATTTCGTGCTGTCCTCCGCCGTCGGCCACTTGCTGGAACTGACCCTGCCGGAGGAGTACGAGGTCAAACGCGGCAAATGGTCGTTCGCGAATCTGCCGGTGATTCCGCCGCATTTCGCGCTGAAACCGGTCGAGAAGACCGAAGACCGCTTGAAAATGCTGACCCGTCTGATCAAGCGCAAGGATGTCGATGGCCTGATCAACGCCTGTGACGCGGGACGCGAAGGCGAGCTGATCTTCAATTACATCGCCCAGCACAGCGCCACCAAGAAGCCGGTACGCCGCCTCTGGTTGCAGTCGATGACCCAGGGCGCCATCCGCGACGGCTTCGGCTCGCTGCGCGAAGCCTCGGAAATGGAAGGCCTGCGCGCCGCCGCCATCAGCCGCGCGGAAAGCGACTGGTTGATCGGCATCAACGGCACCCGCGCGATGACCGCTTTCAACTCCAAGACCGGCGGCTTCCACCTCACCACCGTCGGCCGCGTGCAGACGCCCACCCTGGCCATCGTGGTCGGGCGCGAAGAGCGCATCCGCAAGTTTGTGGCGCGCGCCTACTGGGAACTGGAAGGCCGTTTTGCCGGAGAGAAGGGTGAATACGTCGGGCGCTGGTTCGACGAAAAATTCAAGAAGGTCGAGGACGACGAACACGCTACCGCCTATCGTCTCTGGGAACAGCCACGCGCCGAGACGATTCGTGACGCCTGCCTCGGGCAGCCGGCCACGGCCACGGAAGAAACCAAGCCGTCCAGCCAGTTGTCGCCGTTGCTCTACGATCTGACCAGCCTGCAACGCGAGGCCAACGGCCGTTTCGGCTTCTCTGCCAAGACCACCCTGGGCCTGGCGCAGGCGCTCTACGAAAAGCACAAGGTGCTGACTTATCCGCGTACCGACGCGCGCGCCCTGCCCGAGGACTACCTGCCGACGGTGAAGGAAGTGCTGGGCAATCTGCCCGAGATATACGCGCCGCTGGCCGCCACCATCCTGGAAAAAAACTGGCTGGACGAGACCAAGCCGCTGAACAAGCGCATTTTCAACAACAGCAAGATTTCCGATCACTTCGCCATCATCCCCACCGGCACGGCGCCGAAGTCGCTCAACGAGGTCGAGCAGAAACTCTACGATCTGGTCACCCGCCGTTTCCTGGCGGTGTTCTATCCGGCGGCGGAGTATTCGATCACCACCCGCATCACCCGCGTCGCGAAAGAGGCGTTCAAGACCGAAGGCAAGGTGCTGGTGAATCCGGGCTGGTTGACGGTCTACGGCAAGGAATCCCAGGTCGAAGACGGTGATGGCGGGCCTTCGCTGGTGCCCATCGTCCCCGGCGAAACCCTGGAAACGAAATCGGTGGACATCAAGGCCGCCTTCACCCGCCCGCCGCCGCGCTTCAACGAAGCCACGCTACTGTCCGCGATGGAAGGCGCCGGCAAGATGGTGGAAGATGAGGAACTGCGCGCCGCCATGGGTACCCGCGGCCTCGGCACGCCGGCGACACGGGCGCAGATCATCGAAAACCTGATCTCCGAGGTCTACATGCACCGTGAGGGGCGAGACCTGATCCCCACCGCCAAGGCCTTCTCGCTGATTACCCTGTTGCGCGGGCTTGGCGTCACCGAACTGGCCTCGCCGGAACTCACCGGAGAATGGGAATCCAAGCTGGCGCAAGTCGAGCGCGGCAAGCTCTCGCGCGCGGAATTCATGGGGCACATCACCGCCCTGACCCAGGACATCGTCGAGCGCGCCAAGCGCTACGAATCCGACACCGTGCCGGGCGACTTCGCCACCCTGAAAACGCCCTGCCCGAAATGCGGCGGCGTGTTGAAGGAAAACTACAAGAAGTTCGCCTGCCAGGCCTGCGACTGGAGCACCTGGAAGATCGTCGCCAGCCGCCAGTTCGAGGTTTCCGAAATGGAGGCCCTGCTCAGCGTGGGCAAGATCGGCCCGCTCACCGGCTTCCGCAACAAGATGGGCCGCCCGTTCGACGCCGAGATTCGCCTTAACGACGACAAGATGCCGGAATTCGACTTCGGCCAGCCGCGCGAGGGCGAGGAAGCGGAGCCTGTGGATTTCTCCGCCCAGGAAAGCCTGGGCAAGTGTCCCAAGTGCGGCGCGGCGGTCTACGAACACGGCAACTCCTTTGTCTGCGAAAAGAGCGTCGGCGCCGAACGCGCCTGCGATTTCCGCAGCGGCAAGCTGATCCTGCAACAGCCGGTGGAACGCGCCCAGATGCAGAAATTACTCGCGGAAGGCAAGACTGATCTGTTGACCGGCTTCGTCTCCGCCCGCACCCGGCGCAAGTTCTCCGCCTTCCTGGTGCGCGACAAGGCCGGCAAAGTCAGTTTTGAGTTCGAGCCGCGTGCCGAGGGTGCCAGCAAGCGCGCCGCGCCTGAACCGGGCAAGGAGCTCGGCGCCCACCCGAGCGACGGCAAGCTCGTCACGCTCAAGTCCGGCCGCTATGGCCCCTATGTGCAGCACGGCAAGCTCAACGCCACTCTGCCCAAGGACATGAACCCGGACGCCATCACCCTGGAACAGGCCGTCGAGTTGCTGGCGATCAAGGCGGCGGGCAAGTAGCCGGCCGGCAACATCATGACGTTCAGCATGATTAATCGGCGCCCAATCGGGATTGATCTGTTCGCGGGCGCGGGCGGCATGTCCCTCGGTTTTGAACAAGCCGGATTCGACATCGCCGCCGCCGTCGAAATCGATCCGGTCCACTGCGCCACTCATGAATTCAATTTTCCGCATACCGCGACAATCTGCGCCAGCGTGGTTGATCTGTCGGGCGACGACATCCGGCGTCATGCCGGGCTGGGTATCAATGACATAGACGTGGTTTTCGGAGGCGCGCCCTGTCAGGGGTTTTCATTGATCGGAAAACGGGTGCTCGATGATCCTCGGAATCAGCTTGTTTTCCACTTCATGCGCCTGGTTGCCGAACTGCGGCCCAAATACTTCGTGTTCGAAAACGTCAAAGGGCTGACGTTGGGCAAACATGCGGCTTTTTTACAAGAACTGATCACGGCATTCGGCGAACGTGGCTATGACGTCTTGTTGCCTTATCGAGTTCTAAATGCGGCGGATTACGGTGTGCCACAAGATCGCCACCGCTTGTTCCTGATCGGGGCACGGAGTGGCCTCGATCTGCCCCGGTATCCAAGTGCCGCAAGGACACGCGTCACGGTGGCTGATGCGATCAGTGATCTGCCGGACGCAGATGCCTTTGTCGTGTTGAACGCGAACGACTCGGTGCGTACCACGTGGGAGACCCTTTCGCCCTACGCACGACGCCTGCGCGGACTCGATAACGATCCGGGCGACTATTCATATCGCCGCGATTTTGACGCCGGTCTGCTGACCTCCAGCTTGCGAACCAAACATACCGAGTTGTCCAGAAGTCGATTTCTTGCCACATTGCCTGGCAAGACCGAGCCGATCAGCCGTTTCCGCAAACTACCGGAGGCCGGGCTTTGCAACACACTTCGCGCGGGTACCGATAGCGCGCGTGGTGCGTTCACTTCGCCACGTCCCATCCACCCGACCCTGCCACGCGTGATTACCGTTCGTGAAGCCGCGCGCCTGCATTCCTATCCCGACTGGTTCCGCTTGCATTCAACCAAGTGGCACGGTTTTCGTCAGATCGGCAATAGCGTCCCGCCGTTACTCGCTCGCGCAGTGGCGGGTGAAATAATTCGTGCGCTAGGCGTCTTACCGAGACGCCCATGTGGCATCACGGAGCGCGGCAATGAAGGGCTGCTTAAACTTGGCATGGGCGAAGCCGCGATTCGTTTTCGCGTACCGCGCAACGTCATCGCGCAGCGTCTGCGCAAGAAAGACATGAATCAGCTCGACTTGTTGGAGGCCATGCATGCCCAAGGCTGACGAGGCCAGGACCGACAGGCAACTCAACAGATATGGTGTGATCATTTCACGCGTGTTTGAAGATCACTACCGGGACGGTATCCTTGAATTTGAGTTCACCCGCGACGAGTTCGTGTCGGTTGCCGCTGTTTTGAAGCTTGCCCCTCCAAAGAATATCGGTGATGTGCCGTATTCCTTCCGCTATCGCAATGAACTACCTTCGAGCATCCGCGCGACCGCGCAGCCAGGTTGCGAGTGGATCATCGAAGGCGCTGGGCACGGTAAATACCGCTTCAAGCAGGTTCGGCTTAACCGCATCGTCCCGCGTAACGAATTGCTTGCGATCAAAGTACCCGATGCGACGCCGGAAATTATCGGCGCCTACTCGCTTTCGGACGAACAAGCGTTGCTCGCCAAAGTTCGTTACAACCGTCTGATCGACATCTTTCTAGGCATCGCCGCGTTCTCGCTGCAAAACCACCTGCGCACCACTGTCAAAAATGTCGGACAGATTGAAATCGACGAGGTCTATGTCGGCATAGATCGCCACGGCCGTCAGTTTGTTGTGCCGGTTCAGGCAAAGGGAGGCAGCGACAAGCATGGCACTGTGCAGACACAGCAAGACATTCTCTGTTGTGCCGAAAAGTTTCCTGGCCTGATCTGCCGGGCCGTCTCCGCGCAGTTTATGAACGACGACCGCATTGCCATGTTTGAACTGGCTTTGCAGGACGGTGAAATCAAGGTCGTCGAGGAGAAACATTACCGGCTCGTACCGTCGTCCGACATTACCGCGAACGATTTGCGCATCTACGGCACGCGCGTGCCCTAAACATGACGGGTTCCGCATCTTGTGTGTTTTTACGCGCACACATCGAGGGGAGCCGTTGGTCAACATTTGTCGGCCAGGGACAAAGGCCTCTCCCACGGGGCGCAATGCCGACATTACCCCCAGGAAGTACTCGCCACCCGAAGGGGTCACATACGTCCTGACTTCTTGAACATCAGCATATAAAGATATGCTGATATACCTATTGCTAGGTATGATGCGCGGCATCCCCATCCATATAGAGGTTGAGTCATGGTCAAGTTGATTGCGGGTCTCATCGCCGGAGCGGCGATCACCATGGCGCTGGCCTGGAACATGGCCAGCGGCCTGATGTTCAAGGAAGTGCAAAGCCCGTTCGGGTTGGAAGAAACCGTGGCGCGCATCCAGCAGAACATCCAGAACACGGGTAATGGCTGGGCGCTGGCGGGTTTGCGCAATCCCGCCAAGGCGGTGCAGCAGGATGGCGGTAATGTGCTGCCGGTGCTGATGATCGAGGCGTGCAGCACCAAATATTCCAAGCCGGTGCTCAAGGAAGACACCGTGCGTTTTCTTTCCATTCTGATGCCCTGCAAGATCAGCGTGTACAAGAAGAATGACGGCAAGGTCTACATCGGCACCATGAATGCCGGCCTGATGGGCAGGATGTTCGGACCGCTGGTGGGCGAGGTCATGGGCCAGGTCGCGGAAGACCAGAAGAAATTCCTGATTTTCGACGCCAGCAAGCCGGCGCCGAAAATGATCGAAGGCATGCCCGGCGCGGCGAGCGGCGGTGGTGCCGCCGGCGGCGGCGGCGGTTGCTGAAGCGGAGCGCGGACATGTCCCTACGCCAATTTATCAGCGCCGGCCTGCTCGGCCTGCTCGCGTCCCTGGCGCTGGCAAGCAACGCGCCGACGCCCGCGCCGGCCGCCAAGGCGGCCACCAGTTCCACCGCCGACCACAGCAAGTTCAAGGCCCTGCAACAGTCTTTTGCCAGCGGTCCGGAAGTCACCAAAGCCTGCCTGACCTGCCACACCGAGGCGGCCAAGCAGGTGCACAAGACCAAGCACTGGACCTGGGAATTCATGAACCCGGATACCAAACAGCGTCTGGGCAAGAAGAACGTCATCAACAATTTCTGTACCGCCGTGCCTTCGAACTACGAGTTCTGTACCGCCTGCCACGTCGGCTATGGCTGGAAAGACCAGAACTACGATTTCACTTCCGAGAACAACGTCGATTGCCTGGCCTGCCATGACACCACCGGCACCTACCGCAAGCTGCCCGGCCTGGCGGGGCATCCCACCTACAAGGATGTGGAATTCCCGCCCAAGTCCGGCAAGATCGTCAAGGCGCCTGACCTGCGGGCCGTGGCTCAGGGCGTGGGCAAGAGCAGCCGCGACACCTGCGGCTCCTGCCACTTCTACGGCGGCGGTGGCGACGCGGTGAAGCATGGCGACCTCGATAGCTCGCTGAAGAATCCCGGCAAGTATCTGGACGTGCACATGGCCAAGGATGGCCTCAACTTCACTTGCGGCGAGTGCCACAAGACCTCGGGCCACGACGTGCCGGGCAGCCGCTACGCGGTGACCACGGTGGAGAAGGAAGGCGGCCACATGCGCGGCAAGAAGGATGCCAACCCCGCCACCTGCCAGGCCTGCCATGGTGGCAAGCCGCACCAGGGCGAGAAGGCTGATCGTCTCAACGCGCATACCGCCAAGCTGGCCTGCCAGACCTGCCACATCCCGGAGTTCGCCCGCGCGCAGCCGACCAAGATGATGTGGGACTGGTCCACCGCCGGAAAACTGGACAAGGACGGCAAGCCGTTCAAGATCAAGGACTCGGTCGGCCACGACGCCTACGACAGCAAGAAGGGCGATTTCCGCTACGAATCCAATGTCATCCCCGACTACGTCTGGTTCAACGGCAAGGTGGATTACACCCTGCGCGAAACCAAGCTGGACCCGAGCAAGGTCATCGAGATCAACCACTTCAACGGCAGCCCGGACGATGGAAAGTCCAAGATCTGGCCGATCAAGCGCTTCGTCGGCAAGCAGCCCTATGACGTCGGCAGCAACCAGTTGCTGGTGTTCCATACCTACGGCAAGGACGACAGCGCCCTCTGGTCGAATTTCAACTGGGACAAGGCGATCGAGTTCGGTATGAAGGAAATCGGCGCCGAATACAGCGGCAAGTACGCCTTCGTCAGCACCGAGATGTCCTGGCCGATCACCCACATGGTCGCGCCCAAGGCGGATGCCCTGGCCTGTGCCCAATGCCACACCGGGCCGGGGCGCCTGGACAAGGTTCCGGGTATCTACATGCCGGGGCGCCATGGCAACGCGCTGCTCGACACCCTGGGTTGGAGTTTCGCCGGATTGGCATTCCTGGGAGTCGTCGCGCACGGCGCCGGCCGCATCTACACCTCGCGCAAAGGAGCGGAAAAATGAACGCAAACGCAACTGAGCGCATCTACGTCTTCAAACGCTTCGAGCGCTTCTGGCACTGGTCGCAAGCGGCACTGATCATCACCCTGATGCTCACCGGCTTCGAAGTGCACGGCAGCTACACGCTGTTCGGCTTCGAGGATGCGGTGAACATCCATACCACCGCCGCCTGGTCGCTGGTGACGCTATGGGTGTTCGCGGTGTTCTGGCACTTCACCACCGGCGAGTGGAAGCAATACATCCCGACCCTGGACAAGGCGGGAGCCATGTTCAAGTACTACCTGACCGGCATCTTCAGCCACGCCCCGCACCCGTTCAAACAGACGGTGTTGAAGAAGCACAACCCGCTGCAACGTCTGGCTTATCTTGGCTTCTGGCTGGGCATGTCACCGCTGATCTGGTTCACCGGCTGGTTCTATCTGTTTTACGACCAGTGGGCGGCGTGGGGGCTGGATGCGTATCTCTCCCTGGAGTGGGTGGCGTTCTTCCATACCGTGGGCGCGTTCATGATCCTGATTTTCTTCATCGCCCATGTGTACCTGGCCACCGCCGGCCATACGCCGACCTCCCACATCAAGGCCATGATCACCGGCTGGGAGGATGTCGGGCATTGAGGTGAATACACGCAATTCCCCGTGGGAGCGGGCTTGCCCGCGATAGCAACACTTCGCGCCGACTGACGGCGCATCGCGGGCAAGCCCGCTCCTACGGGCGCGCCGCGTGCCTGAGAAATTCCGCGTACTGTGACCAGTCCGAAACCGGACCGGTGTGTGAAAACAACACCACACCGTGACGGCCCAGGATGTATGTGGCAGGAAAGGCACGGGCGATTTCGCGATCCGCCAGCATCCCGCCGCCCGCCAGCGGCAACGCCGCATCCCGTGATCCACGCACACCACTGTCATACAGCGGCATGGCAATCTTCTGCCGCCGCAGCCATGCCCGCGCGCTGGCAACATCCTCGCGCACCTGGATCAGGGCGAAAGCAATTTTTTCCTTCCTGAGTTGTTTGGCGAGACGCTGGAAGCCCGGCATTTCCTGGCGGCAATGCGGGCACCAGGAACCCCAGAAATGCAGCACCCGCACCCGTCCGTCGAGATCGCTCAGGCGCAGTTTCCTGGCCGCCGCGTCGCTCAGCGCCAGATCGGGAAAGCGCATTCCCCGCTTCATGCCGACCGCGGCGCGGGCGCTGGCCGCCGCGTCCGGGTAGGGCCCCCACAGGGTCGGCCAGCGTTTGCCATCGAAGACCCGCTGCTCGTTGACCGCGAACAGCACGCAGGTCTGCTCGCCGTGCCGGCGGCAGGATTCCAGCGCCTGTGTTTCCGCCGCGTCCTCGCTCACCGCGCTGGCGGCCCAGGCGTAAGCGCCACCAGGGGCGATGGCGAAGGCGCGCGGCGTGGCGGCATTGAGAAAGCTTTGATAGGCGGCCTGGCCTCGGCTGTCGAGGTGCGGCACGGCAGCTGGCGGCGCCGCCGACGCCAGAATTGGGAACAGCAGGAGCAGTGACCTGAACAACATCAGCCGCTCACGAACTCGAATGGACTGCTGCTGCCGAGGAACTCGTCAAATCGCAGGTAGTGCGAGCCGTCGCAGGAGAAGGTGAGGCTGACCATGCCGTTGAAGATGTTGATCGAGGACATGCGCAGATAGATGTTCTCGTCAGCCAGACGTAACGAACTCAGGTTGGCGAGGATGCGGGCGATGTCCTGTTCCGGGATCAGGGCGTCGGCCGGGTAGGCCTGTTGCGGGTAAACCAGGCAGATGTCCGGGTCGCCCAGGGCGTCCTGGTCGAGGATGCGATAGCGATAGGGGTCCGCAACCGTCCAGATGGTCGCCTGGCTGCTGGAAAAGTGGATCTGGCACTGGAACACGCCACGATGGGTGAGCAATTCCTCGAGGATCGACAGGCCCTTGTCCAGGTTCATATCCATCGGGCTGTCCACCCGGCATTGCAGGAAGACATTGCTACGGATCGCGGGGTCACCCTTGATCTGGCGCCAATGCCCGGGTTCCTCATAGAGGCTGGCGGTCGCCGGCAGGTTGCGCAGGTCGAAATCGGCGCCCAGATAGCCGAGCGCGGTGCCATTGGGGTCACGCACGAGTTGTAGCGCGGTGAGCGAGGGGCGACGCTTCAGCAGGCTGATGTAGGCGTCGGAGAGGAGAAATCCCCAGGCCGGCACCGCTTCGTTCATGTACGGCCGTTGCGAGCGGTCGCGCCCGAAGTGGCCGGGAATCAAACAAGGCTGGCCGGCGTCGGCGCCGATGTTGTCGCAGAGCTGGATGCCGTCAAAGCCGAGGCAGTAGAGGAAGGTGCAGTGGGGGATGCCGAAAAAGCCTTCCAGCAACACCGCGTTCAGGCGCTCGTGATCTCCCCAGGCGGGCGCGCATTGCGCCGCCAGACGCGCCAGAGGTTCTTGCAGGAGCAACGCCAGTTGCTCGCGTTGCAGGTAGATGCCGTCTTTCCAGGGGGTCGTCATGGCGCGCCATTCCGTTAATCCGATGAAAACGCGCGTAGGTTACGCCATCGCGGGCAAGAAAAAAGCCGGGCAATGCCCGGCTTTTTTCAGCGAGTGGTGAAGGTTCAGGCCTTGCGGCTGGTTTCCACCATGCGCTCGATCAACGGCCCGAGCACAACTTCCATCGCGAAGCCCATCTTGCCGCCGGGCACCACCAGGTTGTTGGGGCGCGACATGAAGGAACCGGGGATCATGTTGAGGAAGTAGGGGAAATCCACGCCCTTGGGATTGCGGAAGCGCACCACCACCAGGCTCTCGTCCGGGGTCGGAATGTCGCGCGCGATGAAGGGGTTGGAGGTGTCCACCAGGGGCACGCGCTGGAAGTTCACGTCGGTCTGCGAGAACTGCGGGGTCACGTAGTTCACGTAATCCGGCATGCGGCGCAGGATGGTGTCGACGATGACCTCGGCGGAGTAGCCGCGCTCGGACGCGTCGCGGTGAATCTTCTGGATCCACTCCAGGTTGACCACGGGCACCACGCCGACGCCCAGGTCGACGTGCTGTGGCATGTTCACGGTGTCGGTCTTGACCAGACCGTGCAGGCCTTCGTAGAACAGGATGTCGCTGCCGCCGGGCAGGTCCTGCCAGGGGGTGAACTCGCCCGGCTTCAGGCTGGTGCCCAGTTTGGCGTTGAGATCGTCGGCTTCTTCTTCGCTGTGGATGTAGTAGCGACGCTGGCCGCCGCCGGTTTCGCCGTAGGTCTTGAACAGGTTTTCCAGGGCGGCGAAATCGTTGGCTTCCGGGCCGAAGTGGCTGAAGCTGTGGTTGCCGGCGGCTTCCGCCTTCTTCATGGCTTCCTTGAATTCGACGCGACCCAGGCTGTGGAAGCTGTCGCCTTCGATGACGGCGGCGGTCAGCTTCTCGCGCGTGAAAATGTGTTCGAACGCGCGCTTGACGGTGGTGGTGCCGGCGCCGGACGAGCCGGTGACGACGACGACGGGATGCTTCTTGGACATGGGTGTTCCCCCAAAAAAGAACCGTAAAAAGATGAAACGAGAAAAATGAAATGTGTCGGTGAGGTGCTTGCTTCCGTCACATTTTATGTTTCGCTTCTCACCCCGGTAATAACCCGATAGGGCGGGAGAGTATAAACGCCGCATCAAAGGCCTGTCACCCGAACACGGCTATAATCCGCCGCTTGTTCAAGCACATACGGCCTTTCAGATGGACGCACATTACCGCCCGGAGATCATCGAGCCGGAAGCACAGCAACATTGGGATGAAAAACAAATCTTTCGCGCCAAGGAAGATTCGAGCGATCCCAAGTACTACTGCCTGTCGATGTTTCCCTACCCCTCCGGGAAGCTGCACATGGGCCATGTGCGCAACTACACCATCGGCGACGTGCTGGCGCGCTACCATCGGATGAAGGGTTACAACGTGTTGCAGCCGATGGGTTGGGACGCCTTCGGCCTGCCGGCGGAGAACGCCGCCCTGGCCAACAACGTGGCGCCCGCCAGCTGGACTTACGCCAACATCGACTACATGCGCGGCCAGTTGAAGCGGCTCGGCCTGGCGGTCGACTGGGAGCGCGAGCTGGCAACCTGCAAGCCCGACTACTACCGCTGGGAACAATGGTTGTTCACCAAGCTGTTCGAGAAGGGCCTGATTTACAAGAAGATGGCGTCGGTGAACTGGGATCCGGTCGACCTCACCGTGCTGGCCAACGAACAGGTGATCGACGGGCGCGGCTGGCGTTCCGGCGCCCCGGTCGAGAAGCGCGACATCCCGATGTATTTCATGCGCATCACCGCCTACGCCGACGAGCTGCTGAACGAACTCGACAACCTGCCCGGCTGGCCGGAGCGGGTGAAGACCATGCAAAGGAACTGGATCGGCAAGAGCTTCGGCGTCGAGATTCATTTCCCCCTGAGCGAACGCCACCAGGAGGGCGGCGAGGTTCTAAAAGTCTTCACCACCCGCGCCGACACCCTCTTTGGTGTCACTTACGTCGCGGTTGCCGCCGAGCATCCTTTGGCGCAACAGGCCGCCGCCGGCAATCCCGCGCTCGCCGCCTTCATCGCCGAATGCAAGCAGGGCAGCGTTGCCGAGGCGGACATGGCGACCATGGAAAAGAAGGGCATGGATACCGGCCTCAAGGTCTACCACCCCTTCACCAACGAAGCGATTCCCGTGTTCGTCGCCAACTATGTGCTGATGGGCTACGGCGAAGGTGCGGTGATGGCGGTGCCGGCGCACGATGAGCGGGATTTCGCCTTCGCGCAAAAATATGACTTGCCGATCAAACCGGTGATCAAGCCGGTCGACGGCGATCTCGCCGTGCCGCTGGCCGAAGCCTATGTGGAACAGGGTGTGCTGTTCGACTCCGGCGACTTCTCCGGCCGCGCCTCGCAGGACGCCATCGAGAAAATCGCCCTGGTGCTGAAGAACCTGAAACTGGGTGACCGGCGCACCACCTGGCGCCTGCGCGACTGGGGCATTTCGCGGCAGCGTTACTGGGGCTGCCCCATCCCCATCGTGCATTGTTCGAGCTGCGGCGACGTGCCGGTGCCCGATGCGCAGTTGCCGGTGGTGTTGCCCGAGGACGTGAAGATCGACATCGGCTCGCCGATCAAGAAAATGCCGTCGTTCTACGAATGCGCCTGCCCCAAGTGCGGCGGTCGTGCGGAGCGCGAAACCGACACCATGGACACCTTCGTCGAATCGTCCTGGTACTACGCCCGCTATGCCTGTCCGGACAACACATCCGCGATGCTGGACGAGCGCGCCAACCACTGGCTGCCGGTGGACCAGTACATCGGCGGCATCGAGCACGCCATCCTGCACCTGCTCTATGCCCGCTTCTTCCACAAGCTGATGCGCGATGTCGGTCTGGTGACCAGCAACGAACCCTTCGCCAACCTGCTTACCCAGGGGATGGTGATCGCTGACACTTATTACCGCGACCTCGGCGAAGGAAAGAAGCAATGGATCAACCCCGCCGACGTGGAAATGCGTGATGGTGTGGCGGTGCTCAAGGCCGATGGCCAGCCGGTCATTGTGGGCGGCACCGAGAAGATGTCGAAGTCGAAGAACAATGGCGTCGACCCGCAATCGCTGATCGACCAGTACGGTGCCGACACCGCGCGCCTGTTCATGATGTTCGCGGCGCCGCCGGAGCAGTCCCTGGAATGGAGCGATGCCGGGGTCGAGGGTGCCAACCGCTTCCTGCGTCGCCTCTGGAAGGCCGTATACGAGCACGTCGAGGCGGGCGCGGTCGGGTCGGACGGGTTTGATCTGAGTGGATTGACCACGGCCCAACACGACTTCCGCCGCCTGTTGCATACGGTCATTGCCAAGGTCAGTGACGACATCGAACGGCGTAAGCAATTCAACACTGCCATCGCCGCCAACATGGAGTTGATGAACGCGCTGGTGAAACTTGAGGGCAACGATGCGCGGACTCGCGCGCTGAAACAGGAAGCCCTGGAGGCCATCGTCCTGATGCTCGCTCCTATTGTGCCGCATATCTGCCGCAGCCTGATCGCGGCTTTGAAGCCGGGCGCCTGCCTGATGAGTGAGGATTGGCCGCGGGTGGATGAAAGCGCCCTGATCCGCGACGAGATCGAGTTGATGCTCCAGGTGAATGGGAAGCTGCGCGGCAAGATCAAGGTGGCGGCGGATGCCGAGAAAACCGCCATCGAGCAGGCCGCCCTCGCCAGTCCGGAAGTGATGAAGTTCATGGAGGGCAAGCCGGCGAAGAAAGTCGTGGTCGTGCCCGGTCGCCTGGTCAACGTCGTGGTATGAGGAGGCTTGATATGAGACGCCAACTGATCAAGGTTCTCGCCGGGCTGGCGGTGGCGGGCCTGCTCGCCGGCTGCGGCTTCCAGTTGCGCGGGCAGTCGCAGTTGCCGTTCACGGCCGCCCATGTCGAAGCCGCGCGCGGCTCGGCCCTGGCCGAGGGGCTGCGCCAGTCGCTACGCGGCCAGGACAAGTTGACGGAGCAGAGCGAAGGCGCGCCGATGCGCATCCGTCTTGGCAAGGAATCGCGCCAGAAAAACATCCTGTCCCTCTCCGGCGCCGGCAAGGTCAAGGAATACCGGCTGGAATACCGGGTCGAACTGTCCGCCTACAATGCCGCCGGCGTGGAGTTGATCGCACCCGCGCAAATTTATCTGACGCGCGAGTTTTCCTACAGCGACACCGAGGTTCTGGCCAAGGAAGGCGAGGAGGCCGCCCTCAATCGCGCGATGGAGCGCGAGGCGCTGCGCCAGATACTGCGCCGCCTGTCCTACCTCAAACCTTGAGTCGGCGCCCAAGATGAAACTGCGGGGCGAGCAACTCGAAGCCCAGCTCAAGCGCCAGCTGGCCCCGGTCTGGCTGGTCAGCGGCGACGAACCGCTGTTGACCGACGAAGCCTGTGCCCGCATCCGCGCCGTCGCGCGCGCGCAAGGCTACGACGAACGCCAGTCGTATCAGTCCGAGACCGGTTTCGACTGGAAGGGCTGGCTGGCCGGCTTCGACTCGCTTTCTTTGTTCTCCAGCCGCCGCCTGATCGAACTGCGTCTGCCCACCGGCAAGCCGGGCATCGAAGGCGGCAAGACCCTGGAGGCCTGGGTCGCCAATCCCCCGGCCGATACCCTGCTGTTGATCACCACGCCCAAGCTGGACAAGGCGACGCTGTCGACCAAGTGGGCGACGGCGCTGGAACGTGGCGGCATCCTGCTCCAGACCGCGCCGCCGCCGCTGGAACGCCTGCCCGACTGGATCGGCGAGCGACTCGCCCGCCACGGCCTGAAAGCCGACCGCGACACCCTGGCCTGGCTGGCGGCGCGAGTGGAAGGCAACCTGCTCGCCGCGCATCAGGAAATCGAAAAGCTCGCGTTGCTGCTGCCGCCCGGGCAGATGGACCGCGAGGCGGTGCGTGGCGCCGTCACCGATGTCGCGCGTTACGATGTGTCCGACCTGTCCGAGTCCTTCCTCAAGGGCGATGCCGCGCGTTTCTGCCGGGTGCTGGACGGCCTGCGGGCGGAAGGTGAGGCGCTGGTCTTCGTGCTGGCGGTATTCGGTGGCGAAGTGCGCACCCTCTACCGTCTCGCCGCCGGCCTCGCTCGCGGTGAACGCCTGCCCGCCCTGATGCAGGCCGCGCGCGTCTGGGACAGTCGCCAGGGGCTGGTGGAACGCGCCCTGCAACGCGCGGATGTCGGCAAGTGGGCCTGGGCCATGCGCGGCCTCTCCCGCCTCGACCGCGCCGCCAAGGGCTTGTTGCGGGAAGATGCCTGGGATGAACTGAAACAACTGGGCCTCGCTCTGATGAACAAGGGCCAGGCCCCCGCCTTTGAAAAAAACTAACCAAACATGGCCCGCACGAACCGTGCCCGCTTTATGAAACAACGACGTAGGATGTGGTGAGCGCAGCGAACCGCATCTTCCGCCGCGTTATGCTTCGATGCGGTTCGTTCCTCACCGCATCCTACGCGTGGACTAACGCCTAACGGAGCCGAAATGGACATCAAAACCTACATGCAAACCCTCGGCCGGCAGGCCCGCGACGCCTCGCGCGCCGTCGCCCGCGCCGACACCAACCAGAAAAACCAGGCGCTGCTGGCGATGGCCGACGCCATCGAACGCGACGCCGCGAAACTGCTTGCCGCCAACGCGCTGGACATGGACGCGGCGCGCGCCCGTGGCCTCGACTCGGCCATGCTCGACCGCCTCGCCCTCAACGAGAAAACCGTCGCCGGCATGGCCGAAGGCTTGCGCCAGATCGCCGCGCTCCCCGATCCCGTTGGCGAAATGGACGACCTCAAGTTCCGCCCCTCCGGCATCCAGGTCGGCAAGATGCGGGTGCCACTGGGCGTCATCGGCATCATTTACGAGGCGCGTCCCAACGTCACGGCGGACGCCGCCGGGCTCTGCCTGAAATCCGGCAACGCCGCCATCCTGCGCGGTGGCAGCGAAGCTCTGCAATCCAACCAGGCCATCGCCGCCTGCGTGCGCGAGGGGCTGGCCGCCGCCGGCCTGCCGGGAACCGCCGTGCAGGTGATCGAAACCAGTGACCGCGCCGCCGTGGGCGAACTCATCACCATGAAGGATTATGTCGACGTCATCGTCCCGCGCGGCGGCAAGGGCCTGATCGAGCGCATCAGCGGCGAAGCGCGGGTACCCGTGATCAAGCACCTGCACGGCAACTGCCACGTCTACGTCGACGACCGCGCCGACCTCGCGAAAGCGGTGAAGATCGTCGAGAACGCCAAGACCCAACGCTACGGCACCTGCAATACCACCGAATCCCTGCTCGTCGCGCGCGATGTCGCCGCCACCGCACTACCCGGCATCGGCGCCATGCTTGCGGCCAAGGGCGTGGAAATGCGCTGCTGCCCGGAAGCCCTGGCCATCCTCGACCGCGCCGCCGTGTCCAACCTGAAACAGGCCGCCGAATCGGACTGGGATGAGGAATACCTCGGCCCCATCATCGCCATCAAGGTGGTGGACGGTCTCGACGCCGCCATCGATCACATCAACGTCCACGGCTCCCACCACACCGACGCCATCCTCACCGAAGACTACGGCCGCGCCCGCCGCTTCCTGCGCGAAGTCGATTCCGCCAGCGTCATGGTCAACGCCTCCACCCGCTTCGCCGACGGCTTCGAATACGGTCTCGGCGCGGAAATCGGTATCTCGACCGACAAGATCCACGCCCGCGGTCCGGTCGGCCTGGAAGGGCTGACCAGCCAGAAATGGGTGGTGTTGGGGGATGGGCATGTCAGAGGCTGAAGTGGACGTTGCTGCCGCCATGCCCGCTCGACGCAACCCCATGCTAGCGAGCACGGAGCCTACAGACGAGGAATTACATCAAGTGATGCGCGAAGCGTGCGATCTTGCTATGCAACGCAAGGCAGCCACTGATGACTGGGTTCGACAACAATTGGCAACAGCAGTACGCGAGGCGAGAGAGCGGGGCGAGACTCATCGCGACATCGCAGGGTAGGCCCGCCGGCAAGATACACTGGGATCAGGATCATGCCGTACAAACAAAATCAAACAGTTGGAGGAGGTGTATGTGCGTAAAGAGGTGGAAAATCAGCTATACACAAGGCGATCTGAATGATCGGAGACAAATTCGTGAAGCACTTGCGTACCAGAATTTCCTAGGGTCGCCCGCAGCCATCCAGTCCAAGGCTGTTGATGCCATGCAAGGAAAGGACTGTGACGCGCTGCTGGACGGACCTATGCAGCCCGCAACTGAGCAATGTTGTCTTGGCGATAGCGTTCCCATTGAGGGGGGCACCTCGTACCTCGTGGTAACAAAGAAAAGTCTGTTTCCAATCCCCGCATCCACCACCGTTTTGGAGCCTTCCTACTTGCTCGATAACGTGTTGGCTCTCAGGAGGAAAGCTATCTTCATCAGCAACTGGACAGATGACGAAGGTAAGACCGTATTGCCGAAACCAGGCCAGGTTGACTGCGGGGTTCTGGCCCGTGAACTGGGTCTGTGCGGGGTGTCGTGGAAACGAGGCAGTGAGATTGCCATCCTCGCCTTGCAAGTGAAGCAGGCGCACAAACCTACCTGGCTGGATAGTGGACTCTCGTTCTTCTGGTACGCCGCACCTCACCGTGGCAAATGGGGACTGACGCGAAGTCTGGAAACCGGTCAACCCCGTTTGCGGGAATGGATGCTGCCCAAGCAGGATGGTGCCTTCGTCGTAGTGGAATACTGGAAACGAAACGTCGCTCAGGATTGCGATCTGCACCCGGAAAACCTCAGCGAGCGCTACTGGGAGTCCTGCGCCAAGGAGATTCGGCCATGAATATTCATGAGATACTTTCCATATTGCGCGGCGAGCGCGAGATAAACCCGAACCTGGGCATCGAAGAAGATGATCTGCTTGAAAATGCTTTTTTCGATCTGCCTAAGACGGAAAAAGACAGTTTTTGGCCAATGTTTGTCGATGCGCTGAGGCTACTGGCAGTCAACAAGGAAGGCATGCCTGTTTATCTGGCCTCACGTTTCATATACAGCCTCAGTGAAATCAAGCCACGCCAGCTACCGCACAAGAAGAACCTGTTTGATTTTTTGCTTATTGTGCTGGATGCGGACTCCCCCGACCCAATGCGCGCGGGCGTCCTACTCCTGTTGCTCGTGCTTGATAGAGGCAATGCCGAATTCTGGAAAAAACAGGTTGCGGCCAGCTTGATCCGCTTAGAAGAAAACCAGGATACAACCTATGGCATGGCCGCTGTTGTTTATGCCTTTCTTGGCCTCAACCCGAAGGACACCATCATGGCGGAAGATTGGGGCCGATTGTTCTTGGTCCTGAGCGAGCTGCCACGCACGCCGCGTCTTGAGTTGCTCGAACTACTGGTCGGGGTGGAAAAAGAAACCAAGGAACCGGAAAGATTGAGAGAAGAACTTGAAACAGGTTTAAACGAACTGGCCTCATCCACTAAAAGAAATATATTGCCAGAACTCAAGCCATCCATTAAATCTGTATTCAAGACATGGCTAGAGAGAAATGATCCGCATCCGGCTATCGCCATGTTATTGGACAACCAACTTTCGGACAGGCAGCATTCTAAGAAATGGGAATTCTCCTCCCCTCGCCAAGTATTGAAAGATATATACGACGCAAGATATGAGCACAGAAAGGCCACGGTATGAGTGAGACCCGTTTCATCGCCTTTTATTCCTACAAAGGTGGCGTCGGGCGCAGTCTTGCGTTGGCAAATCTGGCTTATGTGCTGGCGCGAGAAGGGAAAAAAGTGTTGGTGATGGATGTGGACCTGGAAGCACCAGGCCAGCACCAGACAGACCTGTTCCGTCTACCCGCGCCAGGGCCGGGCGTGGTGGAGATGCTGTCCGACTACCTTGATTACCGGCGGCGCCTCAATAACGATGAGACGAAAGCCTTATTCCAGTTGCAATTGGTGGAACGCTACCTGCGCATTGGCCAGGGATGGCAGGTGGGCCAGGAGCTTGCGGAAGAGGCCGAAGTCGGAAGCTTATGGCTGATGCCGGCGGGCGAGGTGGATAAGCCGGATTATCCCGAGCGGCTAGGAAAGTTGAATTGGGATGAGTTCTATAAAGAGCAGGGGCGTGCCTTCTTTCGCTTATTCAAGGCGGAATTACGGCGGAGAAATTTTGATTATGTGCTGATCGACTCCCGTACCGGTTTGTCGGATGAGTTCTATATCACCACGCTGGAATTGGCTGATACTGTGGTGTGCGTGACGGGTTACAACCGACAGAACATTGAGGGGACTAAGCGTATTCTGGAAGTGCTACGAGATGACCGCGTTGTGGAGGAATACGAAGCCAAGCGACTAATTCTGGTTGGCACGCCCAACCCAGCAGAAACTACTAGTCTTTCCGAGAAACAGGCGCGCCTTGCGGAAATTGCCAACGAGTTCCCAGGGTTCAGAGATTTTAACCTTGAGCTTCCTTATGTGGCTGAACTGGCGTTGAGAGAAATTGTGCTGTGTAAAACAGCTGCGCAACTGCGCCAGGAAACCACCTACACGCGAGCAATCCAGAGCCTGAGGGCGTTGATTGATGACGACAATCCAATCAGGGAAGCCGTGCCCAGCCAGGCTGATAAGCCTGACAACCCCTTCGCCTTGATCCGCAGTGATTACATTACCGCCGAGGAGACTTGGCGCAATTTTGTGGATCCGGCAGGCACCATCATGCAGGACATGAACAACTTCATGCCCTTGCTGGTCACTGGTGCGCGCGGGTCGGGCAAGACCATGTTGGCACGGCGCTTCTCGCTGGATGTGCAACTGGCCGAATACCGTGCCACAGATCGCCCCATCAAACGGGGAGATTTTCCCCGCATCGGCTTGTATCTGCGCCCTGATGCGGACTTTTTACACAGTTTCAATCAGGGCGATGAGGGACTGCGCGGGGATTTCGACCATCTGTTTGCGCAGTTCTTCGATATCCTGGTCATACGGAAGGCGCTGAATGCGCTGGAAAGCCTAGAGGGGCTTGGTCAGTGGTGTGACGAGGCCGGCTTGCTGCAAGCGCTCTATGCCGAATTCGGACACTTTGAGATCACCAAGCCAGGGTTGGCAGCCTTTCTGGAGTTTCTGGAAAGCCACATTCAGCGTATCCGCTTCTACTTGAACAATCCTTTCCCACAGAATCGCCCGGTCTTCACCCAGCCCAATGCCTTGATGAAGCTGCTCACGGAGCGTTTGCGCCGGGCCGGTTGCTTTGAAGGGCATTACTTCGTCGTACTGGTAGACGAATATGAAAACTACGCCGACTACCAACAGCGCATCGTCAATACTCGCTTGAAACAGGGACGTCGCGAGGATGGTGTTACCTATCGCCTATTCATGCGCAGTGGTGGCCTGCGTACTCGCGAGACACTTACACCTGGACAGTTGATCGAAGAAACTCATGATTATCGACAACATGCTCTCGATGAGGAAATGGCCTTCGACGATTTCAGGGCCTATGTCTTGGCTGTGGCCAACCACCATCTGAAACGGCATCCTTACTTCCGTGAGCGCGCACTGACCAAACTTGAAAACATGCTGGAAGACCTTTCTCCAGAGGGGGAGGCGCGCCTGCTGGCGGGTGGAAAGCGTGCACCGCCTTTGGTGGAATGGGTCAAGAAGCAATTCCCCCAAGATGCCGCCGCCATCCTGGCCTGGATGGACACCGAGCAGGAACCCTTGCGCCAAGCTACCGCCATTGTGTTGCTCAATCAGGGTAAGTCGGTGGACAAGGTTCTGGCAGCCTTCGGAGCCAACGACAAGAATGCGCGCGATTGGTATCACAACTACAGCCGGGGTGCTCTGCATTGGCTGTGTCGCCTTTATCACCAAGATAAACGATATTCTGGATTGAATCAGTTGGTCGGCCTCTCAGGAAATACCATTCGCGTATTCCTCGATTTCTGCCACGCTATCTTTGCCGAGTGGTTGGATAATGGTGCGGGTAGCTTACCCATTCCCCACGCCGTGCAGGATGGCGCCATCCGCCGCCAGTCAAAAATCTTCCGGGAAAACTTGCGTTCCGCCGACCACTCCCCGCGTGAGGTCAACAATCTATGTGAGCGCCTGGGTCGTTTATTCGAGGCCAAGCAGAAGAGCCCGAAGCAGAGCGAGCCCGAGGTGAACCATTTCGCTATCAGCGGGCTGGATGAAGACGAACGGCGTGATCAACTCGAAAAATGGTTGAACGATGCATGGTACGAAGGTGCGCTGCGACGCCTGGAAGGCACCAAGCAAAAAAGCCTGGAAGACCTGCGTCTGACCGATTGGCAACTGGTGCCCTGGTTCGCACCTCTGTTCAACCTGTCAACTCGGCGCAAGAAAAAACTTACGCTCAAGCCGGGGGAGTGTTACGACCTGTTTATGGGTGACCAGCAGACTTGGTCTCGGCTGTTCAAACACTTCGAACGCAAGTTCGAGGTGATGGTGCGCGGACAGGACGCCGCAGGTGGGAAGCAAGGATTGCTGCTTTGATTTCAGGTTTTTCTTGCACCCCGGAATATGCCGAAGCTGCCCTTGCCGCGCGGGATTCTTGGAATTGGTTGGTGACTAGCGGGCGTGAGGCCAAGGAAACGGAAGATCGCAGCACTTGGGGCGGGAAATACGTCTTGGAATTGCCCCGGTTGGCTTTGAAGCGCGCACGACAGGACACGCCACACCGCTTCCTATTGAAGGTGGGCCAGAGCGAGTGCGAGGTGAACTGGAACGAGCTGTATTCAACCATCTCGGAATACATTCCACCCGGATCGTCCATCCTGCTGGATACCACCCATCTGAGTTTCGACACCCTGCTTTATCTGTTGCACGCGTTGCGCGCCTGCCAGCCAGCCGCTCTGGACTGCCTGTATGTTGCGCCGGTCGATTTCCACGAGATAGAAACTGACCCATTGGCCGTTCACGACACCCTGCCCATCGGCCAACCCAAGGGCTATGTCGCACTCACTACCGAGGAGACCCGTGCCCACAGCCGCCATATCGTGCTGTTGGGCTTCGATAAGGGTCGCGCCTGGAAATTCATCCAGCGCTATGACTGGGATGAGGCGCATCTCCACTTGGTTGTGGGTGATCCTCCGTTTGTCGAGAACGGCGCAGCCATTGCACTCGATGCCTGCCAACCCTGGCTGGAACCCTTCCAAAGGCGGTTTCCTGACCATATTCATGCGCTGGATGCCCGCGACCCCAATCAAGTGCATGATTTTCTTTCAAGACAATTGAAAGAGGCGAACTGGATCGACATCGTGCCGCTTGGTCCCAAGCCCATGCTGCTGGGTGTGCTTGCGTTCTATTTCGGCCTGTCCGACCAGGAGCGTGCACGGGTACGCTTGCTGTATGACTTTTCCGAACAACGCTCGCGCCGGTGCGGCGGCGTCCAGAGGATTTATTCCTGGGACTGCAACGGTTTCTATAGTCCATGAACCCCTGGGCACAGTTTTACACACCGCAATCCGCCGGCCAGTTGCTGGTGAGCGCCATGCACAGCAAGCAGGCCGATACGGTGGTGGACATCGGTGTAGGTAGCGGTCAGTTGTTGCGCGCAGCCCGTGCGCGTTGGCAAGACGCTCGCTTGTATGCGGCTGATATTGATCACCAGCATGTTGAAGCGGCGCGAAATTGTTTTCCCGAGGCCGTTTGCCGCAAGCTGGATGCGCTACGGATTTGTCTGCCGGCCAAACTCGGCCTGGAGGAAGGCCAAGCCGACGTGGCGGTTTGCAATCCGCCCTATCTGCCAGTCACCGATTTACCCGAGATTCACGACATCCTGCGGGCGGCGGATTTGCATGACTGCTTCTCCGCAAAGCGGGTCACCACGGAAATCATCTTTATCGCCCAGAACCTACGCCTTCTGCGCCCCGGCGGCGAGCTGGCGGTGATCGTTCCGGATGGTCTGGCAACTCATAGCCACTATGCCGAGTTGCGCCAGGCTTTGTGTGAGCGTCACGGTTTGTACCGAGTCATCCAATTGCCGGATCGTTTCTTTGCGGGGACGGAAGCACGCACTCACATTTTTTATCTGCGCAAGCAGGGAAAGCCTGTCAGCACAATTCGTTTGGTGGGGGCAACGCCAAATGGCGATCTCGCGGAGGAGGTAGCCATCGTTCCCGACTCCGCGCGGACACGCTTGGATTACAGTTTTTATGCCCATGCGGTGAGTGCGCCACTCGCGACCATCACCCTGCGTGATTTGGGCGCCGAGATCGTGCGCGGAATGTTTACCCATCAGGAGTGCAGAAAGCAGGCCTTCCCTTTTTTTCATACGACCGATTTCAAGCGTTTTCCCGATGGTCGGGTTATCTATCCCGGACACGTCGATTACCCCGAACGCTGGGGGGCACGGGCTGGGGACATCCTGGTGCCGCGTGTCGGCGCGCGTTGCCTGCACTATACGGCCAAGGTGGTGTCCGGACAGCCGGTGTTCACCGATTGCGTGTATCGCATCCGTGTGGAGGCGCGTTGGCGCCAAGCTGTTTGGAATGCCTTGTCTTCTGAGGCAGGTAGGAATTGGCGTATACAAGCGGCACATGGCGTCTGCGCGCGGGTGCTGGGAAAAGAAGTGTTGCTCAACTTCCCTACCCGTGTGGCTGAATGAAACACCAGCCCATCGCCCTTCTCGGCGGCACCTTCGACCCCATCCATTTCGGCCATCTGCGCCTGGCCGAGGAGTTGGCGGAGGTGCTGGAGATCGAGCAGGTGCGTTTCATTCCCGCCGGCCGGCCGCCGCATCGCGGGCAGCCGCGCGCGGCGGCGCGGCACCGGTTGGAGATGGCGCGCCTGGCTATCGCCGGGAACCCGCGTTTCGTGCTCGACGAGCGCGAGTTTCAGCGCGCTGCGCCCAGTTACAGCGTCGATACGCTTTCCGATCTGCGCGCCGAGTTGCCGGCCGCCACGCCTTTGGTGCTGTTCATGGGGGCGGATGCTTTCATGGGCCTGACCACCTGGCACGAATGGCGGCGGTTGTTCGAACTGGCGCATGTCGCGGTGGCGCATCGCCCGGGTTTTTCCGCCGCCGCATGGGAAGATGCGTTACCCGACCCCTTGCGCCGCCTGCTTGCCACGCACCGGGTGGAACAGCCCGGCGAAATCCTGGAAAAAGCCGCCGGCCGCATATTTCTTCATGGCATCACCCAACTGGACATTTCGGCCAGCCAGATTCGTGACCGCGCCCTGCGCGGCAAGAGCCTGCGCTATCTGTTGCCGGATGCCGTCATCGCTTACCTCAACGAGAACCATCTCTATGTCTGAACATCTCTCCCCCGAACAACTCGCCAAGATCGCCGTCGCCGCCCTGGAGGAAATCAAGGGCAAGGACATCACCGTCATCAACGCCGGACACCTGACGTCGTTGTTCGACAAGATGATCATCGCCACCGGCGATTCCACGCGCCAGGTGAAGTCGCTGGCCGACAACGTGCAGAAGATGCTGAAGGAGGCTGGCGCCGAGATCATCGGCATCGAGGGCGAGCAGGTGGGCGAATGGGTGCTGGTCGACGCCGGGGACGTGGTGGTGCACGTGATGCACCCGACGGTGCGCGCGCATTACAACCTGGAAGAACTCTGGGGCGCGGCGCGCAAGGCCAGACAGGCGCATTGAGCCGGCAGGCTGCCAGGAGATCAGGCAATATCCTCATGACCTATCCGGGCCAGGGTGGCCGCGCCTGACCCCATGCATCCAAAAAACCTCAGCCTGAAGCTGCGTCTGGTCGCCGTGATCGGCGTCCTGGCGCTGCTTGGTTCGCTGCTTCTGAGCAGCCTGGCGAGCCAGCTCAGCCGTCGCCAGATCGAGCACGACCAGAGTGCGTTGCTGGAGAACATCGCGGTGCGGATGACCTCGCAACTGGCGCAGGACATGAGCACGCGCGCCGGCGAGCTGTTGTTCCTGTCACATCTGGATCGCGTCCGCGAACGAGGCTATCCCGCCGAGAAGAAACAGGCGTTGTTCGACCAGGTGCGCGCCGCCTATCCGTTCTACGCCTGGATCGGCATCACCGACCGCGACGGCAACATCGTCGCCGGCACCGACGGCAAGCTGGTCGGCAAGAGCGTGGCGCAGCGCGACTGGTTTCTCAAGGGGCGCGACGGCCTGCATTTCGGTGACGCCCACGATGCCTTCCTGCTGGCCAAATTCCTGCCGAAACCGAAATGGGACGACTTGCCGCTACGGCTGGTCGACATTTCGGCGCCGGTATTCGATGAAAAAGGCGAGTTGCTCGGTGTCCTCTGCGGCCATCTGAGCCTCGACTGGGCTTTCGAGGCGCGCGAGCGGATGCCGGATCAACTCGCGCGCGAGCATCTCGATCTGGTGGTGTTGAACCGTGAGGGCAAGGTGCTCATGGGCACCCCGACGCTGCCCTCGCTCAAGGTCGACCTGAGCGGCCTCGGCATCGTCAGTGGCGTTGGCGAAGGCCGGCCATTGGTGGAGACCTGGCCGGACGGCCAACGTTATCTTGCCGCCATAGCGCGCGACGCCGGCTTTCGCAACTACCCCGGCCTCGCCTGGTCGGTGCTGGTACGCAAACCGGAGGCGGTCGCCTTCGCGCCGGCGGCGACGCTGTCGCGCTGGATTCTGCTGGGCGGTCTGGTCACCGCGCTGCTGTTCGCCCTGGCGTTGTGGACGGTGCTGAAACGCGCCTTGCGGCCACTGGAGCAAATCAGCGCCGCCGCCGAGCGCATTCGCCTGGAAGATCTCACGGCGACGATTCCCCAACCCGAGGGCGATGGCGAACTGGCATCGTTCGCTCGTTCCCTGACCGCGCTGGTGAGCACGTTACAAGCGCGCAACGCCGAATTGCGCCTGATCAGCCGGGTGTTCGAGGAGAGCGGCCAGGGCATTCTTGTCACCGACGCGGAAAACCACATCGTGCGGGTCAACCAGGCTTTCACCCGGATTACCGGCTATGCCCCGCAAGAGGTGTTCGGCCAGAACCCGAAGCTGCTGGCATCGGGTTTCCAGGATGCGGATTTCTATCAGGCGATGTGGTCGGCGATCAATGAACTTGGCGTCTGGCGCGGCGAGATCAGCAATCGCAACAAGGATGGCGAGCTTTATATGGAGTGGCTGACCATCAACGTCCTGCGCGACGAGCAGGGCCAGGTCAGCCATCACATCGCCCTGTTCGACGACATCACCGAGCGCAAACAGATCGACGCGGAACTGGAGCGCCATCGTCACCGCCTTGAGACGATGGTTGAGGAACGCACTGCGCAGCTCACCGCGACGAATCATGAGCTGGAGATCGCGCGCGACCTGGCGGAGGACGCCACCCGCGCCAAGAGCGCGTTCCTCGCCAACATGAGCCACGAGATACGCACGCCGATGAACGCCATCCTGGGCATGGCCCATTTGATGCGGCGCGCGGGCGTGACGGCGAAACAGCGCGAGCAGCTGGACACGATCCGCAATGCCGCGCAGCACCTGCTCAATGTCATCAACGGCATCCTCGACCTGTCCAGGATCGATGCCGGAAAGCTCGCGCTCGAGCGCGTCCATGTCCAGGGAGACAGCCTCCTGGCCAATGTCGCCTCCATGCTCGCCGAGCGCGCCGCCGCCAGGGGCCTGAGCCTGCGCGTGGAGGCGGAGCGGTTTCCCGGCAACCTGCTGGGTGATCCGACCCGGCTCACCCAGGCGCTGCTCAACTTTGCCGGCAACGCCATCAAGTTCACCGAGGGCGGCGAGATCGTCCTGCATGGCCGCGTCCTGGAAGAAGACGACGCGAGCGCGCTGTTGCGTTTTGAGGTGCGGGATGGCGGCATCGGCATCGCGCCGGAGGCGCTCTCCCGCCTGTTCGCGGCCTTCGAACAGGCGGACGCCTCCACCACCCGCAAGTATGGCGGCAGCGGCCTCGGGCTTGTGATCAGCCGCCGTCTGGCGCGGCTCATGGGGGGCGAGGCCGGGGCCGAGAGCACACCGGGGGTCGGCAGCACCTTCTGGTTCAGCGCGCGCCTGGACAAGGGCGAGGTGGCGGCGGTCGAGCGCGTCGCCGTGGCGAACGGCGATGACGCGGAGGCGATCCTGGCGCGCGACCACACGGGCACGCGCATCCTGCTGGTCGAGGATGAGCCGGTCAACCGCATGGTGGCGCTGGAACTGCTGGCGGACACGGGGCTGTGCGTGGAGACCGCCGCGGATGGCGGCGAGGCCCTGCGCAAGGCCGGCGATACCGCCTACGCGCTGATACTGATGGACATGCAGATGCCGGAAATGGACGGCATCGAGGCCACACGGCGCATTCGCCAGTTGCCCGGCCACGCCACGACACCGATCCTCGCGATGACCGCGAATGCCTTCGCCGAGGACAGGGAGCGTTGCTTCGCCGCCGGCATGAACGACTTCCTCGCCAAGCCGGTGGATCCCGACAAACTGTTCGTCACCCTGCTGAAGTGGCTGGCTCAGGGCCGGGAACGCGGCGCCGCCGGCGCGGGGGAAGCATGACGCCGCTGCCTGATATCCGCCGCGTGCGCGCCTGGCTGAAACGCGGCGGTGTGATCGCCTACGCCACCGAATCCTGTTTCGGCCTCGGTTGCGACCCGCGCAACGCCCGCGCGGTGCGGCGGATTCTCGCCTTGAAGCGGCGGCCGCGAGCCAAGGGGTTGATTCTGATCGGTTCCGAATTTGCTCAGTTCAAGCGCTTCCTGGCGCCGCTTCCGGCGTCTCTGGTCGCGCGTTTCCCGCAATGGTGGCCGGGGCCGAATACCCTGTTGTTGCCCGCCGCGCGGCATTGCCCGCGCCTGCTCTGTGGCCGCCACGAGCGGTTGGCGGTGCGGCTGACGGCGCATTGCGAGACCGCGCGTCTGTGCCAGGCGCTGGGCATGGCCCTGGTCTCCACCAGCGCCAATCGCGCGGGCCGGCGCTCCCTGAAGACCGCGGCCGCCTGCCGTCAGGCCTTCGGCCCCGGGGTCTGGGTGCTGCCTGGGCGTATCGGTCGCCGGCGCGGCCCCTCCACCATCCTCGATCCATTTTCCGGAACGGTGTTTCGCGTCTGAGCGCGGGACTGTCGCTGACCTTTGTTTCCCGTTTCCTGGCAGGTTCTGCTCGCTTATGCCCTGTGCAGCCTGGTGCTGGACGCCGCGAGCAACCCACAGACGGTGTTGCCGCTGGCGCTGGTGCCGTGGACGCCACCCATCGGCCTCGCCCTGGCTTTTCTCCTGCTCCACGGCAGTCGCTACGCGCCCTGGCTGATCGCCGTCACCTTCCTGCTCGGTTTGCCGGTTCATGGTCAGCCCGGCGACTGGCTGGCCGCGTTGTGGGCGGCCACCCTGCTGATGCTCGGCTTGCTCGGTATCAGTACCTGGCTGATTCGTGGCCTGAAGATCGATTCCGGCCTGTCCAGCCAGCGAGATCTGTCCTGGTTCGTGGTCGCGGCCGTGGTCGGCGCCATGCTCGATTCCGGGGTCCATGTCTTCGCGCGCAGCCCGGAGGCGGCGCCGGACGTCTGGGCCTGGGGCGCCGATCTGGTGAACTACTGGGTGGGGGCGTTGATCCGCCTGCTCGTCATCGCGCCCCTGGTGCTGGTGCATGCCCGCCACGACTGGGCCGCCTGGCGTAGCTGGCGGCCAAGCCGGGAAATGATCCTGCAGGCGATCACCATCGCCGTCGCCCTGGCGGTGATTTTTGGCCTCAAGTTCACCGACGAATTCAAGTTCTTCTACTTGCTGTTCCTGCCGCTGATCTGGGTCGCCATGCGCCACGGCATCCAGGGCGCCACCGCCGCGCTTGCCTATATCCATATCGGGCTCAACGCCATCCTCGAATGGCGCGGCCTGCACGTGGTGGCGGTGGTGGAGTTCCAGATGCTGATGCTGGGCCTGACCATCACCGGCCTGTTTCTCGGGCTCACCGTCAGTGCCCGCCGCGCGGCGGAAGAAAAGCTGCACCAGCGCGAAGCCGAGCTCAACCAGGCGATGCGCCTGGCCGCCGCCGGTGAAATGACGCAGGCCATCGCCCACGAACTCAACCAGCCACTGTCCGCCCTCGCCAACTACGCGCGCGCCAGCCGGGCGATGCTGGACGCGCCGGAACAACATGGCACGTTGCTGGCCGAGACGCTTGGCAAGATCGACCGCGAAGCCACCCGCGCCGGCCAGGTGGTGCACCGCCTGCGCGAATTCTTCCGCGGCGGCGGCCTGCGCCTGGAGACGTTGAGCGCCGCCGAACTGATCGAGGAAGGCCTCGCCCCGGCGCGCCGCCGCGCCGAGCGCGCCGGCATCGCGGTCTCGGTCGATCTGCACGGCGACTTGCCGCTATTCCTGGCCGACCGCGTGCAGATGGGCACGGTGCTGCACAACCTGTTGGTGAACGCGATCGAGGCGATCGAGAGCGACGACCCGAAAACCCGCGCCATCGCCATCACCGTGCGGCAACTGGACGCCGGACGCCTGCGCTTCTGTGTGCGCGACAGCGGTCGCGGCGTGGTTCCGGAAATGCGCGGGCGGCTGTTCGAGTCCTTCGCCACCAGCAAGCCCGAGGGCATGGGCCTGGGGCTGACGATCAGCCGCACCCTGGTGGAGGCGCACGGCGGTGAACTGTTGCTGGATAATCTGCGCCCCACCCGTTTCTGTTTCACTCTACCGATCCAGCCATGAGCGAACCCATCATCACCATCGTCGACGATGACGACGCCGTACGTGATTCACTGGCGTTGCTGCTCAATTTTCGCGGCTTTCGCTGCCGTGGTTTCGCCTGTGCCGAGGAGTGCCTGGCGGAGTGGCAGCCGGATTGGCGCGGCTGTTTGCTGCTGGACCTGCGCATGGGCGGCATGGATGGCCTCGCCCTGCAAAGCGCTCTGGCCGAACGCGGCTCGCGCCTGCCGGTGGTGTTCCTCACCGGCCATGGCGATATCGCTCATGCCCGCGCGGCGCTCAAGGCCGGCGCCGTCGATTTCCTGGAAAAACCCTATGCCGAGGCGGCGCTGCTGGAAGCCGTGCGCGAGGCGGTGGCGCGTGACACACGGCAACAGGCCGAACACGTCTATTCCAATGAAATCGTCATGCGCATGGCGCGCCTGTCGGAACGCGAACGTCAGGTCATGGAGTTCGCCGTCGCCGGCAAGCCCAATCGGGAAATTGCCGTCCTCCTGGAGATCAGCCCGCGCACCGTGGAAGTCTTCAAGGCGCGCATGATGGAGAAGATGCAGGCGCGCAGCCTGCCGGAGTTGGTGCGCATGCGGATGGGGTCGGGGGTGAAGCTCCCGCCCTGAACGGGCGACGGCCCCAAAGCCAAATCACGACGGACTGAACGTGGTTTGGCGCAAACACACCATCCTCTGCTTGTATGGGTAACCCTTACGTGGCGAGACGAATGCTCCCCGGCGCTCGGTAACCGAAAATTGCGCGGATGCCCATAAAGAAATTCACACCCCATCCGTCTCGGGAAGAGGATGCCACCGTCAGTTGGGCACGGCGAAAGGAAACCATCCGTGGCGCGCTCAAACTGTTCCGTGTGTTGCTGGATGCGGTGAAGCGACACGCCGAGTGGGTGGAGTCGCACCATGGCATCGGCGGCGCGCAACTTTGGGTGCTCTGGGAGCTGAGCCACACCCCCGGCATGCGCGCCGTGGACTTGGCCAAGAACATGGCGGTGCATCGCCACACGGCCGAGGCCATGCTCAATGAACTGTTGGCGAAAAACCTGGTCAGGTTCGAGACGGGTGGCGAAGCGCAGTCCCCCGTTTACTTCCTGACGCCCTTTGGCCAGCGCATCGCGGAGGCCTCGCCGGAACACGGCCAGGGGGTACTGAAGGCCGCTCTGGAGCAACTCCCGGATGCCGCGTTGGAGCAAGTTGTCGCTTCGATGCGCGCCGTTACCGAAAGCCTGCCCTTCCGCGAGGATCGCGCGGCGTTGCGGCCGCTGGCGGATCTATTGCGACCAACCGCGCATGAAGCGGCCCCTGGAAGTCCTCGAAACAAACCGGAGAAATGACATGGACACACAGATCGACCTGTTCTTGACCTCGTTGCAAGCGTTCTGGGGGCAGATTGCCATATTTCTGCCGAAGCTCCTCGCCGCCGCCGTGCTGCTGCTGGCGGGCTGGCTGCTGGCCAGGTTGCTGCGCGCCGGCATGAAGCGTGGCCTGGAAGCCCTGGGTTTCGAGCGGATCGCGGACAGTTCCGGCCTGGAAGCCCTGTTGCGCCAGGGAGGGGTGGAACTGTCGCTCTCCGGGCTCATCGCCGGCCTGGTTTACTGGCTGGTGTTGCTGGTGGTCGCTGTCTCCGCCGCCAACAGCCTGGGGCTGGATGCCGTCGCGGGTCTGGTCAATCGGGTGGTGTTGTATCTCCCCAATGTCATGGTCGCGATCCTGGTGCTGTTGTTCGGAACCTTGTTCGCGCGTTTCCTCAACCGTCTGCTGTTCGCCTGGCTGAGCGGCATCAAGGCGCCGGCCGCGCTGACCATCAGTACCGGCATGGAATACTCGATACAGGTGTTTGCCCTGTTCATCGCCCTGGAGCAGCTTCAGCTCGGCACTACCCTGCTTACCGTGGCCTTCGCCATCGCCTTCGGCGGCCTGGTCCTCGCCATGTCGCTGGCATTCGGGCTGGGTGGTCGCGAATGGGCGGCCGAGCGGATCAAGCACTGGTCGGTCAAGTCCTGACGCCATTCCCGCCCCGGCTCGGGGGAACATGTAAGCGCCGCGACGTCATCGCGGCGGCCGCATACGTGATCCCCTTACGCGCCCCCGCTAATTCAGACCCGCACGTATTTTTTTATTATCGCGACCGGCTTTCATCACGATACGTCTTCATGCAAGTACCCGCGTTCGCAACAGGTTCCAAGCAGCAAACTTCGCTCGCCGACATTTCGGCCAGCCGATTCGCTTCTTTCTTTCATGCTGGTCGCGTTTCCGCTCATGTCGTTGAGCATCGCGGTCAGCCATCTCTACATCGGGTGGCACGCTACACCTGATTAAACGAGTCCCTTGAGCAGGACAGCTGCATGCGATAGCAGCATTTTTTTCAGGCGACTTCGGTCGCCTGTTTTTTTGCCCAGCCGGCGCGCGCTTCAAACTGATGTGGAAACCATGGTTGGCATGGCGAGGTGATCGTGAAACATCCGCCGTGGGAGCGGGCTTGCCCGCGATTGGCAACGCTTGGTATGTAGTGACGTGGAATATTGCGGTTGTAGGGGCGGGTTTGAAACCCGCCCCTACAACGGGCCTCATCATGCGGGGCAGCCACTCTTGGGGTACGGCCACATCAGTTTGAATCGCACCCGGGTATTGGCCGCGGGGGCGATGAATCGCGGTAATTCACGGATAATCGCGGCGTTTCATCGCCACACGACCCTGGTGGATCAGGGCCGCGAGTGAATTCAGGCGTCGAGCGACCAACGACGCCGAACCTATCCAACTCAACGAATTGAACGAGAGGCCAATCCCATGCTGTTGGGTTTCGTCATCCTTTATCTGCTCGTATCCGTCGGCGTCGGCATCTATGCCGCCACCCGCGTGCACAACGCCCGTGATTACATCGCCGCCGGTCGTTCGCTACCGCTCTACATCGTCATGGCGATGGTGTTCGCCACCTGGTTTGGCGCCGAGACGGTGCTCGGTATTCCCGCCACCTTTATGGAGGAAGACCTGGGCGGTCTGATTTCCGACCCCTTCGGCGCGGCGCTTTGCCTGGTCCTGTTCGGCTTGTTCTTCGCGCGCAAGTTGTACCGCATGAACCTGCTGACCATCGCGGACTATTACCGGGAGCGCTACGACCGCCGCGTCGAAGTCATTACCGGCATCGCCATCGCCTTGTCCTACCTGGGCTGGGTGTCGGCGCAGATCACCGCGTTGGGGCTGGTGTTCAACGTGCTCTCTGACGGCCAGATTTCGCAGGCGCAGGGCATCCTGATCGGCGCCTCGGTGGTGTTGATGTACACCTTGTACGGTGGCATGTGGTCGGTGGCGCTGACCACTTTCATCCAGATGATCGTCATCGTTCTCGGCCTGTTATACATCGCCTGGTTGGTGGCGGGCATGACCGGCGGCGTCGCGCCGGTGATCGAGCACGCGGCCGCCAACGACAAGTTCCATTTCTGGCCGGAGCTGAACGCGGTGGCGCTGGTCGCTTTCATCTCCGGCCTGATCACCATGGGGTTCGGCTCCATTCCGCAGCAGGACGTGTTTCAGCGCGCCAACGCCTCAAAGAACGAAAACGTGGCGGTCTGGGGTACGGTCGCCGGTGGCGTCGCCTACTTCCTGTTCGCTGCTGTGCCTTTGTTTCTGGCCTATTCCGCCAATCTGATCGACCCCGCCCTGACCGCCCGCTGGCTCGCCGAGGACAGCCAGAAATTGCTGCCGGAACTGGTCAAGGGGCATCTGCCGCTGTTCGCGCAGGTGATTTTCTACGGCGCCCTGCTCTCGGTGATCATGTCCACCGCCTCCGGCACCCTGCTGGCGCCCTCGGTGACGATTTCGGAAAACGTGCTCAAGGGCTTCCTCACCCATCACAAACCGCTCTCGGAACAGAACTTGCTGCGGCTGACCCGCTGGGTGGTGGCGTGTTTCTCCGTGCTGGTGACGCTTTATGCGCTGTGGGCGCTGGGTGAGAATGCCGGCATCCATGAAATGGTGGAGAACGCCTACAAGGTCACACTGGTGGTGGCTTTCGTGCCGCTGGTCGCGGGGCTCTACTGGGCGCGCGCCAATACGGCGGGCGCCTATCTGGCCATCGGCATGGGGCTGGTCACTTGGTTGTCGCTGGAGGCCATCGCGCCCGAGGGCGACATGCCTCCGCATTTCGCCGGTTTCCTGATGAGTCTGACCGGCATGCTGCTGGGGTCGCTGCTGTTCACGCGGATGCCAGGGCGCAAGGTGTCGGAAAAAACGTAAAGTAATATCCGGTTATGCCGATATATCTATTCCAAACTGTATAAGTTATCCGGGACCATGACCCAGACCCCCAACGTCATCGGCGCAACCGTCATGCAATTGCTCAAGGAGCGCGGCGAAGCCGCGACCCCGGAGAACTACGAGCGCACTTATTACGAATTGTCCGGCTTGCCGCTGCCGGCCAAGCCGGTCGTGGCCGAGACCGGCGGCGCCACGCCGTTCTGTGGCGACCTGCTCGTGGTTCTGCGTCAAATGGTGCAGGAAATCACGGACAAGACCGCGCATCTCGCGCACGACCTGGGTGAGAAGAACCAGGGTTTGTCGGACAACGTCAGCAACCTGAAGTCGTCGCGCGACAAGAATGAAATCCTGCGCCTGCTCTCCACCGTGGTGATGCAGGCCGGCAGCATCCACAGCACCGTCGAATCGAGCCATCAGGAACTCCTGGAAACCCGCCAGTCGCTCGCTGTCATGCAGGAAGAGCTGGCGGAAACCCGCCAGATGCTCAATGAGGACCCGCTCACCGGCGCGCTCAACCGGCGTGGTCTGGAACTGGCCCTGTCGCGCGAGGTCGCCCGCGCGCAACGCCTGAATGCGCGGCTTAGCCTGGCGATGCTGGATCTCGATCACTTCAAGAAGATCAATGATGTCCACGGCCACGAGACCGGCGACCAGATGCTGATCCACTTCACCAGCCTGCTGCGGGCGGTGATGCGGAAATCCGACGCACTGGTCCGCTATGGCGGCGAGGAATTCACTCTGGTATTGCCGGACACCGATGCCCGGGGCGCCCATTTCGTGCTCGGCCGTCTGCAACAGGTGATGTCGCGCACACCGCTGTATTACGAAGGCAAGTCGATCAACACCACCTTCAGCGCCGGTATCGCCACCCTGAAAGCGGAGGAAAACGGCCATGCGTTGCTGCGTCGCGCCGACGAGGCGGTTTATGCCGCCAAGAACGCGGGGCGCAACGCCATCAGGCTGGCGCAGTAGGCGCGGCCAAGCGCTTGGTTCAATCCTCCCGCCGAAACTCGCCCTCGATGATGTCGCCAGCTTCGCGCCGGGTACCGGGCGGCGGTGGGGGTGGCGGTGGGATATTCGACGCCACGCGCGAGGTGGGCCACAGCAACAGCAGCAGGGCGATGATGTCCGAGCCGGCGCCGGGCAGAATCAGCAGCACGCCGGCGAGCAGACGGCGGCCACTGGCCCAGACTTCCCCGAATGGCGCTTCGCCGCGCGCCAGCGACTGTTTTACCCGGGCCGGCAGGTCGCTGTGCTGGGCGCGAATCAGCGTGGTTCCGGCCCAGATGGCGCCGATCAGCCACAGCAGGGTCCAGCCCCAGCCGATTTTTTGCGCGATCTGGTAAATGCCCACTATTTCCAGGGCTGGAATGGCGACGGCTATAATCAGCCCCAGCCATGCAGCCCCACCCGTAACCCGCATATTCATAACTTATCCTCGTGTCCTCGACTCCGGCACTCCGCGTCGTCCTCACCACCCTGCCCAATGCCGAAATTGCCGGCCGTCTGGCGCGTGAAATGGTGGAATTGAAGCTGGCGGCCTGTGTCAACGTGTTGTCACCCTGCCTATCGGTGTATCGCTGGCGGGATGCCGTGCAAGAAGATGGGGAGATTCCCCTGATCATCAAGACCACGGTGGATCGTTATCCCGCGTTGGAAACCTTTCTGCGGGATCGGCATCCTTATCAAGTACCGGAAATTCTCGCCATCGACGTCGCCGATGGTCTCCCCGATTATCTCAGCTGGGCCGCCGAAGCCGCCCAAGTCTGAACCGGAGTTTTTCATGCGTTTCCTTTTCGCCCTGCTCTGCCTGTTCGCCTCCTTCGCTTACGCCGAGGAGGAACTGCTGGAACCGGAAAAAGCATTCATTTACAGCGCCAGTCTGGCGGACGCGGGCAGCGCGGAAATCAGCTTTCAGATCGCCAAGGGTTATTACCTCTATAAAAACAAGCTCAAATTCAGCGCCGATGCCGGGGTGAAGCTGGGGACGCCGGCATTGCCGGCGGGCAAGGTCAAGCAGGACGAGTATTTCGGCCGTGTCGAAACCTACCGTGGTGAACTGCGTTTCCGGATTCCCGTGACCTATCCGGACGGCACGCCGAAAGCCTTCAACCTGAAAACCGAATTTCAGGGTTGCGCCGATGTCGGCGTCTGCTACCCGCCGCAGGAAGGGGTGGCCGCGCTCAAGCCGGCCGCGCCGTCACGGAGTCTGACCGCGCCGATACAACAGCAGAGTTCGGCGGCGCTCGCTCGCTTGAAGGCGATGGCGGGGAGTTTGATGGGTGGCGACGAGCCTGAATACCTGTCGCCGGAAGAGGCCTTCAAAATGGAGTTGAAAGCGCGTCCGGACGGCAGCCTGGAAGCGCATTACCTCATCGCCAAGGGCCATTACCTCTATCGCGACAAGCTCAAGATCACGGTCACGCAACCCGGTGGCGCGAAAGTGGCGAGCATGGCGCTGCCGCCCGCCGAGGTGAAGGACGACCCCAATTTCGGCAGGATGCTGACCTACCACCAGTCCTTCACCAGCGTGGTGAAGCTGGCCGGTCTGCCGGCGGGCAGCAGCAAATTGAAGCTCACCGCCGTCTACCAGGGGTGCAGCGATAAAGGCATCTGCTATCCGCCGCAAGAGCAGGACTTCAGTCTGACGGTGAAACTGGCGGCGGCGATTCCCGCCCTAGCCGACGACCCCGCGCCCGAAGCGGCGGTCGATGCCGACGCCAGCGCGCCGGCAAGCGCCACCGAAGCGGAGACCGGCGCGGCTACGGCAAGCGTCCCGGGCCCCGCGCCGACCACCGCGGCCGCTCCGGAGACCTCCGATACCGGCAAGGTGGAAGCGATCCTGCAAGGCGGCAATTACTGGGTGGTGGTGGCCAGTTTCTTCGGTTTCGGCCTGTTGCTCTCGCTCACGCCCTGCGTCTTCCCGATGATCCCCATCCTCTCCGGCATCATCGTCGGTCAGGGCGCGGGCATTACCAAGCGCAAGGGCTTCATGCTGTCGTTGGCCTACGTTCTCGGCATGGCCATGACCTATGCCATGGCCGGTGTCGCGGCGGGCCTCTCCGGCACCCTGATCTCCAATGCGTTGCAGAACCCGTGGGCCCTGAGCACTGGTGCCGGCATCTTTGTGGCGCTGGCGTTGTCCATGTTCGGCTTCTATGAACTGCAACTGCCCAGTTTCGTGCAGAGCCGCTTCACCGAGGCGAGTAACCGCATCAAGGGCGGCCATTTCGCCGGCGTCTTCCTGATGGGCGTGCTCTCCGCGCTGATCGTCGGACCCTGCGTCGCCGCGCCGCTGGCCGGCGCCCTGCTCTATATCAGCCAGACCGGCGACGTGGTGCTCGGCGGCGTCTCCCTGTTCTCCCTGGCGATGGGCATGGGGGTGCCGCTGCTGCTGGTCGGGCTCTCCGCCGGCGCCCTGTTGCCACGCGCCGGCGCCTGGATGGAGGCGGTGAAGAAATTCTTCGGCGTCGCCCTGCTGGCGGTGGCGATCTGGCTGATTTCGCCGTTGTTGTCGGACATCGTGCAGATGTTCATGTGGGCCGCGCTGCTGATGATCTCCGGCATCTACCTCAAGGCCACCGAGCATCTGGCGGTGAACGCCAGCGGCTGGACGCGTTTCTGGAAAGGCGTGGGGCTGATCAGCCTGGTGGTCGGCATCGCCGTACTTCTGGGCGCCCTCGGCGGTGGCCGCGATATCCTGCAACCGCTGGCGGTGTACAAGGGCGGCGTCGCCGGCGCGGCGGAAACGTCGCCGCACTTGGCTTTCCAGCGGGTGAAGAACAACAGCGAACTCGATGCCGCGATCAAGGGCGCCGGCGGTCGCGCGGTGATGCTGGACTTCTATGCCGACTGGTGCGTCTCGTGCAAGGAGATGGAGCGCTTCACCTTCGCCGACGCCAAGGTTCAGGCGCGACTCAAGGATGTGCTGTTGCTTCAGGCCGACGTCACCGCCAATTCCGCTGAAGACAAGGCGCTGCTGGCTCGCTTCAAGCTGTTCGGCCCGCCCGGCATTATTTTTTGGGACAAGTCCGGTCAGGAAATGGCCTATCACGTGATCGGCTACGAGCCGGCCGAGAAATTCCTGCGCAGTATCGACAAAGCCCTGCCGTGATCCCCGGCAAATGGTTGTTGCTCGCCGGCGCGCTGGCCCTGGGCGCCGCCACCGCGGTGCTCGCGCCGCGTTTGCTGGATTCCGGTGAATCCGACGCGGCCGCGTCGGTTGAGATGCGTTCCGCGCAATTCTGGGCGGCCAGCCTGCCCGACCTCGCCCATCAGCGGCAGCCGCTGACGCAATGGCTGGGCAAGGTGGTGGTGGTGAATTTCTGGGCGCCCTGGTGCCCACCCTGCCGTAATGAAATCCCCGGCTTCATCGCGCTCCAGGATCAACACGGCGCGGCGGGCCTGCAATTCATCGGCGTGGCGCTGGATGAGCACGACAAGGTCGCGGCTTTCGTGGAGAGCGAAGGCATCAACTATCCGACCCTGCTCGGCGGTGGCGAGGCGGTGGAACTCGGCCGCATCGCCGGCAACCGCCTCGGCGGCTTGCCCTACACCGTGGTGTTCGACCGCAAAGGCAACGCCGTCGCCGGCCTCACCGGCGAAGTATCGCGCGAGCGCATGGAAGCACTGGTCCAGCCGCTGCTATGAACCGGAGGCCCGATTTCATGCTGGAACCCCCCTTTGGCAAAGGGGGGCAGGGGGGATTTTTTTACGCTGGAGAATGGTGGAACCCGCGGAAATCCCCCCCAGCCCCCCTTTGCCAAAGGAGGGCGTCAAGATGACCGCCGTTCCCGCCATCCCCTCCCGCCCGCTGCTCACCGCCGCCGGCCGCGCCATCGGCGACTACGGGATGATTCGCGACGGTGATCGCATCCTGCTCGGCCTCTCCGGCGGCAAGGACAGCCTCACCCTGTTGCAGATCCTGCTGCATCTGCAAAAGAAGGCGCCGGTGAAATTCGAGCTGGCCGCCTGCACGGTCGACCCGCAATCACCAGAGTACGACCCCTCGCCGCTGAAAGGCTACCTGGCGGATCTGGGCGTGCCCTATTTCTACGAGAGCCAGCCCATCCTCGAATCCGCCGCCCAGCACATGAAGGGCGATTCCTTCTGCGCCTACTGCTCGCGCATGCGCCGCGGCATCCTCTACCGCATCGCCCGTGAGCAGGGCTACGGCGTGCTGGCTCTGGCGCAGCATCTCGACGATCTCGCGGAGAGCTTCCTGATGAGCGCTTTCTTCGGCGGCAAACTGCGCACCATGCAGGCGCATTATCTGAACGACGCTGGCGACGTGCGGGTAATCCGCCCCCTGGTCTACGCGCGCGAGCGACAGACCCGTGATTTCGCCAGCCGCGCCGGGCTGCCGGTGATTTTCGAGAACTGCCCGGCCTGCTTCTCGATGCCGATGCAGCGCTACCAGATGAAGCAACTGCTGGCGGATCAGGAGACGCTCCACTCGAAGCTGTTCGCCAGCCTGCTGACCGCGATGAAGCCGCTGATGGCATTACAGGGGCCGGAAGCGGCGGTCGAGGAGTCCTCGTGAGCACTTACGTCATCGGTGACATCCAGGGCTGCCACGAGGCGCTGGAAACCTTGCTCGCCTCGCTGAATTTCGACCGCGCCCGCGACCGCGTCTGGATCACCGGCGATCTGGTCAATCGCGGCGAGGATTCGCTGGCCGTGCTGCGCTGGTGCCAGGCGCACGATGATTGTGTGGTGGCTGTCCTGGGCAACCACGATCTGCACCTGCTGGCGGTGGCCGAGGGCTACGTGCCAGCGCATCGCAAGGACACCCTGGAGCTGATCCTGCGGGCGCCCGACCGCGACGCTCTGCTGGAATGGCTGCGCCATCGCCCGATGCTGCACCGGCAAGGCGCCTGGCTGATGGTTCACGCCGGCCTGCCACCGGAGTGGGACGCCGACGCCGCGCAACGGTATGCCGGTGAACTTGAACGCGCCCTGCGTGGGCCGAACTGGCGCGCCTTCCTGAAGGACATGTACGGCAATGAGCCGCGCCGTTGGCATCCGCTGCTGGCGGGGCAGGAGCGGCTGCGTTTCATCGCCAACGCGCTGACCCGCAGCCGCTACCTGCATGTCGACGGTGGTCTGGAGTTCCAGCACAAACTGGGCCTCGGCACGGCGCCGGATGATCTGGTGCCCTGGTTCGATTTCCCCAATCGCAGGAGTGGCGACGCGCGCATCCTGTTCGGGCACTGGTCGACGCTGGGGCTGCTGGTGCGGGAAGACGTGGTGGCGTTGGATACCGGCTGTCTCTGGGGCGGTGCCCTGACCGCGTTCAGGTTGGAAGACGAGCAGTGTTTTCAGGTGCGCTGCCGGGCGCGTCACACCCCAAAAAAGTAGGTTCAGACTTCCTGATCCCTCGCTCATTGGCACTGCGGCAGTCAAACCAAGGAATAGACGAAGCGTTGCCCAGTCTCGGGGTGGCAGAACGCCAACTGGTTCAAGTCTTCCAGGAGAGCTGCGATGGCGCGGTCATGAGCGGGTGTTGCCATCCGGTGAATTCGTACATTGAGGGTACCGGCATCCTTGTCTGGCAGCAGATCGGCTGAGGCGACAAAGAGGGCGCGGATCAAGGCGCGCGCCTCATCCTCCTTCGCCAAATGGCAGCGCAGTCGTCCCACCAAGGCCGTCTCGGCACGGTAGGCGATCATCTTCACCGTATCCGTCAGCATCTTGTTCAACGGCAACAGTTGTGTCGGCCGTTCAGCTTCCGGCAATTCTTCCAGCTTCACCTTGCGTGCAGTCGCCTTGCGCGCGGCTTTCTGTTGTGCCAGTTCCGCCTGGAGCGCTTCGATTTCCTGCAAACATTCGGCGCTGGCCTGGATGGCCTGGCTTTCGGCCAGCAACGGGCCAGAACCGAGCGCTTCCTGCCGCTTGCGCAGCCGCTGGCGGGTCGCCCAGACGGCTTTGTCCAGCTTCCGCCAGGCCGGGTTAATGACCTGTTCAGTGCCAGGAATCTGTTCCGCGCCATACTGAACAAGTCCATCAATATCATAGTGTTGCATCATGTAGGCGAAGAAGTTTTCCTGGCACCAGCGGGAGAACATGCGCCCGGCAACCGTAAGGTTGTCGAGGTGCTGCGCGCTGCTGATCACCGCCGTCTGATGCCCACTCGACGTCAGCCGCCGCACCTCCTTGACCGTGAGCTTGCCCAACGTGGTTTCCCGCATCGCCAATTGCATGACGGTCACGGTGCCATCGGGCATGACCACATCGGCGTGGGCGAATTCGTCTTCCGGCCAAGTGTCGCGTACGTTCTTGCGATAGGTGATGGCGCCGATGCGCTGTGCCCAGAGCGCTTCGAACAGGCTGGCGTGTGCGCCTTCGCGGTCGAACACCAGCACGAAGCGGTGCAGCTTCGGGTCTGCTTCGAGTTGTTCAAGCGTCGGCTGGCGCGGCACGCATGTGAGCAAGTCGGGCACGATGTCGTTCAGCAGGGTGTCACCCAGCCCGCCGGTGACGGCTTTGGAGACGACAAAGAAAGGGCGTCCGAGGGCGTCGTTGATCCAGTAGTCGGTGGTGCCGCGCAGGCACAGGCGTTCGCGGGAGACGAAGCGTCGCGGCAGCTTCGCCTGGTCGCCGTGGTAGACGCGCACGTGGCCGTCGATATACAGGTAACCGGCTTCATCGGGATCGCCCTCCATCCAGGTTTGGGCCAGTTCATGCATCCAGGCCGCCGGATCGCCCGTGCTGGCCATGAGGCTGATTTTTTCGCGCA
>JAURYL010000024.1 GCA_030653935.1 Pseudomonadota bacterium
CGGCTACAAAACCACCGCGACGGCCCATTTTTCACCGGATTCTTGCCCCATAGCTCGACTATGCGGCGGCGAATCCGGCAAAAACTGCGCTCGTCGGGGTGACTTCTCGCTATCGACAACCAAAGTCCGACAGGCTGCTAGCCACTCGCCATCACGATCCGAGCCAGTTCCGGGCGAAGTCCTCGGCCGTTTGCGGGGCGCCGAAATGGTCGCCCTGGGCCTCGTCACAGCCGAGCGCCTTGAGGGCCGAGGCCTGATCCGCGCTTTCCACGCCTTCGGCGATGGTGGTCAGTTCCAGGGTGCGGCCCATGCCGATGATGGTGTTGACGATGGCGTGGTCATTGCGGTCCACCAGCATGTCGCGGACGAAGGAGATGTCGATCTTGATCTTGTCCACGGGCAGACGCTTGAGATAGGCCAGCGACGAGTAGCCGGTGCCGAAATCATCGATGGCGAAGGCGAATCCGGCGGCTTGCAGGCGATTGACGTTGGCGAGCGCGAGGTCGATGTTGTGCATGAAACCGCTTTCCGTCAGTTCCAGCTCGAACAGGGCGGGTTCGAGGCCGGCATCGCGGATGATGGCCTCGGCCTGCTCCGGGAATACCACGGACTCGATCTGCTGAACGGCGATATTGATCGCTAGCCGTCCGCGCAGCGGCGTTCCCGCCGCCCGCCAAGCCTTGAGCTGGCGACAGGCCTGGCGCAGCACCCAGGCGCCCAGTTCGCACATCATGCCGCGCTCCTCGGCGATGGTGATGAACACGGCCGGACTGATCATGTCGTCACCGCGCCGCCAGCGCATCAGTGCCTCGGCGCCCAGCAAAACCCCGTCGCGCAGTGACACCTGGGGTTGGAAATGCAGCGATAGCGCGCCTTCTTCCGTGTCCGCCTGAGCGCGCAAGGCGGCTTTCAGATCGCGCGCCAACGCCATCCGCTCGATCAGGCCCGCGCTCATTTCCGGGCTGTAGAAGCGGTAGCCGCCGCCCGCGGCCTTGGCGCGGTACATGGCGACGTCCGCGTGACGCATCAGCACTTCCGCCGTGTCGCCATCGGCCGGGCTGATCGCGATGCCGATGCTCACCCCGAGCGTGAAATGCTGCCCCTTCACTTCCAGCGGCGCGGACAGCGCGGCGAGCAGACGCTCCGCGATCGACACGACGGCAGCTTGATCGGCATCGGGAGCGAGCACGACGAACTCGTCGCCACCCACGCGGGCAATGGATTCACCCTGACGCAGCAAGGCCTGGAAACGCCGCGCCACTTCCACCAGGGCGGCATCACCCATGGAGTGGCCCTGGCTGTCGTTGATTTCCTTGAAGCGGTCCAGATCCAGCAACAGCAGACCAACCTTGCCCTGGCGCCGTTGCGCGGCGGCCAGCGCCAGTTGCAAACGGTCGAGCAACAGCACACGGTTGGGCAGGTCGGTCAGCACATCGTGAAAGGCGAGGTATTCGAGTTGTTGCTCCGCCTGTTTGCGCTCGGTGATGTCCTGCAGGCTGAACTGCAACAGGGTGCGACCGGCATGGCGGAAAGCCATGAGCCGCACCTCGGCATCCCACTCCTCGCCATCGGCGCGACGATGCCGCCATTCGAACACGTGCGACCCCCGCACCAGCGCCACCTCGATATATTCACGCGCGGCGGTGGCGGTGTCGCGGCCGTCGTACTGCACGCTCGCCGACACCTCGGCGGGGGTCAGGCCCAGCACGGCCTCGCGGTTCGCGAGACGATAGATCCTCGCGGCGGCGGCGTTGCAATCGATGAAACGGCCACTCTCCGGGTCCAGTACCACCAAGGGAATACCGGAATCCGCGAACAGCACCTTGTTGTATTCGTCGCTCTCGCGCAGGCTGGCTTTCGCCTGATGCAGGGCCTCGATCCGCGCGCGCAGATCGTCCGCCTGGGTGGAAAGCGTGGCCTGGTTCTCCCAGAGCAGGTCGCGCATGCCGTGCTGCGCCGCGGCCAGCCGGTCGATCTCGGCGATGCCGCTGCGCGACACGGGTGCCACCGAGAAATCGAGGCAGCCGATGCGTTCGCTGGCGGCGGCCAGCGCCTCCAGAGACTCGGCGATGCGACGCGCCTGGGCACGCGCGATCATGATCGCCAAGCCGAGCAAGGCAAGCAGGGCGCCCGCCAGAACCACCAGCAAGGGGAGCCATTGCGGCGCGAAATCCGATGCCGGCGCCAAGGTGAGCACCTGGAGGCGTTGCTCGCCGAGCCGATAGGGCCGCATGCTGGCCAGCCAGGCCTCATTGTTGCCGCGGAAGCTCCATACCACGTCGCCCGCCCGCGTGAGCGCAGGCCGGGAAGCCAGCACCGCGTCGAGCACGGCGATGCCCGTTTTCTCCGCCGGCCGCAGGATATGCCGCATCCACTCGATCTGCCGCATGCCCTTGGGCATCGCGGGCAGGGCGAGCAGACGTCCATCTTCGGTCAATACCAGCGCCAGGCCACGCTGGCCGACCCGCGCGTCCATGGTTGCGCGCGAGAGATCGCGCAGCTTGAGGTCGACGCCCACCACGAAATCGCGGCCATCGTTGAGGCGCAGGCGGGTCGAGGCGGTAATCCCCGGCTCGCCGGTGGTGAAGAATAGGTAGGGCGAGGTCCAGACCCGCTCGCCGATGGGCGCCGCCGCGGCCGCCTTGAACCAGGGCCGCGTCCGCGCATCGTAATCGAGGCGCGCCCACTGGCGTATCTCCCGGCCATCGGCGCCACGGTCGATCAACAGATGCCGATCATCCCAGCGCGCGCGGTCGGTCATCCGGTTGCGCCAGGAGCCATCGATCTGTTGCAGCAGCAGCCAGGCCTGGCCGTCGGAAGTGCCGGCGACGATGGACGTGGCCTGCGGAATCGCGCGCAATACCGGCTGGAACAGGTGATTGAAGGCCGCCGACGATTCCAGGTCGGGCACCTCGCCGGCGATCCAGCCGCCAGCCATGGTGAGCATGGCGTCGGCGGGTTTGAACAAGGCGTCGAGACTCGCCTCGACCCGCGTCGCCGCCGCGCGGAACTGGCTTTCCGCGATCCGTTCGGTCACGGGGGTCAACCCAAGAATGACCAGCCCGGCCCCCACCATGAAGGCCGTGCCAACGACCAGACCGGCCATCCGGGTCAGCAGAACGCGGCGCAGAGAGGAGGAATTGGGGGGCATTTAGCGGCGATTGGTGGCGGTTGGGTTTCCGGAGAAAAACGCGCACTAACCATGCGAATAGCGGCGCGATGTCGGCGGCGGCTGGCGACAAAGCATAACAAGCGCGGATGGATAAATCACAAACCGGTGCCGAAGTACCACCTCCGGCCTGGGGATCAGAACAACATCAGACCTTCTCCAATTACCAATATTGGTAGTAGTCTCTGGTGCTCATTCAACAGACACCCTGGGGAGATTCCATGTCACAACGCGTTATCGCCATCGCCTTGTTCTGTTTCTCCACAAGTGCATTGGCGCTGTCACCGACCGCCCAAGACAATCGCATCGCCATCGTGATTACGCCGAATGAGCGCAATCAACTGCTCTATGAGATGCGTGAATCCCTGCATACGCTGTTCAACATGCACAATGCCCTGGCGAAACAAGACATGAAGGCGGTCGCCGTCGCGACACGGCCGATGGCCGGGTTGCTCGAAAGGCTCCCCGAAAATGTCAAGTCCCAATTTCCCGCCGAGTTCACCCAGATGGCGATCGGCATGCAGGAAGCCTTGCAAGTCATCGCGCGCGACGCGGAAACCAAGGGTGACATGAGCCTGACACATAGCCAGATGGCCGAGGTGATGACGTATTGCTCGGGTTGCCACGACACCTACCGAGTCGAGGTCAAACCGCCGAAAACCCGGCGCTGATCAGTGCGGACAAGGGACCAGCGAGGGCGCGTGAGGATTCATGAAATATCCGGCTCTGTGTGAATCGTAGTGGGTAACGCGTAGCTGTAGGGGCGGGTTTTAAACCCGCCCCTACTCGCGATGCAACGGTGGCTATCGCGGGCAAGCCCGCTCCCACGCCACCATCGCCGGCATGTGGGTGGTCGGTGTGACCTGCCCGCCAGGCTGGCTCGATGACCCACTGCATTTCATACAGAGCCAAATATCCGGGCTACACCGCCATCCTGACCGCATCCTCCACATCGACCGCCACCGGCCGCGACACGCCCGGCTCCGGCATGGTGACGCCGATCAGGTTGTGCGCCATTTCCATGGTGATGCGGTTGTGGGTAATGAACAGGAACTGGGTTTCCGCCGACATCTTGCTGACCAGAGCGCAGTAGCGCTCGGTGTTGCTGTCGTCGAGCGGCGCATCGACCTCGTCGAGTAGACAGAACGGCGCCGGATTGAGGCGGAAAAAAGCGAACACCAGCGACAAGGCGGTCAGCGCCTTTTCGCCGCCGGAGAGAAGATGGATGGAACTGTTCTTCTTGCCTGGCGGTTGCGCCAGCACGGTGAGGCCGGCGTCGAGGATTTCATCGCCGGTGAGGGTGAGCTGCGCTTCACCGCCACCGAATAGTTCGGTAAACAGCACCTTGAATTCGCGGCTGACCTTGTCGTAGGTCTCCTTCAGGCGAATGCGGGTTTCCGCGTCGATGCGGCGGATCGCCTCCTCCAGCGTGTTGGCGGCGGTTTCCAGGTCTTCCGCCTGGGCGTCGAGGTACTGCTTTCTCTCCCGCGCGGCGGTGAGTTCGTCCAGCGCCGCCATGTTGACCGGACCGAGTCCGCTGATCTCGGCCTCCAGGCGGCCGAGTTCGGATTTCAGCCAGGCTTCGCTTTTCGCCGCGATGGCGGCCGTCTGGGCGGCGACTTCCAGTTCCGCCTCGTCGACACCTTCCAGTTCCTCGCCAAAGCGGGCCTCACCCAGTCGCGCTTCCTGAAGTTTCAGTTCCAGCGAGATCTCGCGCTCCCTCAAGGGCTCAAGCGCGCGTTCGCAAGCGATCCGCGCGCTGTCGAACTCGCGCAGGGCGCCGTTGGCACCCTCCAGGGCTTCGCGCGCGGCGGTGAGCGTGATTTCGGCGGTCTGTCGCTTTGCGAGGGCGGTATCCAGGGCCGCCAGGGCCGGTGATTCCTGGGCCTGATCGAGTTCGGCCTGGAGGCGCGCACAGGCCTGGGCCAGATCTTGCAAGCCATGCGCGGCGCGCTGTTTGCGCTCATCCAGGTCTTTCAGCCTGGCGGTGAGCGAGCGCGCCAGGAAAGCCGCCTCCTGCGCTTCGCGCTCGGCTTGGCGCAGGCTTTCGCGGACACCGTGCAACTTTTGTTCAGCGGCCTGGCGCGCGGCGCGCGCCACATCGAGACGTTCCCGCGCCTCGTCGTGTTGCAGGCTGGCCTCACGCTGGCGTTCGCTGGCGTCGTTCCAGGCCTCCTCGTCCACGCCCAGTTGCGCGTAGACCTCGTTCAATTCCAGTTCGATGCCGGCGCGCCGCTCCGCCACCCGCCGCGCGGCTTCCTGAACCCGGACCAGATTGACCTGAAGCTCGTGTACCTGGTTCTGCGCCTGCGCCACCTGCGCTTGCAGGGCTTCCCCCTGGCGCCGCGCGGTCTGTTGCGTGGACTCGGCCGCGACGACTTCCTCGGCCACCGCCTCGACCGAGGCCAGCGCCAGTTCCAGCGTTTCTTCCAGCCGCTCGATTTCCCGCGCGCGCGCGATCAGGCCCTGATGCGCTTTCTCCGGCGCGTTGAAAATCAGGCTGTCGCGGCTGACCCGGTGACCTTCGCGGGTGGCGATGAAGCCGCCCGGCGGCAGACTGGCGCGTTGCGCGATGGCGTGTTGCAGGGTGTCAGTGGCCCAGGCCAGGGCCAGGCGGTCGGCGAGAAAACGGGCGATCAGCGGGTCGTCCGTGTGGATGAGGTCGGCGAGTGGGTTCATATCCCCCTCTCCCGAAGCGCCGGCTTCCAGCCGGCTGTTTTCGCGAGACGCCGGCAAGGATGGCGGCGCTACAAAGGGCAGCAACAGCTCGAAGCGCGCTTCCGGCGGCTGTTCCGCCCAAGACGCCTCGGCTTCCACCGCCAGCGCCGCCATCGCATCACCCAGCGCCGCTTCCACCGCTGTTTCCCAGCCCGCCTCCACCCGGATCCGCTGCCACAGACGCGGCACCGAATCCAGGCCCAGGCGTTTTAACCAGATGGCACCGCCACTTTCCGCCTGATGCGTGCTGTGTTGCAGTTTCTTCAGGGCGCCGGCTTCCGCTTCCAGACGGTGCAATTCACGGTTGGCGGCTTCCTGGGCCTGGCGCGCCTGGCGCAATCGCGCCTCCTGTTGCGGCCATTCCGCGCGCGCGGTTTCCAGATATTCGCGCAGGCGTTCCACCCGTTCCTGCTCGGTTTCCAGGTCCATCTGCCGGCGTTCGACCTCGGCTGCGTCGTTTTCCGCCAGTTGCTCCTGTTCCCGCATCAAGCGCAGTTCGCGCGCCTTCAACTGGTTGATGGCGCGTTCCGCGTGGGCGGCGTTGGCTTCTTCCACTTGCGCGGCCTGCTCCAATTGCGCCATGTCCCGTTGCACCTCGGCGACGGCGGCCTGCGACGCACGCCAGGCTGCGTCGACTTCCGGCAGGTTGTCGCTGGCCTGGGCGGCGCGCTCGGAGAGGATTTCCGCTTGCTCCTCGGCCTGTTCCAGTTCGGCGCGGCGGAGTTCGCTCTCTTCCGCCGCGGCCTCCCGCTCGGCCACGGTGGCGGCCTGGCGATCATCCGCCTGTTGGATTTCCCGGGCCAGGCGCTCACGGGTACCGTGCAGGTGGCGCAACTCCTGTTCCACCCGCGCCACTTCGCCGCTTTCCGCGTAGAAATGCGCCTGCGCCTGGTTGAGCGCCTCGGTGGCGTTGAACTGATCCAGGCGTTGTTGTTCCAGCGTGGCCTCCAGCCGGCGCAATTCCGCGGTCTTGGCTTCGATCTCGTTGCGCGCGGCTTCCATCTGCCGCGTCAGTTCCGCCTGGCGCGCCTGCGCCTCGCGTTTTCGGGTGAGGGATAGAAATCGGGTCTTCAGCGTGCGCTCGGTATCCAGCCCGAAAAAACGCCGCGCGACCTCGGCCTGCACCCCCAGCTTTTCCAGTTGCCGCCCGAGCTCCTCGCGAATGTCGGAGACGCGGTCCAGGTTTTCACGGGTGTCGCGCAAGCGATATTCGGTTTCTTTGCGCCTTTCCTTGTACTTGGAAACCCCCGCCGCTTCTTCCAGAAAACCGCGCAACTCCTCCGGCTTGGCCTCGATGATGCGCGAAATCATGCCCTGCTCGATGATCGCGTAGGCGTCGCCGCCGAGGCCGGTGCCGAGGAACAGGTCGGCCATGTCGCGCTTGCGGACCTGGACGTTGTTGACCCAGTAGCTGGAATCACCACTGCGGGTCAGCATCCGCTTGACCGCGATTTCCGCATATTGCGACCACTGCCCGGCAGCTTTGCCGGCGCTGTTGTCGAACAGGAGTTCAACCGACGCCCGCGAGGCCGGCTTGCGCCCGGAAGAACCGTTGAAGATCACGTCCTGCATGCTGGCGCCGCGCAACTCGCGCGCCTTCGACTCGCCCAGCACCCAGCGCACCGCGTCGATCACGTTCGACTTGCCGCAGCCGTTGGGCCCGACGATGCCGGTCAACTGCGCGCCGGCGGGGAGCGTCACCGGATCGACAAACGATTTGAAGCCGGCGATGTGGATGTGTTTGAGGCGCAAAAGTATCAGTCAGCCGGGTGCTGTTCGACCAACCGCGCGAGTTGTGTAATCAAGGCCGGCACCTCATTCGCCACGATATCCCAAAGAATTCTGTCGCTGATGGCGAAATAGCCATGCACCAGGGCATTGCGCGTGGCCACGATTTCAGTCCAGGGAATAGCCGGCCAGCCGGCCCGAATGTCCATCGGGATATGTGCGGCGGCTTCCCCCAGCAACACGATGTTGAACAACAAGGCATCGCGATCCTTGGGGGCTCGCGCCAGGGCATCAAAATCCAACCCTTCGGCATATACCGTGATCCTGTGGCAGAAATCCAGCATGTCGGCGGCAAACAAAGGCCAATCACGCGACATTAATCGCCTCCCGCTCGATTCTCGACTTCAGGCGTGGCCGAACCGCGTCATCGCAGACCAGATCGACCGATGAACTAAACATGTCTTCGAGAAAAAACTTGAGCCCCATGTAGCCACGGAAGGTCGGTTCGACAAAATCCACCAGCACATCCACATCGCTGTCCTCGCGCGCCTCGTCGCGTGCCGTCGAGCCGAACAGCGCCAAGTGCTTCACCCCGAAGCGGGAAATAATTTCCGCTTTGTGGGCTTGCAACAGAGTGATGGCTTGGTCACGACGCATGGAGAGGGCTCGGCACAACATATAATCGACGCGCCATTTTATCCGTGTTCATCCCCATGCCTACCCTGCCCAGCAAATCCCTGGAAACCTTCGACAACCCGAATCCAGGCCGCGATTACCACATCCATATGGAAATCCCGGAATTCACCTGTTTGTGCCCGAAAACCGGTCAGCCGGACTTCGCCACCCTGTATCTGGACTACATCGCAGACCAGCGTTGCGTGGAGTTGAAGAGCCTCAAGCTCTACATCTGGTCGTTCCGCGAAGAAGGGCATTTCCACGAAGACGTCAGCAACCGTATCCTCGACGATCTGGTGCGCGCTACCGACCCGCGCTTCATGCGCCTCACCGCGAAGTTCTACGTGCGCGGTGGCATTTTCACCAATGTCGTCACCGAGCACCGCAAACCCGGCTGGGAGCCGGCGCCGCGCGTCGAACTCAGCCAATTCGCAGGCAACTCCAACACGCGCGGGTGAGTAGGTCGGGTTAGCGGCTTTATCGCGTAACCCGACAGATTCGTCGGGTTACGGCTGCGGAACATCATGCCGGCGCTACAACCTTGGCCCCGAGGTCAGCCAGAGCAGCGCGTCCAGGCGCCGTACATCCTTCTGTTCCACCTTGATGCGCGCCATGCCAGCCGACGCGACATTGATGCTGTAAGCCTGTGTGGGTGACAGACCCAGCACATGGCAGATCACCATGCGCATCACCCCGGCATGCGCCACCACCAGGATATGGCCGCCAATATGCCCGGCGAGAATGTCTTCGTAGGCGGTGGTGACGCGCGCATGGAAGGCCTCCAGCAATTCCGCGCCTGGCGGCCGGTGGCGCACCGGGTCGCGCTTGAAGTCGAACACGCAATCGGGCGCCGCCTGCTTGAGTTCATCCGGCGTCTTGCCTTCCCAGGCGCCGAAGCCGACTTCCTTGAGCCGTTCGTCGAAACTCAATGGCAGGCCAGTTTCCGCCGCCAGCCATTCCGAAAACGCCGCGCAGCGGGCCAGGGGTGAACTGACGATGGCGCTCCACGGGCGCTCGTCGGCGGTTGCCGCGTGCATCTGCACCCAGCCTTTTTCAGACAACGGATCATCGATCTGGCCGCGATAACGGCGGCCGCCCACTGGTTCGCCGTGGCGCAGAAAATCGAGTTGCGTATAGATAGCCATCAGTCATTCTCCCCGTTCAAAAAACCTTCAACCTCGCGCCGCAGTGCCTCCAGTTCCATAATCGCCAGCCCGGCGCGCGACCCCATCGCCGAGATGGTGGCGCCCAGAGCCGCGCACTGGCGATAGGCGGTCCGGCCCTTCAGGCTGGCGGCCAGCAGCGGAATGCCGAATTCCGGCAACATGCCCAGCACCTCGCGCGCCAACACGGTATTCGGCTGCATCTGGTTGACCACCAGTCGAGCAATCAAATCAGGATTCTTCTGCCGGGCATCGCTGATAGCCTCGCGAATGCGCACCGAGGCCCACAGATCCAGGGGCGAGGGAATCACCGGCACCAGGGCGAGATCGGCGATGCGCAGGGCGCTTTGCGTCACCGGCGCGGCGGCGGCGGGCGGGCTGTCGATGACGATGTAGTCGTAGGCGTCACGCCGTTTGCGCAAGACCTTGTGCAATTTACCCTCCTCGCCGGAGACATCTTCCACCGCGGCGGGAAAGCCCTCCCCCATGCCGGCCCAGTGCAGCGCGGTGTTTTGCGAATCGGCATCCGCGACCAGCACGGCGTGGCCGGCATCCGCCAGACTGCCCGCCAGCAACATGGCCAGGGTGGTCTTCCCGGCGCCGCCTTTCTGATTCACCACCGCAATAATTTTCGCGCGCACGGCATCACTCCAAGATTCAACCAGCGCGATGGTAGCGCCGACCCGCGCCCCATGCAGCGCTACAGGTATAATCCGCTCCGTTTCATTAACCGAGTACCGAGACATGGGCTTTCTCTCCGGCAAAAAGATTCTTATCACCGGTCTGATCAGCAACCGTTCCATCGCCTACGGCGTGGCCAAATGCTGCCACCGCGAAGGCGCGGAACTGGCTTTCACCTATCAGGGCGAAAAGGTCAAGGATCGGGTCATGGGCTTGGTTCAGGGGTTCAGCGTCGGCGAACCGCTGGTGTTCCCCTGCGACGTCGGCAGTGACGAGGAAATCACCGCCCTGTTCGAGAACCTGGGCAAACACTGGGATGGCCTCGACGGTCTGGTTCACTCGATCGCCTTCGTCCCCAAGGATGCGCTGGTCGGCAGCTATATCGACAACGTCACCCGCGAGAACTTCCGTATTGCCCACGACATCTCCAGCTATTCCTTCACCGGCCTGGCCAAAGCGGCGCTACCAATGATGCAAGGCCGCAAAGGCGCCATGCTGACCATGACCTACCTGGGCGCGGTGCGCTCGGTGCCACACTACAACGTCATGGGCCTGGCCAAAGCCAGCCTGGAAACCAGCGTCTACTATCTGGCATCCAGTCTGGGCCCACGCGGCATCCGCGTGAACGGCCTCTCCGCCGGCCCGATCAAGACCCTGGCCGCTTCCGGCATCGCCGACTTCAGCAAGCTCCTGGCCTGGGGCGAGCAGCACTCGCCGCTGCGCCGCAATGTCACCATCGAGGAAGTCGGCAACGTTGCCGCCTTCCTGATGTCCGACCTGGCTTCCGGCGTGACCGGCGAAATCAGCTATGTGGATTCCGGCTTCAACAGCACGGCGGGACTTTCGGTAGACGATTGATCCCCGCTCGAACATGAAAAAAGCCGGGCATGCCCGGCTTTTTTCATGTTGGCTTCAAAGCTTATTCCGCCTTCGGCTCCAGCGCGCTCGGCGCGATCTTGATCTTGGCGTTGGCCCTGAGATTCTCCAGATAGGCGCGCATTTCTTCCTGGGCGACCATGCGTCGAACGTCGTCACGAATACGCTTGACCATTTCCGGCTGGGTCTGGCCCGCCGCGACCCGATTGATGCGATACAGGCGGTAGCCCTCGGTGGTTTCGGCACCGGCATAAGCCGGCAGTTTTCCGGCATCGGCGCGGAACACGGCCTTGACCGACTGCGGCGTCAGATTGAGTGGTCGCATCCGCGACACGGTCATCGGCGCGGGCCAGCCGATCGGCTGACCGGCACGAGCATTCTCCAACGCCTTGCCACCGGCCTCGATTGCCCGCTTACGCGCCAGTTCCAGGCTCAGCTTCTGACGAATCACCTCCGCGACCTCCGCCAGGGGGCGCTGACCGGCGGCGCGGTACTCCAGCACGCGCGCGGAAACCAGGGTGTTGGGGGACACTTCAACCGCTTCGGTATTCTGCTTCTTGCCGCGCGCGTCTTCGGAAAGCAAGGCGTCCAGCAAGCGCTCGCTGGCCAGGGGTGCTGGTGCCGTGTTGCGGTCGAACCAGCCGCTTTCCTCGATGTTGAGGCCGAATTCCTTGGCCGCCGGAGCCAGACTGTCGGGCTGCTCGTAGACCATGTTGCTGAAGCGCTCGGCTGTTTCAATGAAGCGGCGTTGTGCTTCCTGCTGCTTGAGTTCGCTCAGGATGTCAGCCTTGGCCAGCGCGAAACCAATTTTGGCGCCAGGCACGATCGCGTCGAGTCGAATGATGTGATAACCGAACTGGGTTTCCACCAGACCGCTGATCGCGCCCTGTTGCAACAGGAACGCCGCGTCGGAGAAAGGCTTGACCATCATGTCGCGGGTAAAGGCGCCGAGATCGCCACCACGCGCTCCGGAAACCGGATCCTGGGAGTGCTTGCGCGCCAGATCGTCGAAGCTTGCCGGCGTTTTCTTCACTTCGGCCAGGATCTGCTCGGCGCTGGCCTTCGCCGCGGCGCGCGCCTTGGCATCACCGGCGGCATCGATCTTGATCAGGATGTGGCTGGCACGACGCCGTTCCGGCTCCTGGAAACGCGCGGCATTGGCTTCGTAGAACTTGTTGGCCTGCTCATCACTGACCTGCACTTTTTCGGCCAGCGCGGCCTGCGACAGCACCAGGTATTGCACACGCAGCGTGGCGGGGGTCGCGTAGTCGCTCTTGTGCGCATCGTAGTCGGCCTGAATCGCGGCCTGATCGACCTGAACAGCGGCGAGGAAATCCTTGCGGTCGAAGCCGACCTCATTGACTTCCCGTTCCTGCGCCAGCAATCCATTCAGGCGAACGGCGGTAGGCATGGGAACCACAGCGCCCTCGCCATAGCCGATTTGCACCTGCTTGAGCAGCATATCCTGGGCGATCATGCCCATGAGTTCCGCTTGCCCCATGCCCTGGTTGCGCAACCAAGCCTCCAGGCGGGCGTTGGAAAACTTGCCCTCCTCCTGAAATTGTTCGATCCCGCCCAGAATCGCCTGTATCTGTGGGTCGAGCACGGTGAATCCAGCATTTTGCGCGGTGCGCAGCAACAGTCGGGTATTGACCAGTTGCTCCAACACCCGGGCGCGCAAGGCCTTGTCTTCCACCGTGGCGCCGAGTTGTTGCTGCATCTCCTCGCTCTGCTCCTTGAGCGCCTTGAGGAAATCACGCTGGCTGATCTCGTCATCGTTGACCTTGGCCGCCGGCGGTTCTTTGCCGTCGTTACCGAAATAACCCTCGACCCCCCAAACGGCGAATGTCAGCGCGATCAACACCAGAATGACGCGAGCAATCCAACCCTGGGCACGTTCTCGTATGGCTTCTAGCATGGCGTAGGCACGGCAAAAAAAGTTCAAAAAAAAAGGCGAACTCGCGTTCGCCTTTGAGGTGTTGGCGGAGTGGACGGGACTCGAACCCGCGACCCCCGGCGTGACAGGCCGGTATTCTAACCGACTGAACTACCACTCCATGTGTTGCATATTTGTTGCTTCACTTGCTGGACAGCTCCGTTTGGAGGCATCTGCAAAGTCCGAGCATTGTAGCCACGCCCCCTCACATCCGCAAGAAGAAATTCACGTCATGACGGGTGATTCGAGAAAAATACATGGCCCATCCCTGTCGTGGGCAGGCCCTCGCAATATAGATAGAGACAAACAAGCAAAACGCATCGAGTACAGCGCAAGGAATCGTGTGACTTCACCGGGCAAGCCACCCGCGCGAACAACGGCGGCCGGTGAGAACAAGCTTGCACCGCCTCGAACGCCGGGCAAATTGCTCCCGCCTGGTAGCGTGTGCCGCGCACAGATTGGTGTTTTTCCAAGTCATCCCATGTCGGTTGCCCCTGGAGTAGGCCCCCTGCTAGAATGCGCCCCGCTTTACGCTCGGCAACCCGGCATCTGGCCTGGTCCGGCTTTAGCGAAATCCACACATCTCCCCGCGTTAAGGTGCCCGTACCGGGTTCAGTTGGGAGATGGAGGCTCAACCTTAACCAAGGAATTTTCATGTCCGTTACCATGCGTCAAATGCTCGAGGCCGGTGTTCACTTCGGCCACCAGACCCGTTACTGGAATCCGAAGATGGCGCCGTACATCTTCGGTCACCGCAACAAGATCCACATCATCAACCTGGAAAAAACCCTGCCGTTGTTCAACGACGCCGCGACTTTCGCGCGTCGCCTGGTTTCCAACAAGGGTTCCATCCTGTTCGTCGGCACCAAGCGCCAGGCGCGCGAGATCATGGCCGAGGAAGCCACCCGTTGCGGCATGCCCTATGTCTCCCACCGCTGGCTGGGCGGCATGTTGACCAACTTCAAGACGGTCAAGCTCTCGGTCAAGCGCCTGAAAGATCTGGAAGCACAACTCAACGAAGGCACCCTGTCGAAAAAGGAAGCCCTGCTCGTGCAGCGCGAATACGGCAAGCTGGTGCAAAGCCTGGGCGGCATCAAGGAAATGGAGCGTCTGCCTGATGCCCTGTTCGTGGTCGACGTCGGCTACCAGAAAATCGCCATTACCGAAGCCGTCAAACTCGGCATTCCCGTGATCGGTGTGGTCGATACCAACAACAGCCCGATCGGCGTGAATTACGTCGTCCCCGGCAATGACGACTCCAATCGCGCCATCCGTCTGTATGCCCGCGGCCTGGCCGACGCGATCCTGGAAGGCAAGACCACGGTCATCGAGGAAATGGTCGCCGCCGGTGAAGACGAGTATGTCGAAGTCGAGGAAGGCGCCGCCACCGAGTGAGCGCTTCCCCCTGGTCTGAGCGGGCCGGGAAAGCATTTCTAGACGCCCCGGTGATCGGGGCGTTTTTCAATACGGAAAACAGGAGTTAGCAAAATGGCGGAAATCACCGCATCCATGGTTAAAGAGCTGCGTGAGCGCACCGATGCCCCCATGATGGACTGCAAGAAAGCGCTGACCGAAGCTGGCGGCGATATGCAGAAGGGCGAAGAAATCCTGCGCGTGCGCTTCGGCAACAAGGCCGCCAAGAGCGCCGGCCGCGTTGCCGCCGAAGGCGTGGTCGCCATCAGCATCAGCGCCGACGGCAAGTCGGCCGCGATGGTGGAAGTGAACTGCGAAACCGACTTCGTCGCCAAGAACGACGACTTCCTGGCCCTGACCAGCGCCCTGGCTGACATGGTGCTGAACCAGAACCCGGCCGACGTGGCCGCGCTGTCCGCCCTGCCCTACGGCGGCAAGACGGTGGAAGAAACCCGTACCGAACTGGTCGGCAAGATCGGCGAGAACATGTCCATTCGCCGCTTCGTGCGCCTCGACGGACAGGGCAAGTTCGCCAACTACATCCACGGCAAGAAGATCGGCGTCCTGGTGGACATTTCCGGTGACGAAGCGCTGGCCCGCGACATCGCCATGCACATCGCCGCCTCCAAGCCCAAGTCGCTCGACGCCTCCGGCGTGTCGCAAGACCTGATCGACACCGAGCGCCGCGTCGCCATCGAGAAAGCCAAGGAAGCCGGCAAACCGGAAGCCATGCTGGAAAAGATCGCCGATGGCACCGTGCAGAAGTTCCTGAAGGAAGTGACCCTGCTGTCGCAGCCCTTCGTCAAGGATGACAAGCAGACCATCGAGCAGGTACTGAAATCCAAGGCTTCGCAGTGCCACGGTTTCAGCATGTTCATCGTCGGTGAAGGCATCGAGAAGAAAGTCACCGACTTCGCCGCCGAAGTGGCCGCCGCCGCCAAGGTCTGAGATCCGAGTTGGCGGTATGTGTGGGATGGGTTGAGCGACAGCGAAACCCATCCCACACGCCCGATGCCATGATGGGTTTCGCTACCGCTCAACCCATCCTACTCACTCACCAGCCACCAGCCCATGACAATCAAACGCATCCTTCTGAAGCTTTCCGGCGAGGCGCTGATGGGGCCGGATGCCTTCGGTTACCACGCCGAGACCATGGCCGGCATGGTCGCCCAGATCAAGGAAGTGACCGAACTGGGTGTGCAAGTGGGCATCGTGGTCGGCGGCGGTAATCTGTTTCGCGGCGCCACCGGGGCCCTCTCCGGCATGGACCGCGCCACCGCCGACAGCATGGGCATGTTGGCCACGGTGATGAACGCGCTAGCCTTGAAAGATGGCCTGGTGGCGGCCGGCGTGGCCGCCCGCGTGCAGACCGCCGTGACCATCGCTCATGTCGGCGAGCCGTTCGAGCGCGACAGCGCGGTGCGGCATCTGGAAGCCGGCCGCGTGGTGATATTCGGCGGTGGCACCGGCAACCCCTTCTTCACCACCGATACCGCCTCCGCCCTGCGCGGCGCGGAAATCGGCGCCGACCTGATGCTGAAGGCGACCAAGGTGGACGGCGTCTACACAGCCGACCCAAAGAAAGACCCCAGCGCCACCCGCTACGAACAACTGACCTTCGACGAGGCCATCAGCCGCAATCTGGGCGTACTGGATACCGCCGCCTTCGCGCTCTGCCGCGAGCAGAAGCTGCCCTTGTGCGTATTCAACATTTTCAAGCCGGGCGCGCTGCGCCGGGTGGTACTGGGTGAGGTGGAAGGCACCCGCGTCGTTCTGTAAACAACAAGGAGACGAGCACATGATCGCCGAGATCAAGAAGTCCGCCGAGGACAAGATGAAGAAGTCCCTGGAAGCTCTGAAACACGACCTGATGAAGGTTCGCACCGGCCGCGCCCACACCGGCATCCTGGATCACGTCATGGTGGATTATTACGGTTCGCCGGTGCCGGTGAATCAGGTGGCCAACGTCAGCCTGATCGACGCCCGCACCATCGGTGTGCAGCCGTATGAGAAGAACATGGCCGGCAAGCTGGAAAAGGCGATCCGCGACTCCGACCTGGGCCTCAATCCGGCCAATATGGGCGAACTGATCCGCGTGCCGATGCCGCCGCTCACCGAGGAACGCCGCCGCGATCTGATCAAGGTGGTCAAGGGCGAGACGGAAAACGCCCGTGTCGCGATACGCAACATACGCCGCGACGCCAACGCGCATCTGAAGGATCTGGTCAAGGACAAGGAAGCATCCGAGGACGAGGAGCGCCGCGCCATCGACGACATCCAGAAACTGACCGACAAATACATCGCGGAACTCGACAAGGCTTTGGCGGAAAAAGAAAAGGATTTGATGGCGGTTTAACCAAGTTGGCAGTCGGAAGTCGGCAGTCGGCAGTACCATCGCCGGAAGCTGCCAACCGCAAACTGCGAACCGCTAACTGAATCCCATGATCAAACGCTTCTTCAGCAGCACCACCGAGATTCCCCAGGCAGCGACGGTTCCGCGCCACATTGCGATCATCATGGATGGCAATGGTCGCTGGGCGAAAAAACGCCTGATGCCCCGTATCGCCGGCCACGCCCAGGGTGTTGAACGGGTGCGCGACATGGTCAAGGCCTGCATCGAAAGAGGGGTCGAGTATCTGACGCTGTTCGCCTTCAGTTCGGAAAACTGGCGCCGCCCGGAGGATGAAGTCTCGCGTCTGATGGAACTCTTCGTGATGGCGCTGGAGCGGGAAGTCGGCAAGATGCACCGCAACGGCGTCTGCCTGAAAGTAGTGGGCGATCTCTCCCGCTTCGACCAGCGTCTCCGCGACCTGATCACCGAGGGGGAGCGGAAAACGGCGGCCAACCAGCGCCTGACCCTCACCGTCTGCGCCAACTATGGCGGCCGCTGGGACATCCTCAACGCCGCCAACAACTGGCTGCGCGACAATCCCGGTGGCGAACTGAGCGAGGCGGTGCTGGCGCCTTACCTCTCGATGCCCTACGCGCCCGAGCCCGATCTCTTCATCCGCACCGGCGGCGAGCAGCGCATCAGCAATTTCCTGCTCTGGCAGCTGGCCTATAGCGAGTTGTATTTCACCGAGACGCTGTGGCCGGACTTCAACGCCGAAGCACTGGACCTGGCCATCGCCTCCTATCAAAAACGTGAGCGCCGCTTTGGCCGCACCAGCGAACAACTCGTCGAGCGCTAAGCAGCGCATCCTTACCGGTCTGGTCCTTGGCGGCGTTTTTCTTGCCGCGCTGTTGGGTTTACCGACCCCCGCCTGGGGCGCGGTGATGCTGGGAATCGTCGCGCTGGGGGCCTGGGAATGGGCGGGTCTGGTGAAATTCGGCGCCCGCGCCCGCATCGGCTACGCCCTCGCCACGCCCATCCTCGCCCTGTTGGTTTACCAGGCCGCGCCCAGGGAAATGATCGCCGCCATCGCCGTCGTCTTCTGGCTGTTGCTGGCGCCGCTCTGGCTGGCGCGCGGCTGGCCCGTGCCCGGCGGCATCGGCGGCGCGCTGCTCGGCTGGCTACTGCTGGTGCCTACCGCTTATGCCGCCGTGCATCTGCATGGCCATTCCCCGAGTTTCCTGCTTGTCTGCATCCTGCTTGCCGTGATCGCCGATAGCGCCGCCTACTTCAGTGGCCGCCGCTTCGGCCGTCACAAGCTGGCGCCGCGCATCAGTCCGGGAAAATCCTGGGAAGGCGCTCTCGGCGCCGCCTTGGCCGTGGCCATTTATGGCGCGCTGATCGGTGTTTTCGCCCTGGGCGAATCCGCCGAAAACACGGCTCGCCTGCTGGGTTACGCCTTGATCCTGTTTATCGCCAGCATCCTCGGCGACTTGTTCGAAAGCCACGCCAAGCGCCAGGCCGGCATCAAAGATAGCGGCAACTGGCTCCCCGGACACGGCGGTGTCCTTGATCGCATCGACAGTCTCTCCGCCGTGCTGCCCCTCGCCCTCTGTTTCCTGCTGCTATGGCCATGACCCTATATTCCTCAGTTGACCGCTCCGTGGTCCTCGAGAGGCTGCGGGAATGCTGGCGTTTGCGCCTCCGATGGCGCGCACCAATCGGGTGGCGCCGCGTTCAACTGAGGAACATAGGATGACCCCTCGCAATCTCACCATCCTCGGCGCGACCGGCACCATCGGCGTCAACACCCTCGATGTGGTCGCCCGCCATCCGGACAAATTTCGTGTGGTGGCGCTCAGCGGCCTCAACCAGATCGATAAACTGGCCGCGCAGTGTCGTCAGTTCCAGCCGCGCTATGCCGTGGTGCTGGACCCCGACAAGGCGGTGACGCTGCAAGGATTGCTCGCTGGCAGCCAAACCGAAGTATTGGTGGGCATGGAGGCGCTGGAATTCATCTCCGCGCTGCCGGAAGTGGATAGCGTCATGGCCGCCATCGTCGGCGCCGCCGGCTTGCGGCCCGCGCTTGCCGCCGCCCGCGCCGGCAAGCGGGTGCTGCTGGCAAACAAGGAAACCCTGGTCATGGCCGGCCGCTTCTTCATGGAAGCGGTACGCGAACACGGCGCCACGCTGTTGCCGATCGACTCCGAACACAATGCCGTATTCCAGTCCCTGCCCGCCGATTACAACGGCGATCCGGCCCGACATGGCGTGCGCCGCATCCTGCTCACCGCCTCGGGCGGCCCGTTCCGCACCCGCGCGGTGGAGACCCTGAAAGACGTGACCCCGGAAGAGGCGGTGGCGCATCCCAACTGGGTGATGGGCAAGAAGATCTCGGTGGACTCCGCCAGCATGATGAACAAGGGCCTGGAAGTGATCGAGGCGCGCTGGCTGTTCAACGCCCGGCCCGAGCAGATCGAAGTGGTCATCCACCCCCAAAGCATCGTCCACAGCATGGTGGAATACCTCGATGGTTCGGTGCTCGCGCAGTTATCCAACCCGGACATGCGTACCCCCATCGCCCATTCGCTGGCCTACCCGGAACGCGTCGAAGCCGGCGTCAACTGGCTGGACCTGGCGAAGCTCGGCCAGCTCACCTTCGAGGCGCCCGACTTCGCCCGTTTCCCCTGCTTGAAGCTGGCTTACCAAGCGCTCGCGGCCGGCGCCGCCGCGCCTGCCGTCCTCAATGCCGCCAATGAGGTCGCGGTCGCCGCCTTCCTCGACCGCCGCATCCCCTACCTCGGCATCGCCGCCAGCCTGGAATCCGTGCTCGGCCGACTTGCCGGAATGGCCGCCGACTCGCTGGAAGACCTGATGGTGGCCGATGCCACCGCGCGGCGGGAAGCCGAATCCCTGATCGCGCATGGCTAAGGTCTCGGAGATGGCGTGTGTTTTTCCCGCATCCGGCGTTACGTGCAGGCGAGGACGCCTGCGCTACAACCTCGGCCAGCCAACCGCCGCTCCATGTAGCGCAGGCGTCCTCGCCTGCACGCGGGCTGCAAGCCCGCTTTCCGGCAGTGCCCCATGACCACGCTCCTCGCCTTCCTCTTCACCCTGGCCATCCTCATCATCTTCCACGAATTCGGCCACTACTGGGTCGCGCGCCGCGCCGGGGTGAAAGTCCTGCGCTTCTCGGTCGGCTTCGGCCAGGTTATCGCCAAACGCACGGATCGCCATGGCACGGAATGGGCGTTGTCCGCGATTCCCCTGGGCGGTTACGTGAAGATGCTCGACGAACGCGAAAGCGAAGTGCCCGCCGGGCAGCTCGACCAGGCGTTCAACCGCAAGTCGCTGGGCGCGCGCGCGGCCATCGTCGCGGCTGGCCCGCTGGCCAATTTTTTGCTCGCCATCCTGCTGTTCTGGAGCCTGTTCCTGATCGGCGTGCCGATTCTCAAGCCCATCATCGGCGAGCCGACCACGGGCAGCCCAGCGCAACTGGCTGGTATCCGGGGTGGCGAAACCATCACCCGGGTCAGCGGCGAACCGGTCGAAAGTTGGCAGGATCTGCACTGGCTGACCCTGAAACAGGTGCTGCGCGGCGACACGCTGCGCATCGAGTCGGTGGACCGGCGTGGCTCTATCACCGAGCACACCCTGGCCGTGCCGACCTTAAACGCGGAACTCGAACAGGCGCCACTGAAAGCCCTCGGCCTGGTCCGTTACCTGCCGCCGCTGGACCCGGTACTGGGTCAGCTCAGCCCGGATGGCGTCGCCACGAAGGCGGGCATGCGTGCGGGCGACCGCATCGTCGCCATCGACGGCATCACCATGGCGACCTGGGAACAGGTGGTCGACATTGTCCGCCGTTCGCCGGAACGCCCCCTGCGCCTGAGCGTGGTTCAGGCCGGACAGACCCGGGAAGTCACCCTGATTCCGGCCGCCGCGCGCGACGGCCAGATCGAGATCGGCCGCATCGGCGCCGGGCCGCATATCGACCCGGCACTGCTCGCCGAACTGCACGGCACCGCGAGCTATGGCCCACTTGAGGCCATGTCGCGCGCCCTCTCCAGAACCTGGGAGCTCTCCGCCTTCAGCCTGGAAATGCTGGGCCGCATGATCACCGGCCAGGCCTCGCTGAAAAACCTCTCCGGCCCCCTCACCATCGCCGACTACGCGGGCCAATCCGCGCAGTCGGGCGTGGCCAGTTTCATCGCGTTCCTGGCGCTGGTCAGCGTCAGCCTCGGGGTACTCAACCTGCTGCCCGTGCCGCTACTTGATGGCGGGCACTTGCTGTATTATTTCGCGGAATTTTTGACCGGCCGCCCCGTCTCCGAGCGCATCCAGGAGATCGGCCAGAAGATCGGCATGGGTCTGCTTGGCCTGCTCATGTTCTTCGCCCTTTTCAACGATTTGAACCGGCTGATTTTTCAATGAATCGCCGACAGAGAAAAATACCCATGCACGCCTTCCGTCCCAGCCTGCTCGCCCTCGCTTTATTCGCCGCCCAAGCCCAGGCTTTCGAACCGTTCCAGGTCAGGGACATCCGCGTGGAAGGCATCCAGCGCACCGAGGCCGGCACCGTGTTCAGCTATTTGCCGGTGAAGGTGGGCGAGACCCTCACCCCGGAGATGGCGGCCGCCTCGATCAAGACGCTCTACGCCACGGGGTTCTTCAAGGACGTGCGCCTGGAAACCCAGGAAGGCGTGCTCATCGTCAGCGTCGAAGAGCGTCCCGGCATCGCCAGCGTCGATTTCTCCGGCATGAAGGAGTTTTCCAAGGACGACATCAAGACCGGACTCAAGCAATTGGGGCTGGCCGAGGGCCGCATCCTCGACCGCTCCCTGCTGGAAAAGGCGGAACAGGAACTGAAGCGCCAGTACTACAACCGGGGGATCTATTCGGTCGAGGTGAAGGCGGTCACGACACCGCTGGAACGCAACCGGGTCGCGGTGAACTTCGAGGTGAGCGAAGGCGAGATCGCCAAGATTCGCGCCATCAACATCGTCGGCGCCCAGGCCTTCAAGGAAAAAGACCTGCTCAAGCTGTTCTCGCTGCGTACTCCGGGCATGATGACCTGGTGGACCAAGAACGATCAGTATTCCAAGCAGAAGCTCGGCGGCGACCTGGAAATCCTGCGCGCCCATTACCAAAACCAGGGCTACCTCGAATTCAACATCGAATCCACGCAGGTCTCGATCACCCCGGACAAGAAAGATATCTACATCACCATCAACCTCAGCGAAGGCGACAAATACACGGTATCGGAGTTCAAGTTCGCGGGTGAGCTGCCGGTACCCGAGGCCGAACTACAAGCCCTGGTCACGCTGAAGCCGGGCGATGCCTTCTCCCGCGAGCAACTCAACGAAACCGTCAAGAAGATCGGTGACCGCCTCGGTAATGAAGGCTATGCCTTTGCCAACGTCAACGCCGCGCCGGAAATCGACAAGGAAAAACGTAGCGCCGCCTTCACCTTCCTGGTCGATCCGGGTCGCAAGGTCTACGTGCGCCGCATCAACGTCACCGGCAATACCCGCACCAAGGATGAAGTGGTCCGCCGTGAGATGCGCCAGATGGAAGGCGGCTGGTACGCCGCCGACAAGCTCAACCGCTCGCGTGTGCGGGTGGAGCGTCTGGGCCATTTCAAAGAAACCCATGTGGAAACCCCAACGGTTCCCGGCACCACGGATCAGGTGGACGTCAACGTCAACGTTACCGAGATGCCCACCGGCAGCGTCATGCTCGGCGCCGGCTTCTCCAGTTCCGACGGCGTGGTTCTGTCCGGCTCTGTCTCCCAGAACAACCTGTTCGGCACCGGCAATCGCCTCTCGGCACAGATCAATAGTGGCAGCGTCAACAAGACCTATTCCCTGTCCTTCACCAACCCCTACTTCACCCAGGACGGCATCAGCCTCGGCTACGACCTGTACCGGCGCGACCTGAATACCTCCAGCCTCAACACGGTGGCGGACTACAGCACCTCGACCACCGGCCTCGGCCTGCGCCTGGGCGTGCCGATCACGGAACTGGACACGGTCAACTTCGGCGCGGCGCTGGAACAGGTGACCATGAACTTGAGCACGACCGCGCCCGACGTCTATTTCCAATATGCCAATAGCTACGAACCCAGTTGCCCAGCCAGCAACACAGGCACAACCTGCTCCGTCACCACCAACTCCCTGCGCCTGGAAGCCGGCTGGGCGCGCGATTCGCGCGACAGCCTGCTCTACCCGACCAAAGGCAGCTACCAGCGCGCCTATTTGGAAACAGGCACCCCGGCGGGTGACCTGAAGTACTACAAGCTCAATTATCAGTACCAATGGCTTAAACCCATCAACCGCTCGGTCAGCCTTATGCTCAACGGCGAACTGGGCATTGGCGGTGGCTACGGCGGCAAGGACATGCCGCTGTTCCGCAACTTCTATGCCGGCGGCATCGGTTCGGTGCGCGGTTTCGACAGCGGCACCCTCGGCCCCAAGGCAATCAACACCACGACCGGCAGCACCTTCTCCGTCGGTGGCAGCAAACGCCTGGTCGGCAATGCCGAACTGCTGTTCCCCTTCCCCGGCATGGGCACAGATCGCTCGGTACGCCTGTCCACTTTCCTGGATGCCGGCATGGTCGCGGGCGACTACGACAGTCTTGGCCGCTACAAGACCTTGTCGTTCTCCGACCTGCGCTATTCCGTCGGCGCCGCCATCACCTGGTATTCGCCCATGGGCCCGATCAAGCTCTCGCTGGCGAAGCCGATCAACGCCGCCACGGATGATAAAAAACAAACCTTCCAGTTCCAGCTGGGCAACGTATTCTGATCGAGGTCACCCATGAAACGTCTGTTCATCCTCCTGCTCACCTGCGCCGTGCCCGCCTTCGCTCCGCTCGCCGTCGCACAGAGCGCCGACATCAAGATCGGCTTCGTCAATACCGAGCGAGTATTCCGCGACTCGCAGCAGGCGCTCTGAGCGCAGAAAAAACTGGAAAAGGAATTCCAGAGCCGTGACCAGGAGATACAGAAGATGGTCAAACAGGCGCGCGACCTGCAATCCTTCCTGGAAAAGGAAGGACTGACGCTGTCCGAGGCCGACCGCACCCGCAAGCAGCGTGAACTCGCCAACCTCAGCCGTGATCTCCAGCATTCCCAGCGCGAATTCCGCGAAGATCTCAACCAGCGGCGCAATGAGGAATTCGCCACGGTCCAGGAGCGCGCCCGCAAGGCCATCCTCGATATCGCGGAAAAAGAAAAATTCGACCTCGTCATCGAGAACGTGGTTTACGCCAGCACACGCGTGGATATCACTGATCGGGTCCTCAAGGCACTTGATCGCTGACGCGCCATGCCCAGTCTGACCCTGGCTGAACTGCAAGCACGCCTGGGTGGCTCGGTTCGCGGCGATGGGAGCGTGCTACTGGATGCCGTGGCTTCCCTGGAAACGGCACGGGCGAACCAACTGGGATTTCTACTCGGACGCAAGCTGCTCGCACAAGCGCGCAGCTCCGGCGCCGGCGCCCTGATCATTCCGGAGAGCCTGGGCGAGCCGTTGTCGCAGCCCTGCCTGGCGGTCGCCAATCCACATGCCAGCATCGCCCGCGCCCTCGCGCTGTTCTATCCGGAAGCGTCAGCGGCGGCCGGCATCGACCCCAACGCCCATGTGGCCGCCGACTGCGAAATCGACGCGACCGCCAGCATCGGCCCCGGTTGTGTTGTCGAAGCCGGTGCCCGCATCGGCGCGCGCAGCGTGCTCGGCCCCAATTGCGTCATCGGCGCCAGAGCCGTGCTCGGCGCGGACTGCCATCTTCATGCCCGCGTCACCGTGCAACACGGCTGCGTCGTCGGCAACCGTGTCGTTCTGCACCCGGGCTGCGTCATCGGCTCGGATGGCTTCGGCCTGGCCTGGGAGAATGAAAGCTGGTTCAAGGTGCCGCAAGTCGGTCGCGCCATTCTGGGCGACGATGTCGAAGTCGGCGCCAACACCACAATCGACCGCGGCGCCCTCGACGACACCGTGATCGAGGACGGGGTCAAGCTGGACAACCAGATTCAGATCGCCCACAACTGCCATATCGGCAAACACAGCGCGATCGCCGCCTGCGTCGGCATCGCCGGCAGCACGCGAATCGGCGCCTATTGCCAGATCGGTGGCGCCGCCATGATCATCGGCCACCTGGAAATTGCCGACCGGGTCACGATTTCCGCCGGTACCTTCGTCGCCAAGAACATCAAGGAGGCCGGCACCTACACCTCGGTGCAGCCACTCATGCGCCATGGCGACTGGCTGCGCAACGCTTCCCACCTGCGCCATCTCGACGACCTGGCGCAACGCATCAAGTCATTGGAAAAACAACTGGAACAGCCATGAGTAATGAAGCCGTAATGGACATCACCCAGATCATGAAGCACCTGCCGCACCGCTATCCCTTCCTGTTGGTGGATCGGGTGCTGGAACTGGTGCCCAACGAGCGCATCGTCGCGCTCAAGAACATCACCATGAACGAGCCGCAGTTTCCCGGCCATTTCCCGCGCCATCCGGTCATGCCCGGCGTCCTCATGGTCGAGGCGCTGGCTCAGACCGCCGGCCTGCTTGCCTTCAAGAGCGCGGAAATCCCGGTGGACGACAACACCGTGATCTATTTCGTCGGCATCGATGGCGCCCGCTTCAAGCGCCCGGTGGTGCCGGGCGACCAGTTGCTGATGGAAGCGAGCATCCTGCGCGTCTCCCGCGGCATCTGGAAATTCGCGGCCAAGGCCACTGTGGACGGCAAGCTCGCCTGCGAAGCCGAGCTAATGTGCACCCTGAAACAGCTGGACTGAAGCCGCGATGATCCACCCCACTGCCATCGTTCATTCCGGCGCCCGCCTTGCCGCCGATGTCGAAATTGGCCCCTACTCGATCATCGGCGAACACGTCGAGATCGGCGCCGGCACGCGGGTCGGCCCGCATGTCGTGATTACCGGGCATACCCGAATCGGCGAAGGCAATCGCGTGTTCCAGTTCTGTTCGCTCGGAGAAGAGCCGCAGGACAAGAAATATGCCGGTGAACCCACGCGCCTGGAAATCGGCAACTACAACGTCATCCGCGAGTTCTGCACTTTCAACTGTGGTACCGCGCAGGATGTGGGCGTCACCCGTCTGGGCGATCACAACTGGATCATGGCCTATGTGCACATTGCCCACGATTGCCAGGTGGGCAACCACACCATCTTCGCCAACAACGCCACCCTGGCTGGGCATGTGCAGATCGGCGACTACGCCATCCTCGGCGGCTTCACCGGCGTGCATCAGTTCTGCCGGGTGGGCGCCCACGTCATCACCGGCATCGCCTCGGTGGTGCGCCAGGATGTTCCGCCCTTCCTCACCGTCGCCGGCAACCCGCTGGCGCCGTTCGGCATCAATGCCGAGGGCCTGAAACGGCGCGGCTATTCCGCCGAAGCCTTGAGCGCCCTGAAGCGCGCCTACAAAACCTTGTACAAATCCGGCCTTTCGCTCGCCGATGCCCAGGCGACGATCACGGCCGAAGCGGAAACGCACGCGGAACTCGTCCCCCTGGCCGAATTCCTGGCAAGCGCCGGTCGCGGCATCGTTCGGTAGGATCGGACCCTGCCAATCACGTGCCTCCCCTCCCCGCTCCCCCCCAAATCGCCATTGTTGCCGGCGAGGCATCCGGCGACCTGCTCGGCAGCCTCCTGATCAAATCCGTGCGCGCGGCCGGCCTGGATGCCGGGTTCCACGGCATCGCCGGCCCGAAAATGCAAGCCGCCGGCGCCCGTTCGCTGTTCCCGCTGGAAGCGCTGTCGGTGCGTGGTTACGTGGAAGCCCTCGGCAGCCTGCGCAAGATACTCGGCATCCGCCGCGCCCTGAAAAAGCAGTTGTTGGCGCAACCGCCGCGCCTGTTCATCGGCGTCGACGCGCCCGACTTCAACCTGGCGCTGGAAAGCGAGCTCAAGCGCGCCGGCATTGCCACCATCCATTTCATCAGCCCATCGATCTGGGCCTGGCGCCCCAAGCGCATCCGCAAGATCGCGCGCGCCGCGTCCCACGTGCTGCTGGTCTTTCCTTTCGAGGAAGCGATCTACCAACAGGCCGGCATTCCCGCCACCTATGTCGGCCACCCGCTCGCGCATGCCCTGCCGGAGCCCAATCGCCGCACCGCGCGCGAACGTCTCGGTCTCGCCCAGGATGGCGAATACGTCGCCCTGCTTCCGGGTAGCCGCCTCGGCGAATTGCAGGCGCTGGGCCGCTTGTACGTCGAAGCGGCGAAACGCATCGCTCAGGCGCGGCCGCAAACCCGTTTCCTGATCCCCCTGGCAACCCGGGAAACCCGCCAGGCCTTCGAACGCATTTTGTATGAGGCCGACGCGCGGGAACTGCCGCTACGCATCCTCTTCGGCCACGCCCACGATGCCATGCAGGCGGCCGACGCCGCGCTGATCGCCTCCGGCACGGCAACACTGGAAGCGCTGCTGCTCGACTGCCCGCATGTCATCAGCTACCGTGTACCCTGGTTGACCTGGCAGATCATGAAGCGGCAGGCCTTGTTGCCCTGGATCGGCCTGCCCAACATCCTCGCCGACCGCACCGTCGTGCCGGAAATCCTGCAAGACCAGGCCACGGCGGAAGCGCTGGCACTGGCGATTCAGGAACTGCTCGCCGACGAAGAAGCGCGCGCGGCGCAAATCGAGGAATTCCGCATTCAGCGCGCCCGTCTCAAACGCGATACGCCCCGGCTCATCGCCGACGCCATCAGCCCCTTCCTGGCATGATCCTGATCTGCGGCGTCGATGAAGCCGGGCGCGGCCCACTCGCCGGGCCGGTCTATGCCGCCGCCGTCATCCTCGATCCCGCACGCCCCATCGCCGGCCTGAAAGACTCGAAAAAACTCAGTGCCGCCCGCCGCGAAGTGCTCGCCGAAGCCATCAAGGCGAACGCGCTGGCCTGGGCCATCGCCTCGGCCGACGAGGAGGAAATCGACCGCCTCAACATCCTTCACGCCAGCATGCTGGCCATGCGCCGCGCCGTGCTGGCGCTGCATCCGGCGGCGACGGCGGCGCTGATCGACGGCAATCGCTGCCCGGATTTGCCCATCCCCGCCCGCGCCATCATCAAGGGCGACGCGCTGGAACCCAGTATTTCAGCGGCATCGATACTGGCGAAGACAGAAAGGGATAAAGTTCTGCGCGAGCTTGCCGATAAGTATCCCGTGTACGGTTTTGAAAGGCATGCCGGGTATCCGACAGCGGCGCATCTCGCGGCCCTGGAAAAATACGGGCCTTGCCCGTCGCACCGGAAGTCATTCGGGCCCGTACAGAAAATTCTGCAAAAACAACTGATCTGAAAAGGAGTACCTGACCGTGTTCGTAATCGTTGGCTGGGCTGTGGTCATGGGCAGCATCTTCGGCGGCTATGTGCTCGCCGGGGGTCATCTGGGTGGGTTGTGGCAACCGCTCGAAGTATTGATGATCGCGGGCGGCGCCGTCGGCGCTTTCATCGCCGCCAACTCGATGCACGCGATCAAGCAAACGAGCGCGGCGGTGGGAGGGTGCTTCAAGGGCTCCAAGGTCTCCAAGGCCTATTTCATGGATGTCCTGGGCCTGCTCTTCGAGCTACTCGCCAAGGTGCGCAAAGAGGGCCTGATGTCGCTGGAAGGCGACGTCGAGGAACCCGAGAAAAGCACGATCTTCAGCAAATATCCCGCCATCCTCGCCGACCATCATCTGGTGGACTTCATCACCGATTACCTGCGCATGATGGTGGGCGGCAACCTCAACGCCATGGAAATCGAGACGTTGATGGACAACGAGATCGAGACCCATCATCACGAGGAACTGCACCCCGCGCACGCGGTGGGCAAACTGGCCGACGCCACCCCCGCCTTCGGCATCATCGCGGCGGTGATGGGGGTGGTGCACACCATGGAATCCCTGCACCTGCCGCCTTCCGAACTGGGCATCCTGATCGGTCACGCCCTGGTCGGCACCTTCCTCGGTATTCTGATTTCCTACGGCTTCTTCGCGCCGCTGGTCTCGGTGTTGGAAAGCAAGGCCGCGGAAGCGGGCAAGGTTTATCAGGTGGTCAAGGTCGTCCTGCTCGCCTCCCTCAACGGTTTCGCGCCACAGACCTGCGTGGAATTCGGCCGCAAGGTGTTGTTCTCGACAGAACGTCCGTCCTTCCGCGAAATGGAAGAGGACATCAAGGCGCGTAAAGGCAAGTGATGCGATTTCGGATTTCGGACCTCGGATTTCGGATTTGTGGATGGAGCACGGAGTAAGCAATGGCTGACGACACCCAACGCCCCATAGTCATCAAGCGGATCAAGAAGATCAGCGGCGGCGGCCACAGCGGTGGCGCCTGGAAGATTGCCTATGCCGACTTCGTGACCGCGATGATGGCCTTCTTCCTGCTCATGTGGCTGCTCGGCTCGACCACCAAAGCGCAGATGGAAGGCATCGCGCAATATTTCAAAACCCCGCTGAAAGTCGCCCTCGCCGGCGGCGAGGGCTCCGGTGATGCCTCCAGCATCATCAAGGGCGGCGGCACCGACCTCACCCGCCGCACCGGGCAGGTCAAGGCGGGTGAGGTGGAGGGCAAGAAAGCCATCAACCTGGAGGCATCCCGCGAGTCCGCCAAGCAGGAGTCCGAGCGCCTGGAGAATCTCAAGGCCACCCTGGAAAAAGCCATCGCCAGTAATGCCCAGATGTCTCAGTTCAAGAACCAGTTGAAGATCGACATCATCAGCGAAGGCCTGCGCATCCAGATCATCGACGACAAGAACCGCCCCATGTTCGACTCCGGTGGCGCGGTGATGAAGCCCTACACCCGCGTCATCCTGCGTGAAATCGGCCGAACCCTGAATGAAGTACCCAATCGCATCAGCCTCTCCGGTCATACTGACGCCGTTGGCTACTCTGGCGGCGAACGCGGCTACAGTAACTGGGAGCTTTCCGCCGACCGCGCCAATGCCTCGCGGCGCGAGCTGGTGGTGGGTGGGCTGGAAGACGGCAAGGTGTTGCGCGTGGTCGGCCTCGGTTCCGCCATCCCCTTCGACCAGGAAAACCCGAACGATCCGGTCAACAGGCGCATTTCCATCGTCGTCATGAACAAGAAAGCGGAGGAAGCCATCACCAAGGAGTCTCGCCAGATCGAGGCGGGGACGGCCAAGGAGGTGGCTGAACAATTGAATGTCAAACATTGACATCCTGTTCCCCCCCTTGCTGCAACGTCTGCCCCCCGCCCTGCTCGCCCTCGGCGCGCAACTCGTGGCGCTGTTGGCGGTGGCGGCTACCGCAGTCGCCCTGCGCGAAAGCGGTACAGTCCTGCCATTCCCGCTGTGGATCGGCCTCACCGGCCTGACCGCCGCCCTGTTGAGCCGCTGGTCCGGCCTCCCCGCCTGGTGGCAGGCCATCAACCTGGCCTTCATCCCCCTGCTCTGGCTTGCCCTGCAAAGTGAAATCGACCCAGGCTGGTTCCTCGCCGGCTTCGCCCTGCTCGCCCTCACCTCACTGGGTGTTATCCGCACTCGGGTACCGCTCTATCTTTCCAGCACGCGCGCCGCCGAAGCCCTGGCCGCACGCCTGCCGAAAAACGCGCGGGTGCTCGATCTGGGCTGTGGCCTGGGCGGCCCCCTGGCCAACATCGCCGCCTTGCGGCCGGATGCGATGCTGCATGGCGTCGAGGCCGCCCCGCTCAACTGGCTGATCGCCCGCCTGCGCCTGCTCGGCCGCGCGCGCATCCGCCTGGGCAACCTCTGGGATAGCGATCTGTCGAGTCACGACGTGGTCTACGCCTATCTCTCCCCCGTCCCGATGCCGCGCCTGTGGGAAAAAGCGCGCGCCGAAATGCGTCCGGGCAGCCTGCTCATCAGCAATACCTTCGCGGTACCCGGCATCGAGCCGGACGAGGTGGTCGAACTCCACGACCTTTCCCATGCACGGCTTCTGATCTGGCGGATGCGATGACTCTCACGGACTGGCTCGAACGACTTGCGCCCGGCCCCCTGCCGGTATTCGCGCATACCCGCGAGGTGCTCGCGCAGCAACGACGGCGCACCGAGGAAATCACCGCGCGCGAAGTCGCCCAGACCGTGCTCGCCGACCCACTCGCCACCCTGCATCTACTGCACACCGCCAACCAGCGCGGCAGCCGCATGGGAAGCGAGGTCACCACGGCGGAAGGCGGCTTGATGATGCTGGGTATCGGTCGTTACCTGGACGATGCCCGCCAACTGCCCAGCCTTGAGGAAAGCCAGTTCGCGCGTGACGGCAAACGCCTGGCCGCGCTACAGGCACTGACTCGACGCGCATACCACGCCGCCTGGCAGGCGCGGGATTTCGCGGTACTGCACAGCGACGTGCGCGCCGAGGAAGTCCAGGTGGCCGCGCTGCTTCACGCCGCGCCGGAATACCTGTTGTTGCTGCGGGCGCCCGACGAAGCCCTGAAAATCATTCGCCGGCAACGCCGCATACCGGCGGTGGAAGCGGAACGCGAGACCTTGGGCATCAGCCTGGAAGAACTTCGCCTGGCGCTGCTGGAACGCTGGATGATTCCCTACCAGCTACGCTGCCTGCTCGATCCGGAGATGGCGGATAAAGCACGCCAAACCATCCTCAGGGCCAGTCTCGACATCGCGGATCGGTCTCGGCTGGGTTGGTGGGACGACAATTTGCTCGGCGATTACCTGGCCCTCGCCGGAATCGAGAACATGCCGGTGGAATCCGTGATCGCCACCGCCCACACCAACGCAATGCGCGCCGAACGCGCCGCCGGCTGGATCCCCGCCCCGGGCCCCGGTGTCTGGGTACCCATGTTGCCCGGCCCCTGGCCAGCCGAGCCGGACGACGAGGAGGACGCCGCCACCCCGACCCCGGCAAAGCCCGCGCAGCCGGCGGCGCCCGCACCGGCCAGAGCAACACCGAAAGCGGCGCCACCAATCGAAGCAGACGCGCACCAGGTCTGCCAGATGCCGGACAAACAGGTCTTGCGCGACGCCCTGCAAAGCATCGAAGGCCACCTCGACGGTTCGCTCAACCTCAATCAGATGTCCGCGCACATCCTCAAGGGACTGCACAACGGCATTGGCCTCTCCCGCATCCTGTTCGCCATGGTGACGCCGGACGGCCTGCATGTGAAATCGCGCTTCACCCTCGGCATCCGCCCGGAAGACCCGATGCGCCACTTCGCCTTCGATCTGGGAAAACGCGACCTGTTCGGCCAACTCATGGGCAAGATGCAGGGCGTATGGATGAACGGCGGCAATCGGGAAAAGCTGTTTCCCATGCTCACCCCCGCGCTCCAGGGCATGATCGGCGAGGTCGATTTCTACGCCATGAGCCTGCACGCCAACGGCAAACCGGTCGGCCTCATCTACGCGGATCGCGGCCACGGCGATTGCGGTCTCGACACCCACACCTACACCGACTTCAAGATGCTCTGCCTGCAAGCCGCGCGCGGTCTGGGCAAGCTCAAGCAGTAAGGGGCCACATCGCCGGCTCGATGCGACGCCTCCTCTCTCCGCCTGACGCAGCAATGCGTCAGGCGTTTTTGTTGGTGCGCCGGCCAAGACATCTGTAGTAACCTCTTCAGTTATATGAAATGGTTGCTACTGATTCTTGCCCTTCCCACGGAAAATGCCGCCGCCCGCATGCGTGCCTGGCGCGCCCTGAAGGGGGCCGGCGCCGCTTCCCTGCGTGACGGGGTCTATCTGCTGCCGCAGAGCGACGCACAGACGGCGGCCTTCGCCGAAGTGGCGCGCGACCTCGACGAATCAGGCGGCCAAGCCTGGCTGGTCACGACCGAGGTACTGGACTACCCCTTCGCGGCACTATTCGACCGCACCGAGGAATACCACCAGATCGCAGTCGACATCCAGGAAGGCCTCGCGGCGCTGGAGGGCAATGCGGCGACGGATATTGCCCGTCTGGCGCGCAAGCTGCGCAAGAACCTCACCTCGCTGACCGCCATAGACTTCTTCCCCGGCGAGTCGCAACGGCAGGTACAGGCGCAACTGGATGAACTCGACCGTCGCATCCAGGCCCGACAGTCTCCGGGCGAGCCGACGCCCAAGGAAACCGCCATCACGCCACTCGACGCAGCCGACTACCAGGGCCGCCGCTGGGCCACCCGGCAACGTCCGTGGGTGGACCGCGTGGCCTCGGCCTGGCTGATCCACCGCTTCATCGACCGGCAAGCGCGTTTCCTCTGGTTGACCGCCCCAGCCGATTGCCCCGCCGACGCCCTGGGCTTCGATTTCGACGGCGCGACCTTCACACATACCGGTGAGGGACAAAAAACCCGGGTGAGTTTCGAGACCCTCATGGCCAGCTTCGGCCTGGAAGGCGATGCCGCCCTCAACAAGCTGGCCGAGCTGGTGCATTTCCTCGACGTCGGCGGCCTGCCGGTAGCCGAAGCCGCCGGCCTGGAAACCCTGCTCGCCGGCATGCGCGCCAGCCTGGCCGATGACGACGCCCTGCTGGCGGCGGCCAGCCAGGCCTTCGATTTCCTTTACACCCATTACCTGAATACGGGCGAAATCCCCGCGATAGGGGTAGGGAAGGACTAACGCCCTCCCCTCCCTCCGAACCGTACGTGCGGTTCTCCCGCATACGGCTCTCCAGTTGGTGGTTTCAGCATCGTGATTGGCTCGCTTTGGCATGGGCTCCAACCAAGGTGAAGAG
>JAURYL010000048.1 GCA_030653935.1 Pseudomonadota bacterium
ACTTTGTTACAGATTTTGTCGGTCTCTGTTTTCGAGAAAACCGAGATTTCATGCGCCTTGCGGCCCGATGCCAACAGAACCACGCCACCTAACCCATGCAACCAATTGAATTTGTTCGATATTTAACCGGACACTAGTGGCGCAAACCATGAATAAAATACTGATTCTTCCCCTCCTTCTTATGGCCGGCCAGGCACTGGCGTTTCCCTGGTACTCCTCCGGAGACAACGTGCGCGGCGCGGAGTTGATGACACCCCAGGAGCGCAAGGAATACGCCTCCCGGCTGCCCAACATGAAGTCGATGGACGAATGCCGCACCTACATGAGCGCGCACAACCTGGAACTGGACAAGCGCGCCAAGGAACGTGGCGTGAGCCTGCCGCCGATTTCCGGCGACCCCTGCGCGGTGATGAAGACGCTGGGGCGGATCAAGTAGAACAGCCAAGCTGAATAGAAACGGCCCCGGAAGGGGCCGTTTCTATTGGATCAAACGGCACGACTCAATGCGAAGTGCCGAATGAAAGATCGGCATTGCCCGCCGGGGTCGGCAGACCAGCCAAGTGGCAGCCCTGCGTGACCGGGCCGTGCGGGAACAGTTGATAGAGGTACTTGCGTCCGCCCTGCTCGATATACGCCTCTTCCATATTGCGCAGCAGGCTGCGCGCGTTGGTCTCGGGACCGCATTCGGCGTAGTGGTCGCGCAGGTAGCAGATTACGTCCATGTGCGCGTCGGATAACTCCAGGCCTTCTTCATGCGCGGCCCGGCGCGCCATGTCTTCGCTCCAGGTATCCAGGTCGCTGAGAAACGCATCCGCATCGCAGGGTGCCATGGTTTCGGCGGCGATCAGTTTGTTGATGTCCAGCATTTCCGTTCTCCTCAAGTTGGCTAAAGCGGCCTTGGTACAGCCTGCTTAATGTCTAGCAGATTACTCAAGTACTGCAACAACTCGATGTTTATAAAGACATTACCGTCTTTGTAGACAAATATCCCATGAGCTTGATGCTCGGGTGTATATTAGCGGCTGCTTATATTGGTATAACACTGGATCAAACAAGATTCAGCCTCACCCTGGAGAACCTCATGCGCAATAGCATCCGACTTGGAGCCGTGCTCCTACTTGCCCTGTCCACAGTTGGCTGTTCTTCCATGATACGGACCGCCATGGTTAATGAACGTGCCAGCCCATACAGCATGGAGGAGACCATCAAGGTCATTTCAGAACGCGCCAAACAGCACGGCTGGAATACCAGTGAACCGCGAAAGCTGGATCTCAGTATCCGCAAGCACGGTGGACCAACAGTGCTTCCGGTGACCTTGGTCGAATTGTGTGAGCCGCATCATGCCGGCAAATTGCTCGCCAACGACGATGACCGCTGGGTATCGGTATTCATGCCCTGCACCATCAGCGTCTACGAGAAATCCGACGGCAAGGTATACGTGGCCAACATGAAAGCCGAGAACGTCGGCTCCTTGCTCGGCGGCAACGTCGCTGAGGTGATGGGTAATTCAGTGGCCGCTGGCCAGGACGCAATTCTTGGCTTCCTACACTGACCCCGGACTGCTCGGGCTAGCCCGAGAAGTCCGTCGCGATCCGCGCTAGTTTCAGTCCGCGCGCCAGTGCCCGGACTTGCCGCCCAGTTTCTCCAGCAGCCGCAGCGATTCAATGACCATGCCCCGGTCCACCGCCTTGCACATGTCGTAGACGGTGAGCAGGGCGACGCTGGCGGCGGTGAGGGCCTCCATTTCGACGCCGGTACGGCCGACGGTTTCCGCCGTGGCGGCGCAGTCGATGGCCGAGGCGGCTTCGTCCAGGGTGAAATCCAGCGTCACCTTGGTGAGGGCGATGGGATGGCACAGCGGGATCAGGTCGGGGGTGCGCTTGCTGGCCATGATGCCGGCGAGGCGCGCCACACCGATCACATCACCTTTCTTGGCGGCGCCATCGCGAATCATGGCGAAAGTCGCGGGCTGCATGCGGATGCGGCCGGTGGCCACCGCCACGCGCCGGGTTTCCGACTTCTCGCCGACGCCCACCATCACGGCGCGGCCCTGTTCGTCAAAATGTGTAAAGTCGCTCATGGCGGAAGGGAACCAGTACAAAGGCCCGCTATCATAACCGCCATGAAAGCCATCGCCTCCGCCCTCCTCCTCGTTTTCGGCATCCATTCCAGCATGGCGGCCGGACTGCCCGATCTGGGCGACAGCAGTCGCGCCACACTTTCCGAGGCACAGGAAGACCAGATCGGCCGAGAGATCATGCGTCAGATCCGTAACGACGCCGATTTCATGGATGACCCGGTGCTGGAGGAATATCTGGCCCGCCTGGGCGAGAAACTGGCGGCCGCCTCGACGCAGGCCGAGCGACGCTTCAACTTTTTCCCGGTACGCGACCCCGGCATCAATGCCTTCGCCCTCCCCGGCGGCTTCATCGGCGTGCATACCGGCCTGATTTCCGCGACGCGCAATGAGTCCGAATTGGCGGGCGTGCTTGCCCACGAAACCGCGCACGTGACCCAGCATCACATCGCGCGCATGGTCGACGATCAGAGAATCAGCGGTATTGCCACGCTGGCCGCGTTGGCGGTGGCGATTCTGGCGGCGCGCTCGAACAGCCAGGTATCGGAAGCGGCCATCGTCGCGAGCCAGGCGCTGAATCTCCAGAACCAGCTCAATTTCACCCGGGCGAACGAAAACGAGGCGGATCGAGTGGGGCTCCAGATCCTGATCGACGCCGGATTCGCCCCCCAGGGCATGGTGACGTTCTTCGAACGCCTGCAAGCTCAAGGACGGCTCTACGAGAACAATGCCCCCGCGTATATGCGTACCCACCCGCTCACCTACCAGCGGATTGCCGACATGCAGAACCGGGTCGCGCAACTCCCCTACAAACAACACGCCGATAGCGAGGAATACCAGTTCGTGCGAGCGCGCATCCAGGCCAACGAAGGCGAGGCGGCCGACGCACTGCGCCGTTTCGAGTCCCTGGCGCAATCCACGCCGGAGCCCGCCACCTGGTTTGGCCTGGCCCGCGCGGCCCTGCGCACCGACAAACCGGAACGCGCGCGCGCGGCCCTGCTCAAACTGGATTCCGGCAAGGCGAACTCCCCGGTGGTGCTCACGCTCAAGGCGGAACTGGCGCTGAGTGAACGGCAACCCTTGCGCGCCATTGAATTACTTGCTGGCGCCATGCCCAGGCACAGCAGTTACCGACCGCTTGCCTATCTCTACGCCCGTGCCCTGCTCGCCGCCGGCAAACCACGAGAGGCGCTGATCTTCATTGGCGAGCAACAGCGCACCTGGATTGCCGATGCCCGTCTCTATTCGCTACTCGCGGAAGCCCATCAGGCACTGGGCGAACGAACCCAGTCGCACCTTGCGCAGGCCGAATCCTATGCGCTGCAAGACCGCCAGGGCGCCGCCATCGAGCAACTGCAACTGGCGCAAAAAACCGGGGGCGCGGATTTCTACACGCTCTCGATCATCGACGCGCGCCTGCGCGAGATGAAGCAACGGCAACAAGCGGAGAAAGGAAAAAAATAAACCCGGGCACCCGGCATTTCAGGGTGTCTCCCATGCCCGGGCAGGCCGGACCTATCGCCAACCGTCCTCGTCATCCCGCGCGGCGCCAGACACGCGGGTGATGAAAAGTGCGACGAACTACCGCCTTGGTGGAAAACGGAAATTCCTTGGTAGAAAAACACTTTCACCCCCCCTTATATCGTACCAATGAGAGCGATTCGCATTGCGTCGGGGAATCTATCACACCTATTCTGGCAGCCTGTCGGACTTTGTTCGTCGGCTGCAAATCGACCGCGACGGCCCATTTTTCACCGGATTCTTGCACCCGCAAGTGGTACACCGGATTCGTACGCGCTAAAGCGCTACGACTCCGCTACCCCATAGTTCGACTATGCGGCGGCGAATGCTGGAAACCTCGCGGCAACAACCACGCTCGTCGGGGTGACTGCTCGCCATCGACAACCAAAGCCCGACAGGCTGCCAGGAAGGAGACGACATGCGGAAACGCGCTTCCATCATCACCGGGGTAATCGCCACCCTGCTCGCCAGTTCAGCTTATGCCGTCGAAACCGGCAAGGACATTGCCTTCAACCGCTCCAAGGGCAACTGCCTGGCCTGCCACAGCATGCCCACGCTGCCCGATGCCGAGCAGCCCGGCGAAAGCGGCCCGCCGCTGATCGCCATGCTGGCGCGTTTCCCCGACAGGGCTGTCTTGCGCGCTAAGATCTGGGATGCCACCGCGACCAACTCGGGTTCCTTCATGCCACCGATGGGTAAGCATCAGGTACTGACTGAAGCGGAAATCGACAAGGTTGTCGATTTCCTCTATGGCCTGTAACCCAACCCCCTCACGAGCATAGGAGAACGACGTGAAGAAAATCGCAAAACAAACCTATATCGCACTGGCCGGCCTGAGTGTCCTGATGGGCACGGTTTCCGCCAGCGCGGGCCCGGAGGAGGATCGCCTCAAGCTCGTAGCGCATTTCAAGAACAAGTTTCCCGACTTGAAGTTTGACGACTACATCTACAGCGCTCTGGCCTTCGACCCGGATGCCAAAGCGCAATACAACAGCATCATGGAATTCCCCCCCTACACGTCGGAACTCGACAAGGGCGCGAAGCTGTGGAAGACCCCGCTGAAGAGCGGCAAGACCTACGCCGATTGCCTACCCAACGGTGGCAAGATGATCGCGGGCAACTACCCCATCTTCGACGACGCCAAGGGCAAAGTCGTCACGCTGGAAGACACCATCAACGATTGCCGCGTCGCCAACGGCGAAGAAGCCTACCAAATCGGCGATGACAAAACCCTGGGCTTAATCAGCGCGTATATGCGCACCCTGTCGGACGGCATGAAGATGAACATCAAGGTGGAAGGCGCGGGCGCGTTGAAAGCCTATGAAGATGGCAAGCGCACCTTCTACGGCCGCGTCGGCCAGCTCAACTTCTCCTGTGGCAACTGCCATGTGGACAACGCCGGCGTGCGCATCCGTTCGGAATTGCTCTCCCCCGTCATCGGCCAGGCCACCCATTGGCCCGCCTTCCGTGGCGGCGACAAGCTGACCACCCTGCAAGAACGCTACAAGGGCTGTCAGTACGACGTTCGCCACACCCCGGACAAGCCCGGCAGCACTCGCTACAACAACCTGGAGTATTTCCACTCCTACTTGAGCAACGGCCTGGAAATGAAGGCCTCCGTGTTCCGCAAATAATCCTGACGCGAACGTTTTAGAAAATCCGGGCTGCTGCCCGGATTTTCAATTGAACTAGCCACACTGGCCCATCACTACCATTTACCGCCCGCCGGCACGCCGCAACAATGCGCGCTGCTCAGCGACCCCCCCGGAGACCCATCCATGTCCATGAATCGCCGCGATTTCCTGCAAATCCTCGCCGCCGCCGCCGCCGGTGGTTTCGCTCTGGATAGCCGCCAGGCCCTGGCCGGCAATGCGCCCGCCAACTATTACGACATCCCCACCTTCGGCAACGTATCGCTGATGCACATGACCGACTGCCACGCGCAGTTGAAGCCCATCTATTTCCGCGAGCCCAACGTCAACCTCGGCGTCGGCGCATCCGTCGGCAAGGTGCCCCATCTGGTCGGCGAACATCTCCTGAAGGCTTACAACATCAAGCCGGGCAGCATCGACGCGCATGCCTTCACCTACATCGATTTCGCCGCCGCATCCAAAACCTACGGCAAGGTCGGCGGCTTCGCCCACCTCAAGACCCTGGTCGACAAGGTGCGCGCCTCGCGCCCCGGCTCCCTGCTGATGGACGGCGGCGACACCTGGCAGGGTTCCGCCACCGCGCTGTGGACCAAAGCCCAGGACATGGTCGACGCCTGTATCGCACTCGGCGTCGATGTCATGACCCCGCACTGGGAAATGACCCTGGGTGCCGAACGTGTCCAGGAAATCATCAACGGTGACTTCAAGAAAGCCGGCATCGATTTCGTCGCCCAGAACGTGGTCACCAACGACTTCGGCGATCAGGTGTTCAAGCCTTATGTCATCAAGAACATCAACGGTGTACAGGTCGCCATCATCGGCCAGGCCTTCCCCTACACCCCCATCGCCAACCCGCGTTGGATGGTGCCCGACTGGTCGTTCGGCATCCGCGACGACTCCATGCAGAAATTCGTTGACGAAGCCAGGACTAAGGGCGCCCAGGTGGTCGTGGTGCTGTCGCACAACGGCATGGACGTCGACCTCAAGCAGGCCAGTCGCGTCACCGGCATCGACGCCATCTTCGGCGGCCACACCCACGACGGCGTGCCGCAGCCGATCCAGGTCAAGAACGCCAAGGGCACGACCCTGGTCACCAACGCCGGTTCCAACGGCAAGTTCCTCGGCGTCATGGACTTCGCCGTCAAGGGTGGCAAGGTCCAGGGCTGGAAGTACCGCCTGGTGCCGGTGTTCTCCAACCTGCTTGCAGCCGACAAGAAGATGGAAGCGCTGATCACCAAGATCCGCGCTCCCTACGAAGCCAAGCTGGGCGAGAAACTGGCCGTCACCGAAGACCTGCTGTATCGCCGTGGCAACTTCAACGGCACCTACGACCAGTTGATCTGTGACGCGCTGATGAAGGTCAAGGGCGCCGACGCTGCCTTCTCGCCGGGCTTCCGCTGGGGCACCAGCCTGCTGCCGGGCGATGTCATCACCATGGAACAACTGATGGATCAGGTGGCGATCACCTACCCGCAGACCTCGCTCAACCTCATGACCGGCGAGACCATCAAAACCATCATGGAAGACGTCTGCGACAACCTGTTCAACGACGACCCCTACTACCAGCAGGGCGGCGACATGGTCCGCGTCGGCGGCGTCCAGTACAGCGTCACCCCCAACGCCACGATCGGCAAGCGCATCGGCGACATGACGCTCAATGGCAAGGCGGTCGACCCCAACAAGAAGTACAAGGTCGCCGGCTGGGCACCCGTGGCCGAAGGCGCCACCGGCGCCCCGATCTGGGAAGTGGTCGCCGACTACCTGCGTGACGTGAAAGTGGTCAAGCGGGTCAAGCTCAACCAGCCAAAGGTCATCGGCATGGGCAACAACCCGGGCATGATTCTGTAAGTTCAGACTTCCTGATCCCCCGCGCATTGGCAATGGCACTGTCCCGTCGCCCGGTACAGGCGTGCGGCGCGCTGACTCCCCCCTTTGGAAAAGGGGGGCTGGGGGGTATTTCGCGGGCGTTCAGTGGCTGCTCGACCTTGGGTAAATCCCCCCTGCCCCCCTTTGGAAAAGGGGGGTTCCCGCTTGAACCTTCTGTGGGCGGCCTGCATCCGGGGGCTACCTGGAAACGCTCGTGCTTCGTGCCATTCATGTTTCCGGAAAGCACGGCCATAACCCGGCCGGGATCAGGAAGTCTGAACTTGCGTGCAGATGTACTAGCCGAAGAAATCGGACAGCAGGTGCGCGAGCAGCATGACCATCACCCAGAGGGCCATGACGCCGGTGGGCCAGGAGCGCAGCAGCAAGCCGCTGGGGTGGCGGTGGCGGGTGATGAGGTTGCTGATGGCATTGAGACCGCTGCTCAGGGTTCCGGTGAGGCTGCCGCGGGTGGCCTGCAAGACATCGCGGAAGCGCCGCGCGAACACCGGGCCGGCGACGCGCCAGAGCCAGTCGGTGTCCAGGCTGATGGTGGGGGTGCGCTTGAGGTAGTTGAGCATGACGAAAAAGGCCAGCCCCGAAAACAGCAGCAACTGCAACTGGGTGATGACGTGGCCCGCCGTGTAAGGCACGTAATCGACCGCGTAGGGCAGCATGGCGTAGAGGGGTTCCGGCCAGACCCCCAGGGCGATGCAGAGGAAGGCGAACAGGATCATGCCCAGCCGCATGGAAACAGGGGGATCGGCGGGGCGCAGACCGGAGTCCTTCTGGAAGAAGACGAACCAGGGGAACTTGATGCCGGCGTGGAGGAAGACGCCGGCGGACGCGGCGGCCAGGAACAGCCAGACGGTGAACAGGTGGCCGTCCACGGCGGCCTGGGTCACCATCGATTTCGAGACGAAGCCCGAGGTGAGCGGGAACGAGGAGATGGCCAGGGCGCCGATGATGCCGCAGGCCGTGGTGAGCGGCATGCTGTGGAACAGCCCCCCCAGTTCCGAGCACTTGCGCCGGCCGGTGGCGGCCAGCACCGCGCCGGCCGACATCAGCAGCAAGGCCTTGTAGATGATGTGGGTGAAGGCGTGGGCGGCGGCGCCGTTCAGGGCCATCTCGGTACCGATGCCGATGCCCACCACCATGAAGCCGACCTGGTTGACGATGGAATAGGCCAGGATGCGGCGCATGTCGTTTTCCAGCAGCGCGTAGACGATGCCGTAGAAGATCATGATGACGCCGATCCAGATCAGGATTTCCGCGCCGGGAAAGCCGCGCAGCAACACGTACACCGCCGTTTTGGTGGTGAACGCGGAGAGGAAGACGGTGCCGCTCCAGGAGGCTTCCGGGTAGGCGTCGGGCAGCCACGCCGAAAACGGCGGCGCGCCGGCATTGATGAGGAAGCCGATCAGGATCAGCCAGTGGGCCAGGGAATCGGTCTGCATCCCGGTGAAGGTCGCGTCTCCCGTGGTCAGCAGGTGGCCGGCGATGCCGGCGAACAGGATCACGCCGCCGGCGAGGTGCACCGCCACATAGCGGCGGCTGGAGGCCCAGGCCGTGGCTGTGCCGGCACTCCAGAGCACCAGCGTCGACCCCACCGCCATGAACTCCCAGAACAGGAAGACGGTGATCAGATCGCCGGCAAGCGCGACGCCGATGGCCGAGCCGGCATAGAGGTAGGCGGCGGGGACTTCCAGCCGGCTGGGTTGGCGCAGCGCGAACAGGCCACCGGCGAAGGCCATCAACGCGAAGATGGTGGCGAACAGGCGCGAGAGCTTGTCCACCGCCAGCGGCGCGAGCTGGTAATCAAGCCAGGTGACTTGCCACAAGCGGCCCTCGGGCAGCAGCCAGAGGGCCGCCATGGCGAGGGCCGGCAGCAGCAGGACGGCGGCGTCGCGCGCCGCGCCGCGCAGCAAGGGCAGCAGCAGCGCGCCGCCGATCAGGATCAGGGCGGGATGGAGGATGAGCGCGTCAGTCATGCCGCTCGTCGTCCTGGTAATAGCGGTCAGTGCGCTTGATGAGCAAGCCCAGCGCCTTCGCGCCGACGATCATCAGCAGACAGGTGATGAAACCGTAGGCGGCATAGAAACCAAACCAGGATTCAATCGCGAAATGCGGGTGCAGATCGACGAAGAGGCCCGCGATGACGGTCAGCGCCAGCACCACGAGAAAGGCGTACCAGAGTCGCTTCACATTGCGTGGGTCGTCCAGCCAGTGTTCGTAAGGTTTCATGGCGCGGCTACCAGTTGTTGGGCGAGCGTCAGGGGGATGTCGGGGAAGAAGAACAGCGCCAGGGTGCCGGCGGCGGTGACGGAAAGCGCCAGCACGATGGCCAGCGGCGCCTCGCCATGGGGGTGGGCCAGCGCCTCGGCGGACAACGGGCGGAAGAAGGCGCGATAGATGATGGGCATGAAATAGGCGGCATTGAGCAGGGTGCTCGCCAGGATCACGGCGAGCGCGAACCAGTGCGCCTGGGCCATGGCGCCGGAAACCAGATACCACTTGCTGATGAATCCCGCCGCCGGCGGCAGGCCGATCATCGACAGCGCGCCGATGCTGAAGGCCACCATGGTCCAGGGCATGCGTCGGCCGATGCCGTCGAGCTGGCTGATCTCGGTCTTGTGGGCCGCCGTATAAATGGCGCCGGCGGCGAAGAACAGGGTGATCTTGCCCAGGGCGTGGGCGGCGATATGCAGCGCCGCGGCCACCACCGAGAGGGGGGCGAGCAGCGCCGCGGCGAGGATGACATAGGACAACTGGCTGACGGTGGAGTAGGCCAGCCGCCGTTTCAGGTTGTCGGCGTGCAGCGCCACCACCGAGGCGGCGATGATGGTGAAGCCGGCGATGGCCACCAGCCAGTCGGTGGCGCCGGCGAGCTGGTCGAGGCCGAAGATGTAGACGATGACCTTGACCACCGTGAACACGCCGGCCTTGACCACGGCCACCGCGTGCAACAGCGCCGAAACCGGGGTGGGCGCCACCATGGCGGCGGGCAACCAGCGGTGGAAGGGCATCAGCGCCGCCTTGCCGATGCCGAACATGAACAGCGCCAGCAACACGGCGACGCTGACCGTGTCCATGTCCGCGGGCAGGATGCCGCCGACGCGGAAATCGGTGGTGCCGGCCACGTGCCAGGTGTAGATCACCGCCGGCAGCAGAAACAGGATCGAGGTGCCCATCAGGATGGCCAGATAGACGCGACCACCCTGCTTGGCCTTGTCGGTGCCGGCGTGGGTCACCAGCGGGTAGGTGATGAGAGTCAGCACCTCGTAGAACAGGAACAGGGTCAACAGGTTGGCGGCGAAGGCGATGGCCAGGGCGGCGGCGATGGCCAGGGCGAAACAGACGTAGAAGCGCGTCTGGTGCTGTTCCTTGTTGCCGCGCATGTAGCCGATGGAATAGACCGAATTGACGATCCACAGGCCGCTGGCGACGAGGGCGAAGATCATGCCCAGGGGCTCGACGCGGAAGGCGATCGGCAGGCCGGGCAGGGGTTCCAGCAGGATCAGTTCCGGGCGGCCGCCCGCCAGCACCGGGTCGAGCAACTGGACGACGCAGGCGAACAGCGCCACCGCCGTGGTCAGGGTCACGGCCTCGCGCAGATTCGGTATCTTGCCGGCCAGGGCGATGCCGAGCGCGCCGACGAGGGGCAGCACCAGGGCGGCGACGATCGCGGTTTCGGGCGTCATTGGCCGCTGCGCACCAGTTGTTGCGCCGCTTCCAGCGCGGAGCCCACGGTGAAGGAGGTGTCGAGGCCGAACCAGAGCGTCGCGGCGACCAGCACCCAGGCCGGTATCAGCAGGGCCAGCGAGGCTTCGTTTCTGCTTTCATGGCCGGCGGGCGGTGGCCGGAAATAGGCGGCCTCGACAAAGCGCCAGACATAGGCGACGGCGAGCAGCGAACTCAGCAGGATGGCGCCCACCAGCCAGTACTGCTCCGCCTCCAGGGCCGCGACGATGAGATACCATTTGCTGATGAAGCCGGCTGTGCCGGGCACGCCGATCAACGACAGGCCGGCGATGACGATGCCGAAGCAGGTGAGGGGCATGCGCTTGCCGAGGCCGGCGATGCGCGCGAAGGTCACCGTGGTAGACATCGACGGGGCGCCCCGAACCGCCGAGACGGCGACGATGCCGCCGATGAGCAGGAAGATCGCGCCCTTGGTGATGCCGTGGTTGAACAGATGAATGATGGAGGCGGTCAGGCCGTGCACGGAATCGAAGGACAGGCCGAGGGTGATGTAGCCGATCTGGCCGACGCTGGAATAGGCGAACAGGCGTTTCAGGTTGTCCTGGAAGATGGCGATGAAGCTGGCCGCGAACATGGCGAAGAGGGAGAGCCAGAGCATGATCTGCGGCAGCGGCAGTTCGTGGAACACCAGGCTTTCGCCGAATACCGAGAAGTAGAAGCGGATCAGCACATAGACCGAGACCTTGGTGGCGGTGGCGGCAAGGAAGGCGGTGACCGCCGAAGGCGCGTAGGTATAGGCATTGGGCAGCCACTGGTGCAACGGAAACAGGGCGAGCTTCAATGAGATGCCGACGGTGAGGAAGGCCAGGGCGGCGAGCACCGGGCGGGAGCTTTCCATCGCGCGCAGGCGCACCGCCATGTCGGCCAGGTTGAGGGTGCCGGTCATCAGGTAGAGGAAGCCGATGCCGATGACGATGAAGGTGGCGCCGATGCTGCCCATGATCAGGTAGCGATAGGCGGCGGCCAGGGCGCGCCGATCCTGGCCCAGGGCGATGAGCACATAGGTGGAGAGCGAGGATATTTCCAGGAAGACGAAGATGTTGAAGGCGTCGCCGGTAATGGTGATGCCGAGCAGTCCGGTCAGACAGAGGCCGAACATGGCGTAGAACAGGTAGTGCCGCTCGGGGGGGATTTCGCGGGCGATGCTGGCGCGGCTCCAGGGCAGGACCACGGCGGCCGTGCCCGAGACCAGCAGCAGGACGAAGCTGGCCAGCCGATCCACCCGGTACTCGATGCCCCAGGGCGGCGCCCAACTGCCGATGTGGTAGGAAATGACGCCGCCCGGCTCCAGTTGGCCGACCTGCAACCAGAGGCCGATGGCGGTGGCGAAGGCCGCCCAGGCGGCGGCGGTGACGATGGCGAAGGCAAAGCCACCGTGGCGCAGCAACACCGCGAGTGGCGCCGAGAGCAGCGGCAGCACGACCTGGAGCGCGGGTAAATGAGCCGGCAACTGCGCGGACAGATGCTGGGTGAGACTCATGGGCGCGGCCCCGTCTGTTCCTCCAGGACTTCCACCTTGTTGTCGAGTTCGGTGATCTCGTCTTCCTCGATGGTGCCGTAGGCCTCGCGAATGCGCACAGCGAGGGCGAGACCGAGGGCCAGAGTGGCGACACCGACGACGATGGCGGTGAGGATCAGCACGTGGGGCAGCGGGTTGGAATAAACACTGTACTGCGGCGCGAGGATGGGCGCGGTGCCGCCCACCAGCTTGCCCGGCGCGACGTAGAGCAGGTAGACCGAGGTCTGGAAAACCGACAGGCCGATCAGTTTCTTGATCAGGTTGCCGCGCGCCATAACGATAAACAGACCGGTGATCATCAGAAAAACGGTGACGATGTAGCTGAAGTGCTCGATCACTTCTGGTCCTCCGCGAGTCCACGCGAGGCGAACATGTAGAAGATCTTCAGCATCACGCCGCAAACCGTGATGGCGACGCCGACCTCGACCCAGAAAATGCCCCGGTGCTGGCCATGGACCGGGTCGTGGGCGAGCACGAAATAGTCCAGGAAGTTGCCACCCAGCAGCAGGCCGGCGACGCCGACGCCGGCATAGAGCAGCACACCGGCGGCCAGCATGGTTTCCACCAGCCAGTCGGGCATCACCTTGCGCGCGTTCTCCAGGCCGAAGATCAAGGCGTAGAAGACGATGCCGGCGGCGAAGATCACCCCCGCCTGAAACCCGCCGCCCGGGCCGAAGTCGCCATGGAACTGCACATACAGGGCGAACATCAGGATGAAGGGGATCAGCAGTTTGCCGACCACCCGCAGCACCAGATCATTGCCCATCGCCGGCTCGCTTGTGCTTGCGCCGCCGCAGCAGCGCGATGATGCCGGCGCCGGCGGTGAACACCACCGTGACCTCGCCCAGGGTGTCGAAGCCGCGGAAACTCGCCAGCACGGCGGTGACGACGTTGGGCACGTCCACCTCGTTTTGCAAATAGCGCGGCGCCACGTGCTGGTGGATGGGCGCCTGGGGGTCGGCGAAATCGGGCAGACCCATGGCGCCGTAGACCAGCAGCGCGGCGGTGGCCACGGACACGGAAAGGGGCAACCAGGGGCGGTGTGCCGGCTTGGCTTCGTCGCTTTTGCACAGGTGCAGCGCGCCCAGCAGCAGAACCGTGGAAACGCCGGCACCGACGGCGGCCTCGGTCATGGCCACGTCGACGGCATCGAGGGCGACCAGCACGGTGGCCATGAGGAAGCTGTAGGCGCCGGAGAGCACGACGGCGGCGAACAGGTTGCGCGTGCGCGCGAGCGCGAGCACGGCGAAGGCCATCAATACCAGCAGCACGTTGACGATCAGGCTTTCGATGATGTCGACTCCTGATCCGCCAGTTGCGGCTTGATGCCGCGCAACAGGGCCGCGCGTGCCAGGGCGTGGCTGGCGGTCGGGCTGGCGAGGAAGATCAGCAGTCCGATCATCACCAGTTTTGCCGCCACCAGGGTGAATCCGGCTTGAAGCAACAGGCCCAGCAGGATGAAGCCGACGCCCAGGGTTTCGGTGATGCTGGCGGCGTGGACGCGGGTGTAGAAATCCGGCATGCGCAACAGGCCGATGGCGCCGACCAGGCAGAAGAAGGCGCCGGCCAGCAGGCAGAAGCCGCTCAGGATGTCGACCGCCAGGCTCACCGCGGCGCCCCGTCGCCGGCGTCCGAGGCGCCGAGATCGCCCTGGCGGAAGAATTTCAGCACCGCGATGACGCCGATCACATTGAGCAGGCCGTACACCAACGCCAGATCGAGGAACTCCGGCCGTCCGCTCAAAAAGCCGAACAGGGCCAGCAGCAGCATCGCGCTGGTGCCGATGGTGTTGGCCGCTTGCAGGCGGTCGAACACGGTGGGGCCAAGGGCCGCCCGCGCCAATGCCAGGGCGATGGTGACCAGCAGGGCCAGCGTGGCGACCGCGAGCATGGTCATGGTTTTTCCAGCTCGCTACAGCGGCGATCCATCTCGCTGCCGGCCAGGCCGGCGGCCCCTTCCCGGGTCAGGGCGTGCACCAGAAAGCGGCCCGGCTCGACTTCGACGGAAATGGTGCCGGGCGTCAGGGTGATGGAATTGGCGTGGATCACCAGACCCAGGTCGGTCTTTTGTGAGGGCGTGAACTCCACCAGCGTGGGCGAGATGGGCAACCGCGGGTGTAGCACGCGTTTGCTGACATCCCAGGCCGACAGCATGATTTCCTTGGCAAGCCACGGCCAGTAGAACAGCAGCGCGCGCAAGATGAGGTGAAAGGGTTGCCCCTCCCGGTCGATCACGTCCATGCGTTTGGCGATGAACACCACGCTAACGGCGCACAGCGCGCCGAATGCCAGAAACGGCGGTGTGTAGAAGCCGGACAGCAGCAGCCAGAAGGCGTACAGCGCTATCAGCAGGCTCATGGCTTGGAGCATCAACTTATCCGGGTGTGTCGTTCAAAAGAGGGTGGCGCCTTCGCCAGCCGGTCGGCGCGGAAGCTACCATGAAACGGGGCAGTTTTCTTCCCCTGAAAGCACTAGGGTGCACCGTTAGCGAAGCGCTGATTTATTCCGTCATGCCCACGAAGGCGGGCATCCAGGTTGTTGATTTAACTGGGTTCCCGCCTACGCGGGAACGACGGATGGGGAATAAATCAGCGTTTCCCTAGCGAACATAGGGCGGCAGGGACAAAAAAGCCCGGCGCTTGGCCGGGCGTGAAAGTGGTTCCGTAGGTCAGGTTAGGCGCGGGGCGCCGTAACCCGACATCGGCGACTGGGTAGCGTGGCGGCCGAACTCAACCGTGGCCGGAATACGGTGATGGGAGAGTGATTTAGGCATGGGCAACCTCGGGCATGAAGGGATGGGGGTGGATGGGTTGCACATCATGGATAGCGCCGCACTCCCGGAAAATACGGGTTTTGCAGGCCGCGCATTGTGTGGAGTTGAAACGTTTGCTGAGTTCGCTGATGGCCTCGGTCTTGGAATCGAACATGTTGGTGCCGCCAATGCTCTTCAGGGCGCCGCTCTCGGCCAATTGCTCCTGCACCGTGTCCTTGACGCCGATCAGGCACAGGCTGCCGCCCAGGCAACGGCGCCGTTGCGCTTCTTCCGCCAGAAAGTCGGCGCCCTCCTTGTCGATGAAGTTGATGCCGTGGGCGATGATGGCCAGGTGTCTCTGGGAGGGCATGGCCTGGTCCTGGGCGGTGATTTCCTCACGCAGGTGGGATACGGCGCCGAAGTAGATGGAGCCATCCACGCGGATGAAGCGCAACTGAATGCACTGGGGGGCATGTCCGGCATCGATGAACTTGCGCTTCTTGTTGTTCCGGTCCGGCACCCGCACCCGTACCTGGGGTTTGGCGGTGCGAGACAGGTAGGCGGCCAGGGAGATGAGCACGCCGATGATGATGGCCTCTTCCAGGGCCAGGAACAGGGTGGAAGCGAAGGTGGACACCAGGATGAAACTCTCCACCCGGCTTGTTTTCAGAGTGTGGATGATTTCGTCGAAATCGATCAGCCCCCAAGCCACCAGGAACAGGATGCCGGCCATGGCGGCGTTGGGCAGGTATTGCGCCCAGGGTGCCACCAACAGCACCAGCACCAGCAGGAAGATGCCGGCCAGCATGGCGGCGACCGGAGTCTTCGCACCGGCGGCGTAATTGACGCCGCTGCGGTTGAAGGAGCCGGTGGCGACGTAGCCGGAGAAGAAACTGCCGAACAAATTGGAAAGGCCCTGGCCGACGAACTCCTGATTGCCGTCCACATGCTGGCCGGAACGGGCGGCGAGGGCGCGGGCGATGGAGACGGCCTCGGTCAGCGCCAGCAGGGTCACCGCCACCACGCCGGAAGCCACCGCGCGGATGCTCTCACTATCCAGGCTAGGTGCGGACAGCGGCGGCAGGACGTCGGGCAGTGCGCCCACGGTTGCCAGTTCGACGCCTTGCCAGGTGGTGAGCAAGGCGGCCAGGGCGGAACCGCCGAGCATGGCGACGATCATGTAGGGCCACTTCGGCACCCAGCGTTTCACCGCGATGCCGAGCAACAGGGTCGCCAGGCCCACCACGAATACCCCGACTTGGATGTCGGAGGTATGGCTGAACGCCAGCACCCAGGTGTCAGTGAATGAGGTGCCACGCGGGATGCTCAAGCCGGTGAAATGTTTCACCTGGTTGGTCGCGATCAGGATCGCCGCGCCGGCGGTGAAGCCGGTGACCACCGAGTGCGAGATGAAATTGACCAGGGTGCCGAGCTTGGCCAGGCCCATGCCGATCTGGATCAGGCCGACCAGGAAGGTCAGGGTCAGCGCCAGTTGGACGTAGTGCGCGCTGCCCGGTTCGGCATGCGGCGAGAGCACTGAAAACAACACGATGGAGGCCGCCGTGGTGGGGCCGGAGACCAGATGCCAGGACGAGCCGAACAGGGCGGCGATGATCGCCGGGATCATGCCGGCGTAAAGCCCGTATTCCGGTGGCATGCCGGCGATGGTGGCGAACGCCACGCCCTGCGGCAAGGCAACCAGCGCGCCGGTGAGTCCGGCCATGGCGTCGGAGCGGGTGGTGCCGGCGTTGACCCGCGGCAACCAGTTGAGAAAAGGCGCAAAGGGGCGCGCCCAGTAGGGGAGTGTTTCCAGACTTGGGAGGGACATGGGGGGGCGGTTTCCTTTTAATCGAGGGAATCAGCCCAGTGCGAGCACGGGTGTGACAGGGTGAGACCTACGCGAGGTTTTCTCGGCGCGCTCGCCAGCCACGACGACGACGATGGGCACGCCTGGGTTGCCGACGCGCTGGGACAGGATCTGGGTTGCGTTGTCGTCACCATCCAGGATCAGAAAGGCCGTTTGGGAATGTGTCGCGATGAAATGGCGCATCGCGTCCTCGGGGCGACCGCCCAGCGCGACCAAGCGAAAAGCAGCATCACACAGGGTATTGCGCAGACGTGCTGGATTGGCGCTCTCGGCGTGCAGCACGGTAAGACCGGCGTCCAGTCGCCTGCAGGCCGACAGGGCATAGTCCAGGGCTGCTTTCGACAGGGTGGCACCGGCCCACAGGGCGACTTGCCGGCGCGGAGGAACGGCGGGGCCGCCGTGTTCGTCGTGATTGCGGAGAACCCGCTCCATCTGGCGGCGGGTCAACATTTCACCGGCATCGGCTGTTGCCAGGGCGGCAAGGGCTTGTTTCAGGTGTTGGCTGAGTTTTTTCATGCTGCGCTCCAATAAAGGGATGATTTCCTTTAGCAGATGCCATGCCAACTCATTTGTTGTTGTAACTTGTTGAATGTAAACAACCCTATCGGCCGTGCCGCGCGAGCGGCATGTTACGTAATGCAACCTTGCGGCGGCCGTCGGTGTCGCCTCCCGCTGATTGCGCGGGCCTCGGGCGGGTGTTAAAAGACGCAACACCCATGTTGCAAAGAGAAACGCATGCGGAGCATCCGTGGAAAGATCGGTCTGGCCTATGGCGCCCTCGCCCTGTTGGGCGTGGTGTTCATGGCCATCGTCTATGCCGACCTGCGCTATCTGGAGCAGCGCATCGCCGACGGCGTGGCGGTTTCCGATTTCCGCGAGCGGACCCTGGAGATGCGCCGCCACGAGAAAAACTACTTTCTCTACCGCGACCCGGCCGACCGGTTTGCCGCGCTGGAACTGGCGGATGGCGTCGTCACCGATCTGACGCTCCGACACGCGCTGTTTCAGAGCCTGGTGCCGACCACGGAACTGGCCCTGCTGGCCCGAGCACTGGAGGCCTATCGCCGCCAGTTCGACGCGCCCGGCGTGTTGGAGGCGCAAAAAGAAAAGGCGGTACGCGCGGCGGGCCACACCATCTCCAATACCGCCGAGCATCTCGGTCGCCAGGAACGCGCGGCTTTGGTGGACTCCGTGAAAAAATCCACCCGCGCCATGATGGCCTTCGCCCTTGCGGTCGTGGTGCTGGGGCTGCTGGCCGGGCAACTCATCGCCCGCGTGGTGGCGCGCCCCTTGCGGGAACTGGAGGCGGAACTGCAACCCCTGGCCGAGGGGCGTTTCACCCGCTTCGTCGCGCCTTCCCAGGACCGGGAGTTCGTCTCCCTCACCCAGGCGCTGAACCGCATGCTGGAAGAACTGGACGTGCGCCGGCGCCAGGTGCTGCACGCGGAAAAACTGTCTTCTATAGGCGTGCTGGCCTCCGGCGTGGCGCATGAACTGAACAATCCACTGGGCAACATCTCCTCCGCCGCCCAGATCCTCGCGGAGGAAATGCTCCCCGACGACGCCAACCGTACCTGGGTCGCCCAGATCGATTCCGAATCCGAGCGTGGCCGCCGCATCGTTCGCACCCTGCTGGATTACGCCCGGCGCCAGGATTTCCAGCCGCAACGGGTGGCCCTGGAAGAGGTGCTGGACAAGAGCCTGTTGCTGTTGGGAAAACGCCGCCCGGCCGAAGATTGCCTGCGCCTGGACCTGCAACCCGATCTCGCGGTGTGGGTGGACGAGCAGCGCATGCAACAGGTATTCATCAATCTGCTGCGCAATGCGCTGGACGCCGGCGCGACCCGACTCACCATCAGCGCGCGGCGCGCCACCTGGGGAGCGAGCCGGCCCGTCGCCGAGGCCAGCCTGGCTGGGGCGGTGGCGGAGATGCACGAGGATCGCCGTGTCACCGTCATCCAGATCCAGGAAGACGGCCCTGGCATCCCGCCCGAGGTTCTGCCCCATGTCTTCGACCCCTTCTACACCACGCGCGGAAAAGGCCATGGCGAGGAACACGGCGTCGGCCTCGGTCTGTTCGTGGTGGCGGAGATCGTCGCCGAACATGGTGGCTGCGTGGCGGCCGAGTCGGCGCCCGGCGATGGTGCACGCTTCACCCTCTGGCTGCCCTGCCGGATTCAGGAAGAAACCCATGCATGAAACCGAGATCCCCTCCCTGCTGATCATCGACGACGAGGCCGCCGCCTTGAAAAGCCTGGCCCATGTCTTCCGCAAGGAGGGTTATGCCGTGACCGCGCGGCAAAGCGGTCTGGCCGGCCTCAAGGCCCTGGAGTCCGAAACCTTCGACGTGGTGCTCACCGACCTGATGATGGAACGGATGGACGGCATGGCCATCCTCAAGCGGATGCGGGAACTGCATCCGGATAGCGAAACCGTGCTCATCACCGGCCACGCCACCCTCAATTCGGCGGTGGCGGCCATGAAGGAAGGTGCCTTCCATTACGTCGCCAAGCCCTACCGCCTGGACGAGGTGCGCCAGGTGGTGAGGAGCGCGCTGGACATGGTCCGTCTGAAACGGGAAAACCGGGCGCTCAAGCGGCGCATCGAGGGGTATCAGGGCAGCGTCAACATCATCACCCAGGACCTGGCCATGCAACGCCTGCTGGAAGTGGCGCGACAAGTGGCGGCGACCGACTGCAACGTGCTGATCACCGGCGAGTCCGGCACCGGCAAGGAACTGATGGCGCGTTATGTCCACGTCCACGGCAAGCGCAGCGATGGCCCCTTCGTGGCGGTGAACTGCGGCGCCCTGCAGGAGGAATTGCTGGCCAACGAGCTGTTCGGCCACGACAAGGGCGCCTTCACCGGCGCCGACCGGGAAAAGCGCGGCCTGATCGAGGTCGCCGACGGCGGCACCCTGTTCCTCGACGAGGTGGCGGAGATGTCGACGGGCATGCAGGTGAAGCTGTTGCGCGTGATCCAGGAGCGCGAACTGCTGCGCGTGGGCGGCAACCAGCCCATCGCCGTGGACGTGCGCATCGTCGCCGCCACCAACCGCGATCTTCAGGAGGCGGTGGCGGCGGGGCGTTTCCGCTCCGATTTCTATTTCCGCCTCAACGTGGTCAACCTGGTGCTGCCACCTCTGCGCGAGCGGCGCGACGACATTCCCCTGCTGGCCTACTACTTTCTGAAGAAACACGCCCTCACCATGGCCAGGCCGGTGGCCGACATCGACCCCGAGGCGCTGAAGCTGCTTGGCGACTATGACTATCCGGGCAATGTGCGCGAACTCTCCAACATGATGGAGCGGGGCGTGGCCCTGGCGCCGGGCGCCACATTGGAGGTCGCGCAATTGCCCGAAGTCACCCGCGCCATCCAGGCCAAGGTGTTGCCCCAGGCGGGAGGTGTGTTCCCCACCCTGGAAGGCCAGGAAGCGGAACTGATCCGCCTCGCCCTGGAATACACGCATGGAAACCGAGGCCAGGCGGCGGAAATGCTGGGTATCGACCGGGTCTCCCTGTGGCGAAAAATCAAGAAATTCGGCCTGGCGTGAGGGCCGCGCCAGACGCCGTGCCAAGGCGTCACTGCCAATTCCAACAGAGGTTTGGGCTAGTTTCGGGTCGTTCAGAACGTTGCTGTGAAACAAGCGGTGTGATCGACTTTGCGGCTGATTTTTTGTAGCGCAGGCTTCCAGCCTGCCCGTTGCCGTCCCGGCACCGTGGCGCAGGCTGGAAGCCTGCGCTACATGAGGTTTCATGGGTCGGGGCGAGTGATTCATTCATGTTGAGTTACGGTACATTCCGGCACTGACAGTAATGGCGTAATGCCAGGGGAACTCGTGGCTACGGCGCGACAGGTTGAACTCAACCTCGCGCTGAAGCAGGTACAACAACTGTTGGCCGAAGCTCAGGAACAACGCTAGGGAACCCGTCGATGAAAGCCACCGAAGCCAATCTACTGAAGTTCATCCGCAAGTCGCCCCAGTTCGTCATCCCCATCTACCAGCGCAACTACTCCTGGACGGCGGAACAGTGCCTGCAACTCTGGCACGACCTGCTGCGCGCCGGACGCAACGACAAGGTCAACGCCCACTTCATCGGTTCCATCGTCTATGTGGAACGCGCGCTTTCCGCCGTCACCAGCCAGGAAGCACTGTTGGTCATCGACGGCCAGCAACGTCTGACCACCAGCACCTTGCTGGTCGCCGCCCTGGCCAAGCACTTCGAGGTTGAGAAGCTGGACGAACTGCTCGACACCTTTTCCGCCCGCAAGCTGCGCAACTACTACCTGATCAACCCGGACGAAGAGGGCGAGCGCCACTACAAGCTGCTCCTCTCGGAAACCGACCGGGAAACCTTGCTGGCCCTGCTGAAACAGTCGCCCATGCCGCAAGAGGCCAGCACCCGCATTCAGGAGAACTTCTCGCTGTTCGAATCCCTGATCTGCGAGCATCGGAACGAACTCGACAGTATCTGCAAAGGGCTGGCCAAGCTGGTGATCGTCGAAGTCGCCCTGGACCGGGCGCACGACAATCCGCAACTGATCTTCGAGAGCATGAACTCCACCGGCCTGGAACTCAGCCAGGCCGACCTCATCCGCAACTTCATCCTGATGGGCCTGGAGCCCAAGTTGCAAACCGAGCTCTACACCCGCTACTGGCGCCCCATGGAAAAGGGTTTTGGCCAGGCCGCCTATGCCACCCACTTCGACGCCTTCATGCGGCATTACCTGACCACGAAGACCGGCGAAATTCCCAACATGCGCGAGGTCTACACCGCGTTCAAGCATTACGCCCGCGCCTTCGATGCCGCTGTGGAGGCGCTGGTTGCCGATATCCATGCCTATGCGGCCTACTACTGCGCCATGGCCCTCGGAGACGAACCCGACCCGGCGCTCAAACAAGCCTTCCAGGACCTGCGCGAACTGAAAGTGGACGTGGCCTACCCGTTCCTGTTGGAGGCGTATCACGACTACCGCCAGCACCACCTGAATGCCGGCGAGCTGCTGGAAATCGTCCGGCTGATCGAAAGCTATGTCTTCCGCCGCGCCGCCTGCGCCATTCCCACCAACTCCTTGAACAAGACCTTCGCCGGCTTCGGCCGCACGTTGAAGAAGGACCGCTATCTGGAAAGCGTTCAGGCCGCATTCCTCCTGCTGCCGTCCTACCGTCGCTTCCCTGGCGACGAGGAATTCCAGCGCGAACTCAAACAGCGCGATCTCTATCACTACCCGCGCCGCAGCTACTGGCTACGCCGGCTGGAAAACCACGGCCGCAAGGAACGCGTCATGGTGGAGGACTACACCATCGAACACATCCTGCCCCAGAACGAAGCCCTGTCCCAGGAATGGCAGGCCGAACTGGGGCTGGAATGGCATCGCATCCAGCAAACCTGGCTGCATACCCTGGGTAACCTCACCCTCACCGGCTACAACAGCGAATACAGCGACCTGCCCTTCACCAGCAAACGCGACCTCAAGGACAAGGACGGCAACCCGGCCGGCTTTGCCGCCAGCCCGCTCAAGCTCAATCAGGGCCTGGGGCAAATCCAGAAGTGGGACGAAGACGCCATCCAGCAACGGGCTCAGCGTCTGGCCGGCGAAGCCGTCAAGGTGTGGCGCGCGCCCCGGCTCGAAGCTGACATCCTGGCGGCCTACCGCCCGCAACCCGCCAAATCGGGCCACGGCTACAGCCTCGCCGATCACCCGCATATCGCCAGCGGTGCCATGGCCGCGCTATTCGAAGCCCTGCGCCAGGGCATCCTCGCCCTGGACCCCTGCGTCAGCGAGGAATTTCTCAAGCTTTACGTCGCCTACAAGGCCGAGACCAACTTTGTTGACGTGGTACCCCAGGCCAAGCGGCTGCGCCTGAGCATGAACCTGGCTTTCCACGAAATCGATGACCCCAAAGGACTGTGCAAGGACGTTTCCTCGCTGGGCCGCTGGGGTAATGGCGACGTGGAAGTCGGCCTGACCAGCCTTGAAGAACTGCCCTATGTGATGGGGCTTATACGACAATCCTTCGACCGCCAGATGGGCGGCACCGCCGATTGAGCGCAACACAACCCCAGGAACCCGCCATGACGATGGAACCCATCACCGCCGCCGACCCCGCAGCCCAATCCGCCGATCTGCTGGCCGGCAACCTCCAGCAACTCAAGGCCCTGTTCCCGGAACTGATCACGGAAAGCCGAGTGCACGGCAAAGTGGTGGCGACGGTGAACGTGGATGTGCTCAAAGCCCTGGTGGGCGACCAGACCGTCACCGACGCCGACGAGAAATACGGCCTCAACTGGCACGGCAAGCGCCGCGCCCGGCAACTGGCACTCACCCCCTCCACCGGCACCCTGCGCCCCTGTCCCGAAGACAGCCTGGACTGGGACAGCACGCAAAACCTGATGATCGAGGGCGACAACCTGGAAGTGTTGAAGCTCCTGCAGAAGAGCTATGCCGGCAAGGTCAAGCTGATCTATATCGACCCGCCGTATAACACCGGCAAGGATTTTGTTTATCCGGATGATTTCCGGGACAACATCGCTAATTACAAGCGTTTGACCGGACAAGTCGATGGCGAAGGGGTGGCGCGTAGCGCCAATACCGAAGCCAGTGGGCGGTTTCATACCGACTGGCTGAATATGATTTATCCGCGGTTGAAGCTGGCTCAGAACATCTTGAAACGCGACGGCGCGATATTTGTGTCTTGCGATGAAGGTGAGCAGGCTAGGTTGCGTGTTGCCATGGACGAAATCTTCGGACAGGAGAACTTCGTCGCCGACATGGTTTGGGCCGCAGGTCGCAAGAATGACTCGCGACTCATTTCGGTGTCGCATGAATACATTGTTTGCTATGCCCGTAACAAAGGCCTTCTAACTGAACAGAAGATTGAGTGGCGTCAACGCAAGAAGGGGCTTGAGGATATCTATTCGCAATACGAAAAGCTCAAGCGCGAACATGGTTCAAACTATGCGGCAATGACTGCGGGATTGAAGAAGTGGTACAAGGAATTGTCTGATGGCAACCCTGCAAAGTCCCACAAGCATTACTGTCAGATTGATAAACGCGGGGTATATTTCGCAGCGGATATTTCCTGGCCAGGCGGCGGCGGGCCCAAGTATGAGGTGTCTCACCCAACAAATAATAAGCCAGTAAAAATACCTGCACGTGGATGGATCACACCAGACCCGGAGAAAATGCAGGGTTGGATCGCAGATGACAGGGTTCATTTTGGCGAAGATGAAACATCTGTTCCATGCCTGAAGTCCCATTTGAAGGATCAGGAGTACCAAGCCCCATACAGCGTTTTCTACAAGGATGGCCGAGCCGCAACAAAACGGCTTCGCGAACTGATGGGGGGTGATTGCTTTGATTTCCCCAAGGACGAGACCGTACTTCAAGAGCTCATCGGAATGATGACTTCTAGTGAGGATGTGATTCTGGACTTCTTCGCTGGCTCGGGCACAACTGGCCATGCTGTGATGGCTCAGAACGCTACCGATTCTGCCCGCCGTCGATTTGTTCTTGTTCAACTCCCCGAGTGTCTTGATCCGGGGAAGAAGGAGCAGAAGGCTGCCGCAGATTATTGCGACGTTTTAAAGACGCCTCGTACTCTCGCCGAGCTGACCAAGGAACGTCTCCGCCGGGCTGCTTCAAGAATCAAAGTCGAAAATCCCTTATTTGCAGGTGACACCGGTTTCCGCGTCTTCAAACTTGACACCTCCAACATCCGCGCATGGAACCCGCACCCCGCCGATCTGGAAGCCGATCTGTTGACCCACCAGGAGCATCTGATCGAAGGCCGCAGCGAAACCGACATCCTCTACGAGTTGCTGCTCAAGCTGGGCCTTGACCTGTGCGTACCCATTGAAAAGCGTAGCGGTGCAGTCCTGGATTCCCGCCTGCGCGGGAATGACGCGCTGGTGGTGCATTCGGTCGGCGGCGGCGTGCTGATGGCCTGCCTTGGCACCTCGATCAGCCGGGACGAGGTGGAGCCTCTGGCGCTAGGCATCATCGCCTGGCACCAGGAACTTGCGCCCGCCGGCGATACCACCTGCGTGTTCCGCGACAGCGCCTTTGCCGACGACGTGGCCAAGACCAATCTCGCCGCCATCCTGGAGCAGCACGGCATCCGCAACGTCAGGAGCCTGTGAGCGTGGCGGTGCCGGCGCAACCCAAGCTGTACCACATCGCCCATGTGGACCGCCTGCCGTCCATCGTGGCCGATGCCAGGCTATGGTGCGATGCGGAGATTGTTCGGCGCGCTCCGCCGGGGACGATGATCGGCATGGGCAGTATCAAGCAACGTCGATTGACCGAACTGACCTTGAGCAGTCATCCCGAACTGCATGTCGGGGACTGCGTGCCGTTCTATTTCTGCCCACGCTCGGTCATGCTTTACCTGATCTATCAGGCCAACCACCCGGAGCTTGGCTATCGGGGTGGACAAGGTCCGATCATTCATCTGGAAGCCGACTTGCATGCGGTCGTCCGCTGGGCGGAACAGGAAGCGCGGCGCTGGGCGTTTACCTTGTCCAATGCGGGCGCGCGCTACTTCGAAGATCGCTGCGACCTGGCGCAACTCGGCGAGGTGGATTGGGTTGCCGTTGAGGCGCGCAACTGGCAACAGCACAAGGAAGGCAAACAGGCGGAGTTCCTGTTGGAAAATGATTTCCCCTGGCACCTGGTCGAACGGATCGGGGTGCATTCCAGGGCGGTTTATCAGCAGGTGGTCAATGCGCTACCTGTCCACGGACATCGACCAGCGGTGGAGATTCGCGCCGAATGGTATTACTAGATTGAGGAGTGATCAGCCATGATCGAATTCACCAGCGGCGACATCTTGAAGGACGATTCGGATGCGCTCATCAATACCGTCAATTGCGTTGGCGTGATGGGGCGCGGCATCGCCCTGCAATTCAAGAATGCCTGGCCGGAGAACTTCAAAGCCTATGCGGCGGCCTGCAAACGCAACGAAGTGCAGCCGGGCCGCATGTGCGTCCATGAAACCGGCTTGCTCACGCCACCGCGTTTCATCATCAATTTCCCCACCAAGCGGCACTGGCGCGGCGCAAGCCGGATGGAAGACATCGAGGCAGGCTTGGCGGCATTGGTGGAGGTGATCCGCGCCCAAGGTATCCGCTCGATTGCCATTCCACCATTGGGTAGTGGCCTGGGTGGCCTGGAATGGTCGCAGGTCCGGCCGCGCATCGAAGCGGCCATGGGGGCGCTTGCCGATGTTCGGGTGCGGGTCTACGAACCCAAGGGCGCGCCTGCGTCGGATGTGATGGTCCATAACCGGAAGGTGCCATCCATGACCGCCGGCAGGGCGGCATTGGTGGAGCTGATGAGCCGCTACCTGGGCGGGTTGCTCGATCCTTTTGTGACGCTGTTGGAAGTGCACAAACTGATGTACTTCATGCAGGAATCCGGCGAGCCGCTAAGTCTCAAGTTCAATCAAGCGCCTTATGGTCCCTATGCCGAAAACCTGCGCCACGTGCTGCGTACCATCGAAGGCCATCTGATCTCGGGCTATGCCGACGGCGGCGATGCGCCGGACAAGCAGCTCAGCCTCGTACCAGGGGCGGTGGACGATGCCACGGCATTCCTTGCTCAGCATGCCCAGACCCGCGCCCGCTTCGGCAAGGTTGCATCGCTGGTGGAGGGGTTCGAGTCCCCCTTCGGGCTGGAACTGTTGTCTACCGTGCATTGGGTCATCAAGCATCAAACCGTGGCAAGTCTGGACGATGTGGTTCAGCACACTTATGCCTGGAATGCCCGCAAGCGGCAGTTCACGCGCAGGCAGATCGGCATTGCCGCCGAAGTCCTCGCGGAGAAGGGCTGGTTGGGTGTCCCCTGGGTGAGCGCGCGGGCATGAAACTCCATTTCGAACCCAACCTCGACTACCAACTCCAGGCCATCGAGGCCGTCTGCGACCTGTTTCGCGGCCAGGAGGCGTGCCGTACCGAATTCACGGTGACGATGAAGGCCCCGTCTGCCCTGGCTGACGATCTATTCCCCGGCACCCAACCGGAACAACTGACCCTGGGCATGGCCGAGTCGGACCTGGGCGTCGGCAATCGCCTGTCTCTGCTGGACGACCAACTGCACAAGAACCTGGCCGACATCCAGTTGCGCGGTGGTTTGCGCCCCTCCAGCACCCTGGCCTCCGGCGACTTCACCGTCGAGATGGAAACCGGCACCGGCAAAACCTATGTCTATCTGCGCACGATCTTCGAACTGAACAAGCGTTACGGCTTCACCAAGTTCGTCATCGTGGTGCCGTCGGTGGCGATCAAGGAGGGCGTCTACCACACGCTTGGCATGACCGTGGGGCACTTCAAGGATTTGTACGCAGGCGTGCCGTTCGACTACTTCCTTTACGACTCCAGCAAGCTGGGCCAAGTGCGCAACTTCGCCTCCAGCTCGACGATCCAGATCATGCTGGTGACGGTGGGCGCCATCAACAAGAAGGACGTCAACAACCTCTACAAGGACAGCGAAAAGACCGGCGGCCAGAAGCCCATCGACCTGATCAAGGAAACGCGGCCCATCGTCATCGTCGATGAGCCGCAGAGTGTGGATGGCGGTCTTGAAGGGCGCGGCAAGGAAGCATTGGGCGCGATGAATCCGCTCTGCACGCTGCGTTATTCGGCCACCCATGTGGACAAGCATCATATGGTGTTCCGCCTGGATGCCGTGGACGCCTATGAGCGCAAGCTGGTGAAGCAGATCGAAGTGGCCTCGGCTTCGGTGGAGGATGCCCATAACAAACCCTTCGTGCGCTTTGTGGCGCCGGTTGTGCGCGGCAAGTCGGTGGTCGGTGCCAAGGTGGAACTGGATGTGCTGGCCCACGGCAAGGTCAGCCGGGTCGTCAAGGAAGTGCAGCCCTACGATTTGCTGGATCAGGTCACCGGGCGCGAGATTTATCGGGACTTCATCGTTGGCGTGGAAATCGTCGCCAGGAAGGGCGAGGAGCTGATGGAGTTGCGCTATCCCGGCGGCGAAGTGTTTCTCCGGCCGGGGCAGGTTCACGGCGATATCGATCCTTTGGCCCTTCAACGGGAGATGATCCGCCGCACCATCAAGGAACACCTGGAGAAGGAACTCCGCCTGCGCCCGCTGGGCATCAAGGTGCTGTCGCTGTTTTTCATTGACGAGGTGGCGAAGTACCGGCGCTATGACGTTGATGGAAACCCGGTCAAAGGCGACTACGCACGCATCTTCGAGGAGGAATACCGCCGCGCCGCCAAGCTTTCCACCTACCAAAGTTTGTTCGGCGAACTGGACCTGACGACGGCCGCTGAGGAGGTCCACAACGGGTATTTCTCCATCGACAAAAAAGGCGGCTGGTCCGATACCAGCGAGAACAACGCGGGCAACCGCGAGAATGCCGAGCGCGCCTACAACCTGATCATGAAGGAAAAGGAGCAGCTGCTGTCCTTCGATACGCCGCTGAAATTCATCTTCTCCCATTCGGCGCTGAAGGAAGGTTGGGATAACCCCAACGTGTTCCAGATCTGCACGCTGCGCGACATCCAGACCGAGCGCGAGCGCCGTCAGACCCTCGGTCGCGGCCTGCGCCTGTGCGTCAACCAGCAGGGTGACCGGGTACGCGGCTTCGAGGTCAACACGCTGACGGTGATCGGCACCGAGAACTACAAGGATTTTGCCGATAACCTTCAGAAGGAAATCGAAGCCGACACGGGCATCCGCTTCGGGATCGTCGAGCAGCACCAGTTCGCCGCCATCGCGGTGACGGCGGTTGACGGCCAGACCGCGCCGCTGGGGGTCGAGCAATCAAAGGCGTTGTGGGAGCACCTGAAGGCGGCAGGTCACATCGATGCCAGGGGCAAAGTTCAGGACTCGCTGAAGTCGGCGTTGAAAGACGGGAAACTGGTGCTGCCGGCCGAATTCGAAGCGCAGCGCAGCCAGATATCCGAGCTGTTGCGCAAGGTATCAGGCCGCCTGGAGATCAAGAACGCCGACGACCGCAAGCCGGTTTCCTTGCGTAAGGACCGGGCCGGCAAGGCGATCTATCTCAGCGAGGAGTTCAAGGCGCTGTGGGACCGGATCAAGCATCAGACGACGTATCGCGTGCAGTTTGATAACGACAAGCTGGTGGCTGACTGCATCGCGGCGCTGCAACGGCCTGAATTCCTGATCAACAAGGCGCGCCTGCAATGGCGCAAGGCGGACCTGGCCATCGGCAAGTCGGGGGTGGTGGCCACGGAAACTGCGGTTGCCCAGGCCGTCGCCTTGTACGAGCCGGACATCGAGTTGCCCGATCTCTTGACCGACTTGCAGGACCGAACCCAGCTCACCCGGCGCACCATCGTCAGCATTCTGACCGGCAGTGGCCGACTGGATGATTTCAAGCGCAACCCGCAACAGTTCATCGAACTGGCCGCCGAGACCATCAATCGTTGCAAGCGCATGGCGCTGGTTGACGGTATTCAGTACCGGAAGTTGGGCGAGGAACACTATTACGCTCAGGAGCTGTTCAACCAGAATGAATTGATGGGTTATCTGACCGACAAGAGCGCGCGCATGGATGCTCGTAAATCTGTTTACGAGCATGTTCTGGTCGACTCTGACGTCGAGTGGGCGTTTGCCGACGCACTGGAGAAAAACGAGGCGATCAAGCTCTATGCCAAGCTGCCAGGCTGGTTCAAGGTGCCCACGCCATTGGGAACCTACAACCCGGACTGGGCCGTGCTGGTGGAACAGGACGGCGAGCAACGGCTGTACTTCGTGGTGGAGACCAAGAGCAGCCTCTTTACCGACGATTTACGCGATAAGGAAAGCGCCAGGATCAAATGCGGGAAAGCGCATTTTCAGACGCTGGCGGTTGGGGAGAATCCAGCTCGGTTTGTCGTGGCGCGCACGGTTGAAGACGTTTTTGCGAGGATATGAGATGCGCGCCCTCACCATGCCCAGGCGGCGGAAATGCTGGGTATCGACCTGGTCTCCCAGTGGCGAAAAATCAAGAAATTCGGCCTGGCCTGAGGGCCGCGCCAGACGCCGCACCGGGGGGCTACTTTAGAGATTGCTGATCTACCTGCTACAATTCGCGCCGTTTCGCGAGCGTTTCAGACTGAAATCTCGGTTTGGACCCCACCTGGCCGGCATTCCCGGCCATTTTTCCGCCGGTTCGCCGTATTTATCTATTGGTTGGTACTGCCCATGCACGCTTTCGCCCGCTTTCTCCCCTTCCTGCGCTGGTTTCCACTCAAAGGCGATCTTTTCAAGGCGGATTTCATTGCGGGCGTGACGGTGGCCCTGGTGCTGATTCCCCAGTCCATGGCTTACGCGCAGTTGGCGGGCATGCCGGCGTACTACGGCCTCTACGCGGCCTTTCTGCCGGTGGCGGTGGCGGCTCTGTTCGGTTCTTCCAACTTCCTCGGCACCGGCCCGGTGGCGGTGGTCTCCCTGCTGACTGCCTCCTCCCTGGCGGTTCTGGCCCCTCCCGGTTCTGATCAATTCATCGCGCTGGCGATTCTGCTGACCTTGATGGTCGGTGTTTTTCAGCTTTCCCTGGGCGTATTGAAGCTGGGCGTGATCGTCAACTTTCTCTCGCATCCGGTAATCGTCGGCTTCACCAACGCGGCGGCGATCATCATCGGCCTGTCCCAGGTGTCCAAGCTGTTCGGCGTGTCCATGGGCCGTAGCGAAAACTTCATGAAAGACATCTGGGGCGTGATGCTGCAATTGGGCGAGACCCATCTCCCCACCCTGGCCATGGGCGTGGGTGCCATCGTCATCATGTGGGCGCTGAAAAAATTCCGGCCCAAGTGGCCCGGCGTCCTGATCGCCGTGGTGCTGGCCACGGTGATCTCCTGGGCCATCGGGTTCGAGCGCAACCTGGATGGCAAGGTCGAGGAACTGGCGTCTCCGCAACTCAAGGCCATGGTGACCGACCTGATGGCGGCGCAGCAGCGGCAGTCCGCGCTGGAGATTGCTAAATCAGACAAGACGGCGGAGCTGCTGGCGGCCGAGAAAGTTGAGGGCCACGGCACCGCCCATCTGGCCGAGCTGGAATACGACATGGAACTGGCCACCATTGCCGCCAGGTCCGCGGCGGAAGAAGTGGACAAGCGCAAAAAAGCCTTGCGCAAGATTGCCGTGGTGCGGGTGCCGGGTGCCGAGGGCGCCAGCGCGGTCCTCTATATGGCGGAGAACCTGCCCGCCGGTCTGGAGACCGATGGCCACACTTATCGCGTCCGCAAGGTATCCCAGGGCAAGTTCAAACTGGTGGGCGGCGGCGAGGTGGTGGGCAGCATCCCCGAAGGCCTGCCGTCCGTGTCCATGCCCAGCATGAACCTGGATGCTTTCGTCTCCCTGCTCTCCGCGGCCATCGTCATCTCCCTGGTCGGCTTCATGGAGGCGATCTCCATCGCCAAGGCGCTGGCCGCCAAGGCCAAACAGAAGGTGGACCCCAACCAGGAATTGATCGGCCAGGGTCTGGCCAATATCGCCGGCAGCCTGACCCAGTCCTTCCCCGCGTCGGGCTCCTTCTCGCGCTCGGCGGTGAACTTCAACGCGGGGGCGCGAAGCGGCATGGCCTCGGTGATCACCGCCACTTTCGTGCTGATCACCCTGCTGTTCCTGACTCCGTTGCTCTACCACCTGCCACAGGCGGTGCTGGCGGCCATCATCATCATGGCGGTGATCGGCCTGGTGAACTTCGAGGCGATCAAGCACGCCTGGCTCGCCAGCCGCCACGACGGCGTCGCCGCTGGCATCACCTTCGTCGCCACCCTGTTGTACGCGCCGCATCTGGACAACGGCATCCTGGTGGGCGCCGGCCTGGCGATCCTGCTCTACCTGTATCGCACCATGCGTCCCCGCGTCGCCATCCTCGGCCGTTACCCCGACGGCACCCTGCGCGACATCAAGGTGCACCCGAACCTGCCCACCAGCGAGCACGTGGTGGCCATGCGTTTCGACGGTTCCCTCTACTTCGCCAACATCGCCTTCTTCGAGGATGCGGTGCTGGAAGCGGTGGCGGACAACCCCAACGCCAAGTACGTGCTCATCGTCGGCGACGCGGTGAACCAGATGGACGCTTCCGGCGAGGAAGTGGTGCACCACCTGGTCAGCCGGCTGCGCGAGGGCCATGTCGAGATCGTGTTCTCCGGCTTCAAGAAGCAGATTCTCGACGTGATGCGCGCCACCGGCCTGTTCGAACTGGTCGGCCAGCACAACATCTTCGCCACCGAGGATCAGGCGCTGACCGCGATTTACGAGCGTCTCGCCGACGTGGCCCAGGACGACCTGTTCTGTGTGGTGAAGCCGACAGCGGCCCCCGCCGCCGCCTAAGCGCGCGACGGGGCGCGTCTTGCTGAGGATCCTGCTGCTCCTGCCGCTTCTGGGCGCGTTCCTCATTGCGTTTCTGCCCTCGCGTTCGGGGCTGCTGATCCGCCGCGTCGCCATCGCCGTGGCGGCCGTGACGCTGGGCTGGAGTCTGTGGCTGGCCAGCGTCTTCGACCCCTCGGTCGCCACCGCGCAACTGGTCGAAAGCCACGTCTGGAACCCGCGTCTGGGCAGCGCCTTCACCCTCGGTGTCGACGGCATCTCCCTGCCGATGGTCTGGCTGGCGACGCTGCTGGCCTTCATCGCGGTGTTGGCCTCGGGTGGCATCAAGGACAAGCCCAAGGGCTATTACATTCTGATCCTGCTGCTGGAAGCGGCCATGCTCGGGGTGTTCACCGCGCGCGACTGGTCCTTGTTCTATGTGTTCTGGGAACTCACCCTGCTGCCGTTGTTCTTCCTGATCGACCGCTATGGTGGCAAGAACCGCAGCCACGCCGCGCTCAACTTCGTGCTCTACACCATGGGCGGCTCGGTGTTCATGCTGATCGCCCTGCTCATGCTCTACGACGTGGCGCCCGGCCATTCCTTCGACATGGGGGTGATCCGGGAAGGGGCGCGGCTGTTGCCGGAAGCCACTCAGATCGGCATTTTCCTCGGCCTGCTGATCGGTTTCGGCGTCAAGATGCCGATCTTCCCGCTGCACGGCTGGCTGCCCCTGGCCCACGTCGAGGCGCCCAGCCCGGTGTCCATCCTGCTCTCCGGCATCCTGCTCAAGATGGGCGCCTATGGATTGATCCGCGCGGTCTGGATGCTGCCCGCCGCCGCCGAGGCGCTGCAAGGCCTGCTCATGGCGCTGGCCTTGATCAGCCTGGTCTACGGCGGCGTGCTGGCCTGGAGGCAGAGCGACCTGAAGGCGATGGTGGCTTATTCCTCGGTCTCGCACATGGGCGTGGTGCTGCTCGGTCTCGCCGCGCTCAATACCGCCGGCCTCACCGGCGCGGTGATGCAGATGGTGGCGCATGGCCTGGTGGCGGGCGCGCTGTTCCTGCTCATCGGCCTCCTCTACGAACGCACCCACACCCGCGAACTGGCCGATTACGCTTCCCTGATCAAGGCGATGCCGCGCTTCGCCTTTTTCATCGTGGTGGCATTCCTCGCCGCGGTCGGCATGCCCGGCACCGCCGGTTTCGTTGCTGAACTGCACGTTCTGGTGGGCGGCTTTGAACGCTGGGGTGCCTGGATGGTGCTGCTCTCGCTCACCGTGCTCATTAGCGCCGCCTATGCCTTGCGCGTCGTGGGGCGGTTGATCACCGGCCCGGTCGGTGGCCACGGCGCCGGACATGGGCCAGCCCTACCCGACCTCACTCGCGGTGAGTTCACCGCCGCCGCCGTGCTCACCACCGGCAGCCTGGTCATCGGCTTCTACCCGGCGCCGATGCTGAACCTGATCGCCGCCTCGGTCGGCCGCTACGCGCATCTGTTCGCCCCATGACCACACCTCGACACGCCTGGTTGCGCGACCTGCTGCACCATCTGGAACACATCCTGCCGGCGCAGGCGCCGATCAAGGACTTCGTCCATCACAACACGCTGCACGGCTTCCAGGAGCGGCATTTCCGCGATGCCCTGGCGGCGGCGGAAGCGGCCACCGGCAATCACGGCTATCAGTCCCCGGAAACCTTTCGCGCCTATTTTCGGCAGGGTCGTATCGATCTCTCCGACCTGAACGCCGCCCTCGACGAAACCCCGGAACTGCGCGTCGACGAATCCTTGCCCGGCGGCATCCAGCGCCGCGATATCCTGTTGGCCGCGCTTCGCTGCGACCTCACGCCACCGCCGAACGCCACCCTGAACTGGCGCATCGAGGAACTGGGCGCGATTTCCCGTATCCACGACGAAGTCCCGGCGGTGGCGAGAGAGCGGCTGCTGGCGGGCCAACCTGGAGAGGCGACGGCGCTGGCGGCGCTGTGGCGGACCTGCGGCGACCTGCTCGGCCTGGAGGGCACGGCCGAGGAGGGCGCGCGGGTGGCATCCGGCGGCACGACCCAGATGCGGGAAACCAATCTGCTTTGGGATCGACACCGGGTCAAACAAGAGGCCGAGCGTGAGCTTGCCACCCTGATGGACCAGTTCGCCCACGGCCTCAGCATGCGTGGCCTGCTGTTGCGCCTGACCGGGCGCGATCTCATGGATGAACAGCGACCCTATCTGATCCGGCATTTCGCCGCGCATATGGACCTGGGCATGGTGGCCTGGCACAACCCGGCGCGTGCGCACGGCTTTTATGCCGCCTGGCTGGAGAGTTCGAGCCGGGACCCGCATTTCAACCTCAGCGAATTGCCGGGCTGCGACCAGGTGCTGGAGCGCCTGCCGGCCGATGCCGAGTCCTGCATCATTCAGGAATTGCAGATACTCGGACTGCCCGAGGCCTGTCGCGCCGAATACCTGGAAACCCTGGCCCTGGAGCTGCCGGGCTGGTCCGGCATGTTCCTGTGGCGCGACCTGCATCCCGGCTATGAGGGTGAGTCGACGCCAGTCAGCATGCTGGATTACCTTGCCGTGCGCCTGGTGCTGGAACGCTTCCACGCGCAACGCCTCGCCGCCACCCAGTTCAAGACCGAAGCCAGCGTGCACAGCTTGCGCGCCTATCTGCACCATCATCCGGCGGAACTGCTGGTGCGCCTGGCGTTATATGGCGGCCTGCTGCCGGAGTGGTTGCAGGGCCAGGGGCACCGCCTGGTGCGCGAAGCGATCAATCACGCCGGCGAGGAAGACGACAGCGACTGGTTGGCGGTTGCGCGCCTGATCCATTCCGCCGCGCGCCCGCCCGGCTACCGCAGAGTGGGGCCGGTCAGCGATGCACAGGGGGAAATCTCGGCGCAGATGCAAAGAGAGCGGAGGCTGAAGCAACGCTGGCCGCTATTCCTGCTTTGCCAGCACCTCGGCCTCAATGACTACGCCCTGGCGCGACTCGGCGAGGACGGCGCGCAAGCGCTGCTGGCCTGCCTGGCCGACCTCACGCCACAGATCATGGGCTGGGTTTTCCTGCAAGCCTACGAGCGCCACTATCGCCAACAAGTGCTCGCCGCGCTCGCCGCCAACGCCGGGCGCGGGCCATGGAAGACGCGGGCGACGCCGCCAAGCGCGCAAATCGTGTTCTGCATTGACGACCGCGAGGAAGGTCTGCGCCGCCACCTGGAAGAACTTGTTCCGAGCGTGGAAACCCTGGGCGCGGCCGCGCACTTCAACGTGCCGCACGCCTGGCGCGGCCTCGACGACGATCACGCCGTGGCCCTCTGCCCGGTGGTGCCGAGCGTGGTGCTGCCGGCGCATGAGGTGCGAGAACAGGCGGAAAACGAGGTCATTCATGCCCGCCATGTGGAGCGGCATGGCCTGCGCCTGCGTTGGAAGGCCCGTTTGCACCAGGGCACCCGTATTGGTCTGCTCGGCCCCACCTTGATGAGTCTCGCCGCCGCGCCGCCGACCCTCGGCGTGCTCGTCGGCAAGGCGTTCGCGCCTGGTGCCTTCGGGCGCCTCACGCAGCGTCTGCGCGTGAACTTTGACCGCCCGGTGGCGACCCGGATCGCCTTCACCGTGCCCAACGACAGCCCCGCCGCCACTCCAGAAGCACGCAATCCTGGTTTCACCGATGAGGAACAGATCGATCGCGTGCAGGCCCTGTTGCGCAGCACCGGCTTGAGCTACGGCTTTTCGCCGCTGGTGGTGATCATGGGGCACGGCTCGCACAGCCAGAACAACCCGCACGGCTCCGCCTACAGTTGCGGCGCCTGCGCCGGCCGCAACTCCGGGCCGAACGCGCGCCTGGTTGCGGCGATGGCGAATCGTGCCGAGGTGCGCGCCGGCCTACGCGAGCGCGGCATCGACCTTCCCGACGCGACCTGGTTCATCGGCGCGGAACACGACACCTGCGACGACATCATCACCTGGTACGACGGGGCGCGCGTGCCCGAAGCCCGGCGCTCGGCCCTGGAAAGGCTGAAACAGGATTGCGCGGCCGCCTGCCTTCTGCATGCCCAGGAGCGCTGCCGCCGCTTCATGTCGGCGCCGCTCGATTTCACCCCGGAAGCCGCCTGGAAGCACGTCACCGGGCGCGCCAACGACTACTCGCAGGCGCGCCCGGAACTCGGCCACGCCACCAACGCCAGCGCCTTCTTCGGTCGCCGCTCGATCTCGCGCGGGGCGTTTTTCGACCGCCGCGCCTTCCTGGTTTCCTACGATCCCAGTCAGGACCCGGACGGCTCCGTGCTGGAGCGGCATCTGATCATCAACGGCGCGGTCGGCGCCGGCATCAGCCTGGAGTACTACTTCTCCAGCGCCAACAACGAGCGTTATGGCTGTGGCACCAAGGTCATGCACAACGTCACCGGCCTGCTCGGCGTCATGGATGGCGCGGCCTCCGACCTGCGCACCGGCCTGCCCCGGCAGATGATCGAAGTGCACGAGGCGATGCGCATCCTGGTGGTGGTGGAACAGCGGCTCGACGTCCTCACCGCGATCTATACCCGCCAGCCCGCCATCAAGGACATCGTCGACAACGCCTGGATCCAACTCGTCGCCATCGACCCGGACACGGCTGAGATGCACCGTTTCGTGGTTGGCGGCGGCTGGGTGAAATGGCAAGCGGAAGGCCCGGCCCTGCCCAGCGTGCGGCGTTCGCTGGACTGGTTCCACGGCCAGCGCGACGCGCTGCCGCCCGCGTTGATCGAGGTGGGAGCGACGTCCCTATGACCGCATACGCCCGCAGCCGCACCTTCCCCCTTTTCCAAAGGGGGATTGAGGGGGATTTGACGACCGCCGCGCCGTGGATACGTGGACAAATCCCCCCCAGCCCCCCTTTGATAAAGGGGGGAGTCGAACCCCTCGCTTCGACGCCGAGTGTGCGCGCATGACCGCTTTCTCCCTGGCCGCCCTGGTTCCCGCTCTGCCGTTGCTGGCGGCGCTGCTCATCGCCCTGCTGCACCTGGCCGGGCCGGCGCGCGGCGAGGCGGGCGAAACGCTGACCGCGCGCATCACCCTGGCCGCCAGTGGCCTGAGCCTGTTGACCCTGTTCGGGCTGGATGCCCTCGCCCTGATCACCGGCGCGCCCGGCCAGGTGCGTCTCGGCGACTGGTTCGCCAGTGGCGCCTTCAGGCTGCCGTTGTCGTTCACCCTGGACGGGCTGTCGTTGGGTTTCGCGACGCTGGTCGGCCTCATCGCCCTGGTGACGTTGAAGTTCTCGGTCAACTACATGCACCGCGAGGCGGGGTTCCATCGCTTCTTCATCGGCATGAACCTGTTCGCCGCCGGCATGTTGCTGATCGTGCTGGCCGGTAACGCGGGGCTGGCGTTTGTCGGCTGGGAACTGGCCGGGGTGAGTTCCTGGATGCTGATCGGTTACGCCTACGAGCGCGGCACCGCGACCATCAACGCGCAGCGCGCCTTCCTCACCAATCGCATCGGCGACGCCGGTTTCCTGCTCGGCATCGCCCTGGCCTTTCTCTGGCTGGGCAGCCTGGATTGGGCGGAGATGGCGCATGGTTCAAAAAATCTGCCGACGCTCTATGTCGGCCTGATGGCGATCGGCTTCGTCACCGCCGCCCTGGCGAAGTCGGCGCAACTGCCGTTCTCGCCCTGGATCGCGCGCGCCCTGGAAGGGCCGACGCCGTCTTCCGCCATCTTTTACGGCGCGGTGATGGTGCATGCCGGTGTCTATCTGGTAATCCGTCTGCAACCGGTCCTGATCCAGACCCCCGGCCTGATGGCGATCATCGCCTGCATCGGCCTGTGCACCGCGCTCTACGGCTGGATCGTCGGCTATGTGCAAAGCGATGTGAAATCCGCGTTGCTGTTCGCCACCCTCACCCAGGTCGGACTGATGTTCCTGGCCTGTGGCCTCGGTCTGTTCCAGCTCGCCGCCTGGCACATGGCGCTGCACGCCACCTGGCGCGCCTGGCAGTTCCTCGCCGCGCCGTCCTACATGCACCTGTTGCGCGGCGCCACGCCGCCGGCGCCCGCCTGGCTGCGACGTTTTCCACGTTTGTACACGGCGGCCCTGCAACGTTTCTGGCTGGAACCGCTGGCCGACCGCCTGCTCACCCGCCCGACCCTGGCGATGGCGCGCGACATGCGCGCCATCGACGACAACGTGATCAGCAGCATGCTTGGTATGCCGGAGGCGCGTCGCGCCGACGCCCTGCTCGATGAGCGGGAGCTCGCCGTGGTGAAAGGCCGTGGCCTCGCCGGCGGCCTGTTGATGTGGGTGGCAATCCGGTTCGACCGCTTCGAACAACGCCTGGTGTTGCAGGGTGGCGGCGGCCGCCTGGGCGCCGGTCTGCGCCACCTGGGCGACTGGTTGAAATGGGTGGAGTACCTGTTGGAACAGCCTCGCTATCTGCTGCTGATGGTGATGGCGACCCTGGTGGCGATTCTCTGATGACCGAACTGTTCTGGCACCAACACACGAGCTGGCCGCTGCTGGCGACCTTGCAAATACTGCCGCTGGCGGGCGCGGTGCTGTTGCTGCGGCTGGGCGAGACGGTCACAGCAACGGTGCTGGGGCGGTTCATCGCCGGCGTCGAACTGCTGCTGGCCATCCTGCTCTATCGCCAGTTCGACGCCCACAACGCGGCTTTTCAGTTCGCCGAGCGGGTCGATCTGCTCGGGCCGCTGTCGTACCACGCCGGCGCCGACGGCGTGACCGTGCTGTTCGTGTTGCTCGGCGCCTTCATCACCTTTCTCGTCACCCTCTACAGCACGGTGCGCGGGCTCGGCGAGGAGACGCGCCTGCTCGCTGTGATCCTGGCGGTGGAAGGCGTGATGATGTCCCTGCTGACCACCTTCAATCTGCTCTGGTTCGTGCTGATTTCCGCCGCGGAACTGATGCTGGTGGCCCATCTGATCGGACGCTGGTCGGTCTCGCCGGAGAAGGAAACGGCAGTCTCCAGCTTCTACCAGTTTCAGGGGATCGGTCTCGCCATGCTGCTGACCGGTGTGCTCATCCTCGGCTGGACCCACCACGACCTGACCGGCGCGGCCTGGACCTTCGACTTGCTCGATCTGGCCGGGCAGCCGGTGCCTCTGGAGCTGGGCGCGGTGTGTTTCTTCCTGCTGTTCTACGGCTTCGGCGTGCGCACGCCGATCTTTCCCCTGCACGGCTGGCTGCCGACGGTGGCGCAGCACGGCAACGTCGCCATCGCTCCGGCCCTGTTGCTGGGCGTGAAGGTGGGCATCTACGGCATGGTGCGTTTCGTGTTGCCGCTGTTGCCGACGGCGGCGGAAGCCTGGGCCCCCTACGTGGTCGGTTTCGCCGCCGCCGGGGTGTTCTACGCCGCGCTGCTCGCCTTCCAGCAGACCAATCTGCGTCGTCTCATGGCCTTCGCGGTGGTCAGCCATACCTCGCTGGTGATCATCGGCCTGTTCGCCCTCGACCATGTCGCGTTGCAGGGCGCGTTGCTGATGGCGGCGAATTTCGGGCTCGCCGCCACCGCCATGATGCTGATGACCGGCCTCGTCTATCGCCGGACCCGCAGTGCCCGCCTGGAAAAACTCGGCGGCCTGTTCGACCGCATTCCGATGATCGGCCTGACCTATTTCGTCGCCGGCCTGGCCATCGTCGGCATGCCCGGAACGCCCGGCTTCGACGCCGCCCACCTGGTGCTGGAAGCCGCCATCCATCGCTTCGGCGCCCTGCCCACGGTGGGCGCCGCGCTCGGTAACGTCGCCGCCGCCGGCTTCCTGCTCTGGGCCTTTCAGCGCGCCTTCCTGGCGCCGGCGCCGGCCGGACGCGGCGGCGCAATAGAACGCGCGACCAGCATGGAATGGTTCATCGCCGCGACGCTGCTGCTGGTGATGCTCGCCGCCGGCTTCCACATGTCGCCCTGGCTGGATCTGGTGGAAACCCCGATGAAGGCCCTGGCCGCGAGGTTCGGCCATGTTTGAGCTTGTTTGCCGGTGGGGACGCCAGCGCTACAGCGAACGCGCCCAGGTAGCGCAGGCGTCCCCGCCTGCCCGTTCTTCTGATTGCCGTTAAGCAGAGCATGGCTTCCCTCTCCTCCCTCCTCCTCCTCTACCCAGTCGCCGCCGCCCTGATCTGGCTGGTGCCGCGCGCCGTATCCGCGCGCGTCGTGGCGCTGGCGGCCAACGGCGTCGGCCTGGTGCTCGCCCTGTTGCTGCTCATCGCCTTCGACCCGACCCAGTCCGGCTTCCAGTTGCTCGAACGCAGCGCCTGGATACCCAGCCTCAACATCGATTACGCGGTTGGTGTGGACGGCATTTCCGTGCTGTTCCTGCCCGCCACCGCCTTGCTTTTCCTGGGCGTCAATCTGGCCTCCTGGAACACTACACGCGAGTTGCCGCGCCTCTACCACAGCCTGCTGCTGTTGCAGGCCGGGGCGACCCTGGGCGTGTTCTGCGCGGTGGACACCATGCTGTTCTTCCTGTTCTGGGAACTCTCGCTGGTGCCGTTCTACTTCCTGGTCAGTCTCTGGGGGATTGGGCCGCACCGGGGCTACGCCGCCACCAAGTACACCCTGATCATGTTCGCCGGCGGCGTGCCGTTGCTGTTCGGCTTTCTGCTGCTGGCTTTCAACCATGCCGCCCTCAGCGGCGGCCTTTCCTTCGATCTGGCGACCCTGCTCGCCACGCCCTTGCCCGACCGCCTGGAATGGATCGTGTTCCTGCTGCTGTTCCTCGGCTTCGCGGTGAAGACGCCGGTTTTCCCGCTGCACACCTGGCTGCCACTGCTTTCGATGGAAGGCCCGGTGGCGGTGGTGGCGTTGCTCACCAGTCTCAAGCTGGGCGCCTACGGGCTGATCCGCTTCGCCGTGCCGCTGGCGCCGGACGCCGCGCAGCACCTGCACTGGCTGCTCGCCGGCCTTGGCGCCTTCGGCCTGCTCTATGGCGCGGTCACGGCGCTGGTGCAGACCAACCTGCGCGCCATGCTCGCCTACGCCAGTATTTCCCACGTCGGCCTGGTCCTGCTCGGTATCGCCTCGTTCAACCTGCAAGGCGTGCAGGGCGCGGTGTTGCAACTGCTCAACTTCACCCTGGTCGCCGGCGGCCTGTTCCTGATCACCGGCTTCATGCAACACCGACTCGGCTCCACCGACCTGCTCTCCCTCGGCGGCGCCGCGAAAACCATGCCGCTGCTGGCCAGTTTTTTCCTGTTCTTCGGCCTCGCCAGCATGGGCGTGCCGGGCACCAGCGGCTTCCCGGCGGAACTGCTGATCCTGGTTTCCGCCATCCAGACCCACACCGGTGCCGGCCTCGCCGCCCTGTTCGCGATGGTGGTCGGCGCAGGCTATTTCATCAATCTCTACCGCCGCGCCTTCCTCGGCCCGGTGACCAACCCCGGCGTGGCCACCGCCGAGGACCTGCGCCCGCGCGAACTCGGCCTGCTGCTGGCCTTCGCCCTCCTGATCCTGGGGTTCGGCCTGTTCCCGGCGCCGCTGCTGGATGTCATCCGCCCGGCGGCGGAGGTGTGGGCGGGGCGGTTCAGGTAGGCTTGAACCGCCTATATAACTTCCAGTCGCCGGGAGTTCCAGTCGAGCAGGGCGGTGCGCACGTGCATCTTTTTCGCCAGTTCGGGGCTTTGGCGCGTGATTTCCTCGGCCGCGAATTGCGTCAGGAAGCGCGCCTTGAGTTGCGCGCGCGCGCGGTCGACGCCGATTTCCTCAAAGGGTGAAGAGGCGAGCAGGAGAAAGCCGTCCTCCGGGATGCGGCCTTTTCGCATATTGGATTCGATGATGCTGGCGGCCCTGCGGATGGGGTCGGCCAGGTTCGGGCTGTAGGGGCCGATGATCAGGGCCAGGTTGGGCATGTGCAGGAAGTCGAAGCCGCGGCCGACGCAGACGATCCATTCCCGGTGTTCGATGTTGAGTTCGCGCGAGGTCTTGCGCAGGTCGGCGATGTGTTCGAGATTGCCGAGCAGCAGCGGGAGCAGGTCGGCGCGCACCTGGGCCGGCATGTCCGGGAACAGGCTGGTGAGTCGTTGCGTAAGTTGTGGCACCGCCTCCGGTTTGAGTTCCGCCAGATTGAGGACGCCACCGCCGACGCCGTGCAGTACGAGGGCGTCTTCGTCGGTTTCGAAGCCACACACCAGCGGGTAGACCGTGTCATGGCCGATGCCGAAGGTGTGTTCCACCTGGGCGCGAATTTCCCGGGTATGCGCGCGCGCGGCCTCGGTGTCGTAGTTGAAACCGGCGCAGCCGCGCTTCGGGTCTCCCTTGGAATAGTGATAGGTGATCAGCACCAGCGCCCGGCGGCCGGCGTGCACCACCTGCTGGATGTGATGGGCGAACACTTCGCCGAGATGTGGCCAGCCCAGGTTGAACATACCGCCGAGGTTGCGGAATGGCTGGATGATGCCGGTGGGCGTCTTGGTGGTGATCGGAATGTTGATGCGGCCATCCATGCACTTGAGCGCGAGGATGGCGGTGGGGTGCATGGCCAGATAGCGCTGGCGGGCGAGCCAGGTTTCCGGGCTGCTAAAGGATTCCGCGTGCTGCGCGGCGATCTCGAACACCCATTCGATGCGGTTTTCAATGGGTTGGCTGTGGATGTCCATGCTTCATGACTCGGGGCGGTTGGTAGTGGTTCCGACGATGCCGAAGGCCTGTGCCGGCGTCAATCGGAAAGTCCATGATATTCACCGGGTTTTGTCGTGATTCCCTAAGCCGCCGCTTTTCCGGCGCCTGCCCTACAATCGCCGCGTCAACGCAATAACGAGGGGTGCAGCATGGGATTGCCACAATGTCAGGTCGTCATGACCACACAGGATTTCATCGAGTGGGAAAACATGCAGCCGGACAAGCACGAGTTCGTCGCCGGCGAGGTGTTCGCGATGACTGGCGCGCGCCGCGTGCATGTCACCGTATCCGGAAATTGCTTCGCCGGTCTCAAGGCGCATCTGCGCGGCGGCCCCTGCCGCGCCTTCATGCTGGACATGAAGCTGGCGGTGCGGACCGCCGATGCGGTGTTCTATCCCGACATCCTGGTCACTTGTCATCCGGACGATCTCAAGGCCGATCTGGCGATGGCGCATCCCAAGGTCATCATCGAAGTGCTGTCCGAGAGCACCGCCGCTTACGACCGTGGCGGCAAGTTCGCCATGTACCGGCAACTGGACAGCCTGGAGGAATATGTCCTGATCGACCCGGATACGCGCCGCGTCGATGTGTTCCGTCGCCAGGCGTCGGGTGACTGGTTGCTGATGGCGAGCGAGAGCGAACAAGGCCTGATCCTGAAAAGCATTGATTTCGCTGTTGGTCTGGATGTGGTCTTCGAGGATGTCTGAGATGAAGCTCAAACGCATCGTATTGGGTGTGACCGGCGGTGTCGCTGCCTACAAGGCGGCGGAGCTGGCGCGCCTGCTGGTCAAGAGCGACATTGACGTGCAGGTGGTGATGAGCGCGGCGGCGCGGCATTTTGTCGGCGCCGCAACCTTTCAGGCGATCACCGGCCACCCGGTATTCAGCGACCTCTGGGACGAGCGCGTGGACAACGGCATGGCCCATATCGACCTCACCCGTGGCGCCGATGCCATCCTGGTGGCGCCAGCCTCCGCCGACTTCCTGGCGAAACTGGTGCAGGGACGCGCCGACGATCTGCTCTCCACCCTCTGTCTGGCGCGCGACTGCCCCTTGCTGGTGGCGCCGGCGATGAACCGGCAGATGTGGGAAGCGCCGGCGACCCAGCGCAATGTTGCCCAGCTCGCGGTCGATGGCGTCAGCGTGCTGGGGCCGGACAGCGGCGAGCAGGCCTGCGGTGAAATCGGCTTCGGCCGCATGCTGGAGCCGGAGTCCTTGCTCGAATCACTGGAGGCGCGCTTCCAGCCGAAGCGTCTCGCCGGCCTCAAGGTGCTGATTACCGCCGGTCCCACCTTCGAGGCCATCGACGCCGTGCGCGGCATCACCAACCCCAGTTCCGGCAAGATGGGTTACGCGGTGGCGCGAGCCGCCATCGAGGCCGGCGCCGAGGTCACGCTGATTTCCGGTCGCGTCTGTCTGCCTCCCCCGCGCGAGGCGCGGCTGCTGCCGGTGCTGAGCGCGCAGGAGATGCTGGCGGCGGTGGAGTCGGTGGTAGACGCGGCCGACATCTTTATTTCCGTGGCCGCCGTCGCCGACTATTACGTGCTCAACCCGAGCGAGCAGAAGATCAAGAAGGACGCCCACATCCTCACCCTGGAACTGGCGCCCAACCCGGACATCCTCGCCAGTATCAGCAGCCGCGAGAAACCACCGTTCTGCGTCGGCTTCGCCGCCGAAAGCGAGAACATCGAGGAATACGCGGAACTGAAACGTCGCCGTAAACATCTGCCCCTGATCGTCGCCAACGACGTGAAAGAGTCAGTGGGCAGCGACAGCGTGCAACTCATCCTGCTCGACGAAGCCGGCCGCCATGTGCTTGAAAAGGCCGACAAACAGACCCAGGCGCGGCTGCTGCTGGCGCATATCGCCGAGCTCTACAACACGCGCTATCAGTGAAGGGCGGATGGCCGCGCCGGCTTTTAGGGGCTGCGGCGCGCCCTAACCGGACGCGGGGTGTGGTTGGCGTAGGGTAGGGGTTTCAACATCAAGCACGGCGAACCGCACCCGTGCTTGATGCGGTTCGCTGCGCTCACCACATCCTACGAACTACTGGATTCAATGCGGGCGCGGCATGAAGGTGACCACTTTCGCACCATCCTGAGGCGGGCCCTTGCGCGCGCCAGTGGCGCAGCCGCCCCCTTCTGTGTCCATGACCAGGCCTTCCGCTTCGTAGAGCAGATTGATGACGTCCACGTAGAAGCGTTCCTTGGCCATCATCAGGGCCGTGATGCCGCCTTCATTGGGGGCCTTCACATCGGCGCCGGCCGCGAGCAGCGCGGCGCAGACTGCCGCTTCACCCCCGCCGGCGGCCAGCATCAGCGGCGTGAGGCCAAAGAAGATGCGGGCGTTGACGTCGCCGCCGGCGTCGATCAGCGCCTGCACCACGGGGGCGAAGCCGCAATCGAGTTCATGGTTGTAGGCGGCCTTGAACATCGGCGTCCAGCCATTGGCATCCTTGGCGTTGGCGTCGGCGCCCGCTTCGATGAGCGCGTTGACGACATCGAGATGGCCTTGCAGGGCGGCGATATGCAGGGCGGTGGCGCCGGCTTCGTCGGCTTCGTTGGGGTTGGCGCCGGCGGCGAGAAGGCCGCGAATTTGTTCGCTGTCGCCGGCAAGGGCGGCTGCGTGAATGGCTGCGGACATGATGCGATCTCCGTGTAATTAATACCCGAGTATTATAATCAACTAATGGTCGCCGGGTTGAAAATATTCATCGCTTCGAGGCCGCCGGTGAGAACGTGCGCATCGAAACCACGTTGTGCCAGGAGGAAGGCGGCGGTGCTGCCGCGGCTGCCGGTCTGGCAAAAAAGAATGTAGGGACGCGAGGGATCCAGCGCCTTGGCGCGCAGGCGCAGCAGGTAGAGCGGCAGGTTGAGGCTGCCCTTGAGGCTGCCCTGTTTGTATTCATCTTCCATGCGCACGTCGAGCAGCACGGCGCCGCGCCAGCGCACCATCGCGGCGGCCTCATCCGCGGTCACCTGGTGCACCAGCGGTTCTTGCAACTGGGTGCGGAAGTAGTCGGCGGCAAGGCGCATGAGCAGGCCGTTGCCGAGCATGGTCACCGTGGCGTTGCGCGGTTCGCCGGATATCAGCGCGTCTTCGCCGAAGCCCTGGCCTGGCGCCAGGCGCGCCAGCACCACCGACTTGCCGCTTTGGGTGGTTCGGGTGACCTGGGCTTCGCCCTCGCGGATCAGGTAGTAGTAATCGCCCGCCTCGCCCTGGCGGATCACGGTCTGCCCGGCCGTGACCGGAACCGCTTCGAAACGGCCGAACAGGGCATGCAGGTTGGCGGGCGGGACGCGGTTGAAGGAGGGGTTGCGCAGCAGGTCGAACAACCAGCTCGGATCGTCCCCCTCGAACTCGGTGACTTCGTAGGAGGTGGCCTGGTCGCGCGCCACCAGCGCATCCAGGGCGTCGTCGCTGTAGGTCAGCAACTCGCAGGGGGTGCGCGCCACACAGGTATAAAGGCGCGGTTTGAGGCGGGCGAGCGGGTGGCGCGCGGCATCACCGCCGGCGCGAATGATCAGGGGTGGGGCGTCGCCTTCCTCGGCATCCAGCGCGACTTCCCCGGCCAGCAGGTAATAACTCTCGTGATCTTCTTCGCCACGGCTGAACAAGGTCTGGCCCTGCTCCAGGCGCAGCAGGCGGGCCTGCTGCACGGCCAGTTGCAGGGCTTCCTCGGAAAGTCCGTTGAAGGGGACGAGTTGAGCGAGTTGCGAGGCTTGCATGTCGTGTAACCGTGTCCAGTCGGCGGCCGCGTGTTCACGCCATGGCGATCCTTCCAGGCCGTTGTTTTTAGTTAGAGGGGGTATGTGGATTCTGCCCGATTCTCGGGTGTGTTGGCATCCAGCGGGCCAATCTCAAGCCGCGTTCTTGTCGCCGTCCTGTTTCAGGGCGTTGAGGCCGCCTTCCAGCAAGCGAGCATCGAGTCCACGCTGGGTGAGGATGAAGGCGGCGATGCTGCTGCGGCGTTCGGTTTCGCAGATGAGGATGTGCACGCGCCGCTTCTCCAGCGCACAGGCCTTGAGGCGGAGCAGACAAAGGGGAATGTTGTAACTGCCCTTGATGTTGCCTTGCTTGAATTCATCCGCCAGACGCACGTCGATCAAATCGGCGTGACCACTGTGCAGGAGGCTGACCGCGTCCGCCGGGCTGACGCGGCGCACCAGCGGTTCCTTCAGCAGGGTGTCGAAATCCTCGGAGGACAAGCCCATGACCAGGCCGTCACTCAGCATGGTGACGGTGGCGTTGCGGGCGTTATGCGAAATCAGCGCTTCCTCGCCGAAGCCCTCGCCGGGCCCCAGTTTCGCCAGCACCAGTTCCTGGCCCAGTTCATTGCGACGCGAAACCCGCGCCTGGCCTTCGCGGATCAGGTAGTAATGCTCGCCAACCGGGTCGCCCTGGCGGATGACTTCCTGGCCGGCCTTGACCGGTATGGGGTGGAAACGCTGAAACAGGGCGTGCAGGTTGGCCGGCGGCACGCGGGCGAAGGCGGGATTGCGCAGCAGGTCGAACATCCAGTAGGGGTCGTTGCCCTCGAACTCCTGGACTTCGTAGGCGGTGGCCTGGTCGCGGGTGATCAAGGCATCCAGCAAGGCCTCGTCGAACGCGACCACTCGGCAGGCGGCCTGGGCGATGGCGGAGTAACGGCGGGGCTTCAGGCGGGCCAGCGGATGGTGGCCGGCTTCGCTGCCGGCCCGGATCAGCAGTGGCGGCGTGCCATCGCCGGCATCCAGCGCGATGTGGCCTTCAAGCAGGTAATAGCGCTGGCTGTCGCAATCGCCGCGCTGAAACAGCGCCTGCCCCACGCTGAGACAAACTTCGCGCGCCAGCCCGAGCGCCTGCTCCCGCGCTTCGGCGGACAGGTTGTTGAGTGGGATAAAGCCGGGCAGGCGGGCGCTATCCATCGTGTTTAATCAGTTTGTCCCAGCGTCCAGGCCCAGTTCGGGCCAGAGGGTATCTATTTTTTGTTTCACGGCATCGCTCATCTGGATTGGTGTTCCCCACTCGCGCTGGGTTTCACCCGGCATTTTATTGGTGGCGTCGATGCCCATCTTACTCCCCAAACCGGATACCGGGCTCGCAAAATCCAGGTAATCAATCGGGGTGTTTTCCACTAGCAGAGTGTCGCGCGCGGGGTCGACGCGGGTGGTGAGTGCCCACATGACTTCATTCCAGTCGCGCACGTTCACATCGTCGTCGGTGACGATGATGAACTTGGTGTACATGAACTGGCGCAGGAAGCTCCAGATGCCGAACATCACCCGCTTGGCGTGGCCAGGGTACTGCTTCTTCATGCTCACCACCGCCATGCGGTAGGAGCAGCCTTCCGGCGGCAGGTAGAAGTCGGTGATCTCGGGAAACTGTTTTTGCAACAGTGGCACGAATACTTCGTTCAACGCCAAGCCGAGAATGGCCGGCTCGTCTGGCGGTTTACCGGTGTAGGTGGAGTGGTAGATGGCGTCGCGGCGCAGGGTGATGCGCTCGACCGTGAACACCGGGAAGGTTTCCTGCTCGTTGTAATAGCCGGTGTGGTCGCCGAACGGGCCTTCCAGGGCAGTTTCACCGGGGTGGATGACGCCTTCCAGGACGATTTCAGCGGAAGCCGGCACTTGCAGGTCGGAACCCAATGCCTTGGAGACTTCGGTCTTGGCGCCGCGCAACAGGCCGGCGAACTGATATTCCGAGAGCGAATCCGGCACCGGTGTCACCGCGCCGAGGATGGTGGCCGGATCGGTGCCGATGGCGACGCAGACCGGGAACGGCTGGCCGGGATGGGCGGCCTGGAACTCGCGGAAATCCAGGGCGCCGCCGCGATGCGCCAGCCAGCGCATGATCAGCTTGTTCGGGCCGATGACCTGTTGCCGGTAGATGCCCAGGTTCTGCCGTGGCTTGTGCGGCCCTTTGGTGATGACCAGGCCCCAGGTGAGGAGCGGGCCGATATCGCCGGGCCAGCAGGTCTGGATCGGCAGGCGCGAAAGGTCGACGTCCTTGCCTTCCCAGATCACCTCCTGGCAGACGGGCGAGCGCACTTCTTTCGGCGTCATGTTGAGCACCTGCTTCAATATCGGCCATTTGTCCCAGGCATCCTTCAAGCCGCGCGGCGGCTCCGGTTCCTTCAGGTAGGCGAGCAGCTTGCCGATCTCGCGCAGCCGCGCCGGGTCTTCCTCACCCATGCCCAGAGCCACCCGTTTCACCGTGCCGAACAGGTTGGCGAGTACCGGAATATCGCAGCCCTTCGGTTTCTCGAACAACAACGCGGGACCGCCGGCGCGCAGCACGCGGTCGCCGATCTCGGTCATTTCCAGGTTCGGGTCGATCTCCGCGCGGATGCGCTTCAATTCGCCACGGGCTTCCAGTTGCGCGATGAAATCGCGCAGATCGGCATAACGCATGGATGGATTACTCTTCTTCAGCCTTGCCGGAGGGGTCGGCGGCAATGAATTGGAACACCTTGCCCGAAACCCGGAAGGCACCCAGTTTCGAGCCCAGATCCGGCGGTGTTTCCTGGAACTCCTGGACGCGGCAGGATTGGGTGCTGACCGCGAATACCCGCTTGTCGGACTTCAGCAGATACAGCGGCTCCGGGTACTCGTCCGGCGCCTGATAGAAGTCGAAACGGGTATCCAGCGAAATGTCCTTGATGCTCAAGCCGCCATTGCATTGCGGCAGGCGGATGACGATGACCTCGACTTCCAGTTTGTCCTGCCAGAAAAAGGATTGGTTGCGCACCAGGGTGATGGCGTGCTCCTTCTCCGGGAAGGAATAGGACGCGGTGTCCTGGAGACAGCCGGACAAGGGCAGCACGGCGAGGAGCAGAAGTGAGCGGGGCAGGATGTTCACGGGTAATCGCCTCCAGAAAGGGATGGTCAGGTCGACGCAGTTTACCGCGCGAAGATGCGCCATCCGCGCGCGAGCATGCCAGTTACGGCCTTTGGCGCGATTACTTGAGACAAGCCTGGATTACCGGCGGCGCACGACCCTGCCTGGTCATGCGCCGCCCGTCTGGTTCAGGCTACTTTGACATCAATTCTGCGCGGTTGCGCGTGCTCAGCTTTCGGTATGCGCAACTTGAGCACCCCGTGCTTGAACTCGGCGCTCACCTTGCCGCTATCCAGTTCCTTGGACAGGGTGAATAGCCGCCGGTAGCGCGGCAGGTTCACCTCGGCGTGGCTCGGTTCCATACCCTCGGGCATCTCCAGCGCGACCTCGCCTTCGATGGTCAGGGTCTCCGCCTCGACCCGCAGGCTGAGACGGTCCTTGGGCACGCCGGGCATATCGGCATAGAGCAGGATACCGGCGGCATCCTCGATCACATCCACAGGCGGCAGCAGCGCGGCATCATTGTGGGCGGGTTCGCCCTGTTTGGCGGCAGTGGGATTGTCGGACATGGTTTTCCTCCTTATTGAATGGTGATGTGGCGTGGTTGCGCGGCTTCCTTGCGGGCGATGCTGATATGCAGCACACCGTCCCGGTAGCGGGCTTCCACGGCGTCGGGATCGATATCGTCGGGCAGGGTCACCACCCGGCGGAACTGGCCGGCGAAGCGTTCATCGATATGCACACTGGCCTTCTCCGGAACCGGGTCCACTTTTCGTTCCCCGGCCACGGTGAGCACCCCTTTCTCGATCTGTACCTCCAGGCTGGCCGGCTCGACGCCGGGCGCGAAGGCGTAGATCTCAACCGACTTCGGCGTGCCGCCGACGTTCAGCGCGGGAAAACCGTGTGTCAGACCACGAATGCTGGGAGAGAAGTCATAGGCCTGCCGCATTTCGCGTTGCAGACGATCAATATCCGCGAACAGGTCGCGGGGGAATAGAGAGCGATAGCGCATCTTGATAACCTCCTTGACAGACAGTGGCGGGCGGCGAGGGTGCCGTCCCCGATTCACAATCTATGTATGGCTCCGTCAACTTCAATATCTTGAATGACAGGCCCTCAATCACCACTATCGTTAGGGTTAGCCCGCACAGGAACGAGGTGCACACATGGACTTCAAGGACTATTACCAGGCGCTGGGCGTCGCCCGCGACGCCACGGCGGAGGAGATCAAGAAGGCCTTCCGCAAGCTGGCGCGCAAGTACCACCCGGACGTCTCCAGGGAAAAGGATGCGGAAGCGCGCATGAAGGATGTGAATGAGGCCTATGCCGTGCTTTCCGATCCGGAAAAGCGCGCGGCATACGACCAGTTGGGCCGCAACTACCGGCCCGGCCAGGATTTCCAACCACCACCGGACTGGGACGCCGGCTTCGAGTTTTCCGGTGGCGGATACTCGCCGCGCGAGGCGGCGGATTTCTCCGATTTCTTCGCCGAGCTGTTTGGCCGCATGGGCGGCGCCAACAGCGGCGGTTTCAGCGCCGGTGGCCGGCATGCCGCCTACCACGCGCGCGGCGAGGACCATCACGCCAAGGTCATGCTCGACATCGAGGACGCCTTTACCGGAGCCACCCGGCAGATTTCACTGCGCGCGCCCGAGATGGATGCCCAGGGCCGGGTCGTGCTCAGGAGCCGCACGCTCAACGTGAAAATTCCGAAGGGCGTGCGCGAGGGACAGGTCATCCGCCTGGCCGGCCAGGGCGCGCCGGGCATGGGTGGCGGTGGGGCCGGCGACTTGATGCTGAGCATCCATTTCAAGCCGCATCCCCGCTTCCGGGTCGACGGCCGCGACCTCCACCTGACCCTGCCGGTCGCGCCCTGGGAAGCGGCGCTGGGCGCCATCGTCGCGGTGGAGTTGCCGGGCGGACAGGTCAAGGTGCGCATCCCGGAAGGCGCGCAAAGCGGCAAACAATTACGCGTGCGCGGCAAAGGCATCCCGGGCGAGCCGCCGGGTGACCTGTTGCTGGATATCCAGGTGCGGCTGCCGCCCGCGAACACCGCGCGGGCACGGGCGCTTTACGAAACCATGGCGAAGGAACTCGCCTTTGACCCGCGCGGGAGGGCTTGAAACATGGCGGACAACGACTTGATTATCGGCAGCCTGATGGAAGACTCCTGGCTGACCCTGGAACAGATTGCCGCCGCCTGTGTGGTGGATCCGGACTGGCTGTTGCGGCATATCGAGGCGGGCCTGTTCCCCCACGCCGAAAGCGTCTCCGGAGTCTGGCGTTTCTCCGGCTCTGCCCTGCAACGCGCTCGCCGCATGCGGCAACTGGAGCGCGATTTCGACGCCGTGCCGGAACTGGCCGCCCTGATGGCGGACCTGCAGGAGGAGATGGATCGCCTGCGCGCCCGTCTGGCCTGCCTGGAGCGTGGGGCATGAAGGATCGTTTCTTTTCCCGCCTGTTCTGGCTGACCCTGGCGGCCGCGCTGTTGATCCTGCTCTGGCGCGGCATGCCGGACATGAACGGCTGGTTCGGCCAGCCACCCGATGCCGCTCCGCGCGTGGTGGCCGCGCGCGGCGACCTGGCTGCGGACGAGAAGAGCACCATCGAGCTGTTCGAGAAGTCGAGGGGCAGTGTGGTGTTCATCACCACCAAGGCCGAGGTCATGGATTTCTGGTCGCGCAACGTGTTCTCGGTGCCGCGCGGCAGCGGTTCCGGCTTTGTCTGGGACGATGCCGGCCATGTCATCACCAACTACCATGTCATCGAGAACGCCAGCGAGGCCACCGTGAAACTCGCCGACGGCCGCGATTACAAGGCCGCCCTGGTGGGCGCCAGCCCCGCCCATGACATCGCCGTGCTGAAGATCGGCGTCGGTTTCAAACGGCCGCCGCCGGTGCCGCTGGGCGAAAGCCACAACCTCAAGGTGGGGCAGAAGGTGTTCGCCATCGGCAACCCCTTCGGCCTCGACTGGACCCTGACCACCGGCATCGTCTCGGCGCTGGATCGCTCGCTGAGCGGCAATGGCGGCATGACCATCGACCATCTGATCCAGACCGACGCCGCCATCAATCCAGGCAACTCCGGTGGCCCGCTGCTGGATTCGGCCGGCCGCCTGATCGGTATCAATACCGCCATCTACAGCCCGAGTGGAGCGAGCGCCGGCATCGGTTTCGCGGTGCCGGTGGATACCGTCAACCGGGTCGTGCCGCAGCTCATCAAGGGGGGCAAGTACATCCGCCCGGCTCTGGGCATCGAGGTGGACGAGGGCGTCAACCAACGTCTGGCCCGGATGCGCGGCGTCGCGGGCGTGGTGATCCTGCGCGTCACCCCCGGCTCGGCGGCGGCGCGGGCGGGTCTGAAAGGCGCCGTGATGTCGCGCGATGGCGACATCCAGGTGGGCGACACCATCGTCGCCGTTGCCGGCAAACCGGTCGACAGCGTCGCCAGTTTGCTGGCGCGCCTGGACGACCATCGGGTCGGTGAGGTGGTGACCCTCACCGTGCGGCGTGGAGACGCGCGGGTAGCGGTACCGGTCACCCTGCAACCCGGGGCATGAGGCATGCGCCGGGTCGCGCCTGGATCAATCCAGGCCCTGGCTCGCCAGGTATTCCTCATAGCCGCCGTCGTAGACCACGTGGCTGCCATCGAGTTTGAGTTCGATGATCTTGTTGGCGAGCGAAGACACGAATTCGCGGTCGTGCGAGACGAACACCAGGGTGCCGGGGAATTTTTCCAGGCCGGTGTTGAGGGCTTCGATGGATTCCATGTCCAGGTGGTTGGTCGGCTCGTCCATCAGCAACACGTTGCGGCGCAGCAGCATCAACTTTCCGAACAGCATGCGGCCCTGTTCGCCACCGGAAATCACCCGCACCGCCTTCTTCACCTCGTCGCCGGAAAACAGCAGACGGCCGAGGGTGCCGCGAATCAGGGTTTCCACGTCGTTGCCGTCGTAGCCGCCGATGCGCACCCATTCGGTGATCCATTCGGTGAGCGGCGCGTCGGAATCGAAATCGGCGGAATGGTCCTGCGCGAAGTAGCCCAGCTTGGCCTTCTCCGTCCATTTCAGGGTGCCCTTTTGCGCGCTCAGTTCCCCCTCAAGCAGGCGCAGCAGGGTGGTCTTGCCGACGCCGTTCTCGCCGATGATGGCGATCCGGTCGCCGGCGGCAATGTTGAAGCTGAGGTTGCTCAGCAGCGGTTGCGACGGCTCGTAACTGAAGTTCAGCCCGTCCACCTCGCAGGCCAGGCGGTGCAGCTTGTCCTTCTCGTCGTAATCGAAACGAATCCAGGGGTACTGGCGGCTGGAGGGCTTCATGTCTTCCGGCCTGATCTTGTCGATCAGTTTCAGGCGGCTGGTGGCCTGCTTGGCCTTGGAGGCGTTGGCGGAGAAGCGGCGCACGAAGTTCTGCAAGTCGGCGATCTTGTCCTTGGCCCGCGCGTTGGCCGCGCTCTGGCGGTCACGGGCCAGGGTGGCGGCTTCCATGAAGTCGTCGTAATTGCCCGGGTAGACCTTGAGCGTCTGGTAATCCAGGTCGGCCATGTGGGTGCAGACCTGGTTCAGGAAGTGGCGGTCGTGGGAAATGATGATCATGGTGGAGTTGCGATTGTTGATCACGTTCTCCAGCCAGCGGATGGTGTTGATGTCCAGGTTGTTGGTCGGCTCGTCGAGCAGCAGGATGTCCGGATCGCCGAACAGCACCTGCGCCAGCAACACCCGCAGCTTCCAGCCCGGCGCCACTTCGCGCATCGGCCCCTGGTGCTTGTCGGAAGGAATATCCAGGCCCAGCAGCAACTCGCCGGCGCGCGCCTCGGCGTCGTAACCGCCCATCTCGCCGAACTGGGTCTCCAGCTCGGCGGCGTGCAGGAACTCCGCTTCCGTCGCCTCCGGGTTCATGTAGATGGCGTCTTTTTCCTGCATCACCCGCCACATCTCGGCGTGGCCCATCAACACCACGTCGAGCACGCGGATGTCCTCGAAGGCGAACTGGTCCTGGCGCAGGAAGGCCATGCGCTCGTGCGGATCGATCGAGACATTGCCGGCGCTGGACTCCAACACACCAGCGAGGATCTTCATCAGGGTGGATTTGCCGCAGCCGTTGGCGCCGATCAGGCCATAGCGGTTGCCGTCGCCGAATTTGACGTTGACGTTTTCAAACAACGGCTTGGCGCCGAACTGGATGGTGAGGTTGGAAGCGGTAAGCATGGGAGGTACCTTAGAAATCAACCCGCGATTTTACATGGACGCGGCGGGAATCCCGGCTTGGTTCGGCGAAGTGCCCGGCCACACTGTGCTGAAGCCGTTGTCGATGCGCTTCGTTCCTCACCACATCCTACGGACCGCGCCGGGATGACGGCCATGCAACGAGGCTAATTTAGCCGTGGTCAACCGTGGCGGATTAGAACAATCCGGCCTGAAAGAAAGCCGGCTCGGTAACCGCCGTGGCCACGCAGTGTTGCAAGGCGCCGAGCTTTTCCAGAATCTGGTCTTTCAGGGCGAGCAGTTCGTGTACCTGTTCGCGCGCCCGTTCCTGATTTCCCGACTTGCGCAGCTCGACGATGCTGGGACCGAGTTGGTGCACCGCGATATGGATGGGCTCCAGTTCCTGGAACTCGAGGAGATGCCCGTAGCGACGGCGGCCATGGCTGTAATACCAGTGGCCGAAGCGGCATTGATGGTGATCGCAGAGCTCGCCGGGGCTCAACTGCAAAGCGGCGCCGTCCATGTAGAGCAGGATGCGGCGCACCCATTTGATGTGGTCGTATTGCGCCACCAGCAACGGGAAGTCACTCATCTCCCAGTGAGTGTCGGCCCATAGCGCCCACTGCGGGTCGGGCTGGTAGGCCGCGACCCAGGCCGGGATATCCGCCGCCGGCATCGGCCGGGCGATGCCGTAACCCTGGGCGATGTCGCAGCCCAGACGCATCAGCAGGACGCCCTGTTCCGGTGTTTCCACGCCCTCGGCCACCACGGTGCGGCGAAAGGCGGTGGCCAGGCCGATGATGCCCTCCACCAGGGTCAGGTCGTCGCTGTCTTCCAAAACGTCGCGCACGAAGCTCTGGTCGATTTTCAGCGTCTCGGCGGGAATGTCACGCAGATAGGACAGCGAGGCGTAGCCGGTGCCGAAGTCGTCCAGCGAGAAGCTCACCCCCATGCTCCAGCAGGCTTCGATCACGCCCCGCACGTGGCGGGTGTTTTCCAGGGCCGCCGATTCGAGAATTTCAATTTCCAGCAGCCCCGGCGGCACTCCCGGGAAGTCCTCTAGGCAGTGCCGCATGCAATCGACGAAGTCGCCCTGTAGCAGTTGCCGTGCCGCCACATTGATGCTCACTGGAACGGCCAGGCCGGCCTTGTTCCAGGTGGAGAGCTGGGCCAGTGCCTGGCGCGCCACCCATTCGCCGATTTCAACGATCAGATCGTGGTGTTCCACGTGCGGCAGGAAACTGCCGGGCAGCAACAGTCCTTGCTCCGGATGCCGCCAGCGCAGCAGGGCCTCCAGCCCGATGACCTGGCCGGTGCGCAGGTTGACCTTGGGTTGGTAGTACAAGACCAGTTCATCGGCAGCCAGGCCGGTGGCAAGGCGGTCTAGCAGTTGCCGCCGGGTCTGCGCCTGCTGGTCCTGTTCCGCGTCGAACAGGTGGTAGCGGTTACGGCCACCCTCCTTGGCCTGGTACATGGCCTGGTCGGCATGGCGCAGCAGCGTGTCCGGGTCGGCGCTGTCGAGGGGGAACAGGGTGATGCCGAGGCTGCCGGTGAGTTCGTAGCGTTTGCCGTCGATCTCGCAGGGCGCGCTGGTCAGGCTGAGGATACGTTCGGCCAGGCGCTCCACCTTGTCCATGTGTGGCAGGCCGCGCAGCAGCAGGGCGAATTCGTCGCCGCCCAGGCGCGCCACCACATCACTGCCGCGCGCCACCTGTTTCAGGCGTTGCGCGATGGCTACCAGCACACGATCACCCAGGGCGTGACCATAGCGATCATTGAGGTTCTTGAAGCCGTCGAGGTCGAGCAGCATCACGGCGAGCAACTGATGGGCGTCGCGTGCCTACTCCACCAGTTGATGCAGACGCTCGCTGAGTTGGGCACGGTTGGGAAGTTCGGTGAGCGCGTCGAAGTGGGTGAGGCGTTGCAGTTTTTCTTCCGCGCGCCGTAGCGCCAGGATATCGGTGAAAACCGCCACATAGCGCTCGATCCGGCCATCGGCGTCGCGCACGGCGGAGATGCTGAGTCGTTCCGGGTAGATATCGCCGTTTTTGCGGCGATCCCAGATCTCGCCTTGCCAATGACCTTGTTCCTGTAGCGCCGCCCACATGTCCCGGTAAAACGCCGCGTCATGTCGGCCGGAGTTGAGCATGCCGGGGGTCTCGCCGACCGCTTCATCAAACGAATAGCCAGTGACTTCGCGGAAAGCGCGGTTCACGTAGATGATGCGATTGTCGGCATCCGTGATCATGACGCCGTCGCTCGTATACTCCAGCGCAATGCCCGCTAGATGCGGAGCGACGCTTGCCGGGGACGGGTCGAGCATGAGTTGGGTCGGGTTATTCAAGGCCTGGAAATGGTAGCAGTGTGGCGGTTTCCCAGGACGATAAAAAAACCCGCCGAGGCGGGGTTTTTTATCGTCCAGGGAAACCGCTTATTTCAGCTTGATTTCCTTGTAAGCCACATGCTTGCGCGCCTTGGGATCGAACTTGCTGATCTCCATCTTGCCGGGCATGGTCTTCTTGTTCTTGGTGGTGGTGTAGAAGTGGCCGGTGCCCGCGGTGGACTCCAGCTTGATTTTTTCACGTCCGCCTTTAGCCATGATTGTTCTCCTTACAGCACGCCGCTGGCGCGAATATCAGCCAGGACGGATTCGATGCCGTTTTTATCGATGAGGCGCAGGCCGGCGTTGCTGACACGCAGACGCACCCAGCGGTTCTCGCTTTCCAGCCAGAAACGGCGCGACTGCAAATTGGGCAGGAAACGACGCTTGGTTCTGTTGTTGGCGTGGGAAACGTTGTTACCCACCATCGGCTTTTTGCCGGTTACCTGACATACACGGGCCATGATAATTATCCCTGCTACACGAATACGGAAAGTCGGCCTTTATACGCGAAACCTTTTCTCCGGTCAAAGCCAACCTCGTTCGCAAAAGGAAAAACCATCACTGCCGGCGACGATGAAATGGTCGATTACCTTCACATCGACCAGGCCGAGCGCGGTTTTCAACTGGTCGGTCAGCCAGCGGTCGGCTTGCGAGGGTTCGGCGACGCCGGAGGGATGGTTGTGCGCCAGGATCACCCCGGCGGCGTTGTGGCGCAGGGCGTGAATGACAATTTCACGGGGATAAACCGAAGTTTGTGTGAGTGTGCCGCGAAACAGCTCCTCGGCCGCGAGCACGCGGTTCTGCGCGTCGAGAAACACCACCATGAATATTTCATGGTTACGGCCGCCCAGCCGCAAACGCAGGTAATCGCGCACCGCGCGCGGCGAGTTGAGGGCGTCGCCCTGTTTCATATCTTCGCCCAGCGCGCGCCGGGCCATTTCCAGCACCGCCTGTAATTGCGCGTATTTGGCCGGGCCCATGCCGGGGAAGGCGGTGAATTCGGCTTGAGCGGCGTTGAACAGGCGAGTGAGGCTGCCGAAGTGCTGCAACAGATCGCGCGCCAGATCGACCGCGCTTTTCCCGGTGACGCCCACACGCAAAAAGATGGCCAGCAATTCCGCGTCGGACAAGGCCGCCGGCCCGCGTTGCAACAATTTTTCCCGGGGCCGTTCGCCCTCGGGCCAATCGGTGATCGCCATCTTCACCCCTCCCTTTTTTATATTCAGTACGTAGGTTGGGCAAAGCGTAGCGTGCCCAACAATCCGCGGCAACGTTGGGATACCTGGTCCGCCTTGGTGACTTAATTCAACAAGGTGATCCAGTGCACCACCGGCACGTCGCCGGCGGCGGCGAGGAGGCTCTGGCAGCCGATGTTGGCGGTGGCGATGAGGTCGGGCCGGGCCGCCTGCAAGTGGCTGAGCTTGCGCTCGCGCAGTTGGCCGGAGAGTTCCGGCTGCAACAGGGAATAGGTGCCGGCGGCGCCGCAACAAAGATGGCTTTCCGCGACCGGCACCAGTTCATGGCCGAGGCTACTGAGGATGGCCTCGATCACGCCGCGTACCTTCTGGCCGTGTTGCAGGCTGCATGGCGGGTGGAAGGCGACGCGGCGCGGTGCGCCACGGCGCAAGTGGCTCAGGTCTTCGCGCGCCAGCACTTCCGCCAGATCGAGCGTCAGTTCGGAGACGCGCGCGGCCTTTTCGGCGTAGGCCGGGTCGTCGCGCAGATGATGTCCATATTCTTTGACCGTGCTGCCGCAGCCGCTGGCGGTCATGACGATGGCTTCGGCACCCGCTTCGAGGTGCAGCCACCAGGCGTCGATGTTGCGGCGCATGGCCGCTTTCGCGGCTTCCGGTGCCGCCAGGTGCTGGTCGAGCGCGCCACAGCAACCGGCCTCGGGCGCGGCGAAGAGCTGAATGCCGAGAGATGCGAGCACACGCGCGGCAACAAGATTGGTTTCCGGCGCCAGCGCCGGCTGCACGCAACCCTCCAGCACCAGCATGCGGCGGGTGCTCTTCGCACCCCTTTCCCAAAGGGGGGCGGGGGGGATTTCCGTAACCGTTCCACTCCTGTCAGCGTCGACAAATCCCTCCCCGCCCCCCTTTGATAAAGGGGGGAGATGTTCGCGCAGCGTCGCCGGCAGTGCCCAACTTACGCCTTGCCCCAGTTTCAGCAGCGAGCCGAACAGCCTCGGTGAAGCCAGTGTTCGCCGCAGCCCCATACGCAGCAAGCGTTCAGCCAACGGGCGCGGGCTCAGTTTTTCCACCACCTCGCGGCCGATGTCGATCAGGCGGCCGTATTGCACACCGGAGGGGCAGGTGGTTTCGCAGTTGCGGCAGGTCAGGCAGCGGTCCAGGTGCTCGCGCGTCACGGCGGTCACCGGTTGGCCTTCCAGCATCTGCTTCATCAGGTAGATGCGGCCGCGCGGGCCGTCGAGTTCGTCGCCCAGGAGTTGATAAGTGGGGCAGGTGGCGTTGCAGAAGCCACAGTGCACGCAATTACGCAGGATGGCTTCGGCTTCCCGGCCCTGCGCGGTGTTACGGATGAAGTCGGCGAGATTGGTTTGCATCAGAGGCCTTGGTACAGGCGGCCGGGGTTGAACAGGCTGTGGGGGTCGAGCGCCAGTTTCACCCGCTGGTGCAGCGCCAGCATGGCAGGGGGCAGGGGGTGGAATACCTCGCCCATGCCGTCGTGGCCTCGGAAAAGCGTGGCGTGCCCACCCAGGGCGGCGGCGTGTTGGCGGATGGACTCGGCGGGTTCGTCGGAGACGATCCAGCGCAGGGCGCCGCCCCACTCAGTAAGATTCTCGCCGGGCATGGCCGGCGCGGCAGCGGGCAGGGAAACGCGCCAGAGTGCTTGCTTGGTTTGGAACAACGGCAAGGTCTGTTCGCGTACTTCGGCCCAGAGGGCGGAGGCGGTTTCTTCTCCACCCATTGCCACCCGCGCGGCTTGCACGCCCTGGGCACTGCCGGACAGGCGCACGTAGAGGCGGCCAGCTTCATAAAGGGTGGCGGACAAAGGCAGCGGCTGGCGTCCCCATGCGATCTGGCGCGCGGCGGCAATGTCGTCATCCAACTCAAACACCAGGGTGCGTTCGTCGGCCGGGCGCGGCAGGACTTTGACCGAGACTTCCAGCAATACGCCCAGCGTCCCCAACGCGCCGACCATCAGGCGCGAGAGGTCGTAACCGGCGACGTTCTTCATCACCTGACCACCCAGACGCAGCACTTCGCCACGACCGTTGAGCAACTTCACCCCGAGCACGGCATCGCGCACCGAGCCGCCCCAGGGCCGGCGCGGGCCGGAGAGGCCGGCGGCGACCATGCCGCCGAGGGTGGCGCCGGGGGAGTAGTGCGGCGGCTCGAATGGCAGCATCTGGTTGTTCGCCGCCAGCAGGGTCTCGATTTCGGAAAGCTTCGTGCCGGCGCGGGCGGTGAGGACCAGTTCCGAGGGTTCGTAGCGGATGTCGCCGGCATGACCGGAGACATCCAGTGGCTCGCCCTGGCAGGTGCGACCGTAAAAGGATTTGCTGGCGCCACCCTGGATGCACAGCGGGGTGCTGTCGGCGATGGCTTGGCGGACGCGGTTGATCAGCACCGATTCGGTTGTCATCAATGGCTTACCTGTGAGGCGTAGGTTGGGCAAAGCGAAGCGTGCCCAACATTGGGGCGCCTGGATGTTGGGCACGCTTCGCTTTGCCCAACCTACGGTGCGTGTTCATGTCCGTCAAAACCTCGGCAATTCCGGGAACGGCAAGGCGCCACCCTGGATGTGCATCCGCCCCATCTCGGCGCAGCGGTGCAGGGTGGGGACGGCCTTGCCGGGGTTGAGCAGGCCCGCCGGGTCGAAGGCGGCCTTGATGGCGTGGAACTGGGCGAGTTCGGCGGCGGTGAACTGGCTACAGGCGGCGTCCAGCTTCTCGACGCCAATGCCGTGTTCGCCGGTGACCGTGCCACCGACTTCCACGCACAGGCGGAGGATGTCGGTGCCGAAGTCCTCGGCCTTTTTCATTTCGCCGGGCTGGTTGGCGTCGAACAGGATCAGCGGGTGCAGATTGCCGTCGCCGGCGTGGAACACGTTGGCGACACGCAGGCCGTATTGTTCCGACAGTTCGCCGATGCGCCGCAGGACCTGGGCCAGGTGCTGGCGCGGAATGGTGCCATCCATGCAGTAGTAATCCGGGCTGATGCGGCCCACCGCCGGGAAGGCGCCCTTGCGTCCGGCCCAGAATTTCATGCGTTGGGCTTCGTCCTGGGCGGTGCGGACTTCAGTCGCGCCAGCGCTGAACAGCACTTCGCGCACGGCCATGATCTGTTCCGAAACTTCGGCGTTGGCGCCGTCGAGTTCGCACAGCAGGATGGCGGCGGCGTCCACCGGATAGCCGGCGTGGACGAAATCCTCGGCGGCGCGGATCGACAGGTTGTCCATCATCTCCAGGCCGGCGGGCAGGATGCCGGCGCCGATGATGGCGGCCACCGCCGCCCCCGCCGTTTCCACCGAGGCGAACGCAGCCAGCAGCACCTGGGCGCGTTCCGGCTTCACCAGCAGCTTCACGGTGACTTCCACCACCACGCCCAACAGCCCTTCCGAGCCGGTCATCAGCGCCAGGAGGTCGTAGCCGGGGCTGTCCAGTGATTGCGCGCCGATTTCCAGCAACTCGCCATCCATGGTCAGCACTTTCAGCGCCAGCAGGTTGTGTACGGTCAGCCCGTATTTCAGGCAATGCACGCCGCCGGAGTTCTCGGCGACGTTGCCGCCGATGGAACAGGCGATCTGCGAGGAAGGGTCGGGTGCGTAATACAAGCCGTAAGCGGCCACTGCCTCGGAGATAGCGAGGTTGCGGACGCCGGGCTGCACCCGTGCGAGACGGTTGTCGGCGTCGATGCCGAGAATGCGGTTAAAGCGTGCCAGCGACAGCACCACGCCATCGGCCAGCGGCAGAGCGCCGCCGGACAAGCCGGTACCGGCGCCGCGCGCGACCACCGGAACTTGATGCTCAAGGCAGATGCGCAGTACCGCTTGTGCCTGCTCCAGCGTTTCCGGCAGGCACACCGCCAGCGGCACTTGGCGATAGGCGGAAAGACCGTCGCACTCGTAAGGGCGCAGGGCTTCGGCCTCGATCAGCAGGGACTGGGGCGGGAGGGTGGCTTTTAGGGCGGCCTGGAAGGCGGAGTTCATGTCGGGTTTTTACCGTCATTCCCGCGCAGGCGGGAATCCAGGTTGTTCAGTCTGAAAAACTGCGCCGTAGGAGCGGGCTTGCCCGCGATACCGCGACGATTATCGCGGGCAAGCCCGCTCCTACGGTTACCGCTTCCTTCGGGGCCGCGTTTCGTGGTCATGCCGAAAGCCTGCGCACCGCCGTCGCCAGCGCGTCATCGTCGCCGACGTTGCCGGGGAAGATCACCACCGGCAGGTTCGGGTAGCGCGGGTGGTCGGCGGGGCAGCGCACCACGGAACAGCCGGGCAGGATCTGGCCGAGCACGCTGGCGGCCCGCAGCGCGAGGCCGTCGGAAAGCACGTCGTTGGAGGTGATGCCGCCCTTGCTGATGAGAAAACCCAGGGTCGTCGGTAGGCCGCGCACCACATCCATCAAGAAGGCGGAAACCGCTTCGCCGAAGGTCAGGCGGGTGGCCTGGTCGGGAAACTGGCGTTCGACACGGCTGGTGTAGATCACCAAAGTTGCGCCCGCCGCGTGCGCCAGTTCCGCCTGCTCCAGCACGCTCGCCAGCAGTGCCGCGCGTTCGCCCGCGATGCGGTCGACCTCGACCTCGATGGCGAGCACGCCGGGTTCGGCCAGCAGCTTTTCCAGTTGCGCGGTGGTCTTCTTTACATGCGAGCCGACGATCACCGCGCCAGGCTGGTTGTTGCGCACATAGGCGTGCATGGCCTCGGCGGCGACCGGTTGCGGCGGCAGTTTCGCCAGGGCGGTCAACAGGCTGGCGGCGGAACGAAACAGGAAGCGCTTGCCCTGGGCCGCCGCCGCTTGCAGTTGTTCGGCGAAATGGTTCAGGTCGGCCTGGGTTTCCGCATCCACCACGCAACAGCGGTTGCCATGCAACGCCATGAGCCGATCCAGGACATCGCCGCGCACGTCATCGAGCAGGAAGCGTTCGACCTCGCCCGCCTTGATCCGGCCAGCGGTCTTTTCTTCCACGTAGTCGGGCAGATAGCTGTGGCGGTAGCCAAACACCGAATCGCGCGCGAATTCGGTATCCGCCACCGGCGTCGGCGTGCCGTTCACCACCAGGTAATGAATGCTGTCGCGGGTGAAACGGCCGCCCTCGAAGAAGGCGGGGGTGAGGAAATGGGCATCGAACGGTCCCAATTCCTCCGCCATGACATCGGTTTCCACCGGGTAATGCCCGCGCAGGGTGGAGTCGGAACGGCTGACGAAGATCGGGTTGAGATCGATGCCGTCGAGCGCCAGTTTCAGGTTATGGCAGACCTCGCGGGTCACGGTGGCGGCACGCGCCGCATCCATGCCGCGCGTGTTGGTCAGGACGAAGAACAGCGGCGACGCGTCGAGCAGCGCTTCGCGCAAGGTGGACACATCCCAGCGGGTCAGCAGCTTGCAGGAATGCACCGTCTGCGAGCCGGTGGGGTCGTCGTCGAGAACGATGATTTTGGTGGGGGTCATGGCATCCATTCGTAGCAACGTAGGTTGGGCAAAGCGAAGCGTGCCCAACATCGCGGCGGTTTGTTGGGCACGCTTCGCTTTGCCCAACCTACGGACTACTGGCTCAGCCCAGCAGCGTCGTTGCCCGCGCCGCCATCGCTTCGCCGGTCAGGCCGTTGAAGGCCATGATCTCGCCGGGGCTGGCGGTGGTTTCGCCGCGTTTCCAGGCCATCACGTCGCGTTTGTCGGCGCGGGTGCGCAGCATGATCGGTTCCAGCGGGCCGGAGGGGCCGCCGGAGACGCCGATCAGAACATCGCCATCGAACAGGGCGTTGAACTGGGCGTCTTCCATGAAGGCGTCGTCCGGCTCGGAAACCGTGCCCCAGGCCACATCGGTGGGCCGATACAGACGGCGCGGGTTGGCGGCGCTGACGATGCGAACCTTGTGGCCGGCGGCTTCCAGTTTGTCCTTGGCTTCGAACACCGGCAGCAGAACCATGTCGCCGGTGACGGCGAACACCACGGTCTTGCCGCCGGAAGCGCTTTCATGCAGCGTCACCGCGCCGCGCTCGATGCCTTCCCGCGCCTGCTCCAGCGTGGTGTAAACCGGCAGCGGCGACTTCGAGGCGATGATGGCGATGCCCTTGTTGTAGGTGCCCAGCGCCCAGTCGTAGGCGACCTGAATCTGGTTGGCGTCGCACGGGAACAGCGGGTAGACGTTGCCGTTACGCATCTGCGCGGCGAAGTAGTTCTCGATCTCCGGGCGCTGGTGGGTCCAGCCGTTGCGGCCTTGTTCCAGCGCGCCGGCGGTGAACATGCAGATATAGGAAGGGGTCTTGCGGCGCAACTCGGCCATCGCCTGCGCCACGGTCTGCACGATGGGCCAGCCGTTGATGACGAAGCTCTCGTAGGACAGCCAGATCGAGCGCGAGCCGAACAGCGCCAGGGCGGCGGTGAGGCCGGCACAGGCATCCTCGTTCAGCGGTTCGTACACCTGGCCGTTGGGGCCTTGGTGATAGAGGCCGTCTTCCACCGGATGGCGAATCTTGAGGGCGACGTTGATGTTCGCCATCGCGCTGGCTTCGTTGCCGTCGGCGTTGCTGACCACGAAACGCGGGTCGGCCTGGCCGACGGCGGCCACCAGGGCGCCGAAGGCGGTGGCGGGCACCTGCTTCTCGCCCGGCTGGAAGGCCTGGATCGGCAGTTTCGGCAGAGGAACGATGTCCAGCACATGCTCGGTCACGGCCGTTTTCGCGGCGGGGCCGCCACCGGCGCGGGTGAAGTTGTCGCGCACGATCTGCCAGGCGTCGGGCGACAGCGCGCGGCGTTGCAGGCCGCTGATGATGTGTTCGGCGTCCAGGGTATCGGCCGGATACAGGTTGTGCGCCTTGGCGCCCAGTTTGTGTACGCCCGCGCCCTTTAACTGCTTCAGGATCATCACCGTGCGGCGGCCACCCAGAGCGCTCTTGGCCGCAGAATCGGCGGCGGCGAGCACGGCGGCGGCGAAGGCCAGGCGACGCTCGAAGGCAAACTGGCTGCTGTCCACATAGGCGCCGGTCTGGTCCTGGTCATCGAAGTTCTTGGCATCGACCAGGAACACGTTCTCGAAGCCGTGGCCCTTCCAGTACGCCGTCATCTCGGCATTGCTCCAGGTGGTGCACATGGAGTGATGTTCCTGGCTGTAGCCGTTCCAGATCAGCACCGGCAGGTAATTGGTCACCTCGGGGTAGGCGGTGTTGAAGTGCATCATGGAATTCAGCACATAGGGCTCGCCCATGCCGCCGTCGCCGATGGTCACCGGGAACAGGGTGCCGGGATGCAGCATGGCGCCGGCCATGGCGAAATGCTGGCCCTGGCCAAGCGGGCCGGCGGGTGCGAGCAGGCCGGGGATGGCGCCGGAGAGGTGGCCGAGCAGACCGTGCTTCTCGCGGAAGCGGTCGCGCATCTCCTGAACGGTACGGATGCCCATTTCTTCCAGGGAACGGTCGAGGAACATGGCGGAATAGAAGCCGGGCGCGTGGTGGCCCACTTCGGTGACGATATTGGTGTGGCCCAGCATCACCAGCGCGGCATAAGCCTCGGCGCTGGAAGCGAAACCGCCGGGGTGGCCGGAAGCCTTGGCGGCGCAGATTTGCAGGGTCAGGTAACGCAGGGCGTCGGCGCCCAGCAGGGTCTGGTAGGCGGCGGCGGGAGAAGTGGCGCTGCTGATGGCTTTGCTGCCCTCGGCGATGGCCGGCACGGCGGCCTGTTCGGCAAAGCCCGGCCAGTCGGGCGCGAAATACTGGATGCCCTCGCAGAAAGCGGGGGTGAGCGAGGTAGTGTGGGTGGCGGCATTCATGGTGGCTTCCTGGAGTTCGATTGCGATGGAAAATACTGTACAGAAATAATCAACTTTTCACAATGCAGTTTACGTTTCATAATGTGAAACATGAACGAAGACAAAACCTCCTCCATCCAGGTCATCGACCGCATGGCCGCCCTGCTCGACGCGCTCGCCGCGCGGGAAAATGGCGCCTCCCTGAAATATCTTGGCGCGGAGACCGGCCTGCATCCGTCCACCGCTTTCCGCATCCTCGCCTCGCTCGCTCAGCATGGCTTCGTCGCCCGTGACGAAGCGGGCCTCTATCTGCTCGGGCCGCATCTGCTGCAACTGGCGGCGAAAGTGCGGGTGGGGCTGGATGTGCGTGCCGTGGCGCGGCCGGAAATGGAATGGTTGCGCGATCAACTGGGCGAGACGGTCAACCTCACCGTGCGCCAGGGCGACGAGGTGGTTTACGTCGAGCGGGTCACCTCCAACCGCATGATGCGGGTGGAGCAGGTGATCGGCAGCCGCGCGCCGCTGCACGTCACCGCCGTCGGCAAGCTGATGCTGGGCGAGGTGGGTGCCGCCGCCACCCGCGACTACGCCAAACGCACCCGCCTGCCCGCCTACACGGTGAACACCCACCAGGAAATCAAGACGCTGCTGGAGGACATCGGTGTCAGTACGGCGCGCGGCTATGCCCTCGACGACGAGGAAGCTGAACTGGGTGTCGGCTGCATCGGTGCCCTGGTGCGCGACGCCGGTGGCGCGGTGGTGGCCGGCCTTTCGGTGTCGGCGCCGATCGAACGCAGGAAGATGGATTGGGTGCCGCTGGTGCAGGAAGCCGCGCGACGGATTTCGATGAAGCTGGGATATTCGGGTTGAGACGGCATGGCCAGATTTGTTGGAATGCCGTGCAACCGATATGTAGCGCGGGCTTCCAGCCTGCTCGTTTTTTCACCTTGCCGGGAAGCAGGCTGGAAGCCTGCGCTACACGGGTAGACCGGATGTCGAACAATCAACTCAGCTTTACCGCCGGCTGGGGCCGGCTTTACCGAGGAGGTCGCCATGAGCACCCTGGAAAACTTTGAAAAAATGCTCGCCGCCGGCAAGGACAATCTCCTGCTGCGTTATTCCCTGGGCAACGAGTATTTCAAGCTGGGCGACTTCGCCTCCGCGCGCGTTCATCTGGAAGCCGCGCTGGCTTTCGACCCGCGCCATTCCGCCGCCTGGAAGTTGCTGGGCAAGACTCTGGTTGAGTCCGGCGACCTGGTGGAAGCCCTGGGAACCTACCGGCGCGGCATCGCCGCCGCCGAGGAAAAGGGCGATTTGCAGGCGGTCAAGGAGATGCAGGTGTTTGCCCGCCGCATCGAGAAGCAGTTGGCCGGGTGACGCTTGTTGCCGCGTTGGGCTACCATCCGCCGGATTGAATGATTTCCTCAGGAGAAAACAATGGCTCGTATGGTGCAGTGCGTAAAACTTGGCCGCGAGGCCGAAGGCATGGATTTCCCGATGCTTCCCGGCGAACTGGGCAAGCGTGTGTTCGAGAACGTATCAAAAGAAGCCTGGGCTGGCTGGATCAAGCTCCAGACCATGATCATCAATGAAAACCGCCTCAACCTGGCCGATGCTCAGCATCGCAAGTACCTGATGGAACAGGCGGAAAAGTATTTCTTCGGCGAAGGCGTCGGCGCCCCCGAAGGTTTCCGCCCCCACTAACTCGCGCCAAGGCGGGCCGCTCGTCGGCACACTGACCGCCTTCCGCCACACGCCTCAAACCTATGACTGACAAGCAGACCCATTTCGGCTTCAAGACCGTCGCGGAGGAAGAAAAAGCCGCCAAGGTCGCCGAGGTGTTCCACTCCGTGGCGCAGCGCTACGACGTGATGAACGACCTCATGTCCATGGGGCTGCACCGCCTCTGGAAGCGCTTCCTCTCCCTGCACGCGCGGGTGCGCCCCGGCGCGAAGATTCTCGACATCGCCGGCGGTACCGGCGACATCTCCCGCCTGCTGGCGAAGGACGCCGGCCCGACCGGTGAAGTGTGGCTGACCGACATCAACGGCTCCATGCTCGGCGTCGGCCGCGACCGCATGATGGATCAGGGCCTGATGCTGCCGGTGGCGCAGTGCGACGCCGAGAAACTGCCGTTCCCGAGCGATTATTTCGATCTGGTCACGGTGGCCTTCGGCCTGCGCAACATGACCCACAAGGAAGACGCCCTGGCCGAAATGCGGCGGGTGCTGAAGCCCGGTGGCAAGCTGATGGTGCTGGAGTTCTCCAAGGTCTGGAAACCGCTGGCGCCAATCTACGACACCTACTCCTTCCAGATCCTGCCGCGCCTGGGCGACCTGGTGACCAAGGACGCGGAAAGCTACCGTTACCTGGCCGAATCCATCCGCATGCACCCGGACCAGGAAACCCTGAAAGGGATGATGGAATCGGTCGGCTTCAAGCGCGTGGATTTCTTCAATCTCACCGTCGGCGTCGTCGCGATGCACGTGGGATACAAGGTTTGATGCGGACGGGACGCGCGCGGTATCGCCATGATCGAGTTCAATCCGATTTCTAAGCGTGGCCATCAGGTCAACAGCATCGCGTCTGGGAGCCAACAGCAATGAGAGCTATCAAATTCACATCCTGGCGGGACGGTGACTTTTTTATCGGGTTTCTCAACGATTACCCCGACTACCTGACCCAGGGCACCAGCAAGGAAGAGCTGACCGAGAACCTGAAAGACCTTCTGGTCGATCTTGAATCGGGGCAGGTGCCGTACATCCACAAAGTCGAAGAGTTATTGGTCGCCTGAATGAAAAGGCGCGATTTGATCCGGGCACTCGAGGAGATGGGCTGTGACCTTGTTCGCAATGGTGGCCGCCACGATTGGTACACCAATCCGAATACCAAACAATCTCAACCCGTGCCGCGCCATAACGAGATCAACGAGCTTCTGGCGAAGTCGATCATCAAGAAACTGAGCAACGGCTAGTCGCCCGCCGGCTCGGCTCGGTGTTTTATTGCCAACCAATACACGAATCACAGCGAAATCAATATGAACATGCAGCCGGTCAAGGAATTCCTCCTGGAGTTGCAGGAGCTCATCGTCGAACGCATGGAGCAGATCGACGGCAAGCCGTTCCGTAGCGATGCCTGGGAGCGGCCCGGCGGTGGCGGTGGCCTGACCCGCTTGATCGAGGATGGCAATTTTCTCGAACGCGGCGGCGTCAACTTCTCGCATGTGACCGGTGACAAGCTGCCGCCCTCGGCCAGCGCCCACCGCCCGGAACTGGCCGGTCGCCACTGGGAAGCGATGGGCGTGTCGCTGGTGATGCACCCGCGCAATCCCTACGTGCCCACCACCCACATGAACGTGCGCTGCTTCGTCGCGGAAAAGCCGGGCGAGGAGCCCGTGTGGTGGTTCGGCGGCGGCATGGATCTGACGCCGTACTACGGCTTCGAGGAAGACGCGGTGCACTTCCACGCCATGTGCAAGCGCGCGCTCGACCCCTTCGATACCGATTACTACCCGCGCTACAAGCAATGGTGCGACGAGTATTTCTTTCTCAAGCACCGCAACGAACCGCGCGGCATCGGCGGCATCTTTTTCGATGATCTCTGTTCTCTCCCCTCGCCCGCGAGCGGGAGAGGGGCCGGGGGTGAGGGGAACGTCTCGGCGCCCGGCGCCGGGGCGTTCGACCAGTGCCTCAACCTGATCGAGAGCGTCGGCGACCATTTCCTGGCGGCCTATCTGCCCATCGTCGAACGTCGCGGCGACCTGCCCTACGGCGAACGCGAACGCGAATTCCAGGCCTACCGGCGCGGCCGCTATGTCGAATTCAACCTGGTGTTCGACCGCGGCACCCTGTTCGGCCTGCAATCCGGCGGCCGCACCGAATCCATCCTGATGTCCATGCCGCCCATCGTGAAATGGCGCTACGACTGGAAGCCGGCGCCGGGCAGTCCGGAAGCGCATCTGTATAGCGACTTCCTGCGCCCGCGCGACTGGTTGGGCGAGTTCCCGGGCTAAGCCATGGCATCCGAAGTCGAACCAGCCGAGGGCGCACTGACCCAGCCGCCGCGCGTGCTGCCGCCTGATCCGATGAAGCGGAAGATTCGCCGCTTCCAGATCGGCCTGCTGATTTTCGTGCTGATCCTCGTCGGCGCGCTCATCGCCGCCTACGAAATGATCGCCTCGCCGTTTCAGGCGATGCTGTTGGCGGGCTATGGCAAGCATCTGACCTTCCAGTTGAAACCGGGGGAGAACAGCGACCTGCACACGCCGAAGTACGGGCCCTACGACCTCCGCGCCGGTTATGTCGAGATCCCGGAGTTCACTCGCAGGTTGAAGGAGAAAGGCTTCGAGGTCACCGCGCAGGCGCGGATTTCGCCGGACATGGCGAGCATCGTCGATTTCGGCCTGTATCTGCCCTACAAGGAAAAGTCGGTTGTCGGCCTGACGCTGCTCGATTGCAGCAACAAGCCGATGCACGAGACGCGTTACCCGCGTTATTCCTACCCCGATTTCGCCGCCGTGCCACCGCTGGTCGCCAACACCCTGCTGTTCATCGAGAACCGCGAGCTGCTCGACCCCAACCACCCGGAACGCAACCCCGCCGTGGAATGGGATCGCCTGGCCCAGGCGGTGCTGGAAAAAGCCATCCAGACCGTGGACCCGTCGCGCAACGTGCCGGGTGGCTCCACCCTGGCCACCCAGATCGAGAAATACCGCCACTCGCCCGACGGCCTGACCATGACCGCCGCGGACAAGCTCACGCAGATGGCCTCGGCGTCGCTGCGCGCCTATCTCGACGGCGAGGACACCCGCGCCAGCCGTCGCCGCATCGTGCTCGACTACCTCAACACCGTGCCGCTGTCCGCCGCCTCCGGTTTCGGCGAGGTGAACGGCCTCGGCGAGGGGCTGGAAGGCTGGTTCGGCCTCGACTTCGCTCATGTCAACAAGGTGTTGATGCGCCCCGGTAACTCGCCGGAAGCGGCGCGTCTCTACAAGCATGTGCTGGGTTTGCTGATATCGCAGCGCAAGCCCTCGTACCACCTGCTTTCAGGGCGCAAGAATCTGAATACCTACGCCGATTCGCATTTGCGCCTGCTCGCCGATTCGGGCGTCATCACCCCGGTATTCCGCGATCTCGCCTTGCGCGAAAAAATTGCGTTCCAGGACGTCGTCAAGAAGTCGACTAATGGCGCCTTCGCCGAGAACAAGGCGGCCAGCACCCTGCGTGTGGAACTTGCCGGCAACCTCGGTGTGCAGCGGCTGTATGACCTCGACCGCCTAGATATGAAGGCCAACGCCACCCTGCATGCCAGCACCCAGCGCACCGTCTCGGATTTCCTGCGGCGTCTCTCCGACCCGGTGGTGGTGGAAGCCGCCGGCCTCTATGGGCCTTATCTGCTGTCGCTGGACAATGATCTTTCCAAGCCCATCTACAGTTTCACGCTCTACGAAAATACCGAGGATGGCGCCCTGCTGCGGGTTCAGGCAGACAACCTGAATCAGCCTTTCGACATCAACAAGGGCGCCAAACTGGACATGGGCTCCTCGGCCAAGCTGCGCACCCTGCTCACCTATCTGCACCTGGTCACGGAATTGCACGAGCAATACGCGCAGGCCAGCCGCGCCGATCTGCTCAAGCTGAAAGTCGCCGACAAGGACCTGCTGTTGCAGTGGGTGCGTGATTATCTGCTGCGGACTCCGGATAAATCGCTCACCGCGATGCTGGAAGCGGCGATGTCGCGGCAATATTCCGCCAGCCCGGCGGAAGCCTTCTACACCGGTGGCGGTGTTCATCACTTCGGCAACTTCCACAGCGCCGACAACACCAAGGTCATGGATTTGTGGGAAGCCACCCGCAACTCCGTCAACCTGCCCTTCATTCGCCTGATGCGCGATCTGGTCCGGCATTTCATGTACCGCGACCCGAAGGGCGCGGCGCAGATCCTGGCCGACCCCGAAGACCCTCGGCGTGAGGATTACCTGAGGCAGTTCGCGGACAAGGAAGGCCGCGCCTACCTGGCGCGCTTCAACAAGAAATACAAGGGGTTGGAGCCGGCGCGGATGACTGAATCCCTGCTCAATCACCTCACCGCCAACCCCAAACGTCTGGCCGCCGTGTTCCGCTACCTGGAACCGAAAGCCGATGTGGCGACCTTCATTGAATTCCTGAAAACACGTCTGAACAACCCCGCCAGCCTCGACGAGGGCGACTACCAGTACCTCTACGAAACCTACGGGCCGGATAAATTCAACCTCGCCGACCGCGGCTACATTACCCAGATCCACCCCCTGGAGCTCTGGTTGGTGGCCTACCGGCGCGCCCATCCCGGCGCCGTCTGGAGCGAGATCGTCAAAGCCAGTACACAGGAACGGATCGATGTCTACGGCTGGCTGCTCAACACCAGCCGCAAGAACGCGCAGGACATCCGCATTCTGTCTCTCCTGGAGATCGAGGCCTTCCAGGAAATCCACAAGCGCTGGCGCCGCCTCGGCTATCCCTTCGGCAGCCTGGTCCCTTCCTACGCCACCGCCATCGGCTCCTCGGCCGACCGCCCCGCCGCGCTCGCGGAACTCATGGGCGTGATTACCAACGACGGCGCGAAATTGCCGTCAATCACGCTCACCCGCATCGAATTTGCCGAGGGCACGCCTTATCACACCATCCTCAAGCGCAAGCGGCCGGAGGCGGAGCGCATCTTTCCGGCGGAAGTGGCGCATGTGATCAAGAAGGCGCTGGCCAATGTTGTGCAGGAAGGCACCGCCCGGCGCCTGCGCGGCGCCTTTGCCCTGGACGATGGCACCACGCTGCCGATCGGCGGCAAGACCGGCACCGGCGACCATCGCCTGGAGGTCTACTCCGCCAGCGGCCAGGTGCTGGAATCCAAGGTCATGAACCGCACCGCCACCTTCGCGTTCTTCCTCGGGCCGCGCTTCTTCGGCGTGATGACCGTGTTCGTGCCGGGTGAGGCCGCCAAGAATTACCACTTCACCAGTGCCATCGCGGTGCAGATCATGAAAGACATGGAGCCCGCCCTGCGCGGCCTGGTGCTCGGCAACGAAAGGCCGGAACCGTCCTGGCAGGAACTGGCGCTCGGCTTCGACAGCGAAGTCGATACCCCCAGCGGCGCCCCGCCCCGCGCCGGCGCCCTGCCGCCGCCCGGGACGCCGGTGGCCAGCACGCCGTCGACCAGCGCACCGGTGGCGCAGGCCCCCGTCGCCGTCAAGCTCGGCGTGGCCCCGGCGGCGAAGCCCAAACCGCTGCTCGGCAAGCCACCCACGAAGCCGGCGGCAAAGCCGGCGACGGCGAGCGACGAGCCACCGCCGGCGCCGCCGCCGCCGCAGATGGATAAACCCGACCCACCGCCGCCACCACACGCGCCGCCCCCACCTCCGCACGCCAAGCCGAAGAAATCCGGATGGACCTGGCAGGACGGCGAAAACCCGCTGTTCTGAACGGCATCGCCTCTGGTGCCACGGCACACGATCTAATGTGTAGATCGATTCAATCATGACTATCCATTGGATGGATCAATCGCTTCTCCGTAGCATGGCTTCCGTGTTCAGTGCACAGCCTTCAATCCTCAGGAGAAACGAAATGGAAAACATCAAGTCCCCCACCATTCAGAACCTCGAAGCCGCTTTCGCCGGCGAATCGATGGCCCACATCAAGTACCTGTGGTTCGCCAAGCAGTGTCGCGCCGCCGGTGATGAAGTTACCGCCCGTGTGTTCGAGGAAACCGCCGCCCAGGAAGTGCAGCACGCCTTCGGCCACGCCGAGTTGTTGTTCGCCAGCGAATCCATGACCCCGGAAAAATGTCTCAAGTACGCCATCGAAGGCGAGACCTACGAGTACACCGAGATGTATCCCAAGTTTCGTCACGAGGCGATGGAAGAGGGCAACCACGCCGCCGTCGCCGAAATGGACCAGCAAATCGCCGAGTCGAAGGAACACGCGGCACAGTTCCAGGCCGTCCTCGCCAAGGCCGCCAAGCGTTTCGCCGCGCTGGCCAAGGTCGAAGAGAAGCACGCCAATTATTACCGGGCGCAACTCGAAAAGATTGCCGCCTGAACCTTTCAACTCATTGAACAAAAAGGAAACATCATGAAAATCTACGAATGCATCGTGTGCGGTTTTATCTACGACGAAACCCAGGGCGACCCGGAGCACGGCATTACCGCCGGCACCCGCTGGGCCGACGTACCGGCAGACTGGGCCTGCCCGGAATGCGGCGTCGCCAAGGCGGATTTCGAGATGCGCGAAATCTGATTGCCTTTCTCCCCTCTCCCCCCGGGAGAGGGGCCGGGGGTGAGGGAGCAACGTACGATCAAGCGCAAACACCAGATCAACCGCATTTCCCTCTCCCCAGCCCTCCCCCGCGGGGGGGGGGGGGAGCCAACCCAGGAGCCCCCCATGTCCCCACTCGTCATCCTCGGCAGCGGCCTCGCCGGTTACGGCCTGCTGCGCGAATTCCGCAAACGTGACGCGACCACGCCGGTCACACTGATCACCGCCGATGATGGCCGTGTCTACAGCAAACCCAACTTGTCCAACGCCCTCAGCCAGGGCCGCGCCCCGGCGCAACTGGCCTCGGAAACAGCGGCACAGGCGGCGGCCAAGTTCAACACCACGATCCTCACCCACACCCGAGTCAGCGGCATCGACCCCGCCGGCAACAGGCTGATCACGGACGGTGGGGAAATTCCCTACAGCCGTCTGGTGCTCGCCCTCGGCGCCGACCCTTTTCCGCATGGCCTGAGTGGTGACGCCGCGCAAGACGTACTCAGCGTCAACGACCTCGACGACTACACGCGCTTTCGCGCCGCTCTGGAAGGTAAACACAAGGTCGCCATCCTCGGCGGCGGACTGATTGGCTGCGAATTCGCCAACGATCTTGCCGCCGGCGGCCACGCGGTCACGGTCGTCCACCTCGGTCCCTGGCCGCTGGAACGGCTGATACCCGAGCCGATGGGCCAGACGCTGGCGCAAACCCTGGAAGCCAAGGGCGTCGCCTGGCGCTTCGGCCACACCGCGAAACAGGTCGACGCCACAGGCAACGGCTATCGGCTCACCCTCGACGACGGTAGCCAGGTCGAAGCCGATCTGGTGCTCTCCGCCATCGGTCTGCGTTCGCGCACGCAACTGGCGAAAGCGGCCGGCATCCCGGTGAATCGCGGCATCGTGGTCAATCGGAAACTGGAAACCGGGGTCGCCGGTATTTACGCGGTTGGTGACTGCGCCGAGGTGGCCGGCCACGTGCTGCCTTTCGTGCAGCCGCTATTGATCCAGGTGCGCGCGCTGGCCGCCATCCTCACCGGCGAGAACGTTCAGGTGAGCTACCCGGTGATGCCGGTGATGGTGAAGACCAGCGCCTGGCCCATCGCCGTGCAACCACCGGCACCCAGCGCGACGGGTGATTGGCACCTGGAGCAGAGCGAGAAGGGCATCGTCGCCCGGCACCTCGACGAAGCCGGCAGTCTCAACGGCTTCGCCCTCGGCGGTGCTGAAACGGCGCGCCGGGCGGAACTGGCGAAGCAGGTGGAGGCGTTGCTTGCGTGACCGCTAATCCCCTGTAGGAGGGTCCGCTTGCGGCCCGAATTCGCAGCTTTTTTCAGGCTGAATCCCGATTGGGTAAGGGGGTCGCCCTCACCGCTCCTTGTACTTAACCACCTCCCGCGCCTGCATCCGGTAGCCGGATTTGCCCATCGGCGAATCGGAGTGGCCGATGCTCAGCCTGCCGCTGACCCACACCGCTTCCATGTTCTTCACCCCTTTCACCGGCTTGGCCGGCATCACGTGGATGATCTGGTTGGCGGGTGGCGGTGGCACGTGGATGCAGGCGCCGAAGTAGGGCACCAGCAGGAATTCGCGCAACTCATTGGGGCCGCCGTCGAGCGAGACGATGAAGCCGGGAATGCGAATGTCGCGGCCGTCCACCGCCGGGTTGACCGGCGCCGCGTCCCAGGCGCGGCGCATGTTCGCCAGCGCGTCCGCCGCGCGCGGGTCGGCGTCGTCCAGCTTGTCCAGGTCGATGCCCTTGAACGCGGCCATCGGGTCCCACTCCTTGGGCAAGAGGTCGTCCCAGCTCGCGGTCTTGTAGGTGGATTTCGCCGTGGGCGCGTCCGACAGGCGGTCACCCACCTTGTAATCGGCGCCCCAGGCGGGGAGGGCGAGTGTCAGCAGCAGGGGGAGGAGGGCTTTAAGCATGGTTTTCTCTCTTGAATAGGGCCGCCGGCGCAGCAACAAACACCAGCGCCAACACGATGGCCGCGCCCGAGGGCAGGTCGAACAGGCCGGAAGCGATCAGGCCGAGCGCATAACCCGCCGCGCCGATGACCCAGCCCACCGCCAGTCGTTCCCGCGCCACCAGTGCCGGCACGATCAGACTGGCGAATACCAGGTAGATGCCGACCACCTGCACCGAAGCGGTGATGGTAACCGCGAACAAGAGGTAGAAGCCGAGCGACGAGGCGCGCCAGTTCAGGCCGAACCAGGCCGCCAGCACCAGCGCCGTGACCACCGCCAGCGGCGGCAGGTCGCTCCAGCTGGTCCACAGGATCTGTCCGACCAGCAGTTCTTGCAGATGCTCGGCACCGTGCGGGTCGTGGCTCATGAGGATGAGGGCGAGACAGGCGGCGGCGACGAAGGTGACACCGATGATCGCCTCCTGCCGCGCCGGCGCCAGGCGTTCCATGCGATGCAAAAACAGGGCGCCGAGCAAGGCCGCCGTGACGGCGCCGAGCTGGGTGAGCCAGGGGCTATCCTCGCCGCCCAGGCCATGGGCGACCACCACGCCGAGGCCGGCAATCTGGGCGATGGCGAGATCGAGGAAGACGATGCCGCGCTTCAGCACCGCCTGCCCTAGTGGCACATGGCTGGCCAGCACCAACAGACCGGCGGCGAAGGCGGGCAGGAGGATGCCGATTTCAAGCGCGTCGAGATTCATGCCGCCCCCCGTGTAGCGCAGGCATCCCTGCCTGCGTTTTTTTCCAACCCGGACGAGCAGGCAAGGATGCCTGCGCTACAAGGCGCCTCATTTCAGACCTCCCTTCAACTTCGCCAGGGTGTCGTCGAACAAGCCGAACAGGTCCGTCGCCCGCGCCGAACCGCCCACCGTGTAGGGCAGTTCCACGGCGTCGATGCCGGCGCGCTCGGCCAGCCACTCGGCGGGCTTCGGTGACTGGTAGGGCGTGCGCAGAATCATCCGGGCCGGTCGCGCCTTGAGGCCTTGCAGCAGGTTCGCCAGCGAGGCGACCGAAGGCTCGATCCCGGGTTTGGGCTCCAGGTCCGCCACCACGTTCAGGCCCAGCCAGTCGGCGAGATAGCTCCAGCTACGGTGCTGCACCGCCACCGGCGCGCCGCGCAGCGGGGCGGCCTCCTGGTCCCAGCGGGCGATGGCCGCGCCCATGCGCTTCTGGAAATTCTGATTGCGCGCGGCGTACTGCGCGGCGTTGGCCGGGTCCAGGTCCGCCAGGCGTCGCGCCAGTGCGTTCGCCACGCTCAACAGATTGCGCGGGTCGGCATGCAGATGCGGATTGCCGCCGGGATGGATGTCGCCCTGGGCGCGGTCGGCGATGCCCGATTTCTCCAGCAGGCGGACATGGGCCGCCGCCTCGAAATACCCGGGCTGCCCCGGCTGGATGCGGGCGTTTCCGGATTCCCGCGTGAGCAGCGGCAACCAGCCGATTTCCAGGTCGGCGCCGGTGCATACCAGCAGATCGGCGTTGCGGGCGCGGGCGATCAGCGACGGCCGCGCCTCGATGTGATGCGGGTTCTGTCGCGCCGTGGTGGCGCTACTGACCCGCGCCAGGTCGCCGGCCAGTTCCCGGGTGAGTGCCGCCCACTCGGGTTCGCAGGCGAGCACGTTGAGGGTGGCGTGGGCGGTGTTGGCCAGCAGGAGCAGGGTGAGAAAAAAGAGTCTGATAAACATGATGTCGGTTCCTTTATGGCTCCCCCCTTTATCAAAGGGGGGCTGGGGGGGATCTCTACAAGGGTTGCGCGGCGGCGAACGTCGCTAAATCCCCCCTGCCCCCCTTTGGGAAAGGGGGGTGAAAACCCCCGGGTTTTCAGAACTTGTGGCCGCCGTGCGCGCCCAGGCTGTGGATGTATTGCAGGGTGACCTGGTTGTCATCCGGGCTGCCTTGCATGGAACGGTCGCGCGCCAGTTGCAGGCGGAAGCGGGAAAATTCGCTGGGCGAATAATCCGCCATCAGGCTCCACTTGCTCGGGCGGTAGTCGGCCGGTGCGACGGGTAGCAGGCCGAAATTCACGCCGCCGGAATTGAGCCGGTCGTAACGTAGCCCGGCGCGCCAGCGCGGCATGAACTGGTAGATGCCTTGCGCGTACCAGCCGGATTGCCTGACGCGGTAAACATCGCTGTCATTCACGCCAGTTGCGCAGGCGCCGCCGTCAGCGGTGTTGTCGCTGCAGGTCAAATCGCCGTTTTCGCCGCGCCGGAAATACTCCGTCTGGAACTTGAAGTTGCGCGCCTTCGGGTTGCCGTCCGGCGCCCATTTCCAGACGAAGTCCGCCAGCCAGGTGTTCGATTTGCCGCTGAACAGGGTTTCCGCCTCCACGCCGCCCAGGTCTTCGACATGGCTGCTCCGGTTCTTCGGTTTGGCGGAAAGATAGGACAGGCCGGCGCGCCAGGAGGCGGCATCGCCGACATCGTCGCCGACATGCGCGAACGCCGACCAGGCACCGGCGCCGTTGCGGTTGCCGCCGTCGTCGGAGCCGGGGAAATTGCCACCGCGACCGAGTTCCGCGCCGAATTCCAGAAAGGTGGCGGTCGGCGCCAGCCATTTCACTTGCACACCGTCCTGCGCCAGGTGCTCGCCGAAGAGGACGTTGTACATCAGGCTGTTGTCGGCGAAATCCCAGGCGTGCGGGTGCTGCTCGTTGGCGTAACCGATGCCGGAGAGGAAGCGGCCGCCCTTGACGGACAAACCGTTGCCCAGTCCCAGGGTCTGGAACCAGGCCTCTTCCACTTCCGCCGCGCCGTCGAGCAGGGCGATGTTGGCGTAACCACGCAGGGTGGGGTCGATGTTCGCGGCCAGCGTCAGTTCACTGTGGTCCAGCTTGAAACCGCGCGAACCGGCGTGGTCATGGCGGCCGGCGAGAAAGCCGGTGATGGCGCGTTCGCCCGGCTTCCTTTGGGCATAACTGCCCTGCAATACCAGCCCGAGTTCGGGGTTGAAGTCGTTGCCACGGCTTGCGCGGGGTGTGGGGGTGGGCGCCGCCGCGACCGGCACAGCCGGCGTCTTTTCCAGTTGGCGTAGGCGGGTTTCGTAGCCGGCCTGGAGTTCCTTGAATTTCTGATCGAATTCGGTGCGAAGTTTGACGATTTCGGCGGCCAGGTCGGCGTCGCCTGCGGCGAGGGCGGGCAGGGGCAGCGCGCAGGCCAGGGCGGCGGCGAGCAGGGTGGGTCTGAACATGATGCGTCCTTGAATGGGGGTGACACGCGCCACGTGGGGCGCTTGGTCGAATGTAGCGCCGGCGTCTCGCCGGCCACGTCCAGCGGAGTGAAAAACGAGCCGGCGAGACGCCCGCGCTACAGCTACGGGGGAGGGCGCTAGGCGCGCGGGGGCGCGCGGCTCCGGTAGGACGGCCGGAAGCCGGTGTCGGGCGTCGTCGGGATGACGGCGTCGAAGATGAGGCACTGCGCCGGTGGCGACCAGGCCGGTGCCGTGCTGGCGATCCCGGCGCCCATCGGCGCATAGGCCAGGCACAGATCGCAGGCCGGCTCATCGCCGTGGAATTGCTCCGGGACGTGTTTGACGCCATGCGCCAAAGCGCCGGCCTGGGCCAGCAAAAACAGCGCGAGCAGGAGAAGGATGCGCATCGCTACACCCTCGGCGTCAGCCCGTCGGCCAGCGACAGGCGATAGGCGCGATAACCCGGCAGCAGGCTGGCGAGGGTGCCGACCGCGATCACCCAGGCGAGCAGTTCCAGTTCCGCCGCGTTCGGCGCGGCCAGGCGCAACACCAGGCCGTAATGCGCTTCCACCCAGGGCCCGAGCAGGGCGGTCAGCAGCGTCAGCAACAGGGTGCCGACGAACGCGCCGGCCACGGTGACGGCGCAGCCCTCGAAGGCGAGCAGGGCGAACAGGTCGAGCGGGCGGGCGCCGTTGGCGCGCAGGATGGCCAGCTCACGGCGGCGCTCGCCCAGGCCCGCCAGCACCACGGCCACCAGGCCGGCGAGACTGACCGCCAGCACCAGCGCCGAGACCGCCAGCAGGACGCGTTCCGCCACCGCCAGCAATGCCCACAACTCGGCCAGGGCGACGCCGGGCAGGATCGCCATCAACGGCTCCGCGCGGAAATCGGCCACATGGCGCTGCATCGCGAATACGGCGGCGCGGCTTTTCAGGCCGACCAGCACGGCGCTGACCGCCTTCGGCGCGAGATCGAATTTCTTCACAAAGGCGGGTGGAATGGAGAAGCCGGGAATCGGCGCGCCACCCTGCCAATCGAGGTGAATCGCTTCCAGCGCCTCCAGGGCGATGTGCAGGGTGCGATCCACCGGCGTGCCGGTGCGAGCGAGGATGCCGACCACGGTGAACGGTTTGTCGCCGTGCTCGGCGTGGCCGGGTTCGTGTTCGTCCTCGTCCGCATGGGCGCCACCGCGCATGCCGTGCGCCAGGACGATCGGGTCGCCCAACCGGTAACCCAGACGCGCCGCCACTTCCGCGCCCAGCACCACGTCGAACAGACCGCTGAAAGGTTTACCCTGGGCCAGTTGCAGCGCTTGTTTGTCGCCATAACGGAAATGCTCGAAATAAGCCGCCGTGGTGCCCAACACCGGAAAACCCCGGTGCGAGTCGCCCAGCGACAGCGGAATGGTCCAGGCCACGGCGGGATGCGCCGCCAGCGTCTGGGCACTGGCCCAGCTCATGTTGTTGCTCGCCTCGCCAATGTGGAACACCGCGTAGAGCAGCAATTGCAGCGGACTGGAACGTGCGCCGACCACCAGATCGGTGCCGGAAACCGCCTGCGCGAAGCTGTCGCGCGCATCCTGGCGCACGCGCTCGATGCCAAGCAGCAGGGTCACCGACAAGGCGATGGCGATCAGGGTCAGGCCCAACGTGTAGCGCCGGTTCCAGGCGCTACGCAAAGCGAGTGGGAGGAGATGGGTCATGCCCGTTCTCCCGTCAACGCGTAGCCCGGATGCAGCGCAGCGGAATCCGGGGCTTTGGCGCGCGCACCCGGTCGATCTTCCCGGATTCCATTGCATTGCATCCGGGCTACGCTCATTCCTGCGCTCCCGCCGCCCGGTTGATCTCTTCCATCGCCACGCGGCGATCGAAGTGTTCGGCCAGGCGCTGGTCGTGGCTGACGAACAGCAGCGCCGCGCTCGCCGCCGCGCATTCCCGCTTCAGCAATTCCAGGAAGGCGGACTGGCGGGCGGCGTCCAGCGCCGAGGTCGGCTCGTCGGCAATGACGATTTCCGGCCGGCCGATCAATGCCCGCGCCGCCGCCACGCGCTGTTGCTGGCCGACCGAAAGCTGGGTGGCTTTGCGCTGCCAGAGTGCTGCATCGAGATCGAGATGTTGCAGCAAGGTCGCGGCGGTCTGTTTGGCATCGCCCGCACGGTCGCTGCGCCGCCGGGAAAAACGGCAGGGCAGCAGCACATTGTCCAGCACCGAGAGATAGGGAATCAGGTTGAACTGCTGAAAGATCAGGCCGATGTGATCGACCCGGAAGCGATCGCGCGCGGTGGCGGAGAGCGCTGACAGCGGTTGACCGAGTGCTTCGATCTTGCCGCTTTGCGGCGTCAGTACGCCGGCGATCAGGTTCAGCAGCGTGCTCTTGCCAGAGCCGCTTTCGCCGTGAATGAACACCTGTTCATTCGCCGCCACGTCGAATTCCGCGATGTCCAGGCAAGCCTCGGCCTGCCCCGGCCAGCGGAATATCAGGTTTTCAAGCGACAGCAGGGGTTGCGGCATGGTGGCCAGCTTACTTGCCAACCTACCAACTCAGGAAGCGCATTTTCGTACTCAGACGTGTGGCTTTCTGGCCTTTTCCGCTGACCACCCGGGCATCGATGCGACGCATGTTCGGGAACACCTGGAACAGGCGCACGTCGACCCCGGTCAACTTGCTCGGCTGGGCGCAGGTAAACAGGAAATCGGCGTCGAGATCGGCATGTTCAGGGTTGGCGGATGCCGACTTGGCATCCAGTGCCGGCGCCTCGATCTGTACCGATTTCAGCGTGCATTGCGCCGCCGTGGTCGGCACGAATAACTTGCCGGCATCGCCAAGTTTGTTGCGCATTTCAGCCACCGCCGCGCGCTCCCTGTCATTGCGCGGCACGCGTTCGAAGCCGAGCAAGCCTTCCAGCGGCGATTCCAGACGCAGGTTCAGAGTGCCGCCATCCACGGCGACGTCGAGTTTGGCGACACCATGCACATGGGCGTGGTGGGGTGTGTGGTCATGTCGCGCGTATGCGGGCGCGGCGATCAGCAGCGCGATCAGTGTCAGCGATTTGAATTGCATGCGTTTCTCCTGAAACAAGGTCAAGGTCAGTCCTGATCCGCCACCCGCCAACGCGGAAACGGGTCATCCAGTTGCCGCCAGACTCCTCGGTGCGCGATGTGGTTCAGCGACGTGGTCTCGCCGGCGCCGAGAAAGCCGGTCAGCGACGGTAAGTTGGTTCATGAACGATTCCTCAGTGACCGTGATGCGCGAACAATCCGATCAACCACACCGTGCCGATGCCGGCCAGCAGCAGCACGAATTGCCCGGCGGCGTCGCTGAAGCGGCGCTGGCGATGCAGTTCCGGCACCAGATCGGCCACGGCGATATAGATGAAGCTGGCGGCGGCGACGACCAGCACATAGGGAACGGCGGCCTGGGCGTCGTCGAGCGCGAAATAGCCGGTGACACCGCCCAGAATCATGGCCACACCCGACAAGGCATTCAGAACCAGCGCGCGGGATTTGCTCAAGCCGGCATTGAGCAGAATCATGAAATCGCCTATTTCCTGCGGCAGTTCGTGGGCCAGGATGGCGATGGTGGTGACCCAGCCCAGGGTCGGATCGGCCAGGAACGCGGCCGCGATCAATACGCCATCCACGAAATTATGCAGGCCGTCGCCCAGCACGATCATCGCCACCTGGGGGGGGGTGGGCGTGAGCTTCGCCACCATGTTCATGGCGCCATAGGGCAGCTTTTTCCAGCAGAAAAAACAGCACGATGCCGCCCAGCAACCACTGTCCGGCCCGCATCGGTTCCAGGCCCAGTTCCACCGCTTCGGGCAACAGACTGGTCAGGGCGAAGGCGAGAAGCACACCGACCGCATAAGCCACCATGCGATCAGCGAAACGCGGCAGCCAGGTTAGCGCCAGGGTGGCCGCTAGAAGGACAGACAGGACACCCGCGGCGAGGGCGGCGAGCAGAATTTGAAGAAGTATCATTTGCAATCCAGTTGCACCTAAGCCGGGATTTTGGCAAAAGGTCGCGCTTGATGCAACTCGATTGCAATTACATGCGGGCGGTAATTGGCGCGGGTGGTCTATCAAGCGCCGTTTTCAGGGTGCCGAGTCGGGTTTTCGCCCGCTCGGGCTCGGCCGCGACATCCGCGTTTCGGCTTGCGTCAGGCGCAGTCCGGGCAATGCCCGGACACCGTCAGGTCCACCGCCTCGGCCTGAAAGCCCTCCGGCAGATCCAGCGTCAAGGCGGTGCCGATGTCTTCCAGGCAATACACCTTGCCGCAGACCAGACAGCGGAAATGGGCGTGGCGATGGGTGGCGGTGGGGGTGATTTCGGCATTGGCGTTGAAACGCCAGACGCGGTCCTCGCCGGCGATCTTGTGCGCAAGGCCTTCCTGCACCAGCCAGTCGAGGACGCGATACAGCGTCACCCGGTCCAGCGGCGCGTCATCACCCAACTGCCGTTCCAGTTCGCCATGGGTCAGCGCCCGCGGCGCTTCGAGCAAGGCGGCGAGAACGCGCGCCCGCATGGGGGTGATGCGGCCTTGCGGGCGGATCAGGGCTTCCGCCCGCGGTCGTTGATTCATGAGGGTATTCAGGCGATGCGATGGCGAGATTTTAGCGGTTGCCGATCGCATCGCCCCGCCTTAGTCGATGCGAATCTCGATCCTGCGAGGTTGCGCGTGTTCGGCCTTGGGGATGCGCAGCTTTAATAAAAGAATAAAAGCGAGGGGCCACAGAATAAAAGGGGCCAGCAGGGCCAGGGTCGAATTAATTTTTCATGGAAAACAATATGACCCTGACCGTACGCAGTAGCAGCAGCAAGTCTAGCGGGTTGAAGTCCCGTCCGAGGAGTTGTCCGTGCGCCTCGGTAGCATGAGGAAGCGGCGTCGCGGCAACGCGGGGTCGTAAGTTTCCGAACAGCAAGAGAGCAGGCCGTAACGT
>JAURYL010000043.1 GCA_030653935.1 Pseudomonadota bacterium
CAGCCAGATGGCCATCAGCAACCAGCAACAAGCCTGGTACCTCACGCCCGACCGCCACCTGGACATGGTCAAGCTCCTCGCCGCCTTCCAGCAGTTTTTCCGCGAGAACTCGGAGAGCTGGATCGAACGCTTCGACTACAAAGAAGCCGGCCCGCAACTGCTGATGCAGGCCTTCCTGCAACGCATCATCAACGGCGGCGGCAGGATCAACCGCGAATACGGCCTGGGCCGGCGCCGCACCGATCTTTTGATCGAATGGCCGGTCAGCGAGGCCGAAGGCTTCCACGGCGAGGTGCAACGCATCGTCATCGAACTCAAGCTGCAACACGGCAGCCTGGACGCCGTGCTCGACAAGGGTCTGGATCAGACCGCCGACTACGCCGACAAATGCCGCGCCGACGAGGCGCATCTGGTCCTCTTCAACCGCAACCCGAACGTGAGCTGGGACGACAAGATTTGGGGACGTACCCTGGAGCGTCGGGAACGGATGATCGGGGTTTGGGGCGCTTGACCTCCCAGGCGCGCCAGATCGAGGCGCGGATAGACACCGTCTCTCTGCGCCTTACCCCCGAATAAGCTGGAGGGGTTGCCACGCGGTGGGGCTCGGAAATGGAAAACGCCGGCTGGGTGCCGGCGCTTTCAAGGGGTGAGGGGAAAAACGTGAGTTGTTCCCTATTACCCCAGGATCAGAAAAACTGCTTGGCGAAGTTGGCAACCGCCAAGGCGATAATGATGCCGAGCATCCAGCGCGTATGGGAGTTTTCTGCGCGGAGCAATTCAATCTTGATGTCGAAATGCTCCCGCGTGACCAGCGCCGTTTGCGCATCCGCCATGACGCGCACCACCGCCTCAGCCTGTTTTTCGTCAAAGCCCGCATCGCGCAGCTTGCGCGTAAATTCCAAGGTATCGAAAGTAATCGTGCTCATGGTCATGGTCACTCCTTTGCAACTGCATGGCAAGCATAGCAGAACGCCGGCGTTGGTAAGGCGGCGCACCAGGAGAACCCCACGCCGGAGCGGGGGTTCGTGTTGCAGAGGGCAAACCGATTAAACCGTGGTCTGTCCCGAATGGCACTTACTTAACCCAAGAACCAGACGTCATCCCCGCGCAGGCGGGGATCCAGAGCCGGTGCAAGGTGCCTTGTTCCTGGATTCCCGCCTGCGCGGGAATGACGAGGGTTACCTTTCAGGCTTAAGTAAGTGCCATTCTGATCGGAGAGTAAGCCGGTTCCTCACCCCCGTTTAGGCCGAAGTTTGTGTTCTCTGTTGCCGCCTGGTTTCCCGGCGGTGCCACGGTATCTCGGCCATGCGTGGGTTCGTCCCCGGCTCCTCGCAGAACCGGACTGGGTGCGTTACACCATCCGGCTCCCAGTCTGAGTCTTCCACCAAGGGACGGGGTACAGGTCATGCACGATGCGCGCAGTCGGCAGCAATGGGCGTATACGCATCCCCGAAGCGTTTCCAGTTCAGTGACCGCCTCTGGCTGCGCCGGTTGAGCCACTTGAACAGCAGGCCCATGGCGAAATACACGTAGCCCGACACCCCCCGGCTGTTGCCGCTGACGCCGTAGTACTGGATATGGCCCCGCAAATGCCGCCGGGCGTAGTCCAGCATCGCCCGCCCGCCTTCGCTTCGCAGTCCGCGCAAGCGCTCGCCAAACAGCTTGAGTTTCTTGCACAGCCGTTTCGCGTCGGTCTTGCGGCCCACCACAAACCGCCCCGTCCGACTCCAGCCCACGTAGTGGGTGAAGCCGAGGAAGCTGAAGGTTCGCGGTCCTTGGACGTCTCGCGCTTTGCATCCCATCGCCTGGCTCCCGAACCGCAGGATCGCGGTCTTGCTCGGTTCCACTTCCAGGTCGAATTGCGCCAGCCGTTCCGTCATTTCCGTAAGGAATCGCCGCGCGTCCGCTTCCCGCTGGAAGCAGGCCACGTAGGTTTCCTGATCCCATCGACTCCGGGCGCCTTTCTTGCATCCTGGCGCTCGAAGCTGTCGCGTAGCCCGTCGGGGTCGAATAGCAGCCCCATCAGGGCGTTGAACCGCGTTTACGGTTCGTTACGCGCCTTGTGTGTGAAACGCTCAAGTCTTGTGCTCACGGGCAGAGTCCTCTCGGTGTAGGGCCGTGTTTCCCTTTTGCGTTGTCTCAAACCGCCACCCCTTGGCTCCACCCGCATTACCAGGCTTCACGGCTACTATGGGTGGCTCCGACTTCCGAATGCCTCCGCCCGTGTCCTCGCTTTTGACACTTGTTCACGGGTGCCCGCTTGCGCGGACCGGCGTTTGGATCTCCTTGGTTACCACGTACTCGCGATGTCAGGCTCGACACGGCCTCGGACCCCGGGGAGTACCCACGCGGCTCGCCTTGGCGCCGCGCGGGTTGTTGCCTGCCGGGGGGCCAATCCCGTCGGCACTCTCCAGCTGTAAATTTCGGGGCTCTACACCTTCAAGGTCGGCTTCACCCGTTACCCTTGCACCTCGCCTGCTTTCCTGCCTACGCATCAAACCGCCCGTTACCGTGCGATCAGCAAGGCTGGATACTGGGCTCGTGGCTAACGTTTACCCAGG
>JAURYL010000051.1 GCA_030653935.1 Pseudomonadota bacterium
GGCGCGAAATTCCACTCGTTTTCGCGCCGCAAGCGGACGCTCCTACGGGACGTGTTTCATGTTGAAGGAGTGAATCATGCGTATCAGCTCTCTGTCCTATCTCACCAGCAGCCTGGCTGGCATGCAGAACAACCAGACCAGCATCGCCCGTCTGGGCGAGCAGATCGCCAGCGATACCCGCATCCTCTCGCCCAAGGACGACCCCCTGGCCACCGGCAAGGCGATCGATCTATCCAACCGCGTCGCCTTGCGCGGCCAGCATCTGGCCAACCAGCAAAAGGCGGAACTGTCGCTCAGTTACGAAAGCACCGTGCTCAACGCCGTGCGTGGCGTGCTGGAAAAAGTCAGCCAGCAAATCGTGGAAATGGGCCCCGCCCAGAATCAGGAACTTCGTGACCAACACGCGGCGGTGGTGAACGGCGCTTATAACCAGCTCAAGGATCTGGCCAATACCCGCGACCCGGAAGGGCGTTACATCTTCGGCGGCTTCAATAGCGGCAGTGTGCCTTTTGCGCACACACAGGCATACGGCACGGCGACCAATCCCAGCCTGGCGACAAGCTATGCCGGCACCCCCTATGGCTCACTCACCAGTCCGGATGGCGTGCGCTCCATCGAAGTGGCCACGGGACGCAATATTCAGGTCAATGACAATCTGAACGTCATGTTCCAGGCGGGTAATGCCAACGACATCCTGCAAACCCTGGATCAACTGGCGGTCGATCTCAACGGCGCGACCACCCAGGCCCAGCTTGATGCCGCGCTGGGCAAAGTCAGCACCGCCATGACCGCGCTGGGGAAAATGGAAAGCCGCATCGCCGCTTCCCAGGTGGAACTGCTAGAGGTCGGCACGTCGACGCGTAGTCTGCGTTTACAGGAACAGAATGCCCTGAGCGACCTGCTCCAGCTCGACAAGGCCGCCGCCATCGTCGAACTGCAATCGCGCCAGACCAGTTTGGAGGCCGCGCAACGGGCCTACGCGCAAACCAGCCGGCTGTCGCTGTTCAGCTACCTATGATGAACCTGGATTCCGACGAACTGCTGCGCGCCAAGCTCAACGCCGAAACCGGCCGCCTCGGTTGGAAGGAGCTAGAGCGCCATTTCGCGCGCGGCGCGGTGATCAAGGTCGCGCCCGGCGTGGATCTGGTGGACGCGGCCCTCGCCATCGCCCGCGACGACAAGGCCACGATCGAAACCTGGCTCGCCGCTGGCCGGATCAGTCGCGCTTCCAGTGAGGATGCCATCGACTGGCATGGCCGCGACGCCCTGTTCTGGGCCGTCGTCACCGCGCCCTGGGTGCTGGCGCAGGAAATCGCGGAGGAAATGTAGCGCCGGCTTCCAACTAGCTCAATTAACAGATGCTGACGCTACAAGTCAAAACCGGTTGGTAAAGCGGTAATCCTCCGGCAAGCCCAGCGTATCTGCCCAGATGTTGCGCGCCCAGCCGCTCATGAATTCAACCTCTTGTTCACTTCCCTCAAGGGAGACGCCGCCGCCGGGTTGCACTTCCATGCCCTGATCCAGCGGGTTGTAGCGGAACACCGTCGCCACATGGAAGGCGGTGTGTTCACTACTGGCGGAATAACAGGTACTGGTCAGCACCGGCGCCGGGTCGGGCTGGCGGCCGTTGAAGATTTCCGCCAGCGCCGAGGCGCAGAGCTTGCCGCTGTTGTTGGCCAGGGCGGCGGCTTTCGACAGGTTGGAGAGGATGGCGTCGCCAAGGATATGCACGTTCGCGACTTCGGTGGATTCGAAGGTGCGGTAATCCACCGGGCACCAGGCGTCGTTGTCGCCGGTGCGCGCGCCGATCATCGCGGTGAGGGCGGCGGCGCGCATCGGCGGTACCAGGTTGATCACATCGCCGCGCGCGTCATCGAACTCGCAGGTTACTTTCATCGCCCCGGCATCGACCGCGACCGGCTGATTGCCGGGGCGGTAGTCGATCAGGCTGTTGTCGGTACCGTAACCGTAATGCTTCTTCCAGGCGGCAAGAAACAGCGCTTTCTTGGAGGCGATGTCCTGGTTGCCGTCCATCAGAATGATCTTGGAACGCGGCTTCGCCTTCTTGAAATAGTCGGCCACCAGGCTTACCCGCTCATAGGGCGCGGGCGGGCAACGGATCGGCGCCATGGGAATCGCCATCACGAAAACGCCGCCGTCCGGCATCGCCTCTAGTTGCCGGCGCAACACCCCGGTCTGTTCCGGACCGGCTTTCCAGGCGTGCTTGATCACTTCACGCGCAGCCGTGTCGTAACCTTCGATCTGATCGAATCTGAGCTCGATTCCGGGCGCCAGCACCAGGCGGTCATACGCGAAGCGCTGGCCGGAAGCGGTGCTGATGGCGCGCTTGTCGGGGTCGATGGCCAGCACGGTGTCGGGCACGAAATGGTCCACCACCGCCCGGATGTGGTCATAAGGAAAAGTGATGTCCTCCAGGTCGTTCAGACCGGCGATGACCGAGTTGGACATGGGGCAGGAGACGAAGTGTGGATTCGGTTCAATCAGGGTGATTTCGACGCGCGGCTCCCAGAGTTTGAGATAGCGGGCGCAGGCCGCGCCACCATAACCGGCGCCGACGATGACCACTTTCGGCCGGGCATTGCCGGCGACGGCGCGGCCACTCAGGGCGAGGATTCCGGCGCCGGCGGCGATACGGAGAAATTCACGGCGGGCGATGGGCATGGCGGTACTCCTGGAACAGGCCAACAATGCGGCGGATGTTAATCATCTCAATGCCATATCGCTTGATACATCCGTCCCTATGGGGTCGTAAGCGCTGATCGCGGCGCTCGTCCATTCGCTGGAACCCCGGTTAAACAGGGGCGTGGCGGCATTCACGATACTACGATCCCAAAAAAAACTTATTTACAAAGAAATAACACTGATTAGGGTGGCTCCGACCCCGGTGCTATCCTCGCCGCCCATTCGGTAGCCCAGCCTCCCCATCCTTACATCCATTTAGGAGCGTTCATGTCCCGTCTCGTCAAACCCCACGGTGGTGGTGAACTCAAGCCTTTGTTGCTCGAAGGCGCCGCCCGCGAAGCCGAACTGGCCCGTGCCCAGACTTTGCCCAAGGTGAAGATGTCTTCCCGCGAAACCGGCGATCTGATCATGATGGGCATCGGTGGCTTCACGCCGCTGGAAGGCTTCATGACCCACGCCGACTGGGCGGGCGTCTGTGACGGTTACAAGATGGCCAACGGCCTGTTCTGGCCCATCCCCGTGACCCTCTCCACTGACACCGCAAGTGCCGGCAGCCTTGGCCTCGGCCAGGACATCGCCCTGGTGAGCTGCGACAGCGACGAGATCATGGGCACCATGAAGGTCACCGAGATCTACGGCATCGACAAGGGCCACGAGTGCATGATGGTCTACAAGACCACCGACATCGCTCACCCCGGCGTCAAGATGGTGATGGATCAGGGCGCCGTGAACCTGGCCGGCCCGGTCAAGGTCCTGTCCACTGGCACCTTCAAGGAAGAGTACGGCGATCAGTTCATGACCCCCGCCGAGACCCGCGCCGCCTTCGAGAAAGCCGGCTGGGCCAAGATCGCCGCGTTCCAGACCCGCAATCCGATGCACCGCTCGCACGAGTACCTGGCCAAGATCGCCATCGAAACCATGGACGGCGTGCTGATCCACTCCCTGCTGGGCGCTCTGAAGCCGGGTGACATCCCCGCCGAAGTGCGTTCCGAGGCGATCAGCACCCTGGTCGAAAATTACTTTGCCCCGAACACCGTGATCCAGGCCGGTTATCCCCTGGACATGCGCTACGCCGGCCCCCGCGAAGCCCTGTTGCACGCCCTGTTCCGTCAGAACTATGGCTGTTCGCACCTGATCGTCGGTCGTGACCACGCCGGTGTCGGTGATTACTACGGCCCCTTCGACGCCCAGCACATCTTTGACGAGATCCCGGCTGGCTCGCTCGAAACCACCAACATGAACATCGACTGGACCTTCTGGTGCAACAAGTGCGGCGGCATGGCCTCGCAGCGCACCTGCCCGCACACCAAGGATGACCGCATCCTGCTGTCCGGCACCAAGGTGCGTTCCATGCTCTCCGAGGGCAAGGATCTGCCGGTCGAGTTCAGCCGTCCCGAAGTCGCCAAGGTCTTGCAGAAGTACTACGCTAGCCTGAGCGACGAGCAGAACGTCAAGATTGAACTCAAGGGCCACTCGGCCGCGTAAGACCGGTCATAGGTTGGGTTACGCGGTGAAGCCGCGAACCCGACCTACGCCAAGAAATTCGGAATCGAGCCCGCCGGAAGCGGATTCGCGATACGCCCCGGTCAAGGTTGGGCTCGGTTTTTCTGAATGGGCCGCGTGAAGAACGCGGATTGTTAGCTAACAAGGAGTGAATGAATGCCTACCTTCGTCCGTACCGACAAGTGCGACGGCTGCAAGGGTCAAGACAAGACCGCCTGCATGTACATCTGCCCGCACGACCTGATGAAACTGGACCGTGATGGTTCCGAAACCGGCCACGCCATGCGCGCCTTCAACCAGGAGCCCGAGCAGTGCTGGGAGTGCTATTCCTGCGTGAAGATCTGCCCGCAGCAAGCCATCGAGTGCCGCCACTACGCTGACGTCGTGCCCCTGGGCGGCTCCGTGCAGCCCCTGCGTGGTTCCGACTCCATCATGTGGACCATCAAGTTCCGTAATGGCGTGCTGAAGCGCTTCAAGTTCCCGATTCGCACGACCCCCGAGGGTTCCATCGACTGCTACGGCGGCAAGCCGCAGCCCACGCTGGCCGATATCGAAGTCACCGGCTCGTTCACCCGTGATGTCACCGGCGGCTTCCGCTCTGGCAACCCCGCTGAACTGATCCGCAAGTAATCCGGTTAAACAAGAGGTAATAGAAATGGCTGAATTTGGAAATCCCGATGTCATCCAGGAAGAAGTTGACATCCTGATGATCGGCGGCGGCATGGCCTGTTGTGGCGCCGCTTATGAAGTGATGCGCTGGGCTGACGCCGCCAAGGCGGAACTGGGCCTGGACCTGAAGATCAAGCTGGTCGACAAGGCCGCCATGGACCGCTCCGGCGCCGTGGCCCAGGGTCTGTCCGCTATCAACACCTACATCGGCACCGAGCAGGACCCCGCCGATTACACCCGTATGGTCGCCAACGACCTGATGGGCATCACCCGTGATGACCTGGCCTATGATGTCGGCCGCCACGTGGACGATTCCGTGCACCTGTTCGAAGAGTGGGGCCTCCCCATCTGGAAACTGGATGCCAACGGCGAGCGTCATGACGGCGCCGCCGCCATCGGCGAAGGCCTGCCCTCCCTGAAGGACGGCGGCAAGCCCGTGCGTTCCGGCAAGTGGCAGATCATGATCAACGGCGAATCCTACAAGTGGATCGTTGCTGAAGCCGCCAAGAAGGCCATCGGTATCGACCGCGTCGAAGAGCGTATCTTCATCGTCAAGCTGATCAACGACGCCAACGACAGCAACCGCATCGCCGGTGCCGTCGGCTTCTCCACCCGTAACCACACCCTGCACATCTACAAGGCCAAGGCGATTCTGCTGGCCGCCGGTGGTTGCGTGAACATCTTCCGTCCCCGTTCCGTCGGTGAAGGCACCGGCCGTGCCTGGTACCCCGTCTGGAATGCCGGTTCCACCTACGCCATGGCTGCTGAAGCCGGCGCGGAACTGACCATGATGGAAAACCGTTTCGTGCCCTGCCGCTTCAAAGACGGTTACGGCCCGGTCGGTGCCTGGTTCCTGCTGTTCAAGGCCCGCGCCACCAACGGTTATGGCGAAGACTACCTGACCAAGAACAAGGCCATGCTGGACCAGTACCCCCCGTACGGTCAGGCCGCTGTGCCCGCTTCCTGCCTGCGTAACCACGTCATGCTGAAGGAAATGAAGGAAGGCCGCGGCCCGATCTGGATGGACACCGTGACTGCCCTGGGTAACCTGCGCAACACGCTGTCCCCGCGTGAAGTGAAGCACCTCGAAGCCGAAGCCTGGGAAGACTTCCTGGACATGTGCGTCGGTCAGTGCGGCATCTGGGTTGGTGAGAACGTCGAGCCCGAGAAGAAGAACTCCGAGCTGATGCCCACCGAGCCCTACCTGCTGGGTTCCCACTCCGGTTGCTGCGGCATCTGGGTCTCCGGCCCGACCGACCTCGGCGCCCCGACCGATGAGCTGCACGCCGACAAGGACAAGATCCCCGCGCACCTGCCTTCCGGCTGGAGCTGGGGCTATCGTGGCATGACCACCGTCAAGGGCTTGTTCACCGCCGGTGACGGCGTTGGCGCCGCCGGCCACAAGTTCTCTTCCGGTTCGCACACCGAAGGTCGCCTGGCCGCCAAGGCCATGGTCAAGTACTGCATCGACAACAAAGACATGAAAGTCGAGCTGGACACCTCCGTTGAGCAGCTGGTTGAAGACATCTATCGTCCGGTTCGTACCTACCTGGAGTTCAAGGACTACAGCACCGCGATCGACGTCAACCCCAACTACATCACCCCCAAGATGCTGCAGTTCCGTCTGCAGAAGATCATGGACGAGTATGTTGCTGGCGTGGCTACCTACTACAACACCAACGACAAGATGTTGGCCGTTGCGGAAGACAAGCTGAATATGCTGAAAGAAGACGCGATGAAGATGCGTGCGAAAGACCTGCACGAACTCCTGCGCGCCTGGGAAAACTACCACCGGATCTTGACGGCGGAAGCCCACATGAAGCACATCCAGTTCCGTGAAGAAAGCCGTTACCCCGGCTTCTACTACCGCACCGACAAGAACTTCGTCGATGAAGAAAACTGGAAATGTTTCGGCAACTCCATCTATGACAAGACCACGCAGAAGTGGACCAACTTCAAGCGTGCCCACTTCGATCTGGTGGACAAGTCCAAGCTGTTCAAAGCGGCCGCCCCTCACTAATCGGGCGCTGTAGCTGAAAAACCGGGCGCTCAAAAGGCGCCCGGTTTTTTTATTGCTGAGTGTCGTTCGTAGGTTGGGCAAAGCGAAGCGTGCCCAACATCGCGGTGGTTTGTTGGGCACGCTTCGCTTTGCCCAACCTACGTCATGCGCGTTACCCCTATTCTCCGAACCGTCATTCCCAAGCGCACCCTCTTGCGAATGATGCTTTGCCCCCCATCTAACCGCTTCTTTCCGCACAGCTTTTTCGAGGCCGCACATGGACGAAACCCAATTCAAAAACTTGGCGCAATCAGCTCCCTTCGAGCTCAGCCCGGTCATGCCCAACATGCTCGATGGTGCCAAGGTCATCCAGTTCCGCTGTCACAAGGATGTGGGCTGCTGGAATGCCTGCTGCGCCAACATCGACATCACCCTGACCCCCTATGATGTCCTGCGTCTGAAGAACCGCCTGGAATTGTCTTCCGGCGATTTCCTCAAGCAATACACCGTCCCCTACGAGATGGACCAGGACGGCATGCCCGGCGTGAAATTCCGCCCGGTCGAAGGCGGTACCGCCTGCCAGTTCATGAAACCGGAAGGCTGCGGCGTCTACGAAGACCGCCCCACCGCCTGCCGCTATTACCCCCTTGCCCTGCTTTCGATGCGTAACCAGGACGAGTACACCGACCGCGCCGTCTACGCCATGGTCGAGGAAAAACACTGCCTCGGTCACCAGGAGCCGCGTTCGCTGACCATCGACGAATACCGCAAGGAACAAGGCGTCGATGACTACGACGAGAAAGGCCGCGGCTGGCGCCAACTGGTGCTCAAGCGCAAATCCGCCGGCCCCGGCATCGGCAAGCCGCCCGCCGTCTCCAATCAGTTGTTCTTCATGGCCAGCTACGACATCGACCGCTTCCGCGCCTTTGTCTCCAGCGACACCTTCAACCGCACCTATGAAATCCCGCTGGACGTCATGGCCGTGCTCCTGGACAACGACGAAGCGCTGATGGAGTTTGGTTACAACTTCCTCAAACATGCTTTGTTTGGTGAGAAGTTCCTGGCCGAACAGCCAGGCGCCTACGAGTCCCGGATGGACCGCCTCAAGGTCAAGACGGAAAAGCTGCGCGAGGAATACCTGGCCAACCGCGAACAGCTGGAAGAAGACAAGTACAGCGAACCCGGCCGCCCCGGTGACTTGAGTTGCGGCACCAAGGATTGCGGCTGACGCGATTACGCAACAGCGCAGGTTCGTCGGCCTGGTTCATTTGACCTATATCAAGGCTGATTAATACCCACACGCTGAGCATGGTTCGGTCTTTTCCCGCCAGATTTTCTGGCGGGTTTTTTTAGCCTAGCCAGGAGATCACCATGCAAAAGTCCATCGCCGTATCGTTCGCCGCCCTGCTGCTCACCGCCATCCAACCCGCCATCGCCGCCCCCGCTGACGACGCCTGCGGCGCCCTCATGGAAGCCCGTGGTCACCTGGTCGCCATGATCGGTTCCACCGACAAAGCCACCCAGGACGACCTCAAGGGCAAAGTCCACGCCGCCAGCGCCAAACTCGACGCCACCCTCACCGCAATGATGAAGAGCTACAACGCCAACGACGAAGCCAAGGCAGCCGCCTTCAAACCCGCCTGGGAAGCATTCAAAACCACCCGCGAAGGTGAAATCATCCCCAACGTCTACGCCGGAAAAATCGCCGAAGCCAAGGCCATCGCCGGTGGCATCCAGGCCGAACGCATGAAGCAGATGAAAGGCGCGATGGGCTGCAAATAAATCCCTTCGTTTCGTTTCGACGGCCCCCTCGCGGGGCCGTTCTTGTTCTACCGGTGCGGCAAACAACCACTACGCCCAGATAGGGGTAGAGAAGAGCGTGAGCCCTCCCCTCCCACCGAACCGTGCGTGCGGTTTTCCCGCACATGGCTCTCCAGTGGTGGTTTCAACATCGTGATTGGCTCGCCGTGGCATCGGCTCCATACAAGGTGAAGAGCCCCTGCTCAGCGAAGAAAGCATTCGGCCAGCGAACATGATCAGCGTGACAGCGCCCCATTCCCGGCCACTTCTCCCGTTTGCGCTGTCAAGCGACGGCGGATGAAGCCAACCCCGTGACATACCTCAGCGCGCTTGTGTGAGCGGGAATCCACGTAGGGCGACCTGGAACACCGGATTACACATCGCCGCATCCAGGCTGCCGGTTTGCGACAGTAATGGTGGCGCAATATCAATATGCGCCACCATTACGTGTCATAGTGGCGCATATCTACTTTGCGACAGAGGCGGATATGTCCCGACCGATACCTGAATCCGAGCTTGGCCTGATCCTGGGTGTGATGGGGCGGTTTCCCGATGGGGCCGGCATCGAGGAGATCGAGTCGGCGTTGGCTCTCGATCTGCCCCGTCGCACACTGCAACGCCGCCTGGCCGGGTTGGTGGCCGATGGGCGGCTGCGGATGGTGGGGCAGCGGCGCGGGGCGCGCTATTTTTCCGGGGGCGCGACGGTGTCATCGGTGGCCACCGACGCCTTGCTCGACACCGGGATTCCGCTTTCTCCCGAGGGTCGGGCGGTAGCGCTGGCGGTGATGCGGCCGCTGTCGGCGCGGCAGCCAGTGGGCTACAACCGGGCGTTTCTGGATGACTACCGCCCCAACGTCAGCCGTTACTTGCCCGAGTCACTTTGTGCCGAGTTGCGCGGCCTGGGACAGGGAGCGACTGACGAGATGCCCGCCGGCACATACGCCCGGCAAATTCTGAGCCGCTTGCTGATCGACCTGTCGTGGAATTCCAGCCGCCTGGAAGGCAATACTTATTCACTCCTGGAAACGGAACGGCTGTTATCCATGGGGGAGGCGGCAAGCGGCAAGGATGCGCTGGAAGCGCAGATGATCCTGAACCACAAGCGGGCGATCAAGTTTCTGGTTGAGCCGGCCGCCGAGATCGGCTGCAACCGTTACACCTTGCTCAATCTTCACGCGCTGCTGGCGGATAACCTGCTGGCCGACCCGACCGCCGGTGGACGTTTGCGCGGTATCGCGGTGGGCGTCGCTGGGACGGTATTTCATCCTCTGGAGGGGCCACAGCGGATCGCGGAATGTTTTCAGCAGATGCTCGATACGACGGCGGCCATCGCCGACCCGTTCGAACAGGCTTTCTTCATGATGGTGCATCTGCCCTATCTCCAGACCTTCGAGGACGTGAACAAGCGGGTGTCGCGGCTGGCGGCAAATATCCCGCTTATCCGGCACAACCTGTGCCCTCTATCTTTCGTCGATGTGGATCAACAGACTTACATCCATGCGGTATTGGGCATTTATGAACTGAATCGAATCGAGTTGCTGCGCGATGTGTTCGTCTGGGCTTACCGGCGTTCCAGCGCGCGTTATTCGGCGGTGCGCCAGTCCCTGGGCGAGCCCGATCCGTTCCGGCTGCGCTATCGCCAGTTACTGGCCGAGACGGTGGCTCATGTCGTGCGATCCGGTATGGACAAGGCGCAAGCCGTTGCTTACATCCGCGCGCGAAGCAACGAAGTCGACACGCCGGATCGCGCGCGCTTTGTGGAAGTGGCGGAAACCGAGGCGATGAGCCTGCATGAGGGCAACATCGCCCGTTATCACCTGCGCCCGAGCGAGTACGCGGCCTGGCGGGTAGTCTGGAAGTAACCGGCTCAGTGGGCAGCGCGCAAGCCAGCCACCAGCATCGACCGCACCGCCGGTTCTGGGAACAAACCTGACCCGGCTCGCCGCCGCGCCCTGCCCGTCGCCGGATCAGGTTTTGAACCGAGAGGCCATCGGCAACCCGGAGAAATGGGATTGAGCGCTGCCTGCCTCGGAAGAAGCAGGATGTAACCACGGAACCCGCCTCACAGCTGAACAGCGGAAAGAACAGCCACACGCGGCGGCAAGTTGTAGCGCTGGCTTCCAGCCGGCTTGGTTTATCGCTGATCGCGGCTTGCGGTGGCCGCCGCCGCGCCGCCAGTGACAACGCCTCACGGAATCATCATTGGGCTCCCACCTACTCCAGCCCCTGCGCGGGCGCGCATACAATGGCGACACCGGCGCGGACACCGCCGCAACTCGAAACAAATACCACCAGGGGAGAACAACCGTCGTGACCACACCCACCCTCCGCCCGCGCGAGCGCGACGCCCTCATCCAGTCCCTGCGTTCCGGCGTCACCCCGCGCACCGGCGCGCGGCATATCTAGGTCGGCCGCGACGCCGAAATCGCCGCCCTCGACCAAGACCCCGACCGAATCGCCGACGGCGGCGCCAGCTTCCGCCTCATCGTCGGCGAATACGGCTCCGGCAAGACCTTCTTCCTCAACCTGCTGCGCGGCGAAGCCATGGAGCGGCAACTTGTTGTAGCCCACGCCGATTTCAACCCCGGCCGCCGCCTGCACGGCTCCGGCGGCGAGGTGCGCAGCCTTTATGCCGAGTTGATGCATAACCTCTCCAGCCGCACCAAACCGGAAGGCGGCGCGCTCACCACCGTGGTGGAAAAGTTCATCACCACCACCCTGGCCGAGGCGAGAAAAGCGGAACGCAAACCTGAAGACGTCATCCACGAAAAGCTCGAAGCCCTCAGCGAACTGGTCATGGGCTACGACTTCGCCAGCGTCATCGCCGCCTACTGGCGCGCCTACGAAAAAGACGACGACACCCTCAAGGCCAACGCCATCCGCTGGCTGCGCGGCGAATTCAGCGCCAAGACCGACGCCCGCGCGGCGCTGGGCGTGCGCGAAATCATCAACGACGCCGCCCTCTACGACCAACTCAAGCTCCTCGCCCGCTTCACCCGCCTGGCCGGTTACAAAGGCCTGCTCATCTGCTTGGACGAATTGGTCAACCTCTACAAACTCACCAACCCGCAAGCGCGCAACGGCAACTACGAAAAATCCTGCGCATCCTCAACGACCTCGAACAAGGCAACGTCGAAGGCCTCGGCTTCGTCCTCGGCGGCACCCCGGAATTCCTCACCGATCCGCGCCGGGGCCTCTACAGCTACCCCGCACTGCAATCCCGCCTCGCGGAAAACCCCTTCGCCCGCGACGGCCTGATCGCCCTCACCGGCCCGGTCATCCGCCTCGACAACCTCAGCCGCGACCAGTTCGCCCAACTCCTGGGCAAGCTCAGCCAGGTCTACCAGGGAGCGGGAGCGCCGCTATTGCCGGAGGCTGGCATCCCCGCCTTCATCGCCCACAGCGAACAACGCCTGGGCGAAGCCACCTTCCGCATGTGAACGGCTATCCAAATCCGCGTAAATCTGGCGGCAAGGGCATATAGGCGTTCTCCCTGGTTATGGGGCTGGTGCCGACGAATTTGCTTCAGGAGAGGGGTCTGATGCGCGGAGTGGGGGTGTTGGAAGGCGCCCGAAGGGCGACTGGAAACACCCCCACTCCGCGCGGCGGCAAGTCGATGGGGAGGGGTGGCGCGCGTCAGCCAGGACGGCGGCGAGCCGGGGGGGTGGCAAGCGCGACGAGGATG
>JAURYL010000052.1 GCA_030653935.1 Pseudomonadota bacterium
ACCAGCCCAGGTGGTTCTCCAGGTAGAACCTTCACAATCCATGGTGCGGTTCGCTGCGCTCACCACACCCTACGTCCTACCGTTCTTCATCGCGGCGGCAGCGGGTAGCCCGGATGCAGCGCAGCGGAATCCGGGGAGTTGGGTGGATTCCCCAGCCAAATAATCCCGGATCCCATTGCATTCCATCCGGGCTGATTCGTCGTTCCCGCGAATGCGGGAACCCAGTGGGGTCAACACTCTGGATTCCCACATTCGCGGGAATGACGGGTTTTTCGAGACCCCCAGCACACGGTTTGCCGTGTCGATATGTCTTTCGATGAAGATTCAGGCTTGTGAATCCAGGACACTTGAGTTGTGTTGATTTTCCATTTCCACCATCACGTCTTCGTGTCGCGGCACGTTGCCACGCTGCGTTGGTTGGCCCGCCGCTACGCAAATTTCCGTCACCATGGACCCACCTGGGTGAGAGATGAAGTTGCCTTCAATCCCTCCAGTGGGGGAATGACGATCACTTTGGCGCCTCCCTGGATGCTTTCACGGGCCCCGGCGCGAAACGACCGCACCGGTTCATTGCATGGTCGGCTGGGAAATAATTGCTTTTCCACGCCCGCCCCACTAGCCGGCCCCTCTATCCCGGCAGTACAACGGAGTACTTTTTCATTTCGGTCGCGAGGGTACTGTCAATGAAAATGTTTTCCGGAAAATTCCGCACCCCCGGCGACTTCTGGGGTGGCCTGGCCGCGATGTTGGTGGCGCTGCCGGCGGCGGTGGCTTTTGGGGTCACCATTTACTCGGCGATCGGTCCGGAATATGCCGCTTATGGCGCGCTGGCCGGCATTATCGGGGCGGCGGCGCTGGGGCTGATCGCGCCGACGCTGGGCGGCGCGGACCGGCTCATCAGCGCACCCTGCGCGCCCGCGGCGGCGGTGCTCTCGGCATTCGCGATCGAGCTGGTGCGACAGGGCGTGGCGCCGGCAACCATCGTTCTGATGTTGACCGTGCTGGGCATTCTGGCCGGCTTGATTCAGATGCTCATCGGCTTTCTGGGCTTCGGCCGGCTGATCAGATACATCCCCTACACGGTGGTCAGCGGCTACATGACTGGCGTCGGCTTGATCATCATCGGCAGCCAGGCGCAGAAATTCGTCGGCGCGCCGGCCGGTACGCTGTGGTGGGAAGCGCTCATTTCGCCGCAGCTGTGGGATTGGCGGGGCGTCTCGGTCGGCCTGGCGACCGTAACCGTGGCGCTGGTCGCGCCGAAAATCACGAAAGCCATTCCCAGTACCATCCTCGGCATTTTCGCCGGGGTGCTGGCCTATTTCGCGCTCGCCTATAACGACCCGTCGATGCAGACCCTGACCGACAACAGGCTGGTGCTCGGCGCGCTCGGGGCGACCGGGGAAGGTTACATCGGCACGATCACCGGGCGCTGGCAGGAAATCGGCGGGCTGACCCTGGCCCAGGTCGCCGGCCTGTTTGGTAGCGCGCTGACCCTGGCGGCGCTGCTCTCCATCGACACCCTAAAAACCTGCGTGGTCATCGACCAGTTGGCGCACAGCCGCCATGACCCGGACCGCGAACTGGTGGCGCAGGGCGTCGCCAACATCACCTCGGCATCCATCGGCGGCATTCCCGGCGCCGGCACCATGGGCGCCTCGCTGGTGAACCTGACCAGCGGCGGACAAACCCGGTTATCCGGCATCATCGAGGGTGTGCTGGCACTGGTCGCCGCGTTGCTGCTGGGCGCTTTCATCGCCTGGATTCCGATCGCCACCCTGGCCGGGATTCTGATCGTCATCGGCTTGCGCATGATCGACACGGAGCCCCTGCGTTTCCTCGAATCGCGCGCCACCGTGTTCGACTTCGCGGTAGTCGTGACGGTGGTCGGCACGGCGCTGACGGTGGGGCTGATCGCCGCGTCCGCGGCGGGCGTCGCCATGTCGATCATGCTGTTCGTGCGGGAGCAGATCGGCGGTTCGGTGGTGCGGCGCAAGTCCTTCGTCAGCCAACGCTCCTCGACCTGGTACCGACCCGAAGCCGAGATGCGCGTCATCGCGCAGAAGGGCGATATGGCGGTCATTTTCGAGTTGCAGGGCAGCCTGTTCTTCGGCACCAGCTACGAGCTCTATTCGCTACTGGAACCGGAGATCAAGGTCCGCGATTACATCCTCCTCGACCTGCAACGGGTGCAGTCGGTGGATATCACGGCCGCGCACATGCTCAACCAGGTGCGCGACCGGTTGATGGAGCGCGGGGTCCCCCTGCTGCTGAGCAACGTCCAGGAGCAATTGCCGAGCGGGCGCAATCTGCGCGAGTTCTTCGAGCAGACCGGCCTCACGGCCTTCGAGGACACGGTGAAACTATTCCCCACCCTTGAGTCCGCCATCGAATGGGTGGAAAACCAGATCGTCGCCGGCGTCATCGCGCCGACAGATGAGCAGATTCCGCTGACCTTGCAGGAAATGGAGATGTTCCAGGGACGCAAGGACGAGACGCTGGCCGATCTCGAGACGCGCATGGAGCTGCGCGCTTACAAGGCCGGTGAAGCGATCTATTCCATGGGGGATACGGGCAATGAGCTGTATCTGATCCGGCGCGGCGAGATCAAGATCATGTCGCCGGTCAGCGGCAGCCGGCGCCTGCATCACATCGCCACATTCGGACGGGGCGATTTCTTCGGCGGCCTCGCCCTGCTCGACGGCAGGCCACGCGGTAACACCGCCACTGTCAGCGTCGATACCGACCTCTACGTCCTTTCGCTGGATCAGTTCAACAAGCTGGGTGAAGAACACAAGCGGCTGGCCTTCACCCTGGTCACCGCCATCGCCCGCACCCTGGCGCAGCGCCTGCGCCACGCGGACGAGGAGCTGGCCCTACTCCATGAATGACGGCTGGCCCACCGCCTGCTTAACCGGGCCCATGACGCGCGCCAGCTTGGCCGGCAAATACGTTTGTGTCGTGGCGTAACCCAGATCGAACAAGGTCTGCTTCTGTGCCGTGGACATGTTGAACTCCAGCGGCGACATGCCTTCCGTTTCGATCAACACCGTGTTCAACCACAGCGCTTCCGAGAGGTATTCACGCGAGATGGTGCTCATGAAGGTGCGCACCAGCATGAACATGTAATCCGCCACCGGCAAATACTTGCGCGCGGGGTGGGCGGTGGCGATGCGCTTGTCGCGCAGGCGGAAACACACCACCGGCGTGAGGTCGCCGGCCCAGTCCTGGAACAGGCTATCTTCAGCCAGAATGCTGCCATCCACCAGGATGTGGTCGCCGTGGTGATGGAAGGGAAAGAGCAGGGGGATCGAAATCGAATAGAGCACCGCGCGCGCCACCGACAAGTCGGGGCTGTTCTCGCGGTTGAACAGCACCGGCCGGCCGGAACGCACGTCGGTGGCGACCACATGCAGGCTCTTTTCGAGATCGCAAAAACGTCGGCCGCCCAACTCGCCGTCCATCCATTGCTCGAAGCGTTTGCCGGTGGAAAGGCCGCCGTGCCTGAGTAGGTTGACCAGGGAATAGCCGCGAAACTGGAGAAAATTGACCGTGCGGAACAGCGCCGTCATGTCCTCCTGATTCTTGCCGACCGCGGCCAGCGCCGCCACCACGCTGCCGCCGGAGACACCGACGATGTGGTCGAAGCCGATCCCCATATCGTTCAGCGCGGTCAGGACCCCGACATGCGCCGGCAAGCGGGTGCCGCCGCCGGCGAGGACGGGGACAATGCGTTTCGGAACAGTCACCAGGGCGCTCCTCGATGAAATCGTCGGCCATCATAATGCCTTCATGAGGCGCGCCAGCGAACACCGCTGGAAGATCGCCCCCGGCGCGGTATTCCTTAGCGCCTTGCCGACATCTTTGGAAAGGTTTTTTCGCGTTAGCGGGTGACGCGGGCCGGCAAGGTTCCCCCCTTTTGCAAAGGGGGGTTAGGGGGGATTTGCGGACGCCTGAACTGGCACCACCCTTGGAGAAATCCCCCTCATTCCCCCTTTGAGAAAGGGGGAGGCCGCCTTCCCATCGGTTATGCGCGATCACCCGCTAACGAGAAAAGAACCTTTTAAAACAGCCGGCTGGAAGCCGGTGCTACGAGAGCCGATTCGCCAATCTCGCGAATTCCGCCACCGACAGGGTTTCGCCACGGCGGATGGGGTCGATGCCGAGTTCCTCGAACAGGGCGGGATCAACCAGGCCCTTGAGGGTGTTGCGCAGGGTCTTGCGGCGCTGGCCGAAGGCGCGCGCCACCACGTCGGCGAACACGCGGGCGTTGGTGTAGGGCACGGCTTCCGGCGGCAGGGGAATCAGGCGGACGATGGCGGAATCGATCTTCGGCGGTGGTTTGAAGGCGCCGGGCGGCACCACAAACTTTTTTTCCACGCGAAAGCGCGACTGCAACATGACCGAGAGACGCCCGTAATCGGCGGTATCGGGCGCGGCGGCCATGCGGTCCACCACTTCCTTCTGCAACATGAAGCACATGTCGCGAATCTTCTCGGCGGAGTCGGCGAGGTGAAACAGCAGCGGCGAAGAAATGTTGTAGGGCAGGTTGCCGACCACCCGCAGGTCGTCGCCGAACTGGGTGAAGTCGAAATCCAGGGCATCGGCTTGGTGGATGCTCAGGCGCTCGCCGGGAAATTCCTCGCGCAAACGCGCCACCATGTCGCGGTCGAACTCCACCACGTGCAAATGCGCCAACGTCTCCAGCAACGGGCAGGTGAGCGCGCCTGGGCCGGGGCCGATTTCGACCATGATGTCGCCCGCTTCCGGCCGGATCGTCGCGACGATGCGGGCAATGTAGTGGTTGTCGACGAGGAAATGCTGGCCGAGGGATTTCTTGGCCCTGGGCAGGGGCGCCTGGCTCATAGCGGCGCGACGGCGCGGTGACCCGCCATCTCCCGCGCCTTGTCCACCGCCGCGCGCAGACTGCCATCGCGGACGCGGCCATGGCCGGCCAGTTCGAGGGCAGTGCCGTGGTCCACCGAGGTGCGGATGATGGGCAGGCCGAGCGTGATGTTGACGCCCTTGCCGAAGCTGGCGTGCTTGAGCACCGGCAGGCCCTGGTCGTGATACATGGTGAGCACGGCGTCGGCCTGTTCCAGCAGTTTGGGCTGGAACAGGGTGTCGGCGGGCAAGGGTCCGAGCAGTTTCATGCCCTTGCCGCGTAGCTCGTCCAGTACCGGTTCGATGATTTCGATCTCCTCGCGCCCGAGATGGCCGCCTTCGCCAGCGTGCGGGTTGAGACCGGCCACCAGGATGCTCGGGCTGGCAATGCCGAAATCGCGGCGCAGGGCGGCGTGCAGAATGCGCAGCGTTTCCTTGAGCGCATCGCGGGTGATGGCGGCGGCGACGTCCTTCAACGGCAGATGCGTGGTGACCAACGCCACGCGCATGCCGCCACCTTCCAGCAACATCACGACGCGCGGCGTATCGGTCAATTCCGCGAGGAATTCGGTATGGCCGGTGAAAGGAATACCCGCCTCGTTGATGATGCCCTTGTGCACCGGCCCGGTGACCATGCCGGCAAAATCGCCATTGGCGCAGCCGACCACCGCCCAGCGCAAGGTTTCCAGCACGTATTCGGCGTTAGCCGGGTCAAGCTGCCCGGCCAGCACCGGCGCGGTCGCCGACATGTGCTGGATGCTCACCGGTGCATCCAGGCCGATGTCGTAATCCGGCACGGCGAACGGCAGACCGAGTTGCGCCGCGCGCGCGCGCAGCACCTCACGATCCGCGAGAATCACGAGACGTCCCGGCGGCGGCGACTGCGCCAGCAACACGCACAAATCGGGACCGATGCCGGCGGGCTCGCCAGCGGTGATGACCAGGGGGAGGGAATAATTCGCGGTAGACATGGCGGGCGATGGTAACTCGCGCCCGCCGGCTGCGTTCGCCGCCAACATTGGCGACCTGCAATAAATATGAACGACCTGCGAGAATGCGCCCACGATGAAGACAGATCGCACCTTTTTGCTCAGGCATTCATGAACCTATATTCCTCAGTTGACAGCTCCTTGGCCCTCGTGAGGCCGCAGGAATGCTGGCGTTTGCGCCTCCGATGGCGCGCACCAATCGGGTGGCGCCGCTACGCGCCCGATTGCACGGTTTTCGGGCCGTCTGGCTGCGTTGCTCCTCCTTGCGGGCCCCGGCCCGCAGCGTCGTCGCGCCTTGCCAGCCGGCCCGAAAACCGCACACTCGGGCGCGTTCAACTGAGGAATATAGGTTGAACAGACCACACCCCGCCTTGTTCATCGGCCACGGCAACCCGATGAACACGCTGGAAGACAACGTCAACAGCCGCGCCTGGCGCGACTGGGGCAAGCGCTTGCCGCGCCCGCGCGCGATTCTGGTCATTTCCGCGCACTGGGAGACTGAGGGCATCGCCGTGACCGCCATGCCCTGCCCGAGAACCATTCACGACTTCGCGGGGTTTCCGAAGCGGCTGGCGGAGTTCAGCTACCCGGCGCCGGGCGACCCCGACCTGGCGCGGCGGATCGCGCAATTGCTGGCGCCGGAGCCGGTGACGCTGGACATGGAATGGGGGCTCGACCACGGCGCCTGGTCGCTGCTCGCGCATCTCTACCCCAACGCCGGCGTCCCGGTGGTACAGCTCAGTCTCGACCGCCACCGTGACGCCGCCGCGCATTTCGCGCTGGCACAACGCCTGCGCCCCCTGCGCGACGAGGGCGTGTTGATCCTCGGCAGCGGCAATATCGTGCACAACCTGCGACGCATCGACTGGCATCGCCACGAGGGCGGTTTCAGCTGGGCGGAACGCTTCAACCGCCGTGTGCACCGACTGCTGCTGGAACAGGATCACGCAGGCCTGTGTCGTCTCGATGAGGAAGACACCCGGCTGTCCGTCCCGACGCCGGAACACTATCTGCCATTGCTCTATATCTCGGCGGTGCGGGATGCCGGCGAATATCTGACCCCGCTCAACGACCACATCGAATATGGCGCCATCGGCATGCTCTCCGCCTGGGTCGGCCACATGAAACCGGCGCCGTGAGCACGCGCGCCGCGGCGCTCGACCGGGGCTTTCCCGGTTGGCTGATTCTGCTCGGCGCGCTGACCGCCATCGGCCCCCTGTCCATCGACATGTACCTGCCGGCCCTGCCCGGGCTGGAACGGGACCTGGCCGCCAGCCCCGGCGCCGCCGGACTGACCCTGGCGGCCTTCTTTACCGGCATGGGCGCCGGGCAACTGTTCTGGGGGCCGCTTTCCGACCGCTTCGGACGCAAGCCGCCGCTCTACGCGGGCCTGGCGTTGTTCGCGCTGGCCTCGCTCGGCTGCGCCCTCTCGGACAGCATCACGGCGCTGACCTTCTGGCGCGTGCTCCAGGCGCTGGGCGGTTCCGCCGGAATGGTGATCGCCCGCGCCGTGGTGCGCGACCGCTGCGCCGCGCGCGAGTCGGCGCGCGCTTTTTCCATGCTGCTCCTGGTCATGGGCCTGGCCCCGATCCTTGCACCGCTGCTGGGGGCGTGGCTGGATGACGCCCTGGGCTGGCGCGCGATTTTCCTGCTGCTGACCATCTTTGCCCTGGCCTGCCTGCTGGCGATCCATTTCGGCCTGGCGGAAAGCCACGATAGCCGCCATGAGCCGCCGTTGAGCCTGGTCGGCACTTTGCGCGGTTATACCGACCTGCTCGTCAGCCGCCCCTTCCTCGGCTACACCCTCAGTAGCGGCCTGGCGATGGCCGGCCTGTTCGCCTACATCACCGGTTCGCCGTTCGTACTGATCGAGTTGGCTGGCATTCCCGCCACGTACTTCGGCTGGATTTTCGGCGTCAACGCGCTCGGCTTCGTCGCCGCCAGCCAGTTGAACGCGCGCGCCCTGAAGAACCATGAACCCAGTCGTCTGCTGCGCCGCGCCCTCTGGGTCCCGGCCTTGACCGGCGGCGCCCTGGCGTTGCTCGCGGGCAATGGCCTGTTCAGCGTGCCGTCACTTCTGCTCGGTCTGTTCTTCTATATTTCCAGCCTCGGCTTCATCATGCCCAATGCCAGCGCCAACGCCCTGGCGACCCACGGCCAGCGGGCCGGAAGCGCATCCGCGCTGCTCGGCGCCCTGCAATTCGGCCTCGCCACCCTGGCCGGTCTCGGAATCAGCGCCTTGCACGACGGCAGCGCCTTGCCGCTGACCCTGCTGCTCGCCCTCTGTGGCATCGGCGCCTGGGGCGCGCACCGCTGGCTGCTGCATCCGCATGAATCCCGACACGGATGAGCGTCCAGCGCGAATCAAGCCTAAAGCTGATGCACGCGGATGCCGATATAGTGCTTACCCCCACCCCACCACTTCCGTGCCCCACGGCCCCCATACGTCTTGAACCTCAAGCCTCGTTTTCTCCTGCTCACCGGTCTCCTGATCGTCGCCTCGGCGACTGCGGCCTGGTATGCCTCGCGGCAACTCGCGGAAAACATCGTCGCGCAATGGGCCATCCGCTACGCGGAAAAACAGGTGCTCTACGACAAGTCGCGCCTGCTGCAACCCATCGTTCGGGAAATTGCCCTGTCGCGCCAGTTCGCCAATTCACAGGAAATCCGCAACTGGGCGCGTGACCCCGAAGATCCGGCGCTGACCCGCCGCGCGCTCGCGGAAATGGAAAACTACCGTCTGACCTTTTCCGACCGGAGTTACTTCGTCGCCCTGCGCGACTCCGGCCGTTACTACCACAACAACGCGAAAAACGAATTCGCCGGTAAGCCGTACCGTTACACCCTCTCGCCGAAAAAGCCGGAAGATCGCTGGTTTTACGACATCATCCGGCAGCAGCGCGACATCCACATCAACGTCAATCCCGACGCCAATCTGGGCGTCACCAAATTGTGGATCGACGTGCTGGTGCGCGACGGCGATGCCATCCTCGGCGTCGCTGGAACCGGCCTCGACCTGACGGAGCTCATCCACGCCGTGGTGGATCAGACGCAACCGGGCATGACCAGCCTGTTCGTCGACCACAACGGCGCCATCCAGGCCCACCGCGACCAACGCCTGATCGACTTCGCCAGCATCAGCAAAACGGCGCATGAGCGAAAAACCCTGGATCTCCTGTTCGAGCGGCCACAGGACCGCGAAGCGATCTACGCCGCGATGAAGGAACTGGAGAGTGTGAAGAGCACGGTCATCAGCCGCTTCGTCGAGATCGAGGGCAGGCGCCACCTGGCCGGCGTCGCCTATCTACCGGAAATCGACTGGTACGAGATCACCCTGCTCGACCTCAATGTCCTGGTGCCGCTGAGCAGTTTCAGCGGCATCCTCCTGGTCTACGGCCTGACGCTGCTGGCGGCGCTGGCCCTGTTCAATCTGGTACTCAGTCGCCTGGTCCTGCGCCCGCTGAAGAACCTGGAGCTCGCCATGCGCGAGGCGGAACAGGGGCAGCATGGCGACGTATTCCCGCCGACACAGGGCAAGGGTGAAATCAGCCTCCTGATCGAACATTTCCGGCGCATGGCGCGCGCCCAGTGGGAAGCCCGGCGTGACCTGGAGAGCAAGGTGAACGAGCGTACCGAGGCGCTGGATCGGCTGGCGAAAACCGACCCGCTCACCGAGTTGCTCAACCGTCGCGGCATGAGTGAACGGATCGAGGCCGAAATCAGCCGCTCGCGGCGCGAACACAGCCGCATCGGCCTGCTCCTGGTCGACATCGACTTGTTCAAGGAAATCAACGACCAGCACGGCCACGGCAAGGGCGATGAAGCCCTGAAGGCGGTGGCGAGCCTGATCCACGCCATGCTGCGCCCCTACGACAGCGTCGCCCGCTGGGGCGGCGACGAGTTCCTGGTACTGACCCAAGCCAGCGACGCCCATGACCTCGACGCCCAGGGGGAACGCATCCGCGCGGCCATCGCCGAAACCTGCCACATCGCGGGCGCGGCGGGTAGCGCGCTACCACTCACGATCAGCGTCGGCGGTTACTTCGCCAACAACGGCGAAGACATCGAAAGCATGCTGCAACACGCCGACAAGGCGCTCTACATGGCCAAGGACGCCGGCCGCAATTGCTACCGCGCCTATGGCGAGGTCAGATCTTCGGCAACGTGACGCCGGTCTGGCCCTGGTATTTACCGCCACGATCCCGGTAGGACGTCTCGCAGACCTCATCGGACTCAAAGAACAGCATCTGCGCCACGCCCTCGTTAGCGTAGATCTTGGCCGGCAGCGGCGTGGTGTTGGAGAACTCCAGTGTGACGTGGCCTTCCCACTCCGGTTCCAGCGGCGTGACGTTGACGATGATGCCGCACCGGGCGTAAGTGCTCTTGCCCAGGCAGATGGTGAGCACGCTGCGCGGAATGCGGAAATATTCGACGGTGCGCGCCAGGGCGAAGGAGTTGGGCGGAATGATGCAGTAGTCGCCTTTCACCTCGACGAAGCTGGCCGGATCGAAGTTTTTCGGGTCGACGATGGTGTGGTTGAGGTTGGTGAACAACTTGAATTCACTGGAACAACGCACGTCGTAGCCGTAGCTGGAAGTGCCGTAGGAGACGATCTTTTCGCCGTTGACGCTCTTGATCTGACCGGGCTCGAACGGCTCGATCATGTTGTATTCCGCCGCCATGCGACGGATCCATTTGTCGGATTTGATGCTCATGCTTGCCCCAGCAACAGGTTTTCGAAAGGTTGGTGTTGTTTCCAGCGGTAGGACTCAAAGTCGCGCCGGTCGGTCGAGAGGATACGCCCATGCCCCAGTTTTTCCGCCAGGACGACCAGGGAAGCATCGGCCAGATCCATCGGCAGTTGGGCATAGCGGCGCATCAATTCCAGCATTCTTGGGCGCGCCTGAACATCCAGCTCGAAAATATCCACGGCGCCCGCGAAGCAGCGTTCGAGAAAGCGGGCGGACACCCCGGCATGGCCGCGCGCGGCGAGAAGATGAGCGGTTTCGGTCAGCACCGGCCAGGTGGTGACGAGACGTTCGCGGATTTCCCCGCTCACCGCCACGGCCCGTTGATGGTGGGCATCGCCACGATTGAACAGGGCCACCCAATAACCGGTATCGGCGATGATCATCCGTGCTTGGCGAGAAGGGAATCACGCAGCGCCACCTTGTAATTCCCAGACAAGTCGGCGGGGCCATCGATGCAACCGATCAGATCGGCGAAAGACTCTGCCGGGGAGCGCGTCTCGACACTTTCCTGAAGGTAGAGACGGTGGATGGACTCGCGGATGACTTCGGTGACGCTCATACCGGTCTCCTTCAGCAACTGGCGCAGTTCCTGGCTGGTGCCTTCGTCCAAACGCGCATTGACCCGCATCCCGCCTTCGGGAGGCGCGGTTTCGTACAGGGCGGGGGCTTCGGCGACTTTTGTCATACGGCGTATGATAGACCCGCAAACTTGGCTGTTCAAACAAAAAAGGCGCCGAGAGGCGCCTTTTTTCGTTCCCTGGAAACCGGATCAAGTGTTCTGGATCACGATGCTGGGGAATTTGGAGGAGTGGTCCACCGCCAAGTCGCCAACCTTGACCGCGACGCGGCGGGCAATGGCGCGGTAGATCTCGGCGATGCGCGATTCCGGCTCGGCAACCACGGTGGGCTTGCCGGAGTCGGTTTCCTCGCGGATGCGGATATCCAGGGGCAGGCTGCCGAGGAATTCGGTGCCGTAGTCCTTGCACATGCGCTCGCCGCCGCCTTCACCGAAAATGCGCTCCTCATGGCCGCAACTGGAACAGATGTGCAGGCTCATGTTCTCGACCACGCCGAGGATGGGCACGCCCACCTTCTCGAACATCTTCAGGCCCTTGCGAGCGTCGATCAGGGCGATATCCTGCGGGGTGGTGACGATGACCGCGCCGGTGACCGGCACACGCTGCGCCAGGGTCAGTTGAATGTCGCCGGTGCCGGGCGGCAGGTCGATGATCAGGTAGTCGAGGTCTTTCCACATGGTCTGGTTGAGCAACTGCTCCAGCGCCTGGGTGACCATCGGGCCGCGCCAGACCATGGGGGTCTCGACGTCGATCAGGAAGCCGATGGACATGGCTTGCAGGCCGTGGCCGAGCATGGGCTCCAGATTCTGGCCATCGGGCGACTCGGGGCGGCCGGTGATGCCGAGCATGGTCGGCTGCGAGGGGCCGTAGATATCGGCGTCCAGCATGCCGACGCTGGCGCCTTCGGCGGCCAGGGCCAGGGCCAGGTTGACGGCGGTCGTGGACTTGCCGACGCCACCCTTGCCGGAGGCGACGGCGATGATGTTTTTGACGCCGGGAATCAACTTCACGCCTTTCTGCACACCGTGGGCGACAATTTTCCAGCTGACCGTGGCGGTGGCGCTGGCGGCACCGGCGGCCTTGATTGCGTCTTCAACCATGGCCTTGATCGCAGCCATGACCATCTTGGCGGGATAGGGCAACACCACATCCAGGGTGACGTTGTCTCCGTCCACTTTGATGTTGCGGGCGGATTTGCCGCTGATGAAATCCTTCTGGGTGTTGGGATCGACAAGCGCGGAAAGCGCGGCCTTTACTTGCTGTTCGGAAACCGACATGGTTCTAAGCCTCTGAGGTGAAAGGGAATCTGTTCGCCGCGCGGTGTCGCGCGGGGATCGAGCGTGTTGCCAAGATGAAGGCGCACGGCGCCGTTTCAAGGGCCACCCGACTTACCCGAGCATTTTACTCAATTACCAGCACATGCGGGCATGCAGCGGCGGCCGTTATTGGCAAATATCAAGTTTGCCGTCCTTGAAGCAGAGCTTTCGCGCCTTTTGTGTGGATGCTTTTGGAGTCGACTTGACCTTGGCTTTCGCGACCGGCGCCATCCTGATCGGCGGTGGCGCTACCTTGGCGGCGGCGGGTTCTTTTGCAACCTCGGCGACAACTTCGGTGACAACCTCCTTGGCGACCTCGGTGGCGACGACCACCGGCGCGGGGGCCGGCGCGGGCGTTACCGCGATCGACTCGTCCAGCGGGGGAACAGCCTTCTCCGGTACAGCCAGCACCGGCGCCGTGATCGGCGGCGCGGCGGCGGCGGGAGGCGCGGGTTGGGTGACGGGTTCCGCCGTGGTTTCCGGCCGAGCTGGCGGCGACGCGGACGGCTGTGCAGCGGGCGGCACCACCCAGAGCCAGAAAGGCGTCGGGAAGGGCATGGCCTGAGCATTCGCCGGCACGGCCCAGATCTGCATGGGCAGCCAGGGCCAGACGGCGGCGGGCTGCTGCGCGGCGGCGAGCCCGGAAATCGAGAGCAATATCACAACGACAGCGGTGCGCTTGAACAAACCAAATCTCCTTATGTACCCGCGAGCGGGTTATGCGCGACGAGATGAAATTCCGGGACTTTGACGCGCAAGGCGGCGACCAGTTCCGCCATGAGGCCGGGCCGGTTTTCCAGGGAAATCCAGAGTACGTTGATCTTGAGATTGAGATCGGCGAATACGACCCGGTCTTGATAACCAGCCAGTACGCCCCGCACCAGCAGCGCCACGCTTTCCTGCTCGTGTGGCGGGCGGCGATTGAGACGCGGCGCGAACATCATGAAGTCGTTATAGGGGCGGCCGGCGGCGTCGCGTCTGGGTACCCGCCGCCAGAGTGGCGAGCCGCGTTCCCATTGCCCCGGATCACCGGGCAATGACTGGGCACGGGCCGCGAGTTGCATCTAAGGGGCCGTAAACGAATAACCAGAACGTTCTAGCCGCGTTGGCGGACGCGCCGCCGCGTTGCACCCGTATGGGCACGCCGGATTCGTAAGCGCTAAAGCGCCAACGACTCCGCTGCCGGTCACTTGCGGGGTACGACCATGCGGCGTGACCGGCGTCTTGCGGAGCACCCCGCCAGCACACCCATAATCGTCCAGGTTATTCATTTACGGCCCCTAACGCGCGAGTTCGGCCCCGATTTCCGCGAAGGTTCGGGCGACGGCGATGGTTTCGACCCTGGCACCCAATTGCTTGCCGAGCTGCGACACGGAGAACATGCCGCGCAGCATCTGGCTGCGATCACCGGCGCGGTCGACCACCAGCGCGTGCTGACGGCCATGCGCCTTCAGGGTGTCGGCGACATCGCCGACACAGGCCTTCTGTACATCGTCCATGCACAGGACTTCCAGGCGTTCGCGCGGGGTCATGATGTCTTTCACCATCACGTCGGAATGGCGGATGCCCTGGTTCTGCACCACCTGCATGGGCTTCTCGCCGGTCAGGTCGGTGGCGGTGATGAGGCCGAGTATATGATTCATGTCATCCACCACCAGCAGCATGCGGACACCGCGATGGATCATCTTGGCGCGGGCATCCTCGATGGTTTCCAGCGGGAAGATGGTGTATGCAGTCACGATCTGGAAGTCGGTCATCACCTGCAATGCCGGGTCCTCGTTGCTCACCCGCTCCGGCAGCACCTGGCGCGGCTTGTGGAAGGTGGCGCCTTTCTGCAGAGGCGTGGTGGGGATCGGAGTATAGGTTCGGGTCATGGCGTGTCTCTCGCTCAGGGCCTGCCGACGCCTTGCGTGTGCAGGTTCAGACAGAAGGGATGGCGCACATGATGGTGCTGCGCGTCCGCGGTCAAAAAACGTTCGAGTTCACTCAGCGCTAGTTGGTATATCTCACGCTTGAACTCCACAACGGCCTTGGTCGGCGCCCAGTACTCGCACCAGCGCCAGGCATCGAACTCGGGATGACTGGAGGCGCGCAGACGCACGTCGCATTCGCGGCCGACCAGACGCAGCAAATACCAGATCTGCTTCTGGCCCCGGTAATGCCCGCGCCATTCGCGCTTCACCCAATCGCGTGGCACGTCATAGCGCATCCATTCGCGGGTGCGACCGAGGATCTGTACATGCTCGGGCGCCAGCCCCACTTCTTCCATGAGTTCACGAAACATGGCCTGCTCCGGGCTCTCGCCGTGCTTGATTCCCCCTTGCGGAAATTGCCAGGAGTTTTGCCGCACACGCTTGCCCCAGAACACTTCATTGCGGGTATTGCAGATGACGATGCCCACATTCGGCCGGTAACCGTCCTTGTCGATCATGGCGGTCCCCAAAATTACATAACTGTGTCAATTCTCACATTCCGTGCGGGGGTTGGAAAGACGCGTTACAAAACGAACCCGCGTTCCCCTACTGGATTCCAGTGCCGCATGCGGCCGACAAAGTCCGGAAATTCCAGGTCCAACGCGTCGCGCAACTTCTCGGCGGCGCGCTCCAGGGCGGCAAAACCGGCGTTCGGCAGCGGCTTCCTGAAGGCGAAAACGATGATGTTGCCCTTCCGCTCCGAAGGCAATTGCAGCACGTGTTCGCCGAAGGTGGCGGCGATGCGTTCGTAGTAACGCGGAAAATAGTGGTCCGAACCCCACAGGTTGAACACGGCCACGCCGCCCGGCCGCAACATGGTTTTGCAGGCCTGATAGAAATCAACGCTGGAAAGCGCCTCGACGATGCGCTTGGCGTCATAGCCATCCACCAGCAGCACGTCCTGGCTGTCCGGGTTGTCGTGGACGAAGGCGGCGCCATCGCCGACCCGCACTTCCAGGCGCTCGTCATCGGCCGGCAAGTGGAAATAAGCGCGGGCGGCGGCGACCACCTCCGGGTTGATTTCCAGCGCGGTGAGCCGGGTATCCGGCAGCTTGCCGTGGATGAACTTGGCGATGGAGCCACCGCCCAAACCGATCAGGGCAATGTCGCGCGGATTCGGATGAAACAACAGGAAAGTGAACATGGCGCGGGTGTATTCCAGCTCCAGCCCCCACGGCTCCTTGATGCGCATCGCGCTCTGCACCGCCGGGCCACCCAGGTGCATGTAGCGCACGCCGCCGCGTTCGCTGATCTGGACAGGTTCTTGCGCACCTTTGCGCTGACGGGAAAACAGCCGCATTTGATACCATTCGCCTCTTTTTTCAGACGTTGAAGCCTACCATGCGCATCTCCCGGTATTTCCTCTCCACCAGCAAGGAAGCCCCCGCCGAGGCGGAATTGCTCAGCCACAAACTCATGCTGCGCGCCGGCCTCATCCGCCGTCTCGGCTCCGGCCTGTATACCTGGATGCCGCTGGGCCTGCGGGTACTGCGCAAGGTGGAGGCCATCGTGCGCGAGGAGATGAATCGGGCCGGCGCCCTGGAATTGCTGATGCCCGCCGTGCAACCGGCCGAGCTGTGGGCGGAAACCGGCCGCTGGGCGGTGTTCGGACCGCAGATGCTGAAGATCAAGGATCGCCACCAGCGCGATTTTTGCTTCGGCCCCACCCACGAGGAAGTCATCACCGACATCGCCCGCCGCGAAATTCGCTCCTATCGCCAGTTGCCGGTCAATTTCTATCAGGTGCAGACCAAGTTCCGCGACGAAATCCGCCCCCGTTTCGGCGTCATGCGCGCGCGCGAATTCACCATGAAGGACGCCTATTCCTTCCACCCCAACGAAGAGAGCCTGGATGAGACCTACAAGGTCATGTACGCCACCTACTCGCGCATCTTCACCCGGCTTGGTCTGAAATTCCGCGCCGTGGCGGCGGACACCGGCGCCATCGGCGGCTCCGGCTCGCACGAATTCCATGTCCTGGCCGACTCCGGCGAGGACGCCATCGCCTTCTGCCCGGACTCCGACTACGCCGCCAACGTCGAAATGGCCGAAGCCCTGGCCCCCGCCGCCGCCCGCCCGGCCGCGACCGAGACGATGCGCGACGTCGACACCCCGAAGCAGACCACCTGCCAGGACGTCGCCGCGCTGCTCGGCATTTCCCTGCAACAAACCGTCAAACTGATCGCCGTGATGGCCGAAGAGAGGTTGCACGTCCTGCTGATCCGGGGCGATCACAACCTGAATGAGGTCAAGACCAGCAAGATCGACGGCCTCGCCGATTTCCGCTTCGCCACAGACGAGGAAATCCGCGCCGCCTTCGCCTGCCCGCCCGGCTTCCTCGGCCCGGTCGGCCTGGATCGCTCGAAAATCCGCGTCATCGCCGACCGCACCGTGGCCACCATGGCGGACTTCGTCTGCGGCGCCAACAAACCGAAATTCCACACCGCCGGCGTCAACTGGGGCCGCGACCTGCCCGAACCCGACCTGGTCGCCGATATCCGAAATGTCGTCGAAGGCGACGCCAGCCCCGACAACAACGGCACTTTGGAAATCTGTCGCGGCATCGAGGTCGGCCATATCTTCAAGCTCGGCACCAAATATTCGCAGGCGCTTGACGCCAGATACCTGGACGACAACGGCAAGTCGCTGCTGCTGACCATGGGCTGCTACGGCATCGGCGTCTCCCGCATCGTCGGCGCCGCCATCGAACAGGGCAACGACGAACGCGGCATCCTGTTCCCGCAATCCATCGCCCCGTTCGAGTTAGCCATCGTCCCGCTTGGCCTCAAGCGCAGCGACGCGGTCAGGGAAGCAGCGGAAGCCCTCTATACTGAAATGGTTGCGGCCGGCATCGACGTGGTGCTGGATGACCGTGACGAGCGTCCCGGTGTCATGTTCGCGGACATGGAGTTGGTCGGCGTACCGCATCGCGTGGTGGTCAGCGACCGTGGCTTGAAGGAAGGCATGTTGGAATACCAGAGCCGAACGGACGCCACCGGCACGAAGATTGCTCAGGTAGAAGCGGCGAAGTTCATTGAGGAGAAAATAAAAGGATGTCGAAACTCGGATTGAAAACGGGAATCGCGCTGCTGGCCTTGCTGGCCGGCAACGCTTGGGCGGGCGCGCAGATGTATGAGCCGATGTCGGCGAGCGTGCGCTCGCAGCTTGCCAAGTCCGTCTCGGATACCGCCGTCGAAAACGCCGCGTTTTCCGAATCACCCTACGTCCAGGCCTGGCTGGCGGAAATGTCCAGGCGCCTGGCGCGGCGCATCCCGGACGCGGAATTCCGCGAAGACTTCCTCAACACCCTGCACTACGAAGCCACCCGCGCCGGCCTCGACCCGGAATTGATGCTGGGCCTGATCGAAGTGGAAAGCGGTTTCAAGAAATACGCGGTGTCCGTGGTCGGCGCCCGCGGTTTCACCCAAGTCATGCCGTTCTGGATCAAAACCATCGGCACCCGCGACCACAACCTGTTCCACCTGCGCACCAACCTGCGCTACGGCGCCACCATCCTGCGCCACTACCTCGATATCGAGCGCGGCAACCTGTTCCGCGCCCTCGGCCGCTACAACGGCAGCCTCGGCAAAGCGGAATACCCCAACATGGTGCGCGCCGCCTGGCACAAACACTGGACCTTCGGCGTCGACCCGAAAACCTTCCGGCCGGCCCGGCAGGTACAAGCGGTGGGTGGCCGGGGAGGCTCCTGAGTCTTTCTTTCGGAGTTGCTCGCATACCAGCCGGCATAGCGGCGGGGGTGTCGCGCGCTGCCTACCTGCAAAACAAGCTCAGCCGGGACTGACTTAATCCTAGAAATCTCAGTTGACCGCTCCTCAACCCCTGAGAACCCGCTGGTTCTCCGCGTTCAGCGCCTTCGATGGCGTTCACCCTCTGGGTGCGACCGCTACGCGCCCGATTGCACGGTTTTCGGGCGCGCTCAACTGAGGTTTCTAGGTTAATAACGTCCTCAATATCGCCTTTGGAATCAAGTCGACAATATGCAGTCCGTTCGGGCATGTAGTGCAGGTCAAGGCTGTGTACCAGCTTCTGACTCAGTTCGATCATGGACGAGCCTTCGGTGACGCCGGTGAAGCTTCGTCGAAAGATTAGCTTCTCTCCCCTTTGGAACGACTTGCCGCTGGAACTCAGTGGCGCCTCAAGGTACATGCGATGACCTTCAGCCACCGCCCCAGACCCTCTGGATGCTCCAACTGTCGTCCGGCATTGGGATGTTGCTGTCTTGCAAGTCCTTGCCATCTGGCGGACTGACCTTAGCCGTTGGGGCTAGAACACCGTGAATCAGGACGCTGCTGCCGCTGGCGTATATGACAACTTCGTCACTCGCTGAATTGAGTCTCAAGAAGTCAATTGAACTTTCGGCGTTGACCAACCAATTCTGCGAATCTTCCTTCGGGAGTTCATTGATTTGCTTCAGCTCGGCGAGCTTGAATGGTTTCATCTGGTTTTGTCCGGCGTTGCTGAAACGATCATTCTGAACCGCCCCGTGTTTCGTGGAGGCTCATTGGTTTGAGTCAGACCGAAATGGCCTGCTCGGTAAGTTGGCGATAGAGCAAGCGAAAAAGGCTCCAGGCTCAAATTCTGAGAACGGCGGCAATGGCTGACCGGCATCGGCATTACCCCATCGCCGGACAACCGGTTAGGGTTTGCTTTTCCCGTCCGGTACGGTAGGCAGTTTGAACTCACCACGGGAAGTAAAACGCTGGGAGTTGAATACCGGGCCTGCAACCTTGCCGCGTACCTCGTAGGTGAGGGGAACGTCGCGTTCTTTCCCGGCCAAGCCGATGACCTGGCGGACCATCGCCAGCGCGGAGATGGTCACCGGGACGCTGATCACGGTTTCACCGTATCGCGGCACAATGCCGCTCTGGTTGCTGACGCCGTTGGCGAAGCTCATGCCCTGGACATCCATTTCGACGAACAGCCCGTTGTATTCGATGGTGTAGTCGGAGGGGTTGAGGATGCGCAGTTTGACGGCTAGGCGGAGTTCCATGCCCTGGCTCGGCATCGCTTCGATGCCGGCGACATCAACCCTGGGCATGTCCCGGGGCGATAGGCCGGCGCAGCCGGTCAATGCCAGGCTGATCAGGGAAACCCAGAGCAAATGGCGCATGGATGTGACCTTCTTGATGAAACCGTGACCACGGCATCTTACCGGGCGCGGCGGGTGATCGTTGTTGAATGGCCGCTATCGGGTCGAGACGCACAGGTAGCGCCGGCTTCCAGCCGGCTTCTTTAAAAACGGCCAGCTGCTTTTACCGCAAAGAAGCCGGCTGGAAGCCGGCACTACACACGGCGCAGCGGCCGTGTTTTTTCGGCGCGATTTGCGGCTGCGGGCCGATTACTGCGCTTCTCCCTCTTTATAAAGGGGGGGGAATTCAACCCGCGTCACCAGCCAACTCGAAACGCGCCCTATTTGTCCGCCTGGGCCGGCTCCGGCTTGGCCGGCTGTTCCAGCTTCATCCAGCGCTTGAGCCACTGGTCGGCGCGCTGGCGGGCGTGGCGGGTGGCGATTTTTTCCTCGGGGGTCTGGTCGGCGCGGAAATCGAAGGCGCGCCGCGCCAGCGGGTAGACCTGATATTCGACCGGGACGCCACGTTCCCACAGGGCATAGAAGGCGCGGCCGCCGTTGATGCGGCGCAGTTCGAAATCCGCTTCGCCGATCAGGAACAGCATGGGGGTGGTGATCGTCATGACCTCGGGCGCGACGCGGAACAACTGGTCCGGCTCCGGCGCGTTGGGGTTCTGCATGTGGCCGTAATAGCTGACGATGGCGGCGATGTCCTGACCGCGCTTCGCTGCCAGGCGGATGGCGTAATACGGCCCGCGCGACAGGGCGACGATGCCCACCGGCTGTTTTGCGGCATCGGGCAGGGCCATCAAATAATTCAGCGCCATCTCCACATCTTTCTCGGTGCCGGGATCGTGCTCCGCCGGCCAGCGCTCGATCATGCGTCCGCTCAGCCAGTCGGGCGCCACCACCAGATAACCCTGGCGCGCCAATTCCGTGATGTGGCGGCTTTCGTTCTCGTCGTAGCCGCGTTTGGCGTGGATGAACAGCACTGACGGAAATGGACCTTTGCCCGCCGGCACCGCCACCTCGATTGGAATGTCGATATCGCCGGAGCGCAGGGTCACCTTGCGGATATCGATGTCATCGGCCCAGGCCGGAACGGCCAGCAGGATCAGAACCAGGAATAACTTGCGCATGCTGTCTCCTCTTCAATAAATCGGATGCTCATCGCGGTAAGCCTATCACGGCGCGAAATGGGCACGATTTGCAGCGCCTCTGCCGGCATTGAGAACGAAGCGGCGATGGTTCAGGGTTTTTCTGTTCGGGCCTTGACTCTCGCGGATTGCCCGCAATACTTGACAACACCACTCCGGCTTTATGGCCGGAGACATTTCTTCGACTCGACCTAAAGGAGCGTGACCATGTCAACGTCCACGGTATGCCCGGCCAGCAAACATGTGCTTGTCCCTTGCCTGAACCGAGTCGCCTGGCATCAACCACTGGCCTGGCTCGGTGCCGGCTGGGATGACTTCAAGAGTCTTTGGTCACACTCCCTGGCCTACGGCGCCATCTTTGCGCTTTTAGGCTATGCCCTGGTGCATATCGGCTGGTCACACCATCACATTGCGATCACCCTGACCACGGGCTTTCTGCTGGTATCGCCGTTCCTGGCGACGGTTTTTTATGGCCTTTCCCGCCGCCGCGAACAGCCCGGGACGGACGCATTCGCTTCGCTCCGCGAGAATCTGCCCTCGATCGGCCTGTTTGCGCTGATGTTGATATTCACACTCAGCGTCTGGGAACGGCTGTCCGCGGTGTTGGTGGGGCTGCATCTGGGTTCCAGCAGGGTGCCGGATGCAAGCCTGGCCTGGCTGTTCTCGGCGGAAAACCTCGAATTCGTGATCGCTTTCACGCTCGTCGGCGCGATCATCGCCGTGTTGGTTTTCGCCATCAGCGTGGTCTCCCTGCCGATGTTGATGGACCGCCGGGTGGACCTCGTCACCGCCATGATGACCAGCCTTTGGGTAGTGCGCGAGAACCCGCTGGCCATGTTGGTCTGGGCGGCCGCCATCGTGCTGCTGACCGGCATCGGCATCGCCACTTCCTTCATCGGCCTGGTAGTTATTTTCCCGGTGCTGGGGCACGCCACCTGGCACGCCTACCGGGACTTGGTGCAGCCCTGATGCTCAGATCGGCGGCGCCAGAAAATGGTCCAGCAGCAGCGCCGTGAACAGCAGGCCCAGGTAGAGGATGGACCAGGCGAAAGCATGTCGAGCCAGCGCATCGGAATAGCGGTGGAACAGGCGCCAGGCCAGGAATAGATAGTAGGCATCGAGCAGCAGAACGGCCGGAAGATAGATCCAGCCGGACATGCCTACCGCCAGCGGCAGCAGACTGACGGCGGTCAGGATGCCGGTGTAGAGCAGGATCGAGAGCAGGGTATAACGCTCACCGTGGGTGACCGGCAGCATGGGCAAGCCGGCGCGGGCGTATTCCTCGCGCCGGTACAGCGCCAGCGCCCAGAAGTGCGGCGGCGTCCAGGCGTAGATGATCAGGAACAGCAGCAGCGCCTCGTGCCCCACCCCGCCGGTCATGGCCGCCCAGCCGAGCACCGGCGGCATCGCGCCGGAAGCACCGCCGATGACGATGTTCTGCGGTGTCGCCGGTTTCAGCCAGCGGGTATAGACCACGGCGTAACCGAAGAAGGTGAACGCCGTCAGCCACGCGGTCAACGGATTCACCAGCCAGTAGAGCAAGCCCAGACCGAGGCCGGCCAGCACGGCGGCGAACAGGGCGGTTTCACGCGGGCTCACGCCGCCGCGCGGCAATGGCCGCGCGCGGGTGCGGGCCATGACCGCGTCGATGCGTCGCTCGGCCAGACAGTTGCAGGCGGCGGCGCCGGCGGTGGCCAGCGCCAGGCCGAGACTGGCGACGAAGAATTGCAGCGGATCGGGCAGGCCCGGCGAAGCCAGGAACATGCCGATCATCGCGGTGAACACGATCATGGCGACCACGCGCGGCTTGGTCAGTTCAAGAAACTCGTGCAAACGCCAACTGGCGTGATGCAGTGCAAGGCTGCTCATGGTGACCTCCTGATAAACCTAAATCCGGCAGTTGAAACCGTAGAAGCGTAGGTTGGGCAAAGCGCAGCGTGCCCAACAACCCGTCGCCATGTTGGGCACGCTGCGCTTTGCCCAACCTACGTCTACTGCTCATGGTGACCCCCTGATTAAGCGGACATTGACCCAGACCAGACACAACAGCAGGGCGGCCGCGCCGGCGTTATGCGCCACCGCGACCGGCAGCGGCAGGCCCAGCAGCACATTGGCCATACCCAGCAGAAACTGGCTGATGGCGATGACCAGCAGGGCGACGGCGGCGGCCACCGATGTCGACGCCAGCCGCGTGGCGAGCAGGAAAGTCCCCGCCAGCACCAACAGCGCGCCGAGACGATGCAGCAGATGGATGGCGGTCAACGCCTCGCCACTCAGCCCACCCAGAGGATGGTGCAAGCTGAAGCCGGCGGCGAAATCCGCCGCTGGCCACCAGGCACCCTGGCAGGTGGGGAAATCGGGACAAGCCAGGGCCGCATAGTTCGCGCTCACCCATCCACCCAGCGCGATTTGCAACAACACCAGCAGCAGCATTCCGCGCGCCAGCGGGATAGGTGCGCCCGTATGTGGCAATTTAGCCGCGTGTTCACGCAACAGCAGCCAGGCCAGCAGCGCCAGCGTGGCCATGCCGCCCAGCAGATGGGCCGCGACGATCATCGGCTTGAGTTGCTGGGTGACGGTCCACATACCGAGCAGCGCCTGGAACACCACCAGCGCCAGCAATAAACCGGGCAGGATGCGGCGTGCGGGCGGCAGACGGCGCCAAGCCAGAACGGCAATCGCCAGGATCAGCAATCCCAGGCCGCCGGCCAGATAACGATGCAGCATTTCCTTCCAGGCCTTGGCGTGGGATACCGGCCCCAAGGGGTCGGCGCTGTGGGCATCCGCGATCTGTTCCCCGGCATGCCAGGGTGAAATCTGGCCGTAGCAGCCGGGCCAGTCGGGACAACCAAGGCCCGCGTCGGACAGCCGCACATAGGCGCCGAGCAGGATCACCGCGAAGGCGAGGCTGATGGTGAACAGGAGCAGTGGGCGCGGCAGCGTCATCCGATTTTTGAAGCTTTCAGTAATTGGCGCAGGTCGCGCAGCATGCCCTTGCCCTCCGCCGCGACCGGAAAGCGCAGCATCACCCGGCCGAGGGGATCGACGACGTAGGTGCGAACCGGGTCCGGCCAGTTGGCCAGCGCCGCTTTGGGCACACGATAAGTAAGCGTTAGATCGACGGGTATGGCGCTATCGGCCTGGATCAGCACCTGTGCCACCCGCTCCTGCTCGCGTCCCTGCGCGACTCGCACCTGGCGAGCGAGATGAAGTTGTTGCCGACAGTCGGGGCCGCAATCACCGTTGACCACGGTGAGCAAGACCCAACGCCCTTGTAAAGAAGCCAGATCGGCGGGTTGGCCAGCGGCGTCGGTCATGCCGGTGAAGCGGGGCATGGTGGGCGGCAGCAACTCGCCGTAAATGCTCGCCGCCGGCGCTTGCCAGACCTGGTGGACGACCCAGGCCGCCAGCGCCGGCGCCGCGAACAGGCTCATCAACAGGAGCAATTTGATGCGGTCAGGTCGGTGCATGGAAACGCCTCCAAAGCCCGTAATAGGCGTACAGCGCGAAGATCGCCGCCGTCATCGCGAACCATTGCACGGCGTAGCCGAGGTGCCGCTCGACACCGGTATCGGGGCGCGGCCAGTCGCGCAGCAAGCCGTCGTCGGCGGGTGAGGTCCGCAACAACATACGATCCGGCAGATCGCCGCGATACCACTCGCGGTAACGCGCCAGGCTCAGGTTCTGCCAGACCGGCCCCGTGACGCCTTGTTCGGAAAGTTCGAGATAGCGGCTTTGCGCGGGCACCAGCAGGCCTTCCAACGTCACCCACCCGGATGGCAAAGGCGCGTCAGGGCGCACGGCGCGGTCACTCGCCGCCGCCAGCCAGCCCCGGTTCACCAGCACCACACCGCCCGGGTAAGCCAGGGGGACGATCACGTGATAACCGGGCTGTCCCTGACGCAGACGGTTATCGAGATAAATCTGATACGCGGCTTCAAATTGCCCGGTCACCCGCACCCGGCTGAAAAGGGGCGCCGACAGCGGCAAGGCGGCGAGTTCCAGCGCCGGCAAAGTCGCCGCCACATCGAAATCTGCTTGTTTGGCGCGTTTCTCCTCCGCGCGGCCGAGTTGCCACTGCCCCAGCCAGAAGGTCAGCCCGGCAAAGAACAGGGCCGCGAGCGCCGGCAGCCAGGCCGGACGCCGCCGCGCCCGCGTGGCGCGGGGCGGGGCTACACTCAAGGCCAACATTCCCGGTTCACCATCCATGCGCATCTTCGTTGCTCTCCTTCTCGTCCTGATCCTGTTGAGCCTGCTCAGCGGCCTGGTCTATCTGATCCGCGACCGCGGCCAGGGCGAGCGCGCGGTAAAAGCGCTGACCTGGCGTATCGGCCTGTCCATCGCCCTGTTCCTGGTGTTGCTGGCGGGGCATTACCTGGGCCTGTTGCAGCCGGCCGGGTTGTAACCGTCAACACGTAGGTTGGGTTAGGCGCGGCCTTTCGCGCTGTAACCCAACAATGGCGGCTTGTCGGGTTACGCGATAAGGCTGCTAACCCGACCTACAACCCGTCGTAGGTTGGGCAAAGCGCAGCGTGCCCAACAACCCGTCGCAATGTTGGGCACGCTGCGCTTTGCCCAACCTACGTTTTCGTTCCAGCGTGTTCGGTTACAACCAGTAAACAAAGATAAACAGCAACAGCCACACCACATCCACGAAGTGCCAGTACCAGGACACCGCTTCGAAAGCGAAATGGTGATCCGGCCGGAAATGCCCAGCCAGGGAACGCCCCAGTATCACCAGCAACATCAAGGAACCAATGGTGACGTGCAGGCCGTGGAAGCCGGTCAGCATGAAGAAGGTGGCGCCGTAGATGCCGGCGCCCAGGGTCAGGCCCAGGGCGGTATAGGCATAGTGGTATTCATAGACCTGGAAGCCCAGGAAGATCAGGCCCAGAGCCACGGTCAACGCCAGGCCCAGGTTCAGTTGGCCGCGCCGGCCGCGTTTCAGGCCCCAGTGCGCCCAGGTGACCGTGGCGCCGGAACTCAGCAGCAGCAAGGTATTCAGGGCGGGAATGCCCCAGGGCGACATCGGCGTGAAGGCCGCTTCGACGCCTGGCCCGGTGGTCGGCCAGCCGCCGCTGTAACCCGGCCAGAGCAGGCGCAACTGCTCACCGCCGGCCAGGTCCGGCACCGAAATCATGCGGCCATAGAACAGCGCGCCGAAGAAAGCGGCGAAGAACATCACCTCGGAGAAGATGAACCAGCCCATGCCCCAGCGGAAAGACTGGTCCACCTGGGCGCCGTGCAGGCCGCTCTCGCTTTCCCGGATCACCTTGCCGAACCAGCCGACCAGCATCGTGGCCAGCCCCACCCCACCCGCCGCCAGCAACCAGCCGCCTCCGGCCAGATCATGAATCAGCAAGGTCGCGCCGAGGGCCGCGCTCATCAGGGCCAGCGACCCCACCAGAGGCCAGTGGGACGGCGCGGGCAGGTAATAACCGCCGGGCTGGGTAGTCATGGCCGCTCCTTCATCGCGTCACCAGATGGACCAGGACAAGCAGGGCGAATACCAGCGCCAGCGCGCCGAGCAAACCCGCGACGATGACCTGCGCCGGATTCAATTCGCCCGCGTCGCGCTCCAGGTCGCGGCCCCGGCGCACGCCGAAGAAACTCCAGAACACCGCCCGCCAGGCACTCTCAAGAAACACGCCGGGCCGCCCCAAGTGTTTCTTGGCCCCCTCGGGGGGAGAACGCCGCGCAGCGGCGTTTTCGGGGGCACTCATGTCCGTTTCCCCAGCGCGAAGAAGGTATAGGACAGGGTCACCACCTTCATGTCCCTCGCCACACCCCGATCAAGCACGAACAGCACCGGCAGACGGATTTTTTCATGTGGCGCCAAGCGTTGTTCACGGAAGCAGAAGCAGTCGATCTTCTTGAAGTGGGCGGCGGCGGCCAGCGGCGCGTAGCTGGGCACGGCGCGGCCGATCAGGGGCCGGTCACTGAGGTTCTCCAGCTCGTACTCCACCTGCACCAGCTCGCCGGGATGCACGTCCACCGGAAGATTCGGCGCGGCGAAGCGCCAGAGGGCGCCATCCTGGACATTGGCCACCAGTTCGATGCGCACTTTGCGGCTGGCATCGACCTGGGTGTTGTTGGCCAGGGCCTGGGCCGCATCGCGGTTCAGGCCGGTGAGATCGCAGAACACGTCATAGAGCGGCACCAGCGCGAAGCCGAAGGCGAACATCGCCAGCGCCAGGACGACCAGCCGCCTGGAGGTGCGCTGATTGTCGGCGGCACTCATTCCGGATTGCTCATAGCCGAGGCGGGCATGTAGCGCCGGCGAGGCCACCGTCCATTCCAGCCCCTCGGCGCCCTCCCAGGCGCGCGCCTCGGCTTTCACGCCGCCGCGTATACATTTCAGGATGACGATCAGCAGCAGGATCTGGCTGGCGCCGAATATGAAGCCGCCGAGCGAGGCGACGCGGTTGAAGTCGGCGAATTGCAGCGCGTAATCCGGGATGCGCCGGGGCATGCCGGCCAGGCCGAGGAAGTGCATCGGGAAAAACAGCACGTTGACCGACACCGCCGACAACCAGAAATGCCAGCGCCCCCAGGTCTCGTTGACCCTATGGCCGGTCCACTTGGGCAGCCAGTAATAGAGCCCGGCATAGATCGAGAACAGCGCGCCGGTGACCAGCACGTAATGGAAATGGGCCACCACGTAATAGGTGTCCTGCAACTGGATATCCACCGGCACCATCGCCAGCACCAGCCCGGAAAAACCGCCAATGGTGAACAGACAGACGAACGCCACCGCGAACAGCATCGCCGTCTCGAAAGTCAGCGAACCGCGCCACATGGTCGCCACCCAGTTGAACACCTTGACCCCGGTGGGCACCGCGATCAGCAAGGTGGCGTACATGAAGTACAACTGCGCCGCCGCCGGCATGCCGACAGTGAACATGTGATGTCCCCAGACCAGGAACGACAGGATGGCGATGGAGGCGGTGGCGTAAACCATCGAGGCATAACCGAACAGCGGCTTGCGCGAGAAGGTGGGAATCACCGACGAGATGATGCCGAAGGCCGGTAGGATCAGGATGTACACCTCCGGGTGGCCGAAGAACCAGAACACGTGCTGGAACATCACCGGATCGCCGCCGCCGGCCGCATCGAAGAAATGGGTGCCGAAATTGCGGTCGGTCAGCAGCATGGTCACCGCCCCGGCCAGCACCGGCATCACCGCGATCAGAAGAAAAGCGGTAATCAGCCAGGTCCACACGAACAGCGGCATCTTCATCAGCGTCATCCCCGGCGCCCGCATGTTGAGGATGGTGGTGGCGATGTTGATCGAACCCATGATCGAGCTCGCGCCCATGATGTGGATGGCGAAAATGGTCAGGTCATAGCTGATACCGCCCTGCATGAACAATGGCGGGTACATGGTCCAGCCGCCCGCCACCGCGCCGCCAGGCAGGAACAGAGAGCCGACCAGGAACACCCCGGCCACCGGCAGCAGCCAGAAACTCCAGTTGTTCATGCGTGGGAAGGCCATGTCCGGCGCGCCGATCATCAGCGGCACCTGCCAGTTCGCGAAGGCGGTGAAAGCCGGCATGATCACGCCGAAGATCATGATCAGCCCGTGCATGGTGGTGAGCTGGTTGAACACTTCCGGCTGCACCAGTTGCAGGCCGGGCTGGAACAATTCGGCGCGGATCAGCATCGCCATCAGCCCGCCGATCAGGAACATGGTCGCGGCGAACCAGAAATACAGCGTGCCGATGTCCTTGTGGTTGGTGGTGGTCAGCCAGCGCCACACCCCGGTGGGGGCGGCGTGATGTTCATCCGGCAAGGAGGGGGCAAGATTGGCTTCCATGTTGTTATCCGGTTACTTGCGCTGCGCTTTCACATCCGCCGGCTGTACCGGCGACCCGGTATTGCCCCAGGCCATGCGTTCCCAGGTAATCACGGCGGCGAGATCGACATCGTCCAGTTGATCCTGGAACGCCGTCATCGCGGTGCCGTCCTTGCCGTGCAACACAAGATCGATATGCGCGGTGGCGGGGCCATTGGCCACCTTTGAGCCGGCCAATCCCGGAAACACGCCGGGTAGTCCCTTGCCATCAGCCTGGTGGCAGGCGGCGCAGTTGGCCGCATAGACCTTCTCGCCGCTCGCCTTGAGTTCTTCCGCGCTGAAGGTCTTGGTGGCCGCCGCCACCGCCGCGACGGCTTTAGCCAGCTTGCCGGCCTGTTTGGCCGCCAGCCAGGTCTGGTAATCAGCCTCACTCTTGACCTCGACGACGATGGGCATGAAGGCATGGCCGCGTCCGCACAGTTCGGCGCACTGGCCCCGGTAAGTGCCGATCTCGTTGGCGCGGAACCAGGTATCGCGGATGAAACCGGGAATGGCATCCTGTTTCACGCCCAGTTCGGACACCCACCAGGCATGGATCACGTCATTGGAAGTCAGCAGAATGCGCACCTTCTTGCCGACCGGCACCACCATCGGTTCATCCACTTCCAGCAAGTAGTGCGCGCCCTTCGCCGCCTTGTTGGCGATCTGATCGGCGGGGGTGGACGACACGCTCATGAACTTCACGCCATCCTGGAGGTAGTCGTATTCCCACTTCCACTGATAGCCGGTGACCTTGATGCTGAGATCGGGATTGGTGGTGTCCTTCTGATCCAGCACCGCGCGGGTCGCCGGCCAGGCCATGCCGACCAGAATCAGCAAGGGAATCACCGTCCAGATCACTTCGACGGTGGTGTGCTCGTGGAAATGATGGGCCTCATGGCCGACGCTTTTCCGGTGCTTGAACAGCGCGTAGAACATCACGCTGAACACCACCACGAATATGCCCAGGCAGACCAGCAGAATCAGGGTGTGAATGTCGTAGATGCGCGCCGCGATGTCGGACTTGGGCGCCGGCAGATTCAGCGCCCAGTCGGCTGCGGCCGGCTGAATCCAGCCAGCCGGGCACGCCATCAAAAGCACTTGTCGCCACAGCCGCATAACCCCTTCTCCATAGGGCACGGCCATAACCAAGTAATTTACTCGGAATTGACCATGCACTGCTGAAGGTAGTCAGGTAACGGCCAAAAGCAAGCAATCAGTTCAGATAAGTCACTGATCTTTATAAGAGATTATTCGGACCTTCTGGTATGAAACGCGCGGCGGGCAACGACGCCCGCTCAGAGGTCGTGAATTAATTGAACCCGGTGGAAAAACCCACCGTCATTCCCGCGCAGGCGGGAATCCAGTTCGTATATCTGGTTGATTCTCAAGGCAGTCAGCCCACGAACTGGATTCCCGCCTGCGCGGGAATGACGTTCATGATGGGTGTCGGCATTTATTCACAGCCTCTCAGTCGTAGCGAATCAATTCCGGCGCGAAACTGGGCGTGCGCCCGGCCAACAGGTCGGTGAGGAATTTCCACAGCGTATCGGCCGAGGGTGGGCAACCGGGGAGGAAGTAATCGACTTTCACCACCTCGTGCAGCGGGTGCACCTTGTCCAGCGGCAGGGGCAGTTCCGGGTCGTTGGGGATGCCGCCGTGTTCCAGGCTGATTTCGGTGACGTAGACCTCTTGCAGGCAGTCAGCCAGGCTCAGATGGTTGCGCTGCGCCGGCAGGCCACCGGTGACGGCGCAGGCGCCGACCGCGACCAGGATCTTGCAGTTCTTCCTGAACTCGCGTAGGACGTGGACGTTTTCCGCGTTGCAGATGCCGCCTTCCACCAGGCCGATATCGCAGGGGCCGCAGTGCTTGATGTCGGTGAGTGGCGAGCGGTCGAACTCGACGTGTTCGAGCAGGGTGAACAGGCGTTCATCGATGTCCAGCAAGGACATGTGGCAGCCGAAACAGCCGGCCAGGGAGGTGGTGGCAACCCGGATTTTCTGGCTCATGATGTCCCCTCGCAGGCGGCGCAGGCAGCTGAATCAGCGGCTGGACGTGGTGCGTCGTCGAGCGCCTGTTCACTGATCGGTCGTTGGTCGTAGCGACGTTGGCCGATGGGTACGGCGAAGCCCACCCGTTTTTTCAGGATCACCCCCACCGGGCAGACGTCCACCGCCTTGTCGCTAAGCGCGACGTCGGTATCGGCGAGCTTGCCGGAGGCGGCGTTGACGATCAGATGCTTGTCGAGGCCGCGCCCGGACAACGCGAACACGCATTTATGGTCGACCTCGCAGGAGGCGCGCACGCACAGTTCACAGAGGATGCAGCGGTTGAAATCGAGCAGGAATTCCGGATGCGAGGCATCCACCGGCCGATCCGGGAAAAAATGGCGGAAGCCCGCCGTCATCACCCCGAGGTCGGAACCCAAGGCTTGCAAGGTGCAATTGCCGCTCTTTTCGCAGGAAGGGCAGAAGTGGTTGCCCTCGGCGAACAGCATCTGCACCAGGGTGCGGCGCAGCTCGTTCATGTCCTCCGTGTCGCTTTCCACGTTTAGCCCGGCCTGCGCCGGCAGGGTGCAGGAAGCCGCCGTGCGGCCATTGGCCTTCACCGTGCACACCTTGCAACTGCCGTGGGGCTTGAATTCCGGGTGGTAACACAGGTGCGGGATGTAGCGACCGGCGGCGAGGGCCGCTTGCAGGACGCTCTGACCGGGGGCGAAGGTGACATCCTCGCCGTCGAGTTGGAAGGTGTCAGTCATGACTCGGTCTCCGTGGAGAGGTGCGCCCCGGCATCGTCGCGGCCGGTCATGCGGCGGGCGGCGGCGAGCGCGCCGTCGAGGTCGAAGGCGGGTTCGAAATCCTGCGATTTCAACCGCCGCTCATAGCTGGGGCGGAAGCGTTTCAGCGTATCCAGGGTGGGATTACAGGCGGTGTGGCCGAGGCCGCAATGCGCCGACTGGTTGAGCACGTGGTCCAGCTTCTCGATTTCGGCCAGGTCGTAGAGGGTACCGTGGCCTTCCGCGATCTTGTCCATGGTGGTGCGCAGCATGGCGGTACCGACCCGGCAAGGGGTGCAGAAACCGCAGCTCTCATGGGCGAAGAAATGTGCGAAATTGCGCGCCACCTCGAACATGTCGCGGGAAGCGTCGAACACCATGAAGGCGCCGGCGGTAGCCAGGTCTTCAAACGCGATGCGACGGTCGAACTCGTCGGCGGCGATGCACACCCCCGAAGGGCCGCTGATCTGCACCGCCAGCGTATTCTCGGCGCCGCAGTCTTCCAGCACCTGCCGCACCGTCACGCCAAAGGGATATTCGTAGATGCCCGGCCGGGCACAATCGCCGGATACCGACAACACCTTGGTACCCGCCGACTTTCCGGTGCCGATGTTCCGGTACCAGTCGCCACCGTGCGCAGCCACCAGCGCGGCGGCGCAGAAGGTCTCGACGTTGTTCACCGTGGTCGGGCGTTGCAGATAGCCGTGGGTAACCGGGTAAGGTGGCCGATTACGTGGAATGCCGCGCTTGCCTTCCAGCGATTCGATCAACGCCGATTCCTCGCCGCAGACATAGGCGCCGGCGCCGAGATGGATTTCGATGTCGAAATCGAAACCGGCCTGACCGAGGATGTTCTTACCCAGCAGATTGGCGGCGCGCCGCCGCGCCAGCACCGCGTTCAACGGCTCCAGCAGGTAACGGTATTCGCCGCGCAGGTAGAGGAAGCCCTTGGTTTTTCCAGCACTCGCGCCGATGGCATAGGCGCACACCGTCATGCCCTCGAACACCAGATCGGCCTGGGCGGTGAGCAGCACACGGTCCTTGAAGGTGCCGGGCTCGCCTTCGTCGGCGTTGCACACCACATAGCGTGTTGTCCCGGAGGCGTTGCGGCAGGCCTCCCACTTCATCCCGGTGGTAAAGCCGGCACCGCCACGGCCGCGCAGGTTGGATTTCTTGATCTCGTCCAGGATGGCGAGCTGCCCTTGTTCGGCGGCGGGGATGCCCTCGCGCCAGGAACGGGCATTGGCGGCGGATTCCAGGTCGCCGCCGCGTGAAATGACCCCGCGCAAGGCATCCCCCGGCTCCATCGGGTTGTCCAGCAGGATGTCGGCGCGATGGATGTTGTCCGCCACCGCAAACAACTCGCGTGGCCATTGCTCGACCGGCGTCTGCGCGAGAATCAGTTCGGCGATCTGGTCGAGCCGCTCGGGAGTCAGGCCGGGGATCGCCCAGCCGTTGACCAACAAGGCCGGGCCTTGATCGCACAGCCCGGTGCAGGAAGTGGTATCGACACTGACCAGACCGTCTTCGGACATATGGTTGCGCTCGACCCACAACTTCTCGCACAGATAGGCGATCAGTTCCTGATTCCCCAGCATGCGGTCGGTGATGTTGTCGGAGAACAGCAGGCGATAGCAGCAGGGCGAATCGGTGTGGAGAAAGCTGTAGAAGCCGGCCACCCCTTCCACCCGCGCGCGCGGCAGGCCCAGTTGATCGGCCACGTAGTCGATGCTTTCCGGAGCGATCCAGGACAGTGCTTCCTGCACTTCGCGCAGGACCTGCAAGAGGTGCGTCGGATTGTCGCGGTGCCGCGCCAGGATGGTTTGCAATTCATGCGTCATCACTAGTGTCCGGTTAAATATCGAACAAATTCAATTGGTTGCATGGGTTAGGTGGCGTGGTTCTGTTGGCATCGGGCCGCAAGGCGCATGAAATCTCGGTTTTCTCGAAAACAGAGACCGACAAAATCTGTAACAAAGT
>JAURYL010000053.1 GCA_030653935.1 Pseudomonadota bacterium
CAAGTTGAAGGAACGTTGCCGCGGCGTGGGCCGGCATTACGAAATCACCCTGGACACCGATGAGGGAGGCCACAAGGTCAAGGAGATCAAGTGGGAGAAGAAGCCGGTGTCGGGGACGATGCTGACCGATCCCGGGGTGTACTGCCTGCGCAGCAGCGAGGTGGATTGGGACGAAGAGAAGCTGTGGCGGCTCTACACGATGCTGACCGACCTGGAGGGGGTGTTTCGCAGTTTGAAATCGGAACTGGGCCTGCGGCCGGTCTACCACCATAAGGAGGGGCGCAGTGATGCGCACTTGTTCATCACGGTGCTGGCGTATCAGGCGGTGCAGGTGATTCGGCGACAACTGGAGGCGAAGGGGATTCACGGGCGCTGGACGAGTCTGCGCGAGACGCTGTCGGTACAACGCCGGGTGACGGCGAGCTTTACCCGCAAGGACGGTCGCACCTTGCATATACGCAAGGCCACCCGCCCGGAGGCGGCCTTGCAGTCGATCTACACGGCACTGGGGATCGATCCGCTGCCGGGAGGCACCGTGCGATCCGTCGCTTGAACGGCGGATGACGCGGTTGTAGTGCCTGACGAGGGGGTAATCAGTCGTAATGGACTGATTTATAAAGGGTCATCTGGCGGGTTGTTAAATGTGGGCTACGACCATTACGGTCATGGCCCCGATGCCCCCCATTGGGGCCACGTCGGCGAACTCGGGTGGGTAGAGGCCGGGCTGGACGAGTTGCTGGCGATCTTCCGTGGCGACGGCGACTGACGACGCCCAACCATCCACCGGAGGTCATCATGATTGCCAAACTCTACCAGGAGCTAGTCCAGGCAGGTCGTCCGTTCAACCTGACCGAGGTGCGCCAAGTTATTCAAGCCCCGGTGTTATCTGCCGTTGAGGGGATGTTCGGGCTGATTCAAGATGTACGCGACGAGCCTGGTTGATTGGCTACGCGCGTTGAAAAGGAAAAACCGGCCAGTGGCCGGTTTTTTTACGTCTGTACAGAAGGTCACTAGTGTCCGGTTAAATATCGAACAAATTCAATTGGTTGCATGGGTTAGGTGGCGTGGTTCTGTTGGCATCGGGCCGCAAGGCGCATGAAATCTCGGTTTTCTCGAAAACAGAGACCGACAAAATCTGTAACAAAGT
>JAURYL010000054.1 GCA_030653935.1 Pseudomonadota bacterium
CCCTTTGGAAAAGGGGGGTTCCCGCTTGAACCTTCTGTGGGCGGCCTGCATCCGGGGGCTACCTGGAAACGCTCGTGCTTCGTGCCATTCATGTTTCCTGAAAGCACGGCCATAACCCGGCCGGGATCAGGAAGTCTGAACTTATACCGTAGAAGCCTGGCCGATGCGCGGCGCGTGCGCGCAGCCTTCGTTTCGAATCAATAGGTTGAAATGTGATTCTTTTGAGCGCGCGGCGGCGCGTCTTTCCTTGAGCCTTCCGCGGGCGATGAAACGGTCAACGGTCGTTTCCAGGATCAGAATCAACCACTTCCACGCGCATCGAGTTGAGCGCGATCTCAAACACCCGATTATTGACAGCCCATGCTTCGAAGGACGCCGACTCGGTTGGGGTGATAAGCACGAGTGAAACGGGTATCGAATCGAGCGTAATCCGGGCGCTTGTGACCGTGAAGTTGGCGCTATCACGCGTTGCCATCGCGCTGCGCACCACCACCTCGCTGTCCGGTTTGACCACTTCATAGGCGGGTTGTGTCTGCGCGGAATAACTGTATCCCTGGTTTGCGAGCTTTGTCAGCGTGATCGCTTCGAGTTCAGTTGCCGGCATACCCACAGAACCAAGCACGGCGACCAGCGTGCCAACGACACGCTGATCGAGCAGGTTGTCGAAAATCAGCGACGCACCCTCCGTCGGCGCGTCACCACCGGGACGGCTTGTCCAAAGCCCCGACGCCAGGAAACTCACACGTGCCGTTCCCTCCAACGTGACGGGCTCGAACCCTTCCGCGAACAGTTGTCGCGTCGGTTCCAACAAGCGGAATCGAATGACCGCCAACAGGAATATTTCCTGAATGGACGGGCTGCGAACGCAATGCTCATAACTGGCGCGCCCGTCCAGGAGAAAGATCAGATCGGCGTCCTTGAACGTTGTCAGTCGATGCAGTTTGCGGATGCCATCCCGTGTCCTGCTGGCGAGCACATCGCCCATGATGCCGAAGGGGGTCGATGCCTCGCGAGAATCCATGACGCTATAACCTTGAGAATCGACCCAGGCTCGCAACCAGTCCCGTCCGTGCATTTCACGAGGCAGGAAGGCCGCAAGGATGACCACCTCGGCGCCTTCCGCCCAGCCCAGCGCGTTTTCGGTGGCGGGAGCAAAACGCGCGAGCTCAACGACGGGACTGCCAGGCCCGGGGATGGTTACCGCTTCGCGCCGTCTCAGATGCCAGCCACGCGGCAGCGCGAGAGAAAAAGAAAGACCGGCGGGCATACCTTGAGAGACCACCGAGTCTTGGTAGGTCTGTTCAATGCTTGTCCGCGAAGAAATGGGGCGGGACATGAGTGCCATGGTTGCAACATTCATAACGCGGGTTACCTGCCTGTCATGGTTGAGTCTGTCGTTCACGATTGTCGTATCTGGGGCCGATGCTCAGATCAAGGTCCGCATTCAGCCCCACAAAAGCCGCGGCTTCTCCCCAAACGCCGCCATGGTAGCGGCCTGACTGGAGGTCTTTGTAGGCATGGGCACCCCCTCCCGCACCTGCTGAACCGATCGTGCCGCCACCTTTCCCCCGAGCCGAAATCGTCCAGTTGGTGAACGGTATCGGAATATTGATTTCCCCTTTGGCATCCGCGCTCGCGGTGGCGGCGACGGCTTTGCCTCCTAACGCCAGCCCGGCGCGCCGGCCATCGGAGCCGAGCAGGAAATCCCCCTTGGCCTCCGCCTGCAACAGGCTGTATTCGCCACCGGCCTCCAACCAGGGATTATTCGCGTCCTTGCCCACAAACACGGAGGCCTCCTGCGCCTTGAACGCGGCTTTGGCGGATGCAGTGCCACCAACCCCCTTAACGAGTCCTCCGGAAATCTTGGCATCAGCGGCCAACACATCCAACTTGTGGGAGCCGCCAAAATAGCTGGAGCCGCCAAAGTGGCCGGCGTGGGACATTTTCAGCAAACCGCCGCTCACTTCGCCTGAGGCATGACCGAGAACGCCTTCCCTGGATGCCTTGCCATCGGTTGCCAGATAGAAGACGTCCACGTTGCCATCACCGCCGGCGCGTACCTTGAAGGGCGTGGGCGCGGCTTTCGGGCAGCCGGCCACGGGGGTTCCTGGTGGCCGGCTGCCTGCGGACTTCGCGGATTTGCCTGTGGCCGCCACCGCTTTTTTCGCGGCGGCCGGCGCCTTCGGGGGCGAGAACAGCAATGCCTGGCCTACTACGATGCGATTCGGGTCCCGTATCCCGTTGAGTTTCTTGAGTGCCGCGACGGTGGTTCCATTTGCACGGGCGATGCCGGAGAGGGTTTCCCCGCGTCGCACGGTGTGCGTGGTCATAACGACTGCCCGTTCATAATGGCCGCCGAGATGCTGTCGAGCCGGCTATCCGCCGATGCGGGGGACTCGAGTAGCGCGGTGAGCCAGGCGTATTCCGGGAGCGTCGCGAAGTCCGCCGGGAACGCCGCGACAACATAGGCATAGCGAACAATCTGCAGTTCGCTTCGCATACCCAGACGATCAGCCTGTGAAAACGCGCCGTCAATCCGCGCACCCACCTCGGCGACCCCGACTTCCGGCGCGACGCGCAACATGAATTGCGCTACGTCGGACCGCAATTCGCGGAAGAACTCCGCCCGCCTGGCCTGCTCGATTTGTTCCATCTGTGCCTGGGAAATGGTCAGCATCACGCCCCCTTGAACCAGATGACGACCGCGACTACAAGCCCGAAAGCGATGAAAACAGCCAGCAACAGGAAACCGACCCTCTCGGCGATTCGGGGCACATCATCACGCATGAGCAGTTGCGCGATGGCGTGGTCTCCACCCGAAGCGGCAAAAAGGGAACGCACCTTGTTCACGAAGCCGATCACGACGAAAGGAGCGAGCAAACCCGCCACACCCCCCAGCAGCACCGCGAAAGTGGACTTGTAGACCCGAGCCGCCAATTCACGGTCGCCGCCAAACAAGGGGAGGGTTTTCTCGCCAAGCGCGGCCAGTACGATAGCCAGGCCAAACAACAGCGCCGCGAAGAGGGCCAGGCGTGCTTCCTTGCTCAAGTGCATTTCAATCATGAGAAGAGCTCATTCGTATTGAACCATTCCGGGTATCAACCGGGCGTAAAGTCAGGGGAGCCGGCCACCGCCACAGCAATAAGCGCCGAGGTACAAAGTGGGCTAGCCAAGCCGAATCTTCCACCATCAGCGCCAGAAAAGCTCACCCCCAACCAGCGTGCCCTCCCTATTCCGGGCGACGCCGGAAAGCATTTTGACGCAAATGCCACGCCACGGCACGCGTTGACCCGGCCACATAGGATGGCCATGACGGCTCGGCATGGCATGAATTCCTGAAACCACGCTGAGCGCCATGATCCCCGTATGAACACGAACGAAAGACATCCGGCGTTTTTTACTGTCGCGGGCGCGGCACTGGGATAATCGCGCGACTTTCCAACCGCGTGATGGGCGCGCATGCGCTCCGCAATCCCCGACCCCATGGCAAATACGAACAAACCGGACCCCATCGACAATCTGGAAACCCACACGCCGATGATGCAGCAGTACTTCCGCATCAAGGCCGACCACCCCGACATGCTGCTGTTCTATCGCATGGGGGATTTCTACGAGTTGTTCCATGACGACGCCGAGCGCGCCGCGCGCCTGCTCGACATCACCCTGACCACGCGTGGCGCCTCGGCGGGGCAGCCGATCCGGATGGCGGGAGTGCCGTATCACGCGGCGGAGCAGTACCTGGCAAAGCTGTCGCGGCTGGGTGAGTCGGTGGCGATCTGCGAACAGGTCGGCGACCCGAAGACCTCGAAGGGCCCGGTGGAGCGGCGCGTGGTGCGCATCGTCACACCGGGCACGGTGACCGACGAAGCGCTGCTGGACGACCGGCGCGACGCGGTGATGCTGGCGGTGGTGCCGACCAGACAACATCTCGCCCTGGCCTGGCTGACGCTGTCCAGCGGCCGATTCGCCGCCAAGACCCTTCCGAGCGACCGTCTCGGCGCCGAGCTGATTCGCCTCAATCCCTCGGAAATCCTGCTGCCGGAAAACTACGCGCATCCCGATCTGGCCAACCTGAAAGTGGCGTTCAGCCGCCGCCCGGATTGGCAATTCGACGCCGAGCGCGGCCGCCGGCTGTTGCTGGAGCAATTCGGTGTCAATGACCTCACCGCCTACGGCATCGAGGACCATCCTGCCTTGCAGGCCGCCGCCGGGATGTTGCTGGATTACGCCCGCCACACCCAGCAGGCCGCCCTGCCCCACATCGTCGGCCTCAATCTGGAACAGGACAGCGCCTACGTGCTGCTCGACGCCGCCGCCCGCCGCACCCTGGAAATCAGCGAGACCCTGCGCGGCGAGCCGACCCCCACCCTGCTTTCGGAACTGGACCGCTGCCTCACCGCCCTGGGCGGCCGTTTGTTGCGTCACTGGCTGCACCACCCGCTGCGCGACCGTGATGTTTTGAACCAGCGTCTGGCCGCCATCGCGGCGTTGATGGACGCGCCCGGCGCCGTCCGCGAGACCCGCGCGCCGCTGAAGGGCATGGCCGACCTGGAGCGTATCGCCGCCCGCATCGCCTTGCGCAGCGCCCGCCCGCGCGATCTCGCCGGCCTGCGCGACAGCCTGCTGCGCCTGCCCGCGCTGCAAGCGGCGCTCACCAACGCCGGCCCGGCGCTGGCGCCGCTGTGCGAACGCCTGGTTTTTCCCGAGGCGCCACTCGACACCTTGAACCGCGCGCTGAAGCCGGAACCCGGCGTGGTGCTGCGCGAGGGCGGCGTCATCGCCGACGGCTACGACGCCGAACTCGATGAATTGCGCGTGCTGCAATCCGACTGCGGCGCCTTCCTCATGGACATGGAAGCACGCGAGCGCGAGCGCACCGGCATCAATACCCTGCGGGTGGAATACAACCGGGTGAGCGGTTTCTACATCGAGGTCGGCCGCGCCCAGGCGGATAAAGTGCCGGCCGACTATCACCGCCGCCAGACCCTGAAGAACGTCGAACGCTACCTGACGCCGGAATTGAAGGCGTTCGAGGACAAGTTTCTGTCCGCCGCCGAACGTTCGCTGGCGCGCGAGAAACTGCTCTACGAAGCCCTGCTGGAGGAACTCGCCGCCGTCATCGCGCCCTTGCAGCAAGTCGCCACCGCCGTCGCCGAGACCGATGTCCTGGCCGGACACGCCGAACTGGCGGCGGAGCGCCGTTATTGCGCGCCGGAATTCAGCGACACCTGGGGCATACACATCGAGGCCGGTCGTCACCCGGTGGTGGAAACGCGGGTGGATGCCTTCATCCCCAACGACCTGCGGCTCGACCCGAGCCGCCGCATGCTGCTGATCACCGGCCCCAACATGGGCGGCAAATCCACCTACATGCGCCAGATCGCCCACATCGTTCTGCTCGCCTGCTGCGGCCTCTATGTGCCGGCGACGAGCGCGGCAATCGGGCCGGTGGACCAGATATTCACCCGCGTCGGCTCCTCGGACGACCTCGCCGGCGGCCGCTCTACCTTCATGGTGGAAATGACCGAGACCGCCGGCATTTTGCATGGCGCCACGGAACAGAGCCTGATCCTGATGGACGAGATCGGCCGCGGCACCTCCACCTTCGACGGCATCAGCATCGCCTGGGCGGTGGCGCGGCACATGGCCGAGAAAACCCGCGCCTACACGCTGTTCGCCACTCATTATTTCGAGTTGACCCAGCTCAGCCAGGAATTCCGCGCGCTCGCCAACGTCCATCTGGACGCCGTAGAGAGTGTCGGCAAAAGCGGGGCCACCGACCTCACCTTCCTGCACGCCGTGGCGGACGGCCCCGCCTCGCAGAGCTACGGCTTGCAGGTGGCGCGCCTGGCCGGGGTGCCGGCGACGGTAATCAACGCCGCCCGGCGCAAGCTGGTAACCCTGGAAAACCAGCAGATCGCGCCCTCCAGCCAGGGCGACCTGTTCGCCCAGATGGCGCCCGCCCCGGAACCGCCCGTCAACCCCGCGCTCGAGCGTCTGGAAGCCATCGACCCGGACGAACTAAGCCCGAAACAAGCGCTGGAGGCACTGTATGAGTTGCGTGGATTGCGGCACCGCCCCGCGTCACACTGAAGCGCGACCCATACGAAACCGCCCTTTCGGGTGCGATTCAAACTGATGTGGCCGTACGCCAAGGGCGGCTGCCCCCTCTGTAGGGGCGGGTTTGAAACCCGCCCCTACATGGGTTTTAAACCCGCCCCTACATGGGTTTGAAACCCGCCCCTACGGCGATATTCCACGGCGGTGCATACAAAGCGTTGCCAATCGCGGTAGGGGCGGGTTTCAAACCCGCCCCCTACAACGGACCACGTCAGTTTGAATCGCCCCCCCCTTCAAGCAACCGGCGTATTCGCCCTGGCTTCGGTTAAAATCCGCCCCCACTCTTCGTCGGGAGGCACCTTGCGTGCCTCGAATTTTTTATGCGCAACATCCGCAACTTCTCCATCATCGCCCACATCGACCACGGCAAGTCCACGCTGGCTGATCGCATCATCCATGCTTGCGGCGGCCTGGCCGACCGCGAGATGGAGGCGCAGGTGCTCGATTCGATGGCGCTGGAGCGGGAGCGCGGCATCACCATCAAGGCACAGACCGCCGCCTTGTTGTACACGGCGAAGGATGGCCAGGATTACCAACTCAACCTGATCGACACCCCCGGCCACGTCGACTTCTCCTATGAAGTCTCCCGCTCGCTCTCCGCCTGCGAGGGTGCGCTGCTGGTGGTGGACGCTTCCCAGGGCGTCGAGGCGCAGACCGTGGCGAACTGCTATACCGCCGTCGAACTGGGCGTGGAAGTCTTCCCGGTGCTGAACAAGATCGACCTGCCTTCCGCCGACCCGGAACGGGTGATCCAGGAAATCGAGGACATCGTCGGCATTCCCGCCGACCACGCGGTGCACTGCTCGGCCAAGAGCGGCCTCGGCATCATCGACGTGCTGGAAGCCGTCATCAAATACATCCCGCCGCCCGCCGGCGACGAGGAGGCGCCGCTGAAGGCGCTGATCATCGACTCCTGGTTCGACAACTACGTCGGCGTCGTAATGCTGGTGCGGGTGGTGGACGGCGTGGTGAAGCAGAAGGACAAGATTCGCCTGATGGCCGGCGCCTTTGATTACCAGGTGGAAACCCTCGGCGTATTCACCCCAAAATCAATTCCGCGAAGCGAACTGCGCGCCGGTCAGGTCGGCTTCGTCATCGCCGGCATCAAGGATCTGAAGCACGCCAAGGTGGGCGACACCATTACCCTCGCCAACCGCCCGGCCAGCGCCGCCCTGCCCGGCTTCAAGGAAATCCAGCCGCAGGTGTTCGCCGGCCTCTACCCGGTGGAATCGCATGAATACGACAGCCTGCGCGACGCCCTGACCAAGTTGCAACTGAACGACGCGGCACTGCGTTTCGAGCCGGAAACCTCGCAAGCACTGGGCTTCGGTTTCCGTTGCGGCTTCCTCGGCCTGCTGCACATGGACGTGGTGCAGGAGCGGCTGGAACGGGAATACGACCAAAGCCTGATCACCACCGCGCCTTCGGTGGAATACCAGGTGATCATGAAGGACGGCACCCGGATCGAGGTGGAAAACCCCTCGCGTCTGCCCGACCTGTCCAAGATCGAGGAAATCCGCGAACCCATCATCACCGCCACCATCCTGGTGCCCGAGGAGTACCTCGGCAACGTCATGACGCTGTGCAACCTGAAGCGCGGCGCCCAGGTGGACATGAAATACCTGGGCCGCCAGGTGATGATCAAGTACGACATCCCGCTCAACGAAGTGGTGCTCGACTTCTTCGACCGCCTGAAATCGACCTCGCGCGGCTACGCCTCGCTGGATTACGAATTCAAGGAATTCCGCGTCGACGACCTGATCAAGCTGGATGTGCTGGTCAATGGCGAAAAGGTCGACGCCCTGGCCCTGATCGTGCACCGTGGCACCTCGCAATACCGAGGCCGTGAACTGGTCTCGAAAATGCGTGAATTGATCCCGCGCCAGATGTTCGACGTCGCCATCCAGGCCGCCATCGGCGCCCACATCATCGCCCGTGAAACCGTGAAGGCCTTGCGCAAGAACGTGCTGGCCAAGTGCTACGGCGGCGACATCTCGCGCAAGAAGAAACTGCTGGAGAAGCAGAAGGAAGGCAAGAAGCGGATGAAACAGGTGGGCAACGTCGAGATCCCTCAAGAGGCCTTCCTGGCCATCCTGCAAGTTGGAGATAAATAAGTGAATTTCGCCCTGATCCTGTTCATCGCCCTGTCCATCACCGGCGGCATCTGGCTGCTCGACCGCCTGTTTCTGTCCAAACATCGCGCGGACCAGGCCAAGCTGCCGCTCCTGGTGGATTATTCGAAGAGTTTCTTCCCGGTCATTCTGGTTGTTTTCGTGCTGCGCTCCTTCCTGGTGGAACCCTTCAAGATTCCTTCCGGCTCGATGTTGCCGACATTGCTGATCGGCGATTTCATCCTGGTGAACAAATTCGAGTACGGCATTCGCCTGCCGGTGATCAACAAGAAGGTCGTGCAACTGGGTGATCCGAAAGCGGGCGATGTGATGGTGTTCCGCTACCCCAGCGATCCCTCGCTGGATTACATCAAGCGCGTGGTGGGCGTGCCCGGCGATGTGGTCGAATACCGCGGCAAACGTCTGGTCATCAACGGCAAACCCTCGGAAATGACCCCGAACGGCAAATACGAATACACCGCCAGCGGTTTCAACATCGTCCAGGGCGACACCTGGCGCGAACAACTGGGCGAGCACAACCATGTCGCGATGACCCAGTCCGACATGCCGCCGGTGGTGGTGCATCAGGTCACGGGCGACTTCCCCTTCCGCGACAACTGCAGCTACCACGAGAATGGCTTCAAGTGCGTGGTGCCGGAGGGGCATTACTTCATGATGGGCGATAACCGCGACGCCTCCAACGATTCCCGCTACTGGGGCTTCGTGCCGGACGCCAACATCGTCGGCCGCGCCTTCTTCATCTGGTGGAACTTCGACGACTTCCTGAATACCCTGAAGTCTTTCTCCGCGCCGCAACGTATCGGCTCCAACATTGAGTGACATGAAGATGAAACGGCAAATCGGCGCCACCTTGGGCGGCATGATTTTCTTCCTGCTGTTGCTGAGCCTAGCGGCCTATACCGCCTCCCGCGTCATCCCCGCCTATATGGACTACTGGCTGGTACAGCGGGCGCTGGTCAAGTTGGTGGCGCAAGCGAATCCTCAAGGTCAGGACGACGAACAGCTACGAGAACAGTTCACCAAACAACTCAGCCTCAACAACATCACCCTGGCCAAACGCTCCGATCTCTACATCGAGCGCATCCCCACCGGGGTGCGGCTGACCGTCACCTTCTCCGCCAAACGGCCCTTCCTGGGACCCGTGCATTTGTGCATGGACTTCCAGGCTGAGGCCCAATCCGGCGACTGACTTTCCCCCACCGCAATCGCCCCCGTTATGCCCGCCTGCAAACCCCTGGAGACATGCCTCGGCCACACCTGGCGCGACCGGAATCTGCTGGCGCAGGCTTTGACCCATCGCAGCCATGGCGCCAATAACAACGAGCGCCTGGAATATCTCGGTGACGGCGTGCTCAATTGCGTGGTCGGCTTGATGCTTTATCAACGCTTTCCCGATCTGCCGGAAGGCCGCCTGTCGCGCCTGCGCGCCAACCTGGTCAATCAGGATTCATTGCACGAAATCGCGCGCGACCTCGACCTCGGCCATTTTCTTCGCCTGGGTGAGGGTGAGTTGAAAAGCGGCGGCGCCAGCCGTCCCTCCATCCTCGCCGATGCCCTTGAGTCGCTGTTCGGCGCGGCTTTTCTCGATGGCGGATTCGACATCGCCAGTACGATGATCGAGCGCTTGTTCAACGAACGCATCAACGCGATCAACCCCACGGTACAAGGCAAGGACGCGAAAACGCGCTTGCAGGAATGGTTGCAATCGCGGCATCACGGTCTGCCGTGCTATACGCTGGTCGACACCAGCGGCCAGGCGCACGCTCAGACCTTCCATGTGGAATGCAACATCGCGGCGCTGAAAATCGTCACCCTGGGCCAGGGCTGCAACCGCAAGACGGCGGAACAGGTGGCCGCCAAGGCGGCGCTGGCACAGGTCGAAGGTCAAGGGGCAAGGGGCAAGGGGCAAGGGACAAGGGAAAAGCAACTCGGCGCCACCGAGGCCCCTTGAACCTTGCTCCTTGCCCCTTGAGCCTTGCCCCTTGAGCCTTGCCCCCTGGGCCTTGCCCCTTGCCCCTTGAACCTTGCCCCTTGAACCTTGAACCCTGAGTCTCGCCCCTTGCATCCCTTTAGAACCGGCGTCATCGCCATCATCGGCCGTCCCAATGTCGGCAAGTCCACCCTGGTCAACGCCCTGGTCGGCGCCAAGGTCAGCATCGTCTCCAACAAACCGCAGACCACTCGCCATCGCATCCTTGGCGTGCGCACCGAGGCGGACGCCCAGTTCATCTTCGCCGACACCCCCGGCTTCCAGACCCAGTACAAGAGCGCCCTCAACACCGCGATGAACCGCTCGGTGACCCAGGCCCTGGCGGAAGTGGACGTGGTGCTCTGGCTGGTGGAAGCGCGCAAGTTCATGCCCGCCGACCAGCGCATCCTGCCGCTGTTGCCACGCGACAAGCCGGTGATTCTGGTGGTCAACAAAATCGACACGGTGGCGGACAAGGCCGTGCTGTTTCCCTATCTGGCCATGCTGTCACAGCAGTACAAGTTCGCCGAAATCGTGCCGCTGAGTGCAGAGAAGACCAAGGATGCCGAACGTCTGCCGGCCATCGTCCAGCCCTACCTGCCGGAGGGCGAGCCATGGTTCGCCGAGGACGACATCACCGACCGCAGTTCCCGCTTCCTCGCCGCCGAAATCGTGCGCGAGAAAGTATTTCGCCTGACCGGCGACGAAATCCCCTACGCGGTCGCGGTAACCATTGAGGAATTCACGGAAGAACCCAATCTGTTCCGCATTGGCGCCGTGATCTGGGTGGACCGCGACGCGCACAAGCCGATCCTGCTCGGGCGCGGCGGCGAACACATCAAGCGCATCGCCACCGAATCGCGCCAGGACATGGAAAAGCTGTTCGACCGCAAGGTCTTCCTCAACGTCTGGGTGAAGGTCAAAGGCGGCTGGGCCGACGACGCGAGGCTGATCAAACAATTCGGGTATGAGTGAGCACACGGTAGGAGGCCCGCTTGCGGGCCGATCCTTTGACGTAGGAGGCCCGCTTGCGGGCCGAAGCTCTTGAGTGAACGTGTCGACGGCGACCCGGCCTTCGTCCTGCACACCCGCCCCTGGCGCGAAACCAGCCTGATCGTCGACATCTTTTCCCGCCATCACGGCCGCCTCGGCCTGGTGGCGCGCGGCGCACGGCGCGCCACTTCGGCGGTCAAGGCGCGCCTGATCCCGTTCCAGCCGCTCACCCTGTCCTGGTTCGGCCGCGCCCAGTTGCGCACCCTGCACGCGGCGGAATGGCAGGGTGGCAGCCTGATGCTGCGCGGTCATGCCCTGATGTGCGGCTTCTACCTCAACGAACTGTTGCTACGCCTGCTGCCGGAAGGCGACGCCCACGAGGCCCTGTTCGACCACTATGCCCTGGCCCTGACCGACCTCAACGCCCGGCCCGAAATGGAGCCGGTGTTGCGCCGTTTCGAACTCGATCTGCTCTCCGAGCTGGGCTACGCGCAATCGCTCGGCCACCTCGCCGGCGGTGGCGCGCTCGACCCCAACGCCGACTACGGCTACGAGATTGGCGCTGGAGTGATCCCGCCCGCCGCGCGCGCCACGACCTACACTGGCCGCTCGCTCCTGGCCCTGGCGGCGGGCGACTTCAGCCAGCCGACCACCCTGGCCGAAGGTAAACTGCTGATGCGTACCCTCCTCGCCCATTACCTGGGCGATAAACCGCTCGCCACCCGGCAACTTCTCATCGACCTGCAAAAACTATGATTCGTCTCGGCGTCAACATCGACCACGTCGCCACCCTGCGCCAGCAGCGCGGCACCCGTTATCCCAGCCCGGTTCAAGCCGCCCTGCTGGCGGAATCCGCCGGCGCCGACCTGATCACCCTGCACCTGCGCGAGGATCGCCGCCACATCCAGGACGCCGATGTGCACATCCTGCGCGGCCTTCTGCAAACCCGCATGAACCTGGAAATGGCGATCACCGACGAGATGCTCGGCATCGCCTGCCAAGTGCGTCCGCAAGACGCCTGCCTGGTGCCGGAGCGACGCCAGGAACTGACCACCGAAGGCGGCCTCGACGTCGCCGGCCATTTCGAGCAGGTCAAACATGCCTGCCACACCCTGCGCGACGCCGGTGTGCGCGTCTCCCTGTTCATCGACGCCGATGACCGACAACTGCAAGCGGCGGTCGAAGCCGGCGCCCCGGTGGTGGAAATCCACACCGGCCGCTTCGCCGACGCCGAAACCGAAGCCGAAGCCGCTCATGAACTGGAACGCATCCGCGCGGCGGTGCAAACCGGCAATGCGCTCGGCCTGCGCATGAACGCCGGCCACGGCCTGCACTACCACAACGTCCAGACCATCGCCGCCATTCCCGGTATCGAGGAACTCAACATCGGCCACGCCATCGTCGCCCAGGCCCTGTTCGTCGGCTGGGAAAACGCGGTGCGGGAAATCAAGCGGCTGATGCTGGAAGCCCGATAAGGGGCAAGGGGCAAGGGGCAAGGGGCAAGCAAAGTTGGTCTCGTTCCCACGCTCCAGCGTGGGAATGCCGTTTCGACGCTCCAGCGTCGTGGGGGTCTTTTGGACGCTGGAGCGTCCAAGAACTGCTCCCACGCTGGAGCGAGGGAAGCGTGGGAGCGAGGGAGCGAGGGAAAATCCGAAATCCGAAATCCGAAATCCGAAATCCGAAATCATCCCTCCCCCTTCACCAGGCGAAAGCACACATCGCCCTCCTCGCCGCTGACCAGTTCCAGCTGGAATCCCATGCTCGCCGCCTGCTTGGTGGCTTGATAGAGGCCGATGCCGAGGCCGTCGTAGGTCGTCACCGGCGCATGGAACAATTTATCCATCACCGCCTCCGGCACCCCCTCACCACTGTCGCACACGGTCAGGCTGAGTTGCCGCCGTGTATCCAGGGTGACACTCAGCCGCACATCGGGTTGCCCGACGCGCTTGCGTAGCGCGTTCTGCACCAGGTTGTCGGCGACGCTGTCGAACAACTCCTGCGGCAGCCAGGTGGTGGCGGCGGGGTCGTCGATGACGAAACGTAATTCCTCGCGCGCGTATCGCGCCTTCAGCACCCGCCACCATTCGCGCGCCTGAATCTGATTGGTGTCGAGCGCCCTCTCCGGCGCCTTCAGCTTGTCCAGGGTAATTTCCAGGCGTTTGGCCATCTGCGGCAATTGTCGCTGCATCAGGGATTGCAACGACATGGCCTGCTCGGGACGGCTGTGCTCGGCGGCGGAACACAGCGTCTTCAGCGATTGCAGCAGGTTCTTCACGTCATGGGTCAGGCGCGAGCCGGTTTCGAAAATCGCCTGAGAATAGGCATTGGCGCGCATCGCGCGTTCGCGTGTCTTGGCCGCGTAAAAATAGCCGATGATCTCGGTCAACAAGCGCAGATGCAGAGCAAACGCCGGATTGACCGTGGCATTGGTATAGAACGTCACTTCCACCTCCAGGTGGGTGAACGAAGTCGCGTGCCGGCTCTTGTCACCCAGTGAGCCGCTGGTTACCGGAGTGCGCCAGGTGACGCCGGTGGACCAGGGCAAATGGGTGAACCCCGCCATCGCGCTGCGCAGGAACACATCCGGCTCGGGTTGCTGCTCGGCGGCATCGGAGAGTTGCTTCAGCCACTCTTCCAGCGGCAAGCCCAACGACAGCACATAGCGGGAAAACAGGTCGCGCAGGCCGGAAGACCCGCCACGCGGTTCCCACAACCAGGCGAAGACGAGCAAGGTGGCCACCAGCGTGCTCATGCTGAGTGCCAGGCTGCTAGCGTAGTCGCTGTGCCGCAGGTGCATGGCGACATAGCTGCCCAGGGCCAGCACGCCGATGATCAGCACGAACATCAGGGCGTAGAGCAAATCCACCGCCGAGCCGCCACGGCTGATCCGGGGAGAAGGAAACAGGAACAGCAACAGGGGCAGCAGCAACAGGCTGTCACGCCAGATCGCGACCTGGCCGATCTGCCGGACCGGCAAGCCATAGCCCTGCGGCAACAACCAGACGAACAGCAGCAGCAGCAGGTAGAGCACCGCCACCCACAAGCCCAGGCGCTCGCGTATCGACGGCAGGGTCACCGCGACCGCGCCGAGCAAGCCCGCCAGGATCACGCACCAAAGCGAGGCCACCCAGACGTTGTTCAGCCCCGCCAAGGAGGCGCCCACCAGAACCACACCCAGGGCGCGATGCCAGGGCAGACGTTGCTGGCCACTGAAAAACGGTTGCCAGAGCAAAAACGCCCCGTAATGCGCCAACACCACGGCCTGTCCCCACAACTCGCCCTGCCCCCAGACGAAAGCGGCATGCAGCAGCAGCAGCATCAAGGCCAGGATGCGGTTGCCGTAGTGCTGCAAGCGCAATGGCCCCAATTCCATGGCTGCTTCAGTGGTATCCGGGGAAGTAGAAACGAGTGCTCTGAACATGGCTCATGATATCGGCCTATTTCAAACAAAGTTGAGCCGTGATGAATGCGATAAACTGCTGACCGTTCCGGTCTGGCGTGCGCTGCTCGAATCGACATGTCTGTCGATGCATCGCCACTTCCGCCTGACCAAACAATTTCAACTTGTTGATTCAAATAAAATAAATGATCGGCCCGTTTATTGCGTGCAACCAAACCGGCATGAAAACACTCCCCTATATAGCCGGCCCCCCGGCTGCCCAGGCAACCAGTCAGTGACCGTCACTCATGATGCGTGAACCGCGCGGCTTCACCCTGATCGAACTGGCCATCGTGCTGGTGGTCATCGGCTTGCTGCTGGGCGGCGTATTGAAAGGCCAGGAACTGATCGAAAGCGCGCGCGCGCGCAACATCATTTCCCAACTCGACAGCATCAAGGCCGCCTATTACGCCTTTCAGGACAAATACCGCGCCGCGCCCGGCGACTACCCCGGCAGCCTGGCCCACGCCAATCTTTCCGGCATCGTTTCGCCCCAGGTCGGCGGCAACGGCGACGGTGTGGTGCGAGATACGCCGCAGGCGCGGGAAAGCCTGCTGCTTTGGGTTCATCTCACCCACGCCAACCTGATCGCCGGCAACTACCGCGCCGTCGGCAGTCTGCCGGACCGCAACGGCGAATGGCCACGCAACCCCTACAACGCCTATCTTCAGCTCCAGTACGACACCAATTTCGCCAATGCCGGCGCCTCCCCCCGCCTCAACCTGAAAACCGGTAACCAGATACCGGCAAAAGTACTGGCGGATATCGACCGCAAGACCGATGACGGTCGCGCCGACAGCGGCCAGTTCCGCTTCAGCAATTTCGACGGCGGCGGTGGCGCGCCCTCGGCGCAACGCTGCTACGACACCAGCACCGGCCTCTGGCGCGCCGCCGACAACGAACCCAATTGCGGCGCCACCGCCCTGTTCTGAAACCTGTCACGGGGCCGCACGGTAGCCGTATCGCCCCGAGTGGTCAGTGACCCACGGCACAGCCCAAGGAATTCCGCATGAACCTCCGCACGATTCGGCAGCGCGTCGTCCCCCTGGCCGTGACCGAAGGCGCCGGCGTGACCGTGCATCGCGGCATCGGGACGCCGGCGCTGCGCAATCTCGACCCGTTTCTCATGCTCGATCACTTCGGCAGCGATGATCCGGACGAATACATCGCCGGCTTCCCGGAGCATCCGCACCGCGGCTTCATCACCTTTACCTACATGCTCGATGGCCACATGGAACATCGCGACAGCATGGGCAACCGGGGTGACCTGAGGCCCGGCGGCGCCCAGTGGATGAAGGCGGCCAGCGGCGTGATCCATTCTGAGATGCCGCGCCAGAGCGAAGGCCGCATGCGCGGCTTCCAACTCTGGATCAACCTACCGGCGGTGGAAAAAATGTCGCCGCCCGCCTATCAGGAGTTCGCGGCTGCGGCGATTCCGGAAGTGACCGACGCCAACGCCCATGTGCGCGTGCTGGTCGGTGAACATGCCGGCCAGACGGGCGCCATCCGCGACCCGCATACCGACGTGCTCTATCTGGACGTCCAGCTTGCCCCCGGCGCGAATTTCGCGCGCGCCCTGCCAGACGCGCACAGCGCCTTCGTCTACCTGTTCGAGGGGGAAGCGCGTCTGGCCGACGACACCCTGGCGACACATACCCTGACGGTGCTCGGCGACGGCGACGCGGTCGCCATCCAGGCCGGGAGCGAGGGCGCCCGTTTCATCCTGGTGGCCGGCAAGCCGCTACGCGAACCCATCGTGCAATACGGGCCCTTCGTGATGAACACGCGCGAGGAAGCCGAACAGGCCATGGCCGATTACCGGGCGGGCACGCTGGTTCGCGCCGGGTAAAGCGGGGTAACAGCCGGCCGCGAGGATTCATGAAATATCCGGGCTAGATTCGCCCCAGCAGCCACGCCGCGACTTCCAGATCGCGCGGGTAGGTGACCTTCAGGTTGGTCAGATCGCTTTCCACCAGACGCGGTGACAGGCCGATGAACTCCAGCGCGGAAGCCTCGTCGGTCACCGCGGTACCCGCCTGTTCCAGGGCATGCAGCAACAGGGCATGGCGGAACATCTGCGGCGTTTGCGCGCCCCAGAGTTTTTCCCGCGCCACGGTTTCCCGTATCCGCAGGCCCTCGCCTTCGCGCTTCAGGGTATCGGCCACCGGCGCGGCGAGGATGCCGCCGACCTCATCTCCGGCCAACTCCTCAAGAAGCTTGTCGAGCAGCGCGCGCGACAAACAGGGCCGGGCGGCATCGTGTACCAGCACCCAATCCTCGGCGCCGACTTCGCCCGCCATCGCGCGCAAGCCGTTGGCCACACTCTCGGCCCGCGTCGCGCCGCCACAGCGCAGCACACTCAATTTGCCGAACGCAGACCAATCGTAATCCGCCCACCAGCCGTCTTCGGCCGAAAGCACCACATGGATCCGCTCGATTTCAGGATGCCGCTCGAAGGCGCGAATGGCGTGCCAGATCATCGGCCGACCGTGAATATCCAGATATTGCTTGGGATGGCCGGCCCCCATGCGGGCGCCGACACCGGCTGCGGGCAATAGCGCGAAATAACGAAGCGGTGGACGAGGCATTTGTCTTGTATGCGTGCGGGGGTGCCCTAAATTCTAAGTGGAAGCCAACCATTAGTTTGGAGATTGCCGTGCAATCCATTCGTCCCCCCGCCGTCGCCGGCATGTTCTACCCCGACAACCCGGCCAAGCTTACCGCCATGCTGCAAGGGTTGCTCGCCGAAGCGCGGGGCGTGACGTTGCGGGTGAAAGCGTTGATCGTGCCGCATGCCGGTTATATCTATTCCGGCCCCATCGCCGCCAGCGCCTATGCGTTGCTGCAACCGGTCAGGGCGAGCATCAAACGCGTCGTCCTGCTCGGACCGGTGCATCGAGTGTGGACCCCCGGCCTGGCGCTTCCCGGTGTGGACGCGTTCGAGACGCCTTTGGGCAACGTAACGCTGGATCAGGAGGCCATCGCGCTCATCGATGGCCTGCCGCAGGTGCAAACGCATCCCGCCGCGCACGCCCAGGAGCACTCCCTGGAAGTGCAACTGCCCTTCCTGCAGAACACGCTGGACGATTTTTCCCTGGTTCCCCTGGCGGTGGGCGGCGCCACCCCGGAACAGGTGGCCGAGGTGCTGGAGCGGCTCTGGGGCGGCGCCGAAACATTGATCGTGGTGAGCTCCGATCTCTCGCATTTCCTCGGCCACGAAGAAGCCCAGCAAGTGGATCGCGCCACCGTCCATGAAATCCTCATGTTCAACAACCATCTGGTGGGCGAGCAGGCCTGCGGTTGCCACCCCATCAATGGCCTGCTGCTGGCGGCGCGGCGGCACGAGCTGATCCCGCATCTGCTGGATTTACGCAACTCCGGCGATACCGCCGGCGACCGCAATCGGGTGGTCGGCTATGCCGCGATCGCCTTCAGCGAAGCCTCCACGGAGGCGAAACATGTTCACTGAGGAACAAGGTCGCCTGATGCTTACCCTGGCGCGCGCCGCGATTGCACGTGAGCTCGACGTTCACGCCGCTCCCCCGCCCCACCCGACTTGGCTGGACGAAACCGGCGCGGTGTTCGTCACCCTCACCGAGGCGGGACGTCTACGTGGCTGCATCGGATCGTTGACGGCGCACCGATCACTGGGCGCGGACCTGGAGCACAACGCCCGCGCTGCCGCCTTCCGCGACCCGCGCTTCCCGGCCCTCAGCCAGGCCGAACTGGCCCGGGTGCGCGTGGAAGTTTCCGTGCTCACCCCGGCCACGACCATGACCTTCATGGACGAAGCGGACGCGCTGGCGCAACTGCGCCCCGGCGTCGATGGCGTGATTCTGGAATACGGCCACCACCGTTCCACCTTCCTGCCGCAAGTCTGGGAACAACTGCCGGACCCGCGCTTGTTCATGTCCCAGCTCAAGCAGAAAGCCGGTTTGAGCGGTGATTTCTGGGACAAAGACGTGAGGTTGTCCCGTTATGGCGTGGAGAAATTCAAGGAGGATCTGGCATGAACAGCCCCCACGCTCACATTCGTTCGCTGCCCCCCGAGGAGGCGACATGACCCCCCCCGAAACCAGCCACCCCGCGCGCTGGTGGCACCCACTCGATGACGGTCGCATCCAGTGCGACCTCTGCCCGCGTGACTGCAAGTTGCACGAAGGCCAACGCGGCGCCTGCTTCGTGCGCAAGATGGAAGCCGGCACGATGGTGCTCACCAGCTATGGCCGCAGTTCCGGCTTCTGCGTCGACCCGATCGAGAAAAAGCCGCTCAACCACTTCTACCCCGGTACCTCGGTGCTTTCCTTCGGCACCGCCGGCTGCAACCTGGCGTGCAAGTTCTGCCAGAACTGGGACATTTCCAAATCACGCGACATGGACCGCCTGATGGACGCCGCCAGCCCCGACAAGATTGCCCAAGTGGCGCAACGCATGGGCTGCAAGAGCGTGGCCTACACCTACAACGACCCGGTGATCTTCGCCGAATACGCGCTCGACACGGCGGACGCCTGCCACGCGCTCGGTATCCAGAGCGTGGCGGTTACCGCCGGCTATATCCACCTTGAAGCGGCGGTCGCGTTCTACGCCAAGATGGACGCCGCCAATGTCGATCTGAAGGCCTTCAGCGACGCCTTCTACGTCAAGCAATGCGGTGGCCACCTGCAACCGGTGCTGGACGGGTTGATCTACTTGAAACGCGAAACCGGGGTCTGGTTCGAGATCACCACCCTGCTCATCCCCGGCCTCAACGACTCCGACGAAGAACTCCAACAGCTTGCCGAATGGGTCGGCAAGGAACTCGGCCCCGACGTGCCCTTGCACTTCACCGCCTTCCACCCTGACTGGAAGCTCGACAGCCTGCCGCCCACCCCCGCCGCGACACTCAGCCGCGCCCGGAATGTCGCGCGTCAAGTCGGCCTGCATTATGTCTACACCGGCAACGTCCACGACGCGGACGGCGGCACCACCTGGTGTCCGGGCTGCCATGCCCCCCTGATCGCGCGCGACTGGTACGAATTCAACGACTACCGCCTCACCGCCGATGGCCGCTGCCCGCATTGCGGCACCGCCATCGCCGGCCGCTTCCAGGCTTTCAAACAACCGTTCGGGGCGCGGCGCGTGCCGGTAAACATGCGGCTGGCCTGACACCGCGCGAAAGATCGCGACGATAAACAACCTGCTAGAGTGCACGCTTTACAACGAACCCACCCTCTTTCCGCGTGCGCCTACCGATCACCCTGTCGTTGCTCCTGCTCGCCCTGCCCGCCCTGGCCTCTGTCGATTCCGACTTCCAATCCGCGCGCGCGGCTTACCAGAAGGGCAATTACGCGCAATTCCAGAAATTCGCCGGCAAAATTCCCGAACGTCATCCACTGGCGCCCTATCTTCGCTTCTGGCGCCTGAAAATCAACGCTCCGGGCAATGCCGCGCTCCAGCAGTTCATTGACGAAAACCCCGACACGCCCCTGTCTGATCGCCTGCGCAACGACTTGGCGCGGCAATTCGGCCGCCTTGAGAACTGGGCGGCATTCCAGGCGCAATACCAGGCCATCGCGCGTCCGGATCAGGAACTGCAATGCTTCAACCTGCGCCGCCGTCTGGCGGCGGGCGAGAAAGTGGAAGCGGAAGGGGTGGCCCTCTGGCGCACGCCGCGCGACCTGCCTTCCAGTTGCGACCCGCTGTTCACCGCCCTCGCCGAAAGCGGCGCGCTGACCCCGGCTGACCGCCTGGCCCGTTTGCGCCTGGCTTTGGACACCGGCAACCTGCGCCTGGCGCGCGAGGTCAACGCGCGCCTGGGCAGCGACCTGGCGATGGAAGACGACGCCCTCGCTCGCGCCCAGCGCGAACCCGAGAAATTCCTGAACACGCCCCCGAACACAGCGGCGCAGCACGAAGTCGCGCTCTACGCGCTCACCCAGATCGCGAAGACCGACCCGGAAGCCGCCGTCCGCGTCTGGGAGGCGCGGCGCGGCGGCTACCCCGAGGCCGAGCAAGCCTACGGTTGGGGCCAGATCGCCCTGCACGCGGCGCGCCGCCATGATCCGCGCGCCCTGAACTGGTTCGCCCTCGCCGGCGAGAACAACAGCGAGGCGCAGTTGCTGTGGAAAACCCGCGCCAACCTGCGCGCCGGCCGCTGGCTCGATGTCCACGACACGATCCAGGCGATGCCGAACGCGATGCGCGAGGAGGCGGTCTGGCGCTACTGGAAGGCGCGCGCGCTGAAAGCGCTGAACGCGCAATACCCCGCCAACCTGCTGTTCGCGAAACTCTCTCAGGAGCTCAATTACTACGGCCTGCTCGCGGAGGAGGAATTGCCCGCCCGCCTGGAAGCGCGGCCGGCGGAATACAAGGTCACCGGCGACGACTTGAACGCCGCCGAGGCGCACCCCGGCCTCGCCCGCTCGATCCTGCTGCGCCGCCTGGGCGACATGGGCAACGCCGTCGCGGAATGGGATTGGGCGCTGCGCGGCATGAATGATCGCCAGCTTCTGGCGGCGGCAGAACTGGCGCGTCGCGCCAGCTGGTACGACCGCGCCATCATCACCGCCGACAGGACGCGCGGCGAACACGATTTCGACCTCCGCTACCTCGCCCCTTATCGTGACCTGGCCACCGCCTACGCTCACGACAACGGCCTCGACGAGGCCTGGGTATTCGGCTTGATGCGCCAGGAATCACGCTTCGTCGACTATGCCCGTTCCACCGTCGGCGCCAGCGGCCTGATGCAGATCATGCCCGCCACCGCGAAATGGATCGCCAATCAGCTTGGGCTCGGCCGCAAGGCGCACGCCGGCATGAATCACCCGGAGACCAATATCCGCTTCGGCACCTACTACCTGAAACACGTCTACGACTCGCTGGAAAAATCTCCGGTTCTGGCCACCGCCGGCTACAACGCCGGCCCTGGCCGCGCCCGCAGATGGCAGGCGGAAACGCCGCTGGAAGGCGCCATCTACGTGGAAAGCATCCCTTTCAGCGAGACCCGCGAGTACGTCAAGAAAGTTCTGACCAACGCCATGTTCTACCGCAACCGCTTCGGCGGCGAGACGCGCCCCCTGAAGGATCGCCTCGGCACCATCCCGGCGCGCGCGCGCGCGCCGGCGGTGAACGAGGACAAGGACGAAAACCGCGCCGTAGGAGGCTCTGAATCATGACTGGACGCAACATCTGTGTACTCGGCGGCGGCGGTTTTGTCGGCTCGCACCTGGTTCCCCTCCTGGCCGCGCGCGGCCATTGCGTGCGTGTACCGACGCGACGGCGCGAACGCTGCAAACATCTGTGGCCGCTGCCCGGCATCGAGGTGCTGGAATGCGATATCCACGACCCCGCCCGGCTGGGCGAGGTGTTGACCGGCATGGACGCGGTGATCAACCTGGTCGGCATCCTGCACGAACGCAAGCCTGGCGATTTCCAACGCGCCCATGTGGAGTTACCGGCAAAACTCATCGAAGCCTGCGCCGCGAAGAACGTCTCCCGTCTCCTGCACATGAGCGCGTTGGGCGCCGAAGCCGGCTCGCAAAGCCGCTACCAACAATCGAAGAGTGCCGGCGAAGCGCTGTTCCGCGACCAGCCGAACGCCACGGTGTTCCGGCCCTCGGTGATCTTCGGCCCGGGCGACAGTTTTCTCTCGCTGTTCGCCGACCTGCTGCGCCTGGCGCCGGTCGTGCCACTGGCTGACGCCGGCGCCCGCTTCCAGCCCGTCTTCGTGGGCGACGTGGCGCGCGCCTTCGCCGATGCCCTGGCGCGCCGCGACACCTTAGGCCAGCGCTACGACCTGTGCGGCCCCGGCCTCTATACCCTGGCGGAACTGGTGCAACTCACCGCCGCCAACCTGGAACTGCGCCGCCGCATCCTGCCACTCGGGAAAACCGCGTCGTACTGGTTCGCGCGCCTGATGGAGTTGAAACCGGGCGCCAAGATCATGACCCGCGACAATCACTACGCCATGCAAACCGACAACATCTGCGCCAGTGGACAACCCGGCGGCCACGCCCAGCCCTTCGGCGCGCCGACGGCGCTGGAAAGCGTCATCGGCTACCTCACCGAAGCCGGACCGCGTCGCAACTACACCGGCTTTCGCGCCCATGCCGGTCGCTAAGGCATCCATGCCGGCGTCCATACAAACAGCCGGCTGGAAGCCGGCGCTACAGATCTCGCTCGGCCGGCGCGCGGCCTCTAACCCGTGCCCCTGACCAGCTACATCGTCGGCGGCGCCGTGCGTGACGGCCTGCTCGGCCTGCCGATCAAGGACCACGACCATGTCGTGGTGGGCGCCACGCCCGAGGAAATGGTCAGCCTCGGCTTCCGCCCGGTGGGCAAGGATTTCCCCGTCTTCCTGCATCCGGAAACCCATGAGGAATACGCCCTCGCCCGCACCGAGCGGAAAACCGCGCGCGGCTACAAGGGCTTCGCGGTCCACGCCACGCCGGACGTCACCCTGGAACAGGACCTGCTGCGCCGCGACCTCACCATCAACGCCATGGCGCGGGCCGAGGATGGCACGCTGATCGACCCCCACGGCGGCCGCGCCGACCTCGATGCGCGCCTGTTCCGCCACGTTTCCGCAGCCTTCGCGGAAGACCCCGTGCGCATCCTGCGCGTGGCCCGTTTCGCGGCGCGCTTCCCGGAGTTCACGCTGGCGCCGGAGACCCTGGTATTGATGCGGGAAATGGTGGCGGCCGGCGAGGTGGACGCCCTGGTCGCCGAGCGGGTCTGGCAGGAACTTTCACGCGGGCTGCTGGAAGCCACGCCCTCGCGGATGATCCAGGTTCTACGCGCGTGCGGCGCCCTCGCCCGTCTGCTGCCGGAGGTTGACGCCCTGTTTGGGGTGCCGCAACCGCCGTTGCATCACCCGGAGATCGACACCGGCGAGCATGTCATGCGGGTCATCGACGAAGCCGCGAGCCAGGCGCTCGGCTTGCCGGCGCGGCTGGCGGCGCTGCTGCACGACCTCGGCAAGGGCACCACGCCGCCGGAATTCTGGCCGAAGCATCATGGCCACGAAGGTCGCGGCGTCGCCCTGGTCAAGGCCGTCTGCGAGCGCCTGCGCGCGCCGCTCGAGTGCCGCGACCTGGCGGTTCTGGTGGCTCGCGACCATGGCAATGTGCATCGCGCCCTGGAATTGCGCCCCGCCACCATTCTCGAACTGCTGGAACGACTGGATGCCCTGCGCCGGCCGGAGCGCTTCGAGGACTGCCTCGCCGCCTGCGCCGCCGATTTCCATGGACGCCTTGGATATAAGGAAAGACCCTACCCGCAAGCTGACCATCTGCGGGATGCCCTGAGTGCGGCGCGACAGGTGGACGCCGGCGAGATCGCCCGCAACACGCCGCCGCCGCGCATCCCCGAGGCGATCCGCATGGCACGGATCGCCGCCATCAGCGGCGCGCAAAAAACATGATCCCGGCATCGGCGATCAACCGCTTCCCCGTTCTCGCGGAATTGCCCGAGCCGCTGCGGCGCGAGCTTGAACGGCAGGCGGTGAGCCTGGAAGCGCCGGCAGGCACCCTGTTATTCGATGCCGGCTCGGCCTGCCAGGTACTGCCGCTGGTTCTGGAGGGACGCATCAAGGTCAGCAAACGCGCGGAAAACGGGCGCGAAATCCGCCTCTACAGCGTGCGCCCGGGCGAGTTGTGCATCGTCACGGTGAGTTGTCTGCTCGGCGGCGAGCCCTATCCAGCCACTGGCGTCGCGGAAACGCCGCTCTCGGCCCTGGCCCTGCCGCGACCGTTGATCCTGCGCCTGGTGACGGAACACCCGCCGTTTCGGGAAATGGCGTTCAAGCTGTTCGCCGAGCGCATGACCAGCCTCATGCACCTGGTCGAGGAAGTTGCCTTCCACAAGCTGGATCAGCGGCTCGCGGCCTGGCTGCTGGCGCGCGGCCCGCTGATCACGGTTTCACATCAGGCCGCGGCGGACGAGCTCGGCAGTGTGCGCGAGATCGTCTCGCGCCTGCTCAAGCAGTTCGAGGAGGAAGGCAGCGTGCGGCTGGGCCGCGAGCGCATCGAGGTACTGACGCCGGCCAGCCTCCAGAAGCGGGCGGCCGGCGGCTGATCAGCCGGGGTTCAACCGTCGGATGCGACCAGGCCGGTGCGGATGGCGTAGCGGGTCAGGCCGGCGACATCGTGGATGTTGAGACGCTGCATGAGCTGGGCACGGTGGCTTTCCACCGTTTTCACGCTGACGTGCAGTTGCGTCGCGATCTCTCGCGTGGCGGAACCGCGTGCGATCAAATGCAGGATTTCGCGCTGACGCGGGGTGAGACGGTCGTCCTGATGTGTCTTCGCGCTGACGTCGTCGGTATGCAGAAAATCCTCGACGGTGGTGACCGCCTCGCGCAGGTTGCCCAGGAGGGAACGGTGCTTCTGCTTGGCTTGGTGCAGCGATTCCAGCGCCTGTTTCTGGGTGCTGACATCGACGCAATGGCCGACGTAGCCGACACATTGGCCCTGCTCCGACATTAACGGCACGCGGCTTTTCAGCAGCCAGCGATAACGCCCATCACGCCGCCGCAAACGACACTCCAGGGAAAACGGTTTGATGTCGCCGTTCATCTCCGACATCTGGGTGTTCCAGATCGCACCGTCTTCCGGATGCATCGCGGACAGCCAACCTTCCCCCAACGCATCTTCCAGCTTGCGTCCGGTGAACTCCAGCCAAGCACGATTGACGTGGCGACAATTCCCGTTCAGATCGGACAGCCAGATCATCGTCGGCACCCAATCCAGGGCTTTCTTCATTTCGGGAGTAACTTCCTCACCAAATACATCCATTTCCATGACTAGCCTCCAGGAAAAAACCACCACTCAATATCGAGATTCCCCTACAACTTAAGCAGTATACATAAATACATAGTGCATCGCACCAATGCGGCCAATTCCGCGCGACACACCGATCAGGTGTGTGTGCTTGATGCGCTTCGCCCCTCACCACACTCCGCGCATTACCGACAGATCATGAATGGCGAGCACGGGATTGCCACCAAAAAGCCGGCCATGGGTTTTCACATCTTGAAGGGTTGTAGAGGCATTTCTTCTATGTAACCAAAGTCACTGAGCCGAGTCCGGCTCGCGCCTATTCTGATGCCACTCCCGAACGGAGCCTTTTTACCTTGATTGGAGGTTTGTCATGAAAGTAAATGTTGGCGGTATCGACCGTATTCTTCGTATCGTCGTCGGCCTGGCGCTGATCGCCTGGGCCCTTCTGGGCGGGCCGATCTGGGCCTGGGTCGGCGTGGTTCCCCTGGTCACCGGCCTGTTCAAGTTCTGCCCGTTCTACCCCCTGCTCGGCATGAGCACCTGCCCCATGGACAAGTAACGCCACCACGGCAATGAACGACGCCCCTGACGAGGGGCGTTTTTTCTTTCAGGTATGGAAGGTATGGAGAAGGCAAGGACATCTCGATATCCACGCCATCCGCCTAAAACCCCGCACCTCAGAATGGCCACCCCCAGCCGCTACTCTTCTCTTCTTTTTTCTCTTCCTTCTTCACCGGCGCTTTGCCGGCCGCTTTAGGCGCCACTTCCGGCTTGGCCGGCGTGACCGCTTGCGTCGCGACAGGCTTGTCAGCCGGTGCTGATGCCGGCACGGCGGTTTGCTCCACCTTTGACAGATTGCCCCAGCGCGACTGGGTCAGGGCGTTGGCCCCACCCAGGCCGACGTGGGTCACCGCTGCGGCGTGACGCAGCAATATCAACGCGGAAGGACGATCTCCCTTGGCGTGCAATAAAACACCGAGGTTGCTGGCGGCCTCCGCCGTGACCAGGTGATTCAAACCCAACACCTTTTCCCGAATCGCCAGCGCCCGCCGTAGCGCCTGTTCGGCGACATCCAACTGGTTCAACTGCATGGCATTGACACCCAATTCATTGAGTACCATAGCCACGGAGGCATGTTCCGGGCCTAACGCCCGTTCCCGCAGTACCAATGCGCGCCGCCAAAAGGCGTCCGCCTCACGCGGGTTCTTGCGGGCACTGGCCACCCTGGCCAAGCCCTCGACAATTTCCACCAACGCGGGATCATCCTTGCCCAGGGCCGCTTCCATGGCGATCAACGCTTTTTCGTAATGCGGCGCGGCGGCCTCTAGGCCTCGGCTCGATTGAACCGCAACCGCGAGATTCTGGTAGGCGCGGCCGACATCGGCGCTGCGCATGCCGAACAGCTTTTCCCTGATCTGCGCGCAGCGCTGGAAATAACCTTCCGCCTTGGCCGGGTTGCCGGCGATCACCGCCGCGAGACCCAGCACATTGAGAGAGTCCGCCGCCTCGCGGCTTTGCTCACCGAAGACTTTCTCGCGGTTCTCCAGTGCACGGGCAAGGAGGATTTCCGCATCCGGGTACTTCTTCTGCTTCAATAACGCGTTGCCGATTTTTTCGTAGGAAACCGCCGTCTCGGCGCTGAACTTCCCGAAAGCGCGCTCGCGCAGGGAAATACCACGTCGGTAGGACTCTTCCGCCTCGGCCAGTTTGGTCTGAGCGAGCAGGAGATCGCCCAGGTTGTCATAAGCCTGTGCCCGCGGCTCGGGGTCGTTCCGCCGCCGGCTGCCAGCCTCTTCCACGGCGGCCTGGCATTCCCGCTCGGCCACCGCCACATCCGTTCCTTTCAATGCCGTCTGGCAAATCGTATTGAGCGTGACCAATTCCGAGCCTTGCGCGTTACCGACGATCACCAGCGTAGTGAGCACTGAACCCAGCGCCACGATTGACTTCATGCGAGACATAACCTCTCCAGTCGATGCGGCCGTCCGATCAACGGCCATTTGAGAAATTCAACCTAGAAACCTCAGTTGAACGCGCCCGAGTGTGCGGTTTTCGAGTCGGCTGGCAAGGCGCGACGACGCTGCGGGCCGAGGCCCGCAAGGAGGAGCAACGCAGCCAGGCGGCTCGAAAACCGTGCACTCGGGCGCGTAGCGGCGTCACCCAACCGGTGAACGTCATCGAAGGCGCTGAACGTAGAGCACATGCGGACTCTCAGAGGATGAGGAGCGGTCAACTGAGGTTTCTAGGTTCAAGTTTGCCACAAACACCTTCCGGCATCGGATGGCGGAACGCGAATACGATTGCGCGAACACCATGAAGTTCAACGCGCAACGCACGAAATCGCGACCTTTGGGGTAAATACCCGATCAGAGCAGGTAATTTGGCGGCGTGCGCAGCAGTTGCGTGAACTCCCCGGCGGCGAGCGGCTGGCTGACCAGAAAGCCCTGCACCTGATCGCAGCCCCACTCCTTGAAGGGTCGCAATTGCGCGGAAGTCTCGATGCCTTCGACGGTGCAACGCAGCCCCAGGCTCTTGGCCAGGGTGACGATGGTTCGGGCGATGGACAGGTTGTGGCGGTCTTCCGGATGCTGCGGGATGAACTCCCTGGCCACCTTGAGATGATCCAGCGGCAGGCGTTGCAGGAAGCTGAGCGAGGAAAAACCGGTGCCGAAATCGTCGATGGACAGATGCACGCCCAGCCGCTTGAGGGCCACCATGCCGGACACGATCACGTTCACGTCCTTCAGCAGGATACGTTCGGTCAGTTCCAGTTCCAGTAAATGCGGCGGCACGCCGGTATCCGCCAGGGCTTTTTCCACCATGGCGATGAAGTTCCCATCCTGATACTGGGTGGCGGAGACATTCACCGCGATCTGGACCGGCGCCAGCCCCTCCTCGCGCCAGGCGGCGATTTGCCGGCAGGCGGCACGCACCGCCCATTCCCCGAGCGGCACGATGAGGCCGGAGTCTTCCGCCACCTGGATGAACTCGTCCGGAGACACCCGGCCCAGATCCGGGCTGGTCCAGCGGGCCAGCGCCTCGGTGCCGAGGATGCGGCCGGTTTCAAGGCTCACCTGCGGTTGCAGATACATTTGCAGTTCACCCTGCTTGATGGCGCGGCGCAGACCGGTCTCGACCGCGAGAAAGCGGCTGGCACGCTGGTGCAGTTCGTGGGTAAAGAACTGGTAGCCGGCGCGTCCCCTTTCCTTGGCCAGGAACATCGCCGCGTCGGCGTTCTTGAGCAGATCCTCCATCTTCGTGCTGTCGTCGGGGAAGATGCTGATGCCGACGCTGACGCTGACCACCAGTTCATGTTCGTCGACTCTGACCGGCGGCTTCACCGCCTCGATCATGTCCAGCGCCAGTTTCGAGGCGTGGGTGATGTCCTCCATGCCCTCGCTGAGCACGGCGAATTCATCGCCGCCGGTACGCGCCAGGGTTTCGCCGCGACCCAGACACTTGCCAAGGCGCGCGGCCAGAGCCTGCAACAAACGGTCTCCGACGTCGTGGCCGAGACTGTCGTTGATGGTCTTGAAACGATCCACGTCCAGGAACAACAGCGCCAGCCGGGTGCCGCTCACCTGCGCCAGGCTCATGGCATGTTGCAGGCGATCACGGAACAGCACCCGGTTGGGCAGATGGGTGAGCGCGTCGTGGTGGGCTTGGTAATCGAGATCGCTCTGGCTCGCCAACAGCCGGCTCTCGAACTGCTTGCTCTCGGTGATGTCGTTGTTGACCTCGACGATACCGGCCGGCTCGCCGCGCTCGTCGCGATACAGCTCCCAGTGGCTGGCGACCACGCGCTTCTGCCCGTCCCGGGTCTGATGCACCAATTCGCCATCCCAGACGCCGTCGCGCATGAGTTGCGCCTTGATGTCCTCGAAAGGCTCGGGGAAACGGGTATGCAACAACTCCCGCGCCACCTTGCCCAGCGCCTCTTTCTGGGTCCAGCCATAAAGCATTTCGGCGCCCCGGTTCCAGAACATGACGCGGCCATCCATGCCCCGCGCCAGCACATGCGCGTGTTGCAACAGACGCGCCTGTTTCTGCAATTCCTCCGCCTTGTGCGCGATGTCCTGCTGCGCCCGTTTCATGGAGGTCACATCGGTGAAGGTCACCACCACGCCGGCGACGCGCCCATCCAGAGTGCGATAAGGCAGTAGCCGGCGCAGATACCAGTTGTTCTCGGCATCCGCCACCTCGCGGATGATGGAAGCCTGCCCGGCCAGCACACCCTGGCCGTCTTCCAGCAGATATTGGTCGTCGAGACGGTGCGCGATATCGGAGAGGGGACGGCCGACATCGCTGGGAATGAGGTGCATCAGACGGGTGCAGGCGGGCGTGAAGCGCTTGATCCTGAACTCCCGGTCGAGGAACAGAGTGGCCGTTTCCGTGCTGACCAGGAGGTTGTTCAGGTCGGTATTGCTGACCTCCAGTTCGGACACCTTGGCGTCCAGCATGGCGTTGGCGGTCCCCAGTTCCTCGTTCAGGGATTGCAGTTCCTCCTTGGAGCTTTCCAGTTCCTCGTTGGCCGATTGCAACTCCTCGTTCATGGCCATGGCCTCCTCGTTGGAGGCCTTCAGTTCCTCGTTGCCGGCGCGCATCTTCTCCATGCCGCGGTTCAGTTCCTCGCGGGTGGCGTTCAATTCCTGTTCCAGTTGCTGCAACACCCAGTCGTCGCCGCCGGGCCGGGACAGCGGCAGCGAGGCGCTGGACGCGGCCTCGGCCTCGAAGGCGAGCAGCAGCAGCTTGCGGCGGTCGGTGCCGGCAACCGAGGTGACGGTAATCCGCACACTCTCCTCCGCCGCGCCGGGACTGCCCCGCACCGCCACGGTCGCGGTCTTGCCGCCCGTGCGCCGCGCCCGATTGATCGCGGAGCGCAAGGCCAGGCGCAACGCCGGCTTCACCACCTGGAACAGCGCCTGGGTCGGCTCGCCCGTGGGGAAGTCCAGGTAAGGCCTGGTGGCGCCGCTGATATAGAGAATTTCATTGCCGCGATTGATCACCAACAGGGTGGGGCCGTGGGCCTCTACAACCTGCCGAAACACCCGCTCATGCCCCGCCTCCACGCCCGCTTCCATCCCCAGCTCCGGCGCCAACATCGCCGACCGTGTGCCGGTCGCGGAAATCAGCGGCAACTCGGGCCGCTTCGCGCGCGGGGCGCTCAGACTGCGGTAGAGGCGCCACTGCTTGGAGACGACCTCGAACTGCCTGCGCGTCTGGCCGGCGGTTTCCGAACTGCCGAGGAACAGATAGCCCCCCTTGTTCAGCACGAAGCGAAACAGGGTGATGAGGCGCTTCTGGGTATCCGGCGCCAGATAGATCAGGACGTTGCGGCAGACCAGCAGATCCAGCTTGGAAAACGGCGGATCGCTGATGAGATTGTGGACGGCGAAGACGATGGACTCGCGCACCGGCTTGCTGATCTTGTAACCGTCGCCGTTGCGGGTGAAATAACGCTTCAGGCGCTCGGGCGAGAGATGGCTGAGCGCGGCGGCGGGATATCGGCCCGCGCGTGCGACTTCCAGCGCGGCCTCGTCGATATCGGTGGCGAATACCTGCACCCTCGACGGCAGACCCGCCTCGGCGAACCACTCGAACAACTGGATGGCGACGGAATACGCCTCCTCGCCGGTGGAACAGCCCGCGACCCAGGCGCGTACCGGCGTCGCATCCGGCTTCGCCACGCAGATGGCCGGCAGCACATTTTTCGCCAACAGCGCGAACGCCTCGGGATCGCGGAAAAAGGCGGTGACGCCGATCAACAGGTCCTTGGCGAGCCGGTCCAGTTCCGCCTCATGGCGTTCCAGGTAAACCCGGTAAGCGCCCATGTCGGTGAGATGCAGCAGATGCATGCGCCGCTCGACGCAGCGTTGCAGCGTCGCCTTCTTGTAACCGCGCAAGTCGCGGTGGGCATGGACGCGCACCAGGGACAACACCGCCTCCAGCGCCTCGACCGGTTGCCGCGCCGCCTCCCCGTCCAGCGGCAAACACCCGCTCCCGGCCCATTCGCACAGCGCGCGGGCCAGTTCGGCCGGAGGCAACACGCGGTCGACCTGGCCGGTCTTGATGGCATTTTTCGGCATACCGTCGAATTCGGCGCTGGCCGGGTCCTGCGCCAGCGTCACCGCGCCGGCATGCTTCAACGCGATCAGGCCGAGACTGCCGTCATCGATGGTGCCCGACAACACCACGCCCGCCGCCCGCGTGGGTTGGGCCAGCGCCAGGGACTGGAAGAAGACATCGATGGGCTTGTGCCGCTGTGCGGGAAACTCGGGTGCTCGGAGATAAAGCTGGCCGCCACTGATCGCCATCACCTGGCCGGGCGGCAACACATAGACATGGTTGGCGAGCACCACCATGCCTTCACTCGCCAACTGCACCGGCATGCGGGTACAGGACGCCAGCAGCTTGTCCAGCAACGTCTCCCGTTCCGGCCCGAGATGCGGCAACACCACATAGGCCGCGCCGCAATCCTCGGGAATGGCGCCGAAAAACACCTGCAGCGCCGACAAGGCGCCCGCCGAACCGCCAATGGCCACCACGCTGACGATCGAGGAGGATGCGTCGGACAGCTCAGGATTCATCTCGTGCTTCTCCAGACAACAGCCCCGGCGAACCGGGCGCGGCGAATATCCACATGGAAAATAAGGGTTGGAAACCGAAGCCTCAGTTTAGTCAATAATCGGCGCCGGCACCGCGCCTCGGATTGATGGAATAATCAGGCGCTTCGCGTTGTCAGGCAGCGCAAACCGGTCGTTTCAGCGACCAGACCGCCACCCGCAAACTGGAATCCGCCACTCATGAAAATCCTGCTGGTTGAAGACTCCCGCGCCGTCGCCATGGTCATGGGCGCCCGCCTGGCCTCCCTGGGCAATGAAGTCGTGCTCGCGGAAAACGGCCAGATCGCGGTCGACAAGTTCAAGGAATCGGCGCCCGATCTGGTGCTGATGGACATCGAAATGCCGGTCATGGACGGTTTCGAGGCGACCAATCTCATCCGCCAGTTCGAGGCGGAAACCTCGTCGTGGACGCCCATCATCTTTCTCACCGCGTCGAACACCCACGAAAACCTGATTACCGCCATCGAGGCCGGAGGGGACGACTTCCTCGCCAAGAACTGGCCGGAGACGATCCTCCAAGCCAAGATGAAGGCGATGACCCGGATCAATACCCTGCGTCAGCGCCTGGCCGCCAACCTCGAACAACTCACCGAGACCAACCGGAATCTCGCCGATACCCAGAACCAGCTGCTCCAGTCGCAGACCATGGCTTCCGTCGGCCAACTGGCGGCGGGGGTCGCGCACGAAATCAACAACCCCATCGGTTTCGTCAATTCCAACCTCGGCAGCCTCCAGGGCCAGGTCGAGGGCCTGTTTCAGGTCATCGCCGCCTATGAAGCCGCCGACGCCGCCCTCGCCGCCCATCCCGAACTCCAGGCCAGGATCAGCGCCGCGAAAAAAGCCGCCGACCTCGATTTTCTGCGCGAGGACATCGTCCCGCTGATGCACGACTCGCGCGCCGGCCTGGCGCGGGTGGCCAAAATCGTGAGCAACCTGAAAGACTTCTCCAAGGTCGACAACGCCGACTGGCAATTCGTCAAACTCGAAGCGGGGCTGGACAGTGCGCTCGGCGTCGTCGCCAGCGAGATCAACGCCAAGGCGGACATCAAAAAAGAGTATGCCGGCCTGCCGGATGTCGAGTGCATGCCGGCGCAGATCAACCAGGTGTTCGCCAAGCTGCTGCTCAACGCCACCCAGGCGATCACGGGACGCGGCAACATCACGCTGCGCAGCGGTTTCGACGACAAGGAAGCCTGGATCGAGATCGAGGACACCGGCAAGGGCATTCCGCCGGAAAACCTGAAACGGATTTTCGACCCGTTTTTCACCACCCTGCCAATCGGCCAGGGCACCGGCATGGGGCTTTCCGTCGCCTATAGCATCGTTCGCGGCCACCACGGCCGCATCGACGTGAACAGCGTGGTCGGGCAAGGCAGCATCTTCAGAGTGACGCTGCCACTGCGGCGCCCCTCCGCCACCTGAGATGCCGGGAAAAAGGCTCTTTTCGCGTTGGCTCGGGGCGCGGACACGCAAGATTCCCCACTTTTGCAAAGGGGGGTTAGGGGGGATTTTCGGACGATTGAACTGGCACAACACTTGGGGAAACCCCCCTCAGTCCCGAATGGCAGTTACCGAAGGAAAAGCTGATTTGATCCCCATCCGTCGTTCCCGCCCCCGATTACCCTGTTCGAGGGCAGGCTGCGGCGGGAACCCAGTTAAATCAACAATCTGGATGCCCGCCTTCGCGGGCATGACGGAATAAATCAGCGCTTCCCTCAACTATTTCGCGCGCATGTAGCGCCGGCTTCCCGCCGGCGGCTTGGCAGTACCGGTAGCCGCCAGTTTTAAAACACGCCGGCTGGAAGCCGGCGCTACATGGGGTGTGGCGGCGGGCCACGCTTGCGCGAACTTGCTATCTACCCGCGCCGAGGTCGAGAGATCCCTCCAGACACCAGTGCCGCGCCAGCAAGGCGGGTATTGCCTCGGCGACCACGGGCTCGCTGATATAGAAGCCTTGCAGCCGCTCGCAGTCGAGGTCGCACAGGAGCCGCGCCTGCTCCAGGGTTTCGATGCCCTCGGCGGTCACCGAAAAACCCAGGTTATTGGCGAGGGCGACGATGGCGCGAACGATGGCCATATTTTCCCGGTCCGCCGGCAAGCCCTGGATGAAACTCTGGTCGATTTTCAGGCTGTGCAACGGCAGTCGTTTCAAATAACTGAGGGAGGAGTAGCCGGTACCGAAATCGTCCAGCGCCAAGCGCAAACCCATTGCGCGCAGGGCGGCGAGGGTGTCGCGCGTGGTATCGCTATCGTCCATCAGGACGCCCTCGGTCACTTCCAGCTCCAGCAATTCGGCGGGCAGCCCGGTCTCCCGCAGGATTCCACCCATGTTGTCGACCAGTCGCCGATTCCTGAACTGCACCGCCGAGATGTTCACCGCCACCCGCAACGGCTGACCGATGGATTGCCAGTGAACGGCCTCGGCGCAGGCTGTACGCAGCACCCATTCACCGAGCGGCACGATCAGGCCGTTTTCCTCCGCCACATGGATGAACGCCGGCGGCGCGATCACCCCCCACTCAGGATGATTCCAGCGGAGCAGCGCTTCCAGCGACAGAATGCGGCCGCTGGCCAGATCCAGTTGCGGCTGATAGACCAGAAAAAACTCCTCCCGCTCCAGCGCCCGGCGTAGCGCGCTTTCCAGATCGAGGCGGCGCATCACCTCCCGGGTCAGCGATGCGCTGTAGAACTGGCAGTTGTCGCGCCCCTGTTTTTTCGCGTGATACATGGCGGTATCCGCGTGTTTGAGCAGGGTGGCGGCATCCTCGCCGTCGTCGGGATAAATCGCGATGCCGATGCTGGTGCTCAGCGCCACCTCGCGGCCTTCGAGCGAGAATGGCCGGCGCATCTGTTCATGAATGCGCTGCGCCACGCCCAGTGCATGTTCCGGATGGCGCAGATCGGGGAGGAGCAGCGTGAACTCGTCGCCCCCCAGCCGCGCCACATCGATTTCGCTTTCCGTGCAATCGACGCGCGCCATCACATCGGCCGGGCGCCGGCTTTGTTCGAGTCGATCCGCCACCCATTGCAGCAGGATATCCCCGGCCCCGTGCCCGAGGGTGTCGTTGACATTCTTGAAGCCGTCCAGATCCAGGAACAGCACCGCCAGCTTGCCGCCATGATGGCTGGCCCGCTGAATTTCCCGGTGCAGCCGCTCGGAAAAGGAAATACGGTTGGGCAGGCCGGTCAGGCTGTCGAAATAGGCCAGTTTGAAAATCCGCCCTTCCGCCTCCTTGCGTTCCGTGATGTCACGCGAAAGCACGATGAATGTGGATTTTCCGCCCGCATCGGCCTCCTTTCTGGAAACGGACAGTTCAAACCAGACATTCCCCTGTGGGAGTGCCAGCGCATACTGCCTGCCGCTGGACATACCTTTCTCATCGGCCTCGTGGAGCGCTTCCAGGCAGACCTGTGTGGCATCCGGCGGCAGGCTCTCCGCCACGGTTCGCCCCAGGAAATGCTCGGGCGGCGTCCGCTGCGGCGCCTGACGCGGTGAGTGGTAATTCAGAAAACGGCCATCCAGGTCCACCTCGAACAGGAGATCGGGAATGGCATTCAGTATGGCCGTGTTGCGCGCGTTGGCCTGGTGCAGGTCGCGCAGCACCTGATAGGCGCGTAACAGATATCGCGCCCGATGGCCGATGAGCGCCCAGTTGATGGGTTTGGCGATGAAATCCGTGGCGCCCACCTCATAGGCGCGCTCGATCGAGGCGAGATCGTCCATGCCGGTCACCATGACGATGGGCAACTCTTCGCCGGCGTACCGGCGCAGTTGGGCGCAAACCTGAAAACCATCCATCCCGGGCATTTCCACATCCAGCATGACCAGGGCACAGGGTTGTGCCTGGAATGCGCGTAGCGCTTCCTCGCCATCCTCGGCCAGACAGACCTCGAAGCCGGATTTTTCCAGTGCCGCCCGCATCAACAAGCGGGCGGTGAGTTCGTCGTCGGCGATGAGCACGCGCGGGCGCGGTTGACTCATGGCCCGTCCACAAGCAGCGCCTGGAGCTCGCCAACCGCCCGCGCATATTCCTGTCTGGCCGCGTCGAAGGTTGCGCGCGCAGCTTCAGGATCGACCACCGTCCTCCGCGATTCCATCTGTTTGAACAGCTCGGAGAGCGCCACCGCGCCGACATTGGCGGAACTCGATTTGAGGGTGTGCGCGGCGCGGCGCAGCCCCTCGTCATCAGCGTCATCGATGGCCTGATCCAGCCGCGCCATGATCTCGACCGAAGTATTCAGATACACCCGCGCGATTTTCCGCGCCAGGTCCAGGCCACCGGCGGGGTCCAGTTCACGCAAACGTTCCAGGTGCCGGCCATCGATGGCCGCGCGCGTGTCCGCTTTCGCCGCCGCCGGCAGCCAGCGGCTCAGGACCTGGTGCAGCTGCGCCATGGTATAGGGCTTGGCCAGGTAGTCATCCATCCCCGCCGTCAGGCACTGCATACGATCACCTTCCATGGCGTTGGCGGTCAGGGCGATGATCGGCATCCGCGCGCCGCCGTCCCCCTCCCGCGCGCGAATTCCGGCGGTGGCCTGAAAACCATCCATCACCGGCATCTGGCAGTCCATCAGGATCAGGTCGTATTGACCTCGCGCGCGCATCGCCAGCGCCTCCTGGCCATTGCCGGCGATGTCCGCCGTCAGGCCGAGGCCTTCCAGCATGGCCATGGCCACTTCCTGATTGACCGGGTTGTCCTCGGCGAGCAGAACATGACCATGCAACTGCGACTCGGCTTCGACGTAACCCGCGGCCGGCGACTCCACCGGCGAGGCCGCGGACGCGTCCGTCGCCAGGGCGGCGCGGACCACTTCATTCAATTCGGCCCGGCGTATGGGCTTGGCGACACAACGCGCGATACCGGCCCGCCGTTGTGCCTGGATGCCGCCGTCATCCTGCGTGGAGGTGAGCAGCAACAGGCGCGTCGCCGCCAGTTCGGGCCGAGCCCGGATCGCGCGAGCCAGTTCCAGGCCGTCCATGCCGGGCATCCGCATATCCAGGATGGCGAGCGCGTAAGGGTCGCCGGACTCGGCCGCCTGGCCCATTTCCCGCAGGGCCGACGCGCCCCCTTCCACGCAGACCACCCGCATCCGCCAGGCGGCCAGTTGCAGCCGCAGTATTTCCAGATTCGTGGCGTTGTCATCCACCACCAGCACCCGTACCGCCTCCAGCTCCGCGACGACGGGCACGACGGGCGCGGCGGCCTGCCCTCTGGGCAGAACGAGATCGACCCAGAACTTCGAGCCCCGCCCCTCGCCGCTGTCCACGCCGATGCCGCCGCCCATCAATTCGACCAGTTGCCGGGTGATGGCCAGGCCCAGCCCGGTGCCGCCAAACTGGCGGGTGGTGGAACTGTCCGCCTGGGTGAAATGCGAGAAGATCTTCTCCCGCGCCGCGACGGGGATGCCGATGCCGGTGTCCTCCACGCTCAGGTACACGCGCAATGCGTCCCCTTCCCCGGAAAACAACTGGGCACGGACGACCACCTCACCCCGATTCGTGAACTTGATGGCGTTATTGATCAGATTGACCAGCACCTGGCGCAAGCGGAATGGATCACAGCGCACCCGCATGGGCTGGTGGGGGGGTGAAAGCTGACAGGCCAGTTCCAGCCCTTTCTCCGCCGCCGGCTGCGCGAACATGGCGACCGCGTCCTCCACCAGCTCGCCCAGGTCGCAGTCCACGATATCCAGTTCCATGTGGCCGGATTCGATCTTGGAGAAGTCCAGGATGTCGTTGATGATGCCCAGCAGATGCTGGCCGGAGCGCTTCACCGCCTCGGCGTAGCGGTGCTGGGTGGGGTCCAGTTTGGTATCCAGCAACAGCTCGTTCATGCCCAGAACGCCATTCATGGGTGTGCGAATCTCATGGCTCATGGTCGCCAAAAATTCGCTCTTCGAGCGGCTGGCGGCCTCGGCCTGCTCCTTGGCGGCGCGCAATTCGGCGGTACGCGCCTCCACCATGTCTTCCAGATGCTCCTTGTGTTGCCGCAGACGGACATCGCGCGACTGGATCTCGCTCATCATCTCGTTGAAGCTGTCCACCAGCATGCCGATCTCGTCCTGGCCGCGCTTGCCGATGCGAAGATCGTAACGCTGGGTCTGGGCAACGCGACGGGCGGTGTCCGCCAGGCTCAGGATGGGCTCGCTGATGCGACGCTGCAGGCGTAGCGCCAGCAACACGGCCAGCAGGAACACGATCAGGCTCAGCCCCAGGGTGAGCAGGACGTCCCGCCAGATCTCGGCCCACATGCCGGAAAGATCGATGACCATGGACAAGGTACCCAGTTTTTCCCGGCCACCTTGACCCCGCTCGCTCTCCAGCATGTCCTGGTCGAAGCGCAGGCGTGTGGCGGTAAACGGCATGCGCGCCGTGAAATTCTGTGGCGCGAGGTCGGTGAACGTGGTGGCGGGACTATTTACCGGATACACCGCGAACAACTTGCCCTCGGGTGACACGATGCGCGCGGCCAATACCTCTCGCCGTTCGCGCAGGCTGGACAGGCTGAGCAGCGCCGCCTTAGGGTCGCCGAACACCACCGCCGATTCGGCGTTGGCGGTGAGCACCTGGGCGAGACCGCGCAATTGCGTCAGCATGCCGGCCTGTTGCCGCAGCACCCCGGTCACGGTGGATATCAGCAGGGCCAGGATCAACACCAACAAGGCCATGCCGGCAAGCATGAGGATCAGGCGCCGCTTCAGGGTGGATCGGGTCAGGATCGAGCGCATGGCCGCCTCATCGCGCCGCCGTCCGAGTGGCTATCGAGATCGACGACCCAAGTCCTGCAGGCGGCTGGAATACTTTTGTCCATATCAGAAGCGGTGGGTCATTTTAAGCCGCCAGCTACGGCCATCCTGCACCAGGCTTTCGCGGGGGATCCCGCTGTACAGGCTGTCATCCGGGTAGCTGTGGGCATAGTTTTTGTCGAACGCGTTGTAGACACCCAGCGCCCATTCGGTCCTGTCGCCGCCGTTGGGCCGCCATCTCAGATTGGCGTTGGCGATGGCGTACGCCGAGGTGTGGCCGCTGGGAATGGATTGGCCGCTGGCATACCGGGCTTCCAGCCCCAGATGCCAGTTCGCGAAGGGCAGCGGGGTGGCGAAATTGGCCTTGAGCAGATGCCGCGACGGACTGTTGATGACGCCATTCGGCAGTTCCGGCGTGAACTGGCCACTGTAACTGGCGCGCAGCGAAGCGCCATGGGCGAAGCTTTTTTCCAGCTCCAGTTCGATGCCGTGGCTGCGGATTTCGGGCTGGTTCTGGTACTGCAGGGAGGTCCCGGTATCCACCTGCACGATCCAGTTCTCCACCTGATTGACATTGACGCCGGCGGTCATGCGCAGATCCGCGCCGAGATAGCGCTCCCAGACCGCCTCGAAGGTCTGGATGGTCTCCGCCTTCAGGCCCAGGTTGCCGATCTGCGCGCCGGTACCGGGATAACTGTAATAGCGCTCATAGGCGTTGGCTGAACGGAAAGCGCCGCCGTAAAGCAGTTTCACCGTGTTGTTCTGGTTGGGCCGCCAGATCAGGCCCAGGCGCGGACTCCATTGGCCGTCGGCGGCGGTGGCTTGATCGTGACGCAGCCCCAGGCTGAGCAGGAGGCCGTCGCTCAGACTGAGGTTGTCCTGCACATAGAGCCCCAGTCGTTCGCTGTCGCGTCGATCCTCCAGGCAAGGATCGACGGCGCTGTCGGTCGCGGTGCAACGCAATGACGGCGGCGCATCCTCGGCGAACTGGTCCTGCCGCGTGTTGTTCTGATAATCCAGACCCAGCAGCAACCTGTGTCCAGCGAAGCCGTTGTAGTGGAGTTGACCATCCAGGCCCCACCAGCGGCCGATGGCTTTTTCCCTGTCCAGATCGAAGGGCGCGCCGCTGTAGTCATTGACATACTGGCCGCGCCATTCCGACTGGCCATAGAACAGGCGGGTGCTGATCTTGGCCTCCCTGGTCAAGAGGCTCTGGTAGCGCGCATCGAGCAGCAGCGTCTCATCCCAATCCCGGTTGCGCGGATCGTCGAAGACGCTTCCGAAAGCCCCGGAGGGGCGGCCGTGCTCACGCTGGCCCCAAAGGGCGGTGAACTGAAGCTCACCTTTGCGATAGCGGGCGAACAAACGGCGCGTGTTCGCGTCATCGGTACCGGGGCTGGCCTGGCCGAGTTCGGGGAAGTAAAGCGCCTGGCCGGCGCTGTTCATGCCGGAGGCCGACAGCAGCAGGTCGGCGCCGTTTTCCAGTTGCCTGCCATAACTGGCGCGGGCCGTGTGAGTGGCGTAACTGCCCGTGGAGGCGGCGATCTCGACGCCGTCGAACGCCTTGCCCGCCTTGGTGACGACATTGATGGCGCCAAAGAAGGCGTTGCCGCCATAAACCATGGAAGCCGGTCCGCGCACGATCTCGATGCGCTCGATCAGGTCGAGGTCGAGGGGAAACTCCTCGCCCACATAGGCCTGATCGTAGATGCTGCCATTGCTGCGGATGCCGTCGATCAGCAACAGCAAGCGGCTGTTGTAGTCGCCCGGGGTGGAGAAACCGCGCACCGCCACATAATCGTATTCACGGCCATTGGTGGTTTGGAAGCCGCGCACGCTGGCCAGGGCCTCGGCCAGCGTGCGCCAGCCGTAGGCGCGAATCTCCTCACTGCTCAGCACGGTGATGGCCGACGGCGCCTCGCTGGCCCGCTGAGTAATGCGGGAGGCGCCGACCACTTGCTGCGGCACCGCCTCGAAATCGAGCAGTTGTTCGAGACTGAGGTCGTTCATATCCGCCGCGGCCGATGCCGACACCATCCAGGCGAGCAGAAGCAGGCATCGTGAGAGGGAATAAGGCTCGAACGAGATCATGGCAGCACCTCGTCGGCCAGTTTCAACAGCTGGCTGCTCAACTTCAGTCCCGCCTGGCGGGCTGCGCCCTGGTTGATATCGAAACGGATGCGCCCGGCGCGCAGTTTCAAGCCGATGATGCCGCCGACCTGGGCGAAACCGGGTATGTCGCTGATGGTCAGCACCGGGCGCTGCGCGGTATTGCGCAGTACCGCCTCAACCCGCCGCGCCTCGTCGGCCTTGATGAACAGCACCTCGCAGTCGCGCCATTCACCCGGGAGGGTCGCGCCGCGCACGCGGATCTCACGGCCATGTACCAGACGACCTTGCAGCGACTCCAGCTTGCCCGACAGCACATCGGCGCCGAGACCGCAAACCAGCAACTCGGCATCGACCTCCGGCCACTCCGTGTATTTGGTGAAATTGAAGATGAAGCCGGCCTTGGCGCCGTCTTCCGAGAGACTTTCAGCCTGCGCGCTGGCGCCCGACGGCGAGAGGGCCACCAGCGCCACCACCAGCCAGAGCATTGAGGAGCGGAAGGGCGGAGACACCGTCAGAAGGCCCAATCCATCTTCAGGTAAACACCGCGCTCGATTTTCACCGGGGCGGAAAGAATGTTCGTCATGACGATTTCCTGATGGCCCGCGTCCAGCAGATTCTGGCCCACCGGGGAGATTTCCAGAGCCCGGACCGACTTCCAGATCAGGCCCAACCGATTTTGAAAAGCAGCCGGTAGGGCGGGTTTCAAACCCGCCCCCGCGAATCGGCCTGAAGCGCCATAAAGGACCTGTCCATGAATAACTTGAACATTCTGGCTGCACTGGCGGGCGCCCTGCGGCGTTGCCGTCCGCTTGCAGGGAATAGCCATGCAGCGCGTCCGGCGCCTTGCATCGCATCCCGCCAGCACACCCATAATTGTCCAGGTTATTCATGGACAGGCCCAAGGACCTGTCCATGAATAACTTGAACATTCTGGCTGCACTGGCGGGCGCCCTGCGGCGTTGCCGTCCGCTTGCAGGGAATGGCCATGCAGCGCGTCCGGCGCCTTGCATCGCATCCCGCCAGCACACCCATAATTGTCCAGGTTATTCATGGACAGGCCCAAAGACGGATTTTTTTCCATAATGGTTGAGCGCGATTACTTACAAGTTGAAGGACTTGCCGGTGTCGGCCTTGAATCTGTGAGGGCCGCCATAAGCCCGATCATCGCCGCCGGCACGATAGCACAGGCCCCAGACGAGGTCGTGCGTCTCCGTGCCGACCCCAGGGCAAATTCGCTCTAACAATCATGGAAAAGAGCCCCCCCCCCGAATGATGAAACCGGACGCACTTGTAGCGCCGGCGTCTCGCCGGCGTCTTTTTGATCAGGCCCACGAAGCCGGCGGGACGCCGGCGCTACAGCCCGCGCAGGGCGGATGAGCCAACGGCTTTTTGCCGGCGTTATCCGCCGAATGCCAACATACTACGCGGGCTGAAATCATTGTTGCTCGACGCCTTGGGGCCGACACCCATCGGCGGGCCGCTTGCATAGCCTGTTATCATGAATTGCTAATACAGCTTTCATCACCCGGTAACCCCCGCGCAACATCATCACAAACTCATGACGAGGCATTGGCACGAACCGTGCTTATCCATGCCCACAAGCCAAACCTTTTCCCATTACCCAAACACCATGATGTATTCCGCTTTTCCTCCCGTCGCCACGTCAGCCAGCGCCCGCGTGCCTGGCAGCCTGTCGGACTTTGGAATCGTCGGCTGCAAATCGACCGCGACGGTCCATTTTTCGCCGGATTCTTGCCCCATAGCCGGGCTATGCGGCGGCGAATCCGGCAAAAACTGGCCTCGGCGGGGTCGATTTTCGCTATCGACGACCAAAGTCCGACAGGCTGCTGGGCTTGTCGCCCGCCCGCCGCGAGCTGACGCACGGTTATCGGCCGGCCACGCACCCTTGTTGGGCGTTTCCCGCCTGGTCGCGTTGTTTACGCCAGGGAAGGCGGCATGATGGCCAAGGCACGCGCTTCGGTACTGTTGTTCGCGACCCTGCTGGGATTCTGGCTACTGCTGAACGGCTCGCTGGCCACGGATGTGCTGGTGATCGGTGTGATCGCGGCGTTGGTCATCACCCTGCTGTTTCGTGACAGCCTCGCGGTGGTCTCGGAATTTCGCGCCACCCCGCACGCCCTGATCACGGCGCCGTCTTATGTCTTCTATTTCCTCAAGGAACTGGTCAGGTCGAACTTGCGGCTGGCGAGCATCGTGCTCTCGCCGGCGCTGCCGCTGCGACCGGGCATCGTCAAGGTGCGCACCAGGTTGAAGAGCCGGATGGGGCGGTTGCTGCTGGCCAATTCCATCACCCTCACCCCCGGCACCCTGACCGTCGAACTGGACGGTGAATGGCTCTATGTCCACTGGGTGACGGTGGAATCGGAAGACGTCGACGCGGCCACGGCCGACATCGTCAACGGTTTCGAGCGCTATCTGGAGGTCATGTATGGTTGAAATCCTGGTTTATCTGGCGGCGACGCTGGTCGGCCTGGCACTGCTGCTGGCCCTCTATCGCTTCGTCAAGGGGCCGTCGGCCGCCGACCGCGTGGTCGCCTTCGATGTCCTCACCATCGTCGGCATCACCGGCATCGTCCTGGTGGCGCTGGCCGAAGGGCGCGGCATCTATCTCGACGTGGCGCTGGTCTATGCGCTGCTGTCCTTCCTCGGGGTGATCGTCATCGCCCGCTATCTGGAGCGCGGCCTGTGATCGACACGCCACTCAACCTGCTCGGCGCCCTGCTGCTGGTCGCCGGCGCCGCCTTCCTGCTGCTCGGCGGGCTGGGTCTGGTGCGTATGCCCGACCTGTTCAACCGCATCCAGGCCGGCACCAAGGCCACCACCCTGGGCACCCTGCTATCCCTGGCCGGGGTTGCCTGCCTGCAACCCGATTGGGGCCTGAAACTGTTGCTGATCGGTCTGTTCATCCTGTTCACCAATCCGATCTCGTCGCAGGTGCTGGCCCGCGCGGCGCACCGTAGCGGCGTGGAAAAGTCTTCGCTGACGTCCATCGACCGCCTCGCCGAAGACCAGGGAGCACAGCCATGAGCCCCCTGCTGACCGGTATGACCCTGGTGCTGTGCGTCGCGATGATCGTCGCGGCCCTGCTGGCCATACGCGACCCCTCCCCCGAAGTGGCGAAAACAGACACTGGCGGCCTGCCCATCGCCATCCTCGCCGCCGGCCTGGTCAGTCTGATCGCCTCGATCCTGTTCCTAATTCTCGCCGCGCCCGATGTGGCGATGACCGAGGCGGCCATCGGCAGCGGCCTCACCACCTTCCTGTTTTTCTTCGTGCTGGGCCGAATCAGAAGGCATGAAACAAGCGGGGACAACCATGATTAAACGCTTCATCGCCCTCACGCTGCTGCTGGCCATCGGCGGCCTGTTCGCCAGCCTGCTGCTGGGCTACACGCCCGACAGTGAACTGAACCAGACCGCCCGCTACTACGCCGAGCGCACCTCCCCGGACATCGGCGCGGCCAACATCGTCACCGCCATCATCGTCACCTATCGCGGCCTCGATACCCTGGGCGAAGTCACGGTGCTGTTCCTCTCCGCAGCCATCGTCGGCCTGGTCCTGGCCCTGGGCGGAAAATCCGGCAAGACGGGGCGCGGCACGGTCCCGGTGGGCGAACTGCTGACCACCGGCACCCGCTATCTCGCGCCGCTGATCATGCTGCTGGGCGTCTATGTCTTCGTGAACGGCCACCTGACGCCGGGCGGCGGTTTCCAGGGCGGCGCCATTCTCGCCTCGGGCGTGTTGCTGCTGCTGCTGGCCGACCCGCTGAAACGCTTCAGCCACGTCTTGATCGCCACCATCGAATCCTTCGCCGGACTCCTTTACGTCCTCATCGGCCTGTTTGGCCTGGTCCTCGCCGGCGGTTTTCTCGACAACCGCTTCCTGCCCACCGGCGAACTGGGCGCGCTGTTCTCGGCCGGAGCGATCCCGCTGATCTATTCCCTGATCGGCCTCAAGGTCGGCGCCGAGTTCGCCTCGATGCTGGCCAGCCTGTCGGAATCGGAGACTTCATGATGCCCAGCATTGCCCAACTGGCCATGGCCACCGGCTTCATCCTGATCCTGATCGGCTTCTATGGCGCTCTGACCCAGCGCAACCTGCTGCGCATGATCGTCGCCTTCACCCTCTCCGGCACCGGGGTCAACATCGTCATCGTCGCCATCGGCTACATGCACGGCCGCACCGCGCCCATCCTCGATGCCACCGTAAACGCCGCCGATGCCGTCAGCCGCGTCATCGACCCGGTGCCGCAAGCACTGGTGCTCACCGCCATCGTCATCGGCCTCGGTGTGACCGCCTTGATGCTGGCCTACGCCCTCAAGCTGCATGAGCAGCGGCGCAGCCTCGATATCGCCAAGTTCACGGAACTCAAATGGTAAGCCCCCTCTATCTCATCGTGCTGGCGCTGGCCGCCGCTTTCCTGCTCGGGCTGCTGAATCCGGAACGGCGCGGCAGAGCCTACGCGGTCACGCTCGTGGCGCTCGCCGGCATGACCTTGATCTCGGCCGACTGGCTCTGGGCCTTCACCATGGAAGGCATCGACCCGGTGGACGTCTACACCGCCGGCGCCGAGCCGCCGTTCGCCATCAACCTGCGCATGGGGCTGGCGGAAGCCGCGCTGACCCTGCTGGTGAACCTGACCGGCCTGCTCTCGGCGCTCTATCTGAAGGACGTCCTGCTGGCCGGAGGGCGGCGCACCATGGCCGTGCTGCTGATCTCCGTGATGGCGCTGGTCGGCATCATCCTCACCCGCGACCTGTTCAACCTGTTCGTGTTCTTCGAACTCGTGGTCATTTCCAGCGCCGGCCTGGTGCTGCTTGCCAACGACAAGGACGGCGGGCCGGCGAGTGGGTTATCACTCAGCGCCGGCTTCAAATACCTGATCGTCTCGCAATTCATTTCCGCGTTCCTGCTGCTCGGCATCATCTTCGCCTACCACGCCACCGGCACCCTCAACATCGACGGCATGGCCAATGCCTCGCTGGGGCTGGCGACCGGCGGCACGATTGCCTTCTTCCTGATGTTCATGGCCATCGTCGCCGAGTTGAAGCCCTTCCCGGCCAACGGCTGGGCGCTCGACATCTACGAATCGGCGCATCCCGCCTTCTCCGCCATTTTCTCCGCCGCCACCGGCGCCGCCGCGCTCTATGCGGTGGACAAGCTGCTGCTGATCGGCGGCGCCGAATGGTTGCCCATAGCGACCGGCATCGGCATCGTCACCTTCATCGCCGCCAACCTGTTCGCCCTGCCGCAGACCCATGACCGCCGCCTGCTCGGCTATTCCTCCATCGCCCAGACCGGGCTGGTGCTGGTGGTCCTGGGCCAGCGCGATCTCCTCGGCGACAGCACCCCCTTCATCGCCTTCGGCCTGTTGATCTCCCACGCCGTCGCCAAGGCCGGGCTGTTCTGGCTCTCCGGCCTGCTGAAAAACCGGCAACTGGCGGACTGGGCCGCCCTGCGCCAGCGCCCACTGCTGGTCTTCGCCTTCGTCACCTTCACCGCCATGCTCACCGGCCTGCCGCCCTTCCCCGGCTTCTACGCCAAGTGGGAACTGGTGCATCAACTGGCCGGCGCGGGCCAATTCACGCTGCTGGGCTTGATTTTGCTTGGCGCGCTGATCGAGGCCGGCTACCTGTTCCGCTGGTTCGGCTACCTCATGAAGCGGGAAGCGCCCGTCGAGACCGTCCCCTGCACGGGCCACAAGGTCGGCCCCGTGCTCGTCGCCGTCGCCGCCGGCTGGGCGCTGGCTTATCTCTGGGGTGATCTCGCCGGCGGCCTGTTCGGCCGCGACAACCTGCTCCTGGCCCTGCCGCTGCTGTTCGCGCTGAGCTTCCTGCTGCTCGACTGGCTGCCCGCCTGGATCAAGAACAGCCTGGCCATCGCCGGCATGGTGGCCTTCTTCCTGCTCACCTGGGGCGAATACGACCCGCTGCGGCTGATCTTCGCCATCATCTTCCTCATCGGCGGCGCCCTGACCCTGCTCGCCAGTTATTCCGTCCACGGCCGGCGCATCGGCTTCTACCCGGCGGCGATGCTGATGTACGCCGGGATGGTGATGCTGATCCGCGCCACCACCTCGTTCGACTTCTTCGCCGCCTGGGAACTGCTCACCGTCGGTTCCTATTTCCTGATCCTGCGCGGCAAGCATTCCGAACCCCATGCCCTGTCCTACATCCTGTTCTCGCTCGGTGGCGCTTTCCTGATCCTGGCCGGTTTCGCACTCGCGGCGGCTGGCGCGCCTCAGTTCGACCTTGCGTCCCTGGCGCAGGTGGCGGCACCGGCCGCGCCCTGGGTGTTCGTGCTGCTGGCGGTCGGTTTCATGACCAAGACCGCCGCCATCGGCCTGCACATCTGGCTGCCCGGCGCCCACGCCGAGGCGGAAACCGACGTCTCGCCGATGGTCTCGGGCATCCTGCTCAAGGCCGGGCTGTACGGGATGATGGTGCTGCTGCTGGCGATGGGCAAACAACAACTGTATGGCGTCGAACTGACCCATGTCCTGCTCTGGATCGCCGCCCTGACCGCGCTGATCGGCAACCTGATGGCTGTGTTCCAGGAAGACGCCAAGCGCCTGCTGGCCTACTCCTCCATCGGCCAGATGGGCTATGCCCTGTTCGGCCTGGCGCTGATGAACCATCTGGGCTGGCTGATGGCGCTGGTGTTCGTCATCAACCACTACATCTACAAATCGATGCTGTTCCTGGCCGTGGGCGGTGTCGCCAAACGCACCGGCACCCGCGAGATGTACAAGATGGGCGGCCTGATCCGGCTGATGCCGCTATCCTTCATCGCGGTGCTGATCGGCATCATCGCCGTCTCGGGCGTGCCGCCGCTGTCCGGCTTCGGTGGTCGCTGGGTGTTCTACAACGCCATCATGTCGGCCGAATACCGTCTGCCCATGGTGGTGTTGTTCATGGCCGGCCCCATCGCCTTCCTCTATCTGTTCCGGCTGATCTACACCATCTTCCTCGGCCAGTTGAAGGATGAACTGCGGCGGGTGAAGGAAGCGCCGTTCTGGATCGTCCTGCCGCAGATGATCTATGTCGCCCTGCTGCTGGTGTTCGCCGTGGTCCCCGGCCTGGCCCTGCGCCACGTCGACGCCTATCTCAACCAGTTCTTCCCGGAAGGCGGCCTGCACTGGGGTGGCGGCACGATCATCAGCGATTACGGCTACTGGAACCCGGTCGCCATCATGATCATCGTCGGCGTGATCTTCACCACCGTGTTCGCCCTGCTGCTGATCGTGAACCGCAAGGCCCAGATGGTGAAGCAGTTCAACATCGTGTTTTCCGCCGAACGTCCGTTCCGCCCGGAGACCACCCATTACGCCTGGAATTTCTACGCCCCCTACCGCAAGGCGATGGGCTTCCTGACCCAGCCCTTCGTCACCCGTTTCTGGGACACCCTGGCTGACCTGCTGCACACCGCCGGCGACCTCGGGCGGCGGCTCTATGACGGCAACGGCCAGAGTTACGGCTTCCACTTCCTGGCTTTCGTCGTCATCGTTTTCTTCGTGGGAGGGATCTGAGCATGGATTTCGAGTGGATCAAGATTCCCTATGCCCTGCTCACGCTGTTCATCGTCGTCAACTTCGGCATGCTGCTGGGCGCCTTCATCCAGAAGATCGGCGCCCGGGTGGGCCGCCGCCACGGCATTCCGATCTGGCAGAACTATGCCGACCTGATCAAGAACTTCGGTCTGCGCACCTCCATCACCCACGGCGTGATGTTCTACCTGGGCCCGGTGTTCCGCCTCACCGGCGGTATTGGCCTGTTGCTGTTCGTGCCGACCATCTACGGCTCGGAGATGTTCTCCAACCTGTCGTTCTCGGGCGATCTGATCCTGGCGCTGTACTTCGTGTTCTTCGGCACCCTGGGCATGGCGCTCGGCGCCGGCGAGAGCGGCCACCCGCACGCGGCCATCGGCATCAGCCGCGGTCTGTCGCAGGTGAGCATGGCCGAACTACCCTTCGCTCTGGCCGTGTTCGCGGTGGCCTTGCAGTACCAGACCCTTTCCGTGACCGACATCGTCGCCGCGCAACAGGGTGGCATCGCAAATTGGACGCTGTTCACCAACCCGGTGGCGGTGGCGGCGGCGATGCTCGGCTTCCTCGGCTCGATGATGCGCCCACCCTTCGACGTGGTGATCGCGCCGCAGGAGATCCCCATCGGCCCGCCCACCGAGTACCACTCCTCCTACCTGGCCCTGATGCAGACCAACCGTGCGATCTTCCCCATCGCCAAGATCGTCATCTACATGAATCTGTTCTTCGGTGGCGCCGCGAGTTGGCCGGTGTTCTTCCTCAAGGTGTTCCTGATCTACATGGTCTCGGTGATCGTCGGCGTGGTCTTCCCGCGCTTCCGCGTCGAGCAGTCGATCCGCTGGTTCCTGGTCTGGGCGGTACCGCTGGGCGTTCTTTCCATCGTGTTGGTGTGAGTGTTGGCAAATCAAGATGAAACCTGAACTTCTGAAACGCATGGTCAAGGGCCCCGACGGCGTCGAGTTCGAGGTCGAGCCGATGCGCGACTATTACTGCGACGCCCCGCCCACGGTGCAGCACGGCGCTTACATCAAGATCGTCGAGGACTTCTTCAACTGGGCGCGAGCCGAATCGTTGTGGATACTCGGCTTCGGCACCGGCTGCGGCGCCATCGAGATGCGGCCGCTGATGACGCCGCGCTTCGATGCCTACCGCTACGGCATCCAGTGGCGCCCCACCCCGCGCCAGGCCAACCTGCTGGTGATCTCCGGTTATTTGTCCACCAAGACCCTGAAGCGTGCCATTCGCGCCTACGAGCAGATGCAGAGCCCGAAATACGTGGTGGGCCTCGGCTCCTGCACCATCAACGGCGGCATGTACTGGGATTCCTACAACACCATCAAATGCCTGGACCAGTACATGCCGGTGGACCTCTACATCACCGGCTGCATGCCCCGCCCCGAAGCCCTGCTGGCCGGCTTCGAGGACCTGAAGAAACTGATCCGGGCCGGCAAGGCCGAGGGCGCCAACCAGTACGCGGAACGCTTCGATTGGTACAAGGCCAACCAGAAGCAGGTCATCCACGACTGGGACATGCCGGACTACAACTGGTGATTGCCATGGCAACGATCCGTAGGGTGCGCCGTGCGCACCATTCCAAACCAGCAACCGAGGCATTGGTGCGCACGGCGCACCCTACAAAGCAATGACCATGCATGCGCTTTATGACCGGCTAAAAGCCCTCTTCCCCCTCGGCGAACTGACCGAGCAGCGAGCCAATCTGGCTTTCGCCACGCTGCCGGTGGAATACCTGCGGCCCGCCCTGCTGCATCTACGCGACCAGGAGGGCTATACCCATCTGGTACTGCTGACGGCGGTGGACTGGCTGGAGGATGGCCAGGAAAACTGCCAATTCCAGCTCACCTACCTGCTCAACAACCGCGCCGAGAATCTGGACATTGGCCTGCGCGTCATGCTGCCCCGGGAGGGCACCACCATGGCCAGCATCCACGACCTCTGGCCGACGGCGGCCACGTATCAACGCGAGCTGCGGGAGATGTTCGGCATCGACTTCCCCGACAGCCCCGGCGTCTACGAGGAATTCATCCTCGAAGGCTGGAACGACATCCCGCCCTACCGGCGCGACTTCGACACCCTGAAATACGCCAACGACAGCTACGCCCAGCGCGCCGGGCGGGAAACCCGCGACCCGGAGACGCACATGAAAGAACAACTCTATCCGGGCAAATCCTGACATGGCGTATACCCCCGACCGTTCCCAATACCCGGCCAGGAAGGCCGACGGCAGCCTGGACATCGACCTGACTTCGGGCAAGTTCCTGAAGCTCTGGCAAGGCCCCAATCACCCCGGCATCACCGGCAACATGTCGGTGGAACTCACCGTCTGCGGCGATGAAGTGGTGGAAGGCAAGGTTCACGTCGGCTACCTGCATCGCGGCTTCGAGAAGCTGATGGAGCGACGCACCTTCATCCAGTGCTTCCCCATCGTCTGCCGCATCTGCGTGCCGGAACCGGATTTCAACGAATACTGCTACGCGGCGGCCGTGGAAGAACTGGCCGGCATCGAGGCGCCGGAGCGGGCCAACTGGATTCGCGCCCTGATCCTGGAAATGGGCCGCATCAACAGCTATCTGATGTACCTGGGCGGCCAGTCCGGCGCCCTTGGCCAGGGTGTCATCGGCCAGTGGACCACTTATGCCCGCGACCTGATGCTGGACCGCTTCGAGGAGATGACCGGCGCCCGCATTTACCACATGTTCATCATGCCCGGCGGCGTCCGCGATACCCTCCCGGACGGTTTCGAGGGGCGCATGGAAGAAACCCTGAAGGAAATCGAGCGCACCCTGAAGGACGTGTGGGACGTGATGTTCTGCAACGCCGTGTTCAAGAAGCGCACCGTCGGCATGGGCGTCATCGACCCCGCCTGGCTGGATGCCTACGGCGTCACCGGCCCCAGCGCCCGCGCCGCCGGGGTGGCCAAGGATGTGCGCCGCGACGCGCCCTATCTGGTCTATCCCGAGCTCGATTTCGAGCCGGTGATCGGCCATGACTCCGACATCTACACCCGCGCCGACGTGCGCCGCCGCGACCTGCTGATGTCCGTCGACCTGATCCGCCAGATCCTCGCCAAAATGCCGAAGGACGGCCCGATCATGGCCCCGATGCCGAGCATGCTGCACTGGAAGATTCCGCGCGGCGAAACCTATATCCGCGGCGAATGTTCGCGCGGCGAATACGGCTACTACCTGGTCACCGACGGCTCTGGCTACCCGCGCCGGGTCAACGTGCGCGGCCCCTCCTACACCCACGCCATGGCCCTGCTGGAACGAATGATCGTCAACATCAACATTTCCGACGTGGCCTCGCTGATGGTGTCGCTACACACCTATCCGCCGGAGATTGAAAGATGAGCGTGCGAGACATCCTCTCCCCCTTCACCGCCTGGAAGCACCTATTCCGCGACCCGGTCAGCATCGAAGACCCGCTCAACCGGCAGGCGGCGCCGCGCTATCGCGGCTTCCACCAGAACGACATGGAAAAGTGCATCGGTTGCGGCACGTGCGAAACCATCTGCCAGAACGGCGCCATCGACATGCTGCCGGTGGCGGGCATCGAAACCAAGCAGGGTGATTCCGGCCTGCGCCCGCGCATCGACTACGGCCGCTGCTGCTGGTGCGCCCTGTGCGTCGATGTCTGCATGACCCAATCGCTCACCATGTCCAACGCCTACACCTGGGTGGAGAGCGATCCCGACGCCTTCCGCTTCACCCCGGGCGTGGACAAGAAAGCCTGGGACCAGACCGAACTGGGCTACCAGCGGCCGGACAACCACCGCCTGACCGGCGCCATCCGCGCCGACATGGGCGAAATGGCGCCCGAGGTGCGCATCGACAACTTCCAGGAAATCGTCAACGGCTACACGATCGAGCAGGCCATCCTGGAGGCGGATCGTTGTGTGGCCTGCGGCCTGTGCGTCGCCACCTGCCCCACCCACATGGCGATCCCGCAGTACATCGCCGCGGTGCGCGACGGCGACTACGAGCGCGGCCTGAAGCTGCTCTACGAGACCAACCCCTTCTCCCAGGTGTGCGGCCGCGTCTGCACCCACAAGTGCGAGGATGCCTGCGCCGCGCGGCACGAGGGCGACCCGATTGCAATTCGTTGGCTCAAGCGCCACATCACCGATCAGGTGCCGTTCGAGCGCTACCGCGACATCGTCGGCGACCCCGCCCCGGCCACCGGCAAGAAAGTCGCCATCATCGGCGCCGGCCCGGCGGGCCTGACCGCCGCCTTCGACCTGGCACGCATGGGCCACGCGGTCACGGTGTTCGAGGCCAAAGCCGCCGCCGGCGGCATGACCCGCTACGGCATCCCGGAATACCGCCTGCCCTACGAAGCACTGGACCGCGATGTCGCGCTGATCGTCTCCATGGGGGTCGAGGTCCACTACAACACCTGCATCGGCCTCGACCATTCCATGGACGACCTGCGCCAGCAATATGACGCGGTACTGCTGGCCATCGGCCTGCAACAGGGCCGGCAAACCCGCATCCCCCACTCCGACCACGAAAAGGTCTACCGCGCCATCGACCTGCTGCACAAGATCACCGCCGGCGAGCCGTTCGAGTTGCCGCATTGCGCCGTGGTGATCGGCGGCGGCAACGTCGCCATGGACATCGCCCGCTCCCTCGCCCGCATGCAGAAACAGCAATACGGCCAGGTGGATGTGGTGGTCACCGCCCTGGAAGAGCAACAACACTTCATGGCCGACCCGGACGAGATCAAGGAAGCCCTGGAAGAGGGCATCGTCATCCGCGACAACTGTGGCCCGCAAGGCTGCGAGATCGACGCCAGCGGCAAACTGGTCGGCCTGAAAACCTGGAAGGTGCTCTCCATCTTCGACCAGAACCGCCGTTTCGCCCCGGTCTATGACCCGGCGGGCGAGACCATCCACGCCTGCGACACGGTGATCGAGGCCATCGGCCAGTACGCCGATACCTCGCTGCTGGGCGATGCGCTGACGGAAATGCTCGAGTGGGATCGCGGCCGCATCAAGATCGACATCGACGGCAGCACTTCCGAGCCGTGGCTCTGGTCGGCGGGCGATTGCGTCGCCGGCCCCGACGTCGTGCATGCCGTGGCCGACGGCCACCGCGTCGCCGCCAGCATCCACGCGACGTTGACCCATCAGGAGAAGACGACATGAGCGAAGGCAGCCACGGTATCGACCGTCTGCGCGGCAAGACCACCCTGCGCGAAATCCTCGAAGTCGCCACCGGCTTCGAGGCCAGCGCCCGCGACTTCTATACGGCCCTGATCCCCAAGGTCAGCAAACGCATCCGCTACCTGGTGGAAGAACTGGCCGCCGAGGAGCAGTCGCATTACGACCTGTTCGGCGCCCTCGCCCAACGCACGGATATCGCGGAACAGGTCAAGGAAGAGATTCAGCGCACCGCCAGCGACAGCAAGTTCTCCGACTGCCTGCATCTGCCCGACCTGGGCGACAACCCCGACGACCAGGCCGTGCTGCAATACGCCATGGGCCGCGAACACGCCGCCATGACGCACTACGGTGAGCTGGCCGAAACCGCCCCGGCCGGCCCGATCCGCGAGCTGTTCCAGTACCTGGCCAGCGAGGAGACCAAGCACAAGCTGGAGCTGGAAAAGATCTATTACGCGACGGTGCATAGCGGCGGGGTCTAGCAGCCTGTCGGCACCAAGGGCGAAACCCTTCGTCCGCGCTACCGCCTGCCACCGGCATATCCGGGCCGTCTGTGCTGATGGCGCACGATCAGAATCCGAATGCCGTTTTCGAGATGTCGATAGATGACCGAGTACGGAAAAAGCCTCATCGGGAAGGTTCTTCGACCTCTCGTAGTCGGTATGCCGATAGCGGGATGTTCAACCAAGAGCATGGCGACACGCTCGAACTCTTCGAGAAAACGCGCCGCGACCACCCGTCCGGCATGCTCGCTGTAAAAATCCTGGGCGTCGGCAAGATCGCGCTCCGCGCCAAGATGGAGCGAGTAGATCATCGCGAAAGTCTTGCTCGTAGCCGGGCGATGGCATCCTCCCCTGGAACCTCCGCGACCACACCGGATTCCAGTTCGGCCTCCCGTCGATCCGCTTCACGCTCCCAGGCTTCCTCAACTTCGGGGTCTGAATCGAGGTTGGTGATCAACCGCTCAAGCAGATGCGAGCGGTCGACGGGAGCCAACCGCAGGATTTCGGCTTCCAGGACTTCCAGGTTCATGCTCACGTTGATCTCCGCTATGTTGGACGCATTGCCGGTCATAGTTTGCCACGCGGCAAAGCATGATGGGTTCGCTACCGCTCACCCCAACCGCGCGCCCCAATCCACCGCCGCCAGCGGCAACTCGTTCAGTTCCGCGCGCGCTTCCCGCCAGGTCGGGTAGTGCTGCTCCAGCAGCGCCACGAAGCGCTCGCTGTGCGTCGGTTCGATCAGATGCAGCATTTCATGCACCACAACGTACTCCAGCAAGTCCTTGGGCTTCTTGACCAACTCGGTGTTCAGACGGATGTTCCCCGCCCGGGGGTTGCAGCCGCCCCATCGGGTCTTCATGCGCTGGAGGTAGTAGCGCGTGACGGTCACGCCCAGCTTCGCCGCCCATTTCTCGATCAGCACGGGCACGACCTTATGCAGCAGGGCGCGGTGCCATTCCTCCATGACGGCCTCGCGCTTCGCCGGCGTGCTACCGGGACGCACGCTGAGGGTGATGCGGCGATGGTCCAACTTCACGGCGGGCTTTGCATCCTTCTCGACTACGGACAGCAGATAGTGCCGCCCCCAAAGGGTGTGACTCTCCCGCTCGATAAATTGGCGCGGTGTCTCGCGTGCCTGGGCCAGCAGCCTCGCCCGCTGCTCACGAATCCAGCCGAGCTTGGTGATGGCATAGGCGCGAGCCACTTCCAATCGGGTGTCGGTGGGCGCCACCAGCGTGACGTGGCCGGCGGGTGGATGCACCGAGAGGTGCACGTTTTTCACCGCCTTGCGCGTCACGGCGATCTCGACGTCGCCGAGCCGGATCGTCTCAGTCACTGATACCCCGGCTGGTTTTTCACCAGCTCGAACAAGGCCGTGGTCGCCGCACGGTTTCGGCCAAGCAAGGGGAATAGCGCGTTCAGCACCTGCGCCTCACGGGCTTGATCGCCCTTCCAGCCAGCCGGCGCGCGTTCGCGCAGGGTGCGATCTATCTCCAGCGCCAGCGTCAGATGCTCGTCGGCGTACTCGGCATGCGGTTCCGCCGCGATCAAGACGCCACCACCCGCCGCCGCGAGGATGTCCGGCAGATTGTTGTAGATCACGGTGGCCTCGCTGTTGCCATGCAGCGCCGCCGGAATACCGGCCTCCGGCTGTTTCGCCGCCAGCCGCTTCACCAGGTCCTCGGCCTTGCGCAGGAATTCCTCATAGGCCGCCGTATCCGCCCGGCTCTGCTTGATCAGGTCGTCGAGCAGCGCCGACATCTGTGTGTAGAACCTCGGGTCGGTGAGCTGGTCGCGGATGATCGTCTTGCGGACGTTGTTGATGATCCCTTCGGCGATGGCGTTCTTCGACAGCTTGCCCTGCTCGTTGAGCTTCCTGGCGATGGCGTCGTGGATGCCGGTGTTGATGATCAGCTCAGTCAGCGACATTTCACCCATCTCACCCAGTGCTTCCGCCGGATCAGCCTGGATGTAGGTGTTGATGAGGTGGCGCATGTCGGCCTCGAAGGGCTTGATGTCCAGTTCCTCGCCGGCGTGTTTTTTGATCGCCGCCCGAATCTCGGCGTGGAACGTGACCTCCTTTTGCAGCGTCGCCACCTCGGCATCGGAATAGCCGGCCTCGGTCAAATCCTGGGCCAGATCGGCGTAGGCCCGCGTGAATAGCGCCACCGCCTTGTAGAACGTGATGCGCAGCGCCTCGGTTTCGTTCAGCGCATTCGGGTTGGCCGCCTCACCACAGAAATAGCGCAGAAACTGCTCCACCTCACGCGGCAACGGCACCGGCTCGCACAGATAGGCCAGCGCCTGGCGGGCATCGTCGAGCTGCTTCCTGCCCTCTTCCAGCCAGTTCTTCAGGTGCACGTTGTTGTCGCCGCCGTTGCCCTGGTCGCTATCGTCAATATCCAGTTCGTCCGAGCTATACACCGCGATGGCTTGCTGCACGTCGCCGAACAGCTTCTTGAAGTCGACGATGTGGCCGTAGTCCTTGTCATCGCCATCCAGCCGGTTGGTGCGGCAGATGGCCTGGAACAGGTTGTGGTCGCGCAGTTCGTTGTCGAGGTAGATATAGGTGCAGCTTGGCGCGTCGAAGCCGGTCAAGAGCTTGCTCACCACGATCAACAGCTTCAGGTTGGCCGGTTCCTCGATAAAGCGGCGCTTGGCCTCGTCCTCGTACTGTTTCGTGGTCTGGCCGTTCTTGAGAACGTGCTTCGTGTCACTAGTGTCCGGTTAAATATCGAACAAATTCAATTGGTTGCATGGGTTAGGTGGCGTGGTTCTGTTGGCATCGGGCCGCAAGGCGCATGAAATCTCGGTTTTCTCGAAAACAGAGACCGACAAAATCTGTAACAAAGT
>JAURYL010000065.1 GCA_030653935.1 Pseudomonadota bacterium
TGTCTGGCGACCATAGCGACGTGGAACCACACCTTCCCTTTCCGAACAGGACCGTGAAACATGTCCGCGCCAATGATAGTCGGCTTCGCGCCGGCGAAAGTAGGTCATCGCCAGACTCCCTCTTTAAACAAAACCCCCGCTTACGCGGGGGTTTTGCGTTTGCGCGGCTCATATCAGCTAGTGGCGTGCCCATTGAGCTAATTGAGTCCAGAACGTATAATGCAGCGCGATTTTCAATGGAGCGGGGTGGACGCGAGTCCGCCCCGCTTGTCACATCTGGACCAGGGGTTATCTTGTCTGCGTTCGTACCTGCAATTCTTGCCTTGGCGGACGGAACAGTGTTCCGTGGCCAATCAATCGGCGCCGAAGGAAGTGGAGTCGGTGAGGTCGTGTTCAACACGGCGATCACGGGTTATCAGGAAATCCTGACCGATCCATCCTACAGAAATCAGCTGGTAACGCTGACCTATCCGCATATTGGTAATGTGGGTACCAATCCCGAGGATGCGGAGTCAGCGAACGTACATGCGGCGGGGCTGATTATTCGAGACCTGCCGTTGCGTTCCAGTAATTTTCGACAGACGCAAAATCTCGGCGACTATCTGAAAGAACGAGGCGTTTCCGCAATCGCTGGAATCGACACCCGTATGTTGACCCGTCATCTGCGTGTGCATGGCGCGCAGAATGGTTGCATCCTGGCCGGACCCGGTAGTGAAGATGCGGCACTTGCTCAAGCGCGTGAATGTCCCGCCATGGGGGGGCTGGACCTTGCCAAAGTGGTGACCTGTACAGAGAGCCACGTCTGGGATGAAGGCGAGTGGGGTTTGGCTGAGGGCTTCAGGCGCCCACCTGAGTATCCCTATCATGTCGTGGCCTATGACTTTGGCGTGAAACGCAACATTCTGCGCATGGCGGCCATGCGGGGTTGTCGTATTACCGTCGTTCCGGCGCAGACGCCGGCGGCGGCAGTGATGGCGCTGCGGCCGGATGGTGTACTGCTTTCCAACGGCCCGGGTGACCCGGAGCCCTGTGACTACGCCATCAGAGCGATTCAAGAGATCACGGCGGCGCGGATACCCACATTCGGAATCTGTCTTGGCCATCAATTATTGGCGCTGGCGTCCGGCGCGCGCACGGTCAAGATGAAATTCGGCCACCATGGCGCGAACCACCCGGTACAGGATCTGGATACAAAGCGTGTCGTTATCACCAGTCAGAACCATGGATTTGCCGTTGATGCCGCGACATTGCCCGGCAACCTGCGGGCAACCCATGTCTCGCTTTTTGATGGTTCCCTACAGGGGATTAGCAGGACCGATGTGCCCGCATTCAGTTTCCAAGGTCACCCGGAAGCGAGTCCGGGTCCGCAAGATGTTGGCTATCTGTTCGATCGATTCATTCAGTTGATGCAAGATAACAAGGCGAATCATGCCTAAGCGTGACGATCTAAAATCCATACTCATCATCGGCGCCGGCCCAATCGTCATCGGTCAGGCCTGTGAATTCGACTATTCCGGCGCGCAGGCCTGCACGGCGCTGCGTCAGGAAGGCTACCGGGTCATTCTGGTCAACTCCAATCCGGCCACCATCATGACCGACCCGGAGATGGCGGACGCCACCTATATCGAGCCGATCAACTGGCAGACGGTGGAGCGCATTATTGAGAAAGAGCGCCCGGATGCCATTCTGCCGACGATGGGCGGGCAAACTGGCCTTAACTGCGCGCTCGACCTCGCCAAATATGGGGTCCTGGAAAAGTACGGCGTCGAATTGATCGGCGCCAGTCGCGACGCCATCGACATGGCGGAGGACCGCGAGAAGTTCAAGCAAGCGATGGCCCGCATCGGTCTGGCCAATCCGCGCTCAGCGCTTGCTCATAGTCTTGAGGAGGCGATGCAGATTCAAGCGGGTATCGGCTTCCCAACCATCATTCGCCCGTCCTTCACCATGGGCGGTAGTGGCGGTGGCATCGCTTACAACATGGAGGAATTCCTGGCCATTTGTGAGCGCGGCCTGGACGCTTCCCCGACCAAGGAACTCCTCATCGAGGAATCCCTGATCGGCTGGAAAGAGTTCGAGATGGAAGTGGTTCGCGACCATGTCGACAACTGCATCATCGTCTGCTCCATCGAGAACCTCGATCCCATGGGCGTGCATACCGGTGACTCCATTACCGTGGCGCCCGCGCAGACGCTGACTGATCGCGAGTACCAGTTACTGCGTAACGCCTCCATCGCAGTGCTGCGCGAGATTGGTGTCGATACGGGTGGCTCGAACGTGCAGTTCGCGATCAATCCGGCGGATGGTCGGATCGTGGTTATCGAGATGAACCCGCGTGTTTCTCGGTCCTCGGCCCTCGCTTCCAAGGCCACCGGCTTTCCCATCGCCAAGGTGGCGGCCAAACTTGCCGTGGGTTTTACCCTCGATGAACTCAAGAACGACATTACCGGTGGCGCGACCCCGGCTTCATTCGAGCCGTCCATCGACTACGTGGTCACCAAGGTGCCGCGTTTCGCCTTCGAGAAATTTCCGCAGGCCAATGATCGACTGACCACGCAGATGAAGTCGGTGGGTGAAGTCATGGCCATTGGACGTACCTTCCAGGAGTCCTTGCAGAAGGCACTACGCGGCCTGGAAACCGGAGTCGATGGCCTCGACGAGAAGTCCGTCGATGAAGATGAGATCGAGGCTGAGCTCGGCAATCCGGGCCCTGAGCGACTTTGGTATGTGGCCGATGCGCTGCGCATCGGCATGAGCTTCGATGAGGTGCAGAGCGCCAGCATGATCGACCCCTGGTTCCTTGCCCAAATCGAGGACCTGGTTTGCCAGGAACGCGAACTTCAGGGGAGTGCGTTGGCGGATCTATCGCGTGAGCAACTGTTTACCCTCAAGCGCAATGGTTTCGCCGACCGCCGTCTGGCGAAACTGCTCGGCGTCGACCAGCACGCCGTGCGTGCCCGTCGCTGGGAGCTGGACATCCACCCCGTCTACAAGCGTGTGGATACCTGCGCCGCCGAATTCTCCACCTCCACCGCCTATATGTATTCCACCTACGAGGTGGAGTGCGAGTCGCTGCCCTCGGATCGCAAGAAGATCATGGTACTCGGCGGCGGCCCCAACCGGATCGGCCAGGGCATCGAATTCGACTATTGCTGCGTGCACGCGGCGCTCGCCATGCGCGAAGATGGTTATGAAACCATCATGGTCAACTGCAATCCGGAAACGGTTTCGACCGACTACGATACTTCCGACCGCCTCTATTTCGAGCCGCTCACTCTGGAAGACGTGCTCGAAGTCGTGCGCATCGAAAAGCCGGTCGGCGTCATCGTGCAGTACGGTGGCCAGACACCGCTGAAGCTGGCGCGTGATTTGGAAAAATACGGCGTACCCATCATCGGTACCTCCCCGGACATGATCGATGCCGCCGAGGATCGCGAGCGCTTCCAGAAGATGCTCAATACGCTCGGCCTGCTGCAACCGCCCAACCGAACGGCACGCGCCGAGGACGAGGCGATTCGTCTCGCCGCCGAGATCGGTTACCCGCTGGTGGTCCGTCCCTCCTACGTACTGGGTGGCCGGGCGATGGAAATCGTGCGTGAGGAAGCCGATCTACAACGCTATATGCGCGAAGCGGTGAAGGTTTCCAACGATTCCCCGGTATTGCTTGATCGTTTCCTCAACGACGCCATCGAAGTCGACGTCGACGCGCTCTCCGACGGCGAGCAGGTCTTGATCGGCGGCATCATGGAGCACATTGAGCAGGCTGGCGTGCATTCGGGCGATTCCGCCTGTTCTCTCCCGCCCTATAGTCTTACCAGGGTGATTCAGGACGAGATCCGGCGCCAGACGGTGGCCATGGCCAAGGCACTCAATGTGGTCGGCCTGATGAACGTGCAGTTCGCCATCACGGGACAGGGCGACGCCGCCAAGGTCTATGTGCTGGAGGTGAACCCGCGCGCCTCGCGTACCGTGCCCTTCGTGTCCAAGGCTACCGGCCGCCAACTGGCCAAGATTGCCGCCCGTTGCATGGCCGGCATTACGCTGAAAGAACAGAACGCCGAACTGGAAGTGATCCCGCCGTATTACTCGGTCAAGGAAGCCGTATTCCCGTTCCGCAAGTTTCCCGGCGTTGACCCGATTCTCACTCCGGAAATGAAGTCCACCGGCGAGGTCATGGGCGTTGGTGAGAGCTTCGGCGAGGCGTTCCTTAAATCACAGTACGGCGCCAGTGTGAAGTTGCCGCGCCAGGGCAATGTTTTTGTTTCGGTACGTAACCCGGACCACCCCCAGGTGGTCGAGATTGCCGCCTACCTGCATGAACTGGGTTTCAAGCTGTACGCGACTCGTGGTACGGCGAATGTGATCGACGCGGGCGGCGTTCCGGTCAATCGCGTCAACAAGGTGGCCGAGGGTCGGCCGCACATCGTCGACATGATCAAGAACCGGGAAATCGGATTGATCATCAACGTGGTCGAGGACAAGCGCGCGATGAAGGACTCCTTCGCCATACGCGCCGCCGCGCTGAACCAGAACATCCCCTACTTCACGACGCTCGCCGGCGCCAAGGCAGCCTGCCTGGGCATGAAGGAGCGCCGCGATATCTCCGTCTATTCCCTGCAAGAGCTGCACAAGCGTCTGCACTGAGAGGTTCCCATATGAATAAAGTCCCACTGACTGTGGTTGGCGCCGAGCTATTGCGCAATGAATTGCAGCGTCTGAAAAGTTTTGAGCGCCCCAGCGTCATCGCGGCCATCGCGGAAGCGCGTTCGCACGGCGACCTGTCGGAAAATGCCGAATATGATGCCGCCAAGGAAAAACAGGGCTTCATCGAAGGTCGCATCAAGGATCTCGAAGGAAAACTCTCCAACGCTCAGATCATCGACCCAAGGCATCTCGACGCCGAGGGCCGTGTGGTCTTCGGCGCAACGGTGGAACTGGTGGACGCGGAAACCGGTGACGAGGTGAAGTACCAGATCGTTGGCGACGACGAGGCCGACATCAAGGGCGGCAAGATTTCCGTGGGTTCTCCCATTGCCCGCGCTCTGATCGGAAAATATGCCGGCGAAGTGGCCGACGTGATGGCGCCGGGCGGGGTGCGTCACTTCGAGATTGTCGACGTCCACTATCTCTAAGTCGGCAACACGCGGCCGGCAGTCATCAGAAGAAGCCACCGCCTTGCCGCCAACTGACTCCCGCCGACTGGACACTCGCCGATGAAACGCCTGCCCGATATCTTTGCCGCCTGGGCCGCCGCGCTATGGGTGGGGGGGCTGTGGGTGATCGGCTATCTGGCGGCGCCGACGCTCTTCTACAACCTGGACGACCGCGTTCAGGCCGGCATGCTTGCGGGCAAGATGTTCAGCCACATCGGTTGGCTCGGGATCGTTTGCGGCGGCTGGTTGCTGATGTTCCGCGTCAGCCGCTTTGGCGGTGCCGTATTCAAGCAACCCTTCTTTTGGCTGGTACTGGTGATGCTGCTGCTGACTATCGCGCAAAAATTCGGCATTCAACCCATCATGCAGCAACTAAAGGATCAGGCCATGCCCAAGGATGTGATGGAAAGCCTGTTCCGAGACCGCTTCGCCACCTGGCACGGCATATCCAGTGCGGTCTATCTGATCGTAAGCCTGCTCGGCCTGGCGCTGCTCGCCAGGCAGAACTCAAGGTAGTTTGATTTTGGGCTTGTCCGCCGGCTTGTAGAGCAACAGCAACTTGCCGATGTGTTGCACCGGTGCGGCATCGAGCGCCGCGCAAAGTTCACTGAACCAGGCCTCGCGCGCGGTGCGGTCATCGCCCAGCACCCGTACCTTGATCAGTTCATGCGCGGCGAGCGCGTGTCCTGCTTCTCTCACCACCGACTCGCTCAGTCCCTGCGCGCCGATCATGACCACCGGCTTCAGCGAGTGGGCCAGCGCTTTCAGGTATTTACGTTGTTCAACCGATAATTCACGCATTCAGTTCCCCCGGAAAAGGCGGCGATAGTAGCCCATGAAACGACAAGCCAAAACCCATGTCTGGCACCAACGACATGTCAACGATTTCTACGTGAAGCAGTCGGTGGAACAGGGCTACCGCTCGCGCTCGGCCTACAAGCTGATGGAGATTGACAATCAGGATCGTCTGCTGCGGCCGGGAATCGTGGTGGTCGACCTCGGCTGCGCGCCGGGAGGGTGGTGTCAGGTGGCGGCGGAGCGGATGAAGGGCCAGGGTCGCATCGTCGGCATAGACCTGTTGGAGATGACCGGGCTGAACCACGTCACCTTCATTCAGGGCGATTTCACGGAAGATACCGGGGTCGAACTGGTGGAGTCCGCGTTGGGGTACAAAGCGGTCGACCTTGTACTTTCAGATATGGCCCCCAACATCAGCGGAGTGATCCTTACCGACCAAGCCAGAAGCTACCAACTCGCGGAACTGGCGCTCGAATTTGCCGCGCAACATTTGCAACTTGACGGCGCATTTCTGGTCAAGGTGTTCCAGGGTGCGGGTTTCGAGGACTACATGAAGGCCATGCGCGCCGTGTTCCTGAAAGTCGCCGCGCGTAAACCCGATGCCTCGCGTGACCGCAGCCGGGAAATGTATTTATTAGGCCGCGGGCTGAAGGCGAAACCCGCTCAAGCGTCGGCCTTGATTGAATCGATCCAGGATTTGGACTAACTTCTCCCCCGTTCTCGGCGCGTGAGCCGTAAAGGAGTGAAATTGAACAACCTTTTCAAGAATGTCGCCATCTGGCTGGTGATCGCACTGGTGCTGATGACGGTGTTCAACCAGTTCAACACGCGCCAGACGGCGCAGTCGCAAGTCGATTACTCGACTTTCATCGAGCAGGTGCGTCAGGGGCGGATCGCCAAGGTCACCATTGAAAACCACGTCCTGCGCGGCGTGACCAGCGATGGTCAGCGTTTCACCTCCTACTCGCCTTCCGACCCCTGGCTGGTTTCCGACCTGCTGAAGGCCGGCGTCCAGGTGGAAGCGAAACCGGAAGAGCAGCCGTCGATGATGATGAGCATCTTCGTCTCCTGGTTCCCGATGCTGCTGCTGATCGGCGTCTGGGTGTTCTTCATGCGCCAGATGCAAGGTGGCGGCAAAGGGGGGGCATTCTCCTTCGGCAAGAGCAAGGCGCGCCTGCTCGACCAGGACACCAATACCGTCACCTTCGCCGATGTCGCGGGTTGCGACGAGGCCAAGGAAGAGGTGAGTGAACTGGTGGAGTTCCTGCGCGATCCTTCGCGCTTCCAGAAGTTGGGCGGCCGCATTCCCCGCGGCGTGCTGATGGTCGGCAGTCCCGGTACCGGCAAGACCCTGCTGGCCAGATCTATCGCCGGTGAAGCCAAGGTCCCGTTCTTCAGCATTTCCGGTTCCGATTTCGTGGAAATGTTTGTCGGTGTCGGCGCCGCGCGTGTGCGCGATATGTTCGAGCAGGGCAAGAAGCATTCTCCCTGCATCATCTTCATCGACGAGATTGACGCCGTCGGTCGCCAGCGCGGCGCCGGCCTGGGTGGCGGCAACGATGAACGGGAACAGACCCTGAACCAGTTGTTGGTGGAAATGGATGGATTCGAAGCCACCGTGGGCGTCATCGTCATTGCCGCCACCAACCGTCCCGACGTGCTCGACCCGGCCCTGCTGCGTCCCGGTCGTTTCGACCGTCAGGTGGTGGTGCCGCTGCCGGATATTCGCGGTCGTGAGCAGATTTTGCTGGTGCATATGCGCAAGGTGCCGATGAGCCAGGACGTGAAGGCCGACATCATTGCCCGCGGCACCCCGGGTTTCTCCGGCGCCGATCTGGCCAACTTGGTCAACGAAGCGGCGCTGTTCGCCGCGCGCGGTAACAAGCGCGTGGTCGACATGGACGACTTCGAGCGCGCCAAGGACAAGATCATGATGGGCGCCGAGCGCCGCTCCTTGATCATGCCCGAGGAAGAACGCAAGAACACCGCCTACCATGAGTCCGGCCACGCAGTAGTCGCCAAGCTGATGCCGAAGACCGATCCGGTGCATAAAGTCACCATCATCCCGCGCGGCCGTGCCTTGGGTGTCACCATGCAGTTGCCCACCGAGGACCGTTACAGCCAGGATCGCACCCGTCTGCTGTCCACCCTCGCGGTGCTGTTCGGCGGGCGCATCGCCGAAGAGCTGTTCATGAACCAGATGACCACCGGCGCCTCCAACGATTTCCAGCGCGCCACCGACCTGGCCCGCCGCATGGTCACGCAATGGGGCATGTCCGATGCGATGGGGCCGATGGTTTACGGTGAGGAAGAAGGCGAAGTCTTCCTGGGGCGTTCGGTGACCACCCACAAGAGTGTTTCCGAAGAGACCCTACGCAAGGTCGATGCCGAGGTACGGCGCATCATCGACGAGCAATACGCCTTGGCGCGCAACATTCTGGAACAGAACCGCGACAAGGTGGAGCGCATGACCCGCGCCCTGCTGGAATGGGAAACCATCGACAGCGAGCAGATCGACGACATCATGGCCGGGAACGAACCGCGTCCGCCGAAGCCGGTGGCATCGCCGCCTCCCGCCAGTACCGGCGGCGCCGGCCCCAGCGCGCCAGAGCCGACCACCACCCCCGCCGCCGATGGCGGTGTGGACTGACCGGTTTTGAGTTTTCCCCCACTTCCGCCAGGCCAGGAGCCTGGCGGAAGTGTTTTTAGCGCCCCTTTTCACGCCGCCTTTCCGGGATAATCGCGGTTCATGTCCGATTACACCCGCGCCCCCTCCCGAACCGCTAGCCACAACCCGCGTCTCCTGGCCGCGACGCTAGTCAATGATGTGTTGCTGGAGGGTGTCAGCCTGACTCAGGCGCTGGCCAAGTTGCGCCGGCTGAAGCCGGAAAATCTGGCCACCGCGCAGAGCCTCGCCTACGGCGCGCTGCGCAACGCCGGGCGGCTGCGTTTCCATCTTTCCGCCCTGTGTGAGCGGCCGCTGGAACCGGCGGCCTTGTCCGGCCATCTCCTGGTCGGCTTGCATGAGCTGGAAGCGGGAGAAACACCCGCCTATGCGGTGGTGAACGAGACTGTGGCCACGGCGGCCGAGCGCTATCCACGGGCGCGCGGCTTCGTCAACGCGGTGCTGCGCAACTACCAGCGGCGTCGCGCCGAGTTGGAGGCCGCCGCCGCCGCCGACCCGGAGGCGAGCTGGAATCTACCGCTGTGGTGGCTGCAACGGTTGCGCTCGCAATATCCGGATACCTGGCGGCGCGTCGTCGAGTCGCAGAACGCGCATCCGCCCATGACCCTGCGGGTGAATCGCCGCCGTGCCGACGTCGAGGAATATCGCGCCAGCCTGGCCGCCGTCGGCATCGAGTCGCGGCGCACGGGCGAGTCCGCCTTGACGCTGAAAACGCCGGTGCCGGTGGTCAACCTGCCGGGATTCTTCGATGGCCTGGTTTCCGTGCAGGATCTCGGCGCGCAATTCGCCGCGCCTTGCCTTGGCGCCACTGACGGCGAGCGGGTGCTCGACGCCTGCGCGGCACCGGGCGGCAAGACCGGCCATCTCCTGGAATTGCACGATCTCGACCTGGTGGCCCTGGACAGCGATGCCGACCGCCTTGGACGGGTGCGGGAAAACCTGGATCGCCTCGGACTCGCGGCCACACTGGTCACGGGGGATGCCGCCGATACCGCGGCCTGGTGGGATGGCCGGCCGTTCGCCCATATTCTGCTTGACGCTCCCTGTACAGCCTCCGGCGTGACGCGCCGCCATCCCGATGGCAAATGGCTGAAGCGTCCCGAGGATGTGCAACACCTGGCGCGCCAGCAGTGCCGCTTGATGGACGCTTTGTGGCCGTTGCTGAAACCGGCTGGCACAATGCTGTACGCCACTTGCAGCCTGTTTCGTGAGGAAAATTCCGATCAGGTAAGTGCTTTCCTGGCGCGCCATCCCGACGCAAGCAATGAGCCTGTGCCGGATACCCATGCGGGCCAACTGCTTCCCGGTCCGGAGATGGACGGATTCTTCTATGCTCGTTTGCACAAGACGTAAGTTTCTGCGCGCGGCCCTGGCAACCCTGGTCATGGCGGCCCTCGGCATGCCCGGCGCCCATGCCGAGGGCGTCCAGGCGCAGCAGATCGACGTGGTGCAGAGAGGCGAGCTGTTCCATCTCAATGGTGGCTTCGCCATTCAGCTCTCCCCCACGCTCGACGACGCGCTGCGTCGCGGCGTGCAACTCACCTTTGTCCAGGCGGTGGAGGCCGAGCGCGCGCGTGACTGGTGGTTGGCGGAGGGGCTTTCGGATCTGGAACGCAGCGTCCGCCTCTCCTACAATGCCCTGCTGCGCCAGTATTACGTCACGCTCAGCGGTGTTTCCAGCGCCCATGAAAACCTCGCCGACGCCCTGCGCGCGGCCGGGGATCTGCGTGATTGGGCCGTGGTCAGTGTCAAGCAGATGAAGAAAAGATCCGAATACAAGATCTACGTGCGGATGTATCTGGATGTCTCGCAGCTGCCGAAACCCTTGCAGGTCAACGCGCTTGCATCCTCCGGACGCTGGCAACTCGATTCCGGCTGGCTGGAACGCACCTTCAAGTACTGATGAAACAGGTTCAAGGTTCAAGGTGCAAGGAACCCCCCCGGTTTATTGGACCGTGGCGGTTTTCCTCGCCCCTTGAACCTTGCCCCTTGAACCAATAACGCCTGATGATCTACCTCGTCGCCATCAGCCTGCTGCTTGGCTCGGCCCTGATCGGGATGCTGGCGGCGGCGGCGGGCAATACCGAGTTTTTCGCCAGCAACCTGCCGTTGCTGCTCTGGATCACCATCGCCGCCGCCGGTGGTCTGGTGCTGCTGATCATCTATCAGGCGTTCCTGTTGGTGCGGCGCATTCGCGCCGGCGTCTTCGGCGCCAAGCTCACCGCCCGCCTGTTCCTGATCATCGGCCTCATGTCGCTGGCGCCGGGCATGGTGGTCTACGGTGTCTCGGTACAGTTCCTGATTCGTTCCATCGAGTCCTGGTTCGATGTGCGCATGGAAAGCGCGCTGGAAGGTGGTCTCGCCCTCGGGCAGTCGGCGCTGGCGCATGTGCAGCGGGAAACCGTGAAGAAGACGGAACGTCTGGCGCAACAACTGGGCGAACTGCCGCCGATCCTGCAAGCGGCTCGCCTGGACGAAATGCGCGAAGCGGCGGGCCTGCAAGAAGTCGGCTTGTTCGACGACAACGGCAACATGCTGGGCGTTTCCTCCTCCGACCGTGGCACCTTGCTCCCCAGGACGCCCGAGCAAGGCGCGCTCTGGCAGACCCGTTTGCAACAGACCTGGTCGCGGCTGCAGGCGACGGAAAGCGGCGGCATCATGGTACGGGTGGTGGCGCCGTTGAACATGGCCTCACTCACGGCGCGCGCGCGCGTGGTGCAAGTGGTGCAGCCGGTACCCCAGCAGCTCGCGCGGGACTCGCAGCAGGTGGAAGAGGCGCGTCAGGGCTATCAGGAGCTGCTGCTCTCGCGCCTCGGGCTGAAACGGCTATATGGCATTTCCCTGACCCTGGCGCTGGCGCTGGCGCTGTTTTCCGCCTTCTCGCTGGCCTTCCTGCTCTCCGAACGCCTCGCCGCGCCGCTGCGCGCCTTGGCGCGCGGCACCCGGGCGGTGGCGCGCGGTGACTTCACCCAGGTGCAAACCGTCACCAGCCGCGATGAGCTGGGCATGCTCACCCTTTCCTTCAACCGCATGACCCGGCAACTCTCCGATGCCCGCGCCGCCGCCGAGATAAGCCGCGACAAACTGCTGGAAGCGAACACTTATCTTGAGGGCGTGCTCTCCAGCGTCACCACCGGCGTCGTCACCCTGGAGCACGACCTGACCGTGCGCGTGGTCAATCCCGCCGCCGCGACGCTGCTGGGCATCACGCGGGCGGAACTGGAAGGACGCGCGCTCACCGAGTGGGGGAGAGAGGGCGATGGCCTCGCCGATTTCGTCCGTGACATGGCGCGGCATTTTCACGATAGCCCCGGCCGCCCCTGGCGCGAACAGATCGAACTGGCGACGCCCAACGGCAAGCGCATTCTGCTGGCGCGCGGCACGCCCCTGGCCAGCGGTGAGGCGCCCGACTACGTGCTGGTGCTCGACGATGTCACCCAGTTGCTGCAAGCGCAGCGTGACGCCGCCTGGGGTGAAGTGGCGCGGCGGATGGCGCACGAGATCAAGAATCCGCTGACGCCGATCCAGCTCTCGGCCGAGCGCCTGGAAGCGAAGCTGGCGGATAAGTTGGATGGCCCCGCGCGCGACACGCTGATCCGCGCGACGGCGACCATCGTCGGCCAGGTCGCGGCGATGAAAGGGCTGGTGGATGCTTTCGCGCAATATGCCCGCCTGCCCTCGCCACGCATCGAACGGGTCGACATCAATGCCCTGGTCCGGGAAGTGCTGCATCTGTATGAAGGCGGTCTCCCCATCGAGCACGAACTGGCCGAAGACCTGCCACCGGTGGCGGGTGACCCCGCCCTGCTCGGGCAGGTGTTGGTCAACCTGGTGAAGAATGCCCAGGAAGCGCTGGAGATGGTCGAGTCACCGTTGATCAGCGTCACTACGGTCCGGCATGGGAGTCAGGTAAGCTTGTGTGTGCGCGACAACGGCCAGGGCATTCCCGAGGAACTGTGGGGCCGCCTGTTCGAGCCTTATGTCACCAGCAAACCCAAAGGCACCGGCCTCGGCTTGGCGGTGGTGAAGAAAATTGTGGAAGAGCATCACGGCAGCATTGCGGTAGACAATCCGGATACAGGCGGCGCCCGCATCTGCGTCAGCCTGCCGGCACTAATGAGTGAGGACGAGGAACATGCCTGAAATACTGGTGGTGGACGACGAACCCGGTATCCGCGAATTGATGCGCGAGATTCTGGAAGAGGAAGGTTATGAGGTGCGGATGGCGGAGAACGGCAGCCGCGCCCGCGCCGCTCTGGATGACAAGAATCCGGATCTGATCCTGCTCGATATCTGGATGCCCGATGTCGACGGCGTTACCCTGCTCAAGGAGTGGCGCGGCCAGGGACGGCTGACCATGCCGGTGGTGATGATGTCCGGCCACGGCACGGTGCATACCGCCGTCGAAGCCACCCGCCTCGGCGCCTTCGACTATCTGGAAAAGCCCATCGCCTACAAGCAGTTGCTGGACACCGTGAAAAAGGCGCTGGCCTCGCGCCAGGCCAAGCCCACCACCAGCGGCACGCTGGAGGAGTTGGGTTCCGGCGAGAGCGTGAAGCGCCTGGCGCAGCGCCTGGGCCTGGCCGCCAGCGCCGGCCTGCCGGTGCTGCTGTTGGCGGAGCCGGGTACCGGCGAGGAAGTGGCGGCGCGTTTCCTCACGCCGCCGGACGCGCCGTTCGTGCGGGTCGACGATCCGGCCGAGTTGGCCAATCGACCCGCCGACCTCCTGGCACGGGCCAAGGGGGGGCTGGTCTACGTGCCGGACCTGACCAGCCTCACGGTGATGCAGCAACGCGGGCTGATCCTGCTGATCGCGCGGCGCGCCGAATTCGCCGCGCGGGTGGTCGCGGTTATTCGGGTCGCTCCGGCGCAGGCACTCGCGGAAGGCCGCCTGACAGCAGAGTTGCATGAGGCGCTGGCGCACGCCGTGGTTGATTTGCCGCCGCTGCGCGCGCGTGGCGAGGATATCCCCGGTCTCGCCGCCCGCGCGCTGGAAGCGGCCTGTGTCCGCCTGCGCCTACCGCCGCTCAAATTCACCGACGCCGCCATGAGCCGTCTGGCGGAGCACGACTGGCCGGGTAACCTCGTGGAGCTGGACACCCTGACCGGGCGCCTGGCACTGGATGATGGTGTCGGCCCGATCGACCTGGATGCCATCGACGCCGCGCTCGGCCCTCGCGCCGGCAAGGAAAAGACCGGCGTCGAACTGATGCTGAACCTGCCCCTGAAGGATGCCCGCGACGCCTTTGAAAAAGCCTACCTGGAAGCGCTGCTGGCGGCGTGCGACTGGGGCATGAGCCGCGCCGCCGAGCGCGCCGGTCTCGACCGCACCAACCTCTATCGCAAGGTGAAGCAGCTGGGGATCGAGGCGCCGGGGAAAGAGAAGTGAAGGGGCAAGGTTCAAGGGGCAAGGTTCAAGGCAAAGCCTCCGCGCCTACGGCGCGCAAATATATCCTTGCCCCTTGCCACTTGCTCCTTGCGACCTGTTTCTCATGAAAATCATCATCCTCGGCGCCGGCCAGGTCGGTTCCAATCTGGCGGAACATCTGGTGCGGGAAGGCAACGATCTGACCGTGGTGGATGTCGACGCGGAAAAGCTCACCGCCTTGCAGGATCGTTTCGACCTACGCACGGTGCTGGGCCAGGCCTCGCATCCCGCCATCCTCAAGCAGGCCGGCGCCGAGGACGCCGACATGCTGGTCGCGGTGACGCTCAACGACGAGACCAACATGGTCGCCTGCAAGCTGGCCGGCACCCTGTTCAACATTCCCACCAAGATCGCGCGCATCCGCGCCATCGATTACATGAAGTATCCGCAGTTGTTCGACGCGGATCACTTCGGCGTCGACCACGTCATCGCGCCGGAACAGGAAATCACCGACTACCTGCGCAAGTTGATCGACTACCCGGAAGCCTTGCAGGTGGTCGATTTCGGTCGTGGCCGCGCCCGTCTGGTCGCACTCAGCGCGCGCGCCGGCGGTCCCCTGGTCGGGCATGAGCTGCGCGATCTGCAAAAACACCTGCCCGGTCTCGACGCCCGGGTTGCCGCCATTTTTCGCCGTGACCGCACCATCGTTCCGGAAGGGCGCACGGTCATCCAGGACAAGGATGAGATCTTCTTCATCGCCGCCACCGAGAACATCCGCGCGGTGATGAAGGAAATGCGGCGCGGCGACCATAGTGTGCGCCGGGTGATGATCGCTGGCGGCGGCAACATCGGCCAGCGCCTGGCCCTGAGCCTGGAGTCGGATTACGAGGTCAAGATCATCGACCGCAACAAGAAGAATACCGAGCGCCTGGCGCATTCGCTGCGAAATACGCTCGTCCTCACCGGCGATGCCACCGACGAGGATCTGCTGCTGGAAGAGAACATCGAGGACATGGACGTGTTCTGCGCCCTGACCAACGACGACGAGGACAACATCATGTCCGCGTTGCTGGCCAAGCGGTTGGGCGCCAGGAAGGTCATCGCCCTGATCAACCGCTCGACCTATGTCGATCTGTTGCAGGGCGGCGAGATCGACATCGCCCTGTCGCCGGCTCAAGCCACCATCGGCCCGTTGTTGACGCATATCCGGCGCGGCCACATGGCGGTCGTGCACTCCCTGCGCCGAGGCGCGGCGGAAGCGCTGGAAGCAGTGGTGCATGGCGACGCCAAATCCTCGAAGCTGGTGGGGCGGCGGATCGAGCAGATCGAGTTGCCGGAAGGAGTTTCCATCGGCGCCATCCTGCGCGGCGAGCAGGTCATCATTGCCCATCACGACAATGTGATCGAGGTGGACGACCACCTCATTCTGTTCGTGCCGAACAAGCGCTTGATTCCGAAGGTGGAAAAACTGTTCCAGGTGGGCATGGGCTTCTTCTGATGCTGCGCCGCGTTTTCCCCATCCTGCATGTGCTGGGCATGATCATCGTCGTGTTCGGACTGTCCATGCTGGTTCCCCTGACCCTGTCGGAATGGACTCGCGATGGCGCCCAGCACGCCTACGACGAGGCGGCGCTGATCACCATCGGCAGCGGCCTGCTGATGTATCTGGTGAGTCGCCACTGGCGGCGTGAACTGAAGACCCGCGACGGCATCCTGCTGGTGGTGCTGACCTGGACCCTGCTCCCGGGATTCGCCGCCTTGCCGTTGTTGTTCTACATGCCCGACCTGCCCGTGGCGGATGCCTATTTCGAGGCCATGTCGGGCCTGACCGCCACCGGCGCCACGGTGCTGTCCGGCCTCGATGACCTGCCCGATTCCATCAACCTCTGGCGCGCGCTATTGCACTGGATCGGCGGACTTGGGGTGATCGTGCTGGTGACGGCGGTGCTGCCGCTGCTCGGCGTCGGCGGCCGCCAGATGTTCAAGGCGGAGACGCCCACGCCCATGAAAGACCAGAAACTGACCCCACGCATGGCGGAGACCGCCAAGGGGCTGTGGGTGGTGTACGTGATCCTGACGCTGGCGTGTGTGCTGGTGCTGTGGGTATTGGGCATGTCCTTCTTCGATGCCGTGGTGCATGCCTTCTCGGTCATGGGGCTGGGGGGGTTTTCCTCGCATGATGCCAGCCTCGGTTACTTTGATTCGTTGCCGCTGGAAATCGCCGTCGGCGTCTTCGCCCTGATCGCCGGCATCAATTTCGCCACCCATTTCGGTTTCCTGCGCTGGCGGCGTTTCAGCGTCTATGACCACGATCCGGAGATCCGCTGGTTTCTTGGCTTCGTCCTGGCCAGTGGCGTCATCCTGGCCCTGCTGCTGTGGTCGCGCGACATCTTTCTGGATTTCCCCAGCGCCCTGCGTTACGCGTTGTTCAACACCATTTCCGTGGCCACCACGCTGGGTTTCTCCACCACCGATTATGGCCATTGGCCGTTCTTCGCCGGTTTGTGGCTGATGTTTCTGTGCAGCTTCTCCAGCAGCGCGGGTTCCACCGGTGGCGGCATCAAAATGATGCGCGCCATCCTGTTGTACAAGCAGGTCTACCGGGAAATGAACCGGCTGATCCACCCCAATGCGCAACTGCCGTTGCGCCTGGGTGAGTCGGTGGTGCCGAACAAGATCGTCTACGCGGTGCTGGCCTTCCTGTTCATCTATGTGGCTTCCATCGTTTCGCTGTCGTTCGTGCTCTCGTTCACCGGCCTCGACGTACTCACCTCGTTTTCCGCCGTCGTTGCCTGCATCAACAACACCGGCCCCGGTCTCGGTGAAGTGGGGCCGGCGCATACCTACGCCGTGCTCAACGATTTTCAGACCACGGTGTGCTCCTTTGCCATGCTGCTCGGGCGGCTGGAGCTGTTCACCCTCCTGGTCGTGCTGACCCCCGCGTTCTGGCGGAGATGAATCCGATGGGGCGCGCGCCGCGTCTGTACCACGTGTTTCCCATCCTGCATGTGCTGGGCATGATCGTTGGGGTATTCGGGCTGTCCATGCTGCTGCCGCTGGCGGTTTCCGAGTGGTCCGGTGACGCCGCGCAACGGGCCTATGACGAGGCCGCGCTCATCACCCTGGGCAGCGGTGTGACGTTGTGGCTGATCGGGCGCCACTGGAAACGCGAGCTGAAAGCGCGCGACGGCATCCTGCTGGTGGTGCTCACCTGGGTGCTGACGCCGCTGTTCGCGGCGCTGCCGCTGCTCCTCTATTTCCCGCAACTGAGCTTTACCGACGCCTACTTCGAGACCATGTCCGGGCTCACCACCACCGGCGCCACGGTACTCACCGGACTCGACGGGTTGCCGACCTCGATCAACCTCTGGCGCGCGCAATTGCACTGGCTCGGCGGCCTCGGCGTCATCGTCCTGGTGGTCGCGGTGCTGCCCCTGCTCGGCGTCGGTGGCCGCCAGTTGTACAAGGCGGAAACGCCGGGGCCGATGAAGGACGACAAGCTCACCCCGCGCATGGCGGAAACCGCCAAGGGTCTGTGGCGGGTCTACATCCTGTTCACCCTGATCCTGATCGGCCTCTACGCGGCATTCGGCATGACCGCCGCCGATGCCGTCATCCATGCCTTCTCGGTCATGGGGCTGGGCGGTTTTTCCTCGCATGACGCCAGCTTCGGCTATTTCAAATCGTTGCCGCTGGAGCTCATCACCATGCTGTTCGCCCTGCTTGCCGGGCTGAATTTCGCCATGCATTTCCTGGCGTTGCGTGGCCGTACCTTGCATCCCTACCGGCAAGACCCGGAAATCCGCTGGTTCTTCGCCTATGTCCTGGGTAGTTGCCTGCTGCTTGGCACCCTGCTCTGGGCGCAGGGCATCTACCAGGATTTCCCAAGCGCCCTGCGCGATGCCAGTTTCAGCGTGATTTCCATGGCCACCACGCTGGGCTTGTCCACCGCCGACTTTGGGCAATGGCCCTATTTTTCCGGTTTATGGCTGCTGTTCCTGTGCAGTTTTTCCACCAGTGCCGGCTCCACCGGCGGCGGCATCAAGATGCTGCGCGCGGTGTTGCTCTACAAGCAGGTGTATCGCGAACTGCTGCGTATCCTGCATCCGCGCGCGGAAATCACCATCCGCCTGGGCGAACAGGTGGTGCCGGACAAGGTCATGTACGCGGTGCTGGTGTTCTTTTTCATCTATGTGGCGTCCATCGTCTCGATCACCTTCGTGCTGACGTTCAGCGGCCTGGATGTACTCACCGCCTTTTCCGCCACGGTCGCCTGCATCAACAACACCGGCCCCGGCCTCGGCCAGGTCGGCCCCGCCACCACCTATGCCGTGCTCAGCGACTTCCAGACCTGGGTGTGCACCTTCGCCATGCTGTTGGGGCGCCTGGAATTGTTCACCCTGCTGGTGGTGCTGACCCCCGCGTTCTGGCGGCGCTGAAAAGGTAGCGCAGGCGTCTCGCCCGCGAATTTACAAGACGCAGGCGAGACGCCTGCGCTACATCCACCACACCTTCCCATCGGCAAACGCCAGCGCCGCGCGCACCGTTCGACCCGGATAAAGCTGGCGGGCGGCTTGCTGGTAACCCTCGATCTGTTCCCGATAGGGCAGGGCGCGGCGAGCGAGATCCGATTCGTCGAGGCCGCCGGTCTTGTAGTCCAGCACCCAGATTTCCTCCTTGAACTTCACCAGGCGGTCGATGCGGAAAATGCCGCCGTCACCATCGAGGAATTCCATTTCATTGTGGGCGCGCTGATGGCGGGCCGGGTCGAAGGCGGGCGCCAGATCCGGAATGGCGAGAACGCGGTGGGCGGCGGCGATGGCGCGTTCCGCGGTCTCTATCTCCAGGCCGTAGGATGTGGTGAGCTTGCGAACCGCATCCCCCACTTCCTCCAGCCCCTCGGTCATCCATTCCAGGCAGAGATGCACGGCGGTACCGAAATCAGCCTCCGCACCGGAAGGAAGGCGGAATTGGCCGATGGGAGGCAGGTTTTCTCCCTCTCCCTCCGGGAGAGGGCCGGGGTGAGGGAACGACGGTTGATTTGACGTTTGTGCTTGATCAAGCGCTGTTCCCTCTCTGATGAAACCTCTACCCTTCGGTACCCCGGCCCCTCCCCCGAGCGGGGAGGGGAGAAGAGCCATCTCCGGCAGCCCCGCCATATCCGCCTGTTCCAGCGCCGTTTTCAGCATCCCCAGCCAGTGTTCGGGTGACTGGCCCGGAACCTGGGTGCCGCTGACGAACAGGGCCTGGCGGGCTCGGGTCATGGCCACGTAGAGCAGGTTCAAATGTTCACGCGCGGCCTGCTCCGCTTCCCGCGCGAACAAGTCGTCGCGGCCGCCGCCGCGCCAGGCTTTCGGGCCGTGGATCGAGAAATGCGCGGGACGATCCCGGTCCGGCGGCCAGTCCATGATGACGCCGCTGTGTTCGTCGCGACCCTCGTTCTCGTCGGTCTTGATCAGGAACACGACCGGCGCTTCCAGACCCTTGGCGGCGTGGATAGTGAGCATGCGCACGGCATCACCGTCGCTGGCGGGCGGTTCGTCCGGGGCGTCCTGGCCGGCCTTGTCGCGCAGTTGTTTCAGTTCGTCGAGAAAGCGCGGCAGGCTGGGAAAACGGCCGCCGGAAAGTCCCAGCGAAAGCCCGAGCAGGCCCTCCAGGTTGGCCAGCACCCCGGCGCGGAGATGCGGCGCCACGGCGGCGGCGTAGCGTTCGCTCACCTCGCCTTCATGAAAGATGCGGTCGAGCAGGTCGTGCACCGGCAGATGCCCGGCCAGTCCCCGCCATTGGTCCAGCAGGCGGGCGGCGCGGCTGACGCGCGCAGGCGCCGCGCCCATGCCGGCCCAGTCACGCAAATTCGGCCACCAGGCGCCGGCACCGCGCGCGAGTCTGTTGAGGTCGTCGTCGGTAAAGCCGAATACCGGACATTTCAGGGCCTGCGCCAGGGCAAGGTCGTCGAGCGGTGACATCAGCACGCCGAGCAGCGCCATCAGGTCGCCTGCTTCCAGGCTGGCGAGGAGGCCGCCACGACGGTCGCCGATGAAGGGGATGGCGGACGCCTTGAACGCGGCCTCGAATACCTCCAGGTCGCGGCGCCGGGTGTAGAGCAGGGTGATGTCGCCGAAGCCGGCCCTCTGGCCATCGGCCAGTTCGAGATGGCCGACGATCTCCAGGATGCGTCGCGCCACCCAGGCGGCTTCCTGCTGCCTCCAGTGCGGCGGGCTGGCGGCGGCCTGACTGAGCGGGTCGCGGAAATAAATGGGTACTGCGGTCGTATCCGCCACCGCCGCGAGGTGCAGTTCGCAATGGCCGGGCAGGGCGGTCTGGTGCGCGCCGTGGGCGCTGAACAGGGGATAGTCGTCACGCCCCGCGAACACCGCGTTGACCCAGGCCACCACGCGCGGCGCACAGCGGCGGGTAATGTCGAGGGGAAAGTATCGCGCCTGGAAATTCGCCGCCAGCCAGTCCGCCGCGACCGCGAACAGGCGCGGCTCGGCGCGGCGGAAGCGGTAGATGGATTGCTTGGGGTCGCCCACCAGGAACACGCCAGGGCGTTCGCCGTCGCCGCCATAGGCGGCCAGCCAGGCTTGCAGGATGCGCCATTGCAGCGGGTTGCTGTCCTGGAATTCGTCCAGCAGCAGATGCTTCCAGCGTGCGTCCAGTTTGGCGAGGATGGCGCCGGCGGCTTCCTCGTCGTCGAGCAGGCGCGCGGCTTCCAGTTCGGCATCGCTGAAATCGAGGCCGCCACGTTCGTCTTTCAGCTGTTGATAAGTGTCCAGATAAGCCTGGCCCACGGTCAGAACCAGACGGTTGAGGCGCAGGGCGCGTTGCTCGGCGAGGCGGTTGAGGGTTTGCAGCACCTGTTCGGCCAGGCGGTGATGCAGTTCCACGTAGACGGGGGCGTCGCCGCCAAGACGTTTCGTCAGGGCATCGCTCAACTTGCAGGCGCGTGGCGTGCCGGCCTGGGTAAGAAAAACCGGAACGTAGGGCGCAACATCATCGGGCTGTACAGCGTAGGGCGGAACGCCGAAGGCGGTTCCGCCACGGTTGTAGCCAATCGCCTCCTTCAGCACCGCCGCCCGTTCGATATCCGTCTTCAGGCCCATGGCGCCGTTGCGCACCAGCAATCCCTGGTATTCGGCCAAATCAGCGATAAATCGTGCATCCGTCAGCAAGGCGCCGGCCACATCGTCCGCTTCGTTTACCCCCAGCTTCGCTTCCAGCGCCGCGCGGGCCGCCGCCACCGGGTCGTCGTATCCCTGCCCCGCCGCCCACCATTCAGCGCGGCGGGCGAGGAGGGCGTCGAGCAGCGCGCGCAGGCTGCTCAGGGAGAATTCGCTCGCCAGTTCACGGAAGGCGAGTTCTTCCGGCGCGCCGCGCGCCCGCCCGAGTCGGTCGGCGAGGGCGAACCAGGCTTCCTCGCGCAACAGGGCTGCATCGTCCAGAACCTCGCCGGGCAGGCGCAGCGGCAGCGGCGCGCGCGCGAGCAGATGGAAGAACCAGCCGTGGAAGGTGGTGATCAGCGGTGGCGCCGCCAGGACGGTCTCCAGCAGGCCGCGCGCGACGGGCAGGGCGGCGCGCGCCTCGCCGCCGGAAAGCCCGCGTTGTTCCAGGAAATCCAGGGCCTTGGCGTCCGGCAGCAGGGCCAGGTCGGCCAGCCAGGCGTCCAGACGCGCCTGCATCTCGGCGGCCGCCTTGCGGGTGAAGGTGATCGCCAGCAGTTCTGAAGGCTGCGCGCCCGCCAGCAGCAGACGCAACATCCGCGACACCAGCAACCAGGTCTTGCCGCTGCCGGCACAGGCCTCCACCACGGCGCTGTGCCGGGGGTCGAGGGCGGGAAGAAGGGGGTTCGCGGACATGGGGGGGATTGTAGGGGCAAGGGACAAGGGGCAAGAGGCAAGGTTCGAAGGTGGAAAAAAGCTTTTCCTTGCCCCTTGAGCCTTGTCCCTTGAACCTCCGATGGCACAATGACGGCCGCAACGAATTATTGAGGACAGCCATGAAAGGCCCGAAGACTTACGACGAATATGTGGACCTGGTGCATCAGGGGGTTTACGAGGTGGACGAGATGCGCGCCGGCATCGACTACGACCCGGAGAACGCGGAGCGCTGGTCGGCGATGCTCGACCATCTCGACGGCGTGCTGCGCAAGCTGTACGACGACATGATTTCCGACAAATACGAATTCCCCACCGACAAGGACCTGCCCTACATGCAGTTCGTCAATCGCTGGGGGCGCGAGATTCCCTTCAAGCAGTTGCTGCTGGTGATCAATCACGCGCATAAACACGGGTTGTCGCGTGACTAAAATCCTGCTGATCGTCGCCTTCACCATCGGCATCGTGCTCTGGTTCAAATACATGGCCGGCAAGCGCGATGTCCTGCCACGCAAGGAAAAATCCTCGGAGGACATGGTGCGTTGCGAGTCGTGCCAGGTGAACCTGCCGCGTTCCGAGGCGCTGCTCAGTCAGGGCAAGTTTTATTGCTGTGATGAACACCGCCGTCGCGGAGACTGATCCCGGCCCAAATACGGTGGCGGTGCCGGAGGCCTTCTGGCGCTCGCTCGGCCACCTCAACAGCTTCCGCATTTTCCTGGCGATTGCCCTGGGTATTGCCGGGATACTGGCCGACCAGACCTTTCATCGTTTCGAGTATCCGCTGCTGTTTCAGGGAACCTGCCTGGTTTACCTGCTGGTCGCCCTGCTGTTTCGCAGCCCGTTGCTGGCGCGGCGGGAGCGGTTCGCGCGCCAGGTGGGGCGCCAGGCGTTGGTGGATATCGTCTGCATCACCTTGCTGATGCACCTTTCCGGCGGCAATTCCAGCGGCATCGGCCTGCTCTTGATCGTCACCCTGGCCGCCGCCGGCATGCTCGCGGATCGCCGCATGGTGTTGTTCTGGTCGGCGACCGCCACCCTCGCGGTGCTGGGTGAGCAGATTGTCGCGGCGGTTACTTTGGATGGCGGCGCCGGTGGTTTTGCCCGCGCCGGTTTTCTCTCACTCGGTCTGTTCGCCTCGGCGCTGCTTTCCCATGCCCTGGCCAAGGGGGCGCAGACGGCGTCGCTGGAAGCGGCGGTGATCGGTCGTCGGGCCGCCGAGATCGGCCGCCAGGCGGCCAGCCTTGAGCGCATCAACGAGCGGGTGATTCAGGAATTGCCCTATGCGGTGATGGCGGTGGACGGCGCGGGCGTCGTCTTGCAGCACAACGCCCGCGCCGGCGAGCTGCTGGGTGTGCGTTTCTTTCCGCATTGCGGCCTCGGCCATTGTTCGCCGCGTCTGGCGGAGATGTGGTCACGCTGGTGTGCCGGCGAGATCTTGCCGGCGCATCCCTTCCAGGTCGGCCGCGAAGGCTTGCGCCTGCGCGCGCGCTTCATCGAACTGGAGCCGACCCGCAGCGAGGGCGCCATCGTGGTGCTGGAGGATATGACCGACCTGGAAGCGCAGGCGCAGCGCATGAAACTGGCCTCGCTGGGGATGCTCACCGCCAATCTGGCGCACGAGATCCGCAATCCGCTCTCGGCCATCAGCCATGCCGCCGGTTTGCTCAGGGAAGAGGCGCGGGAATCGCATAGCGCCGCGGCCGAGAAGCTGTCGACCATCATCAGCGGCAATGCCGAGCGGTTGAACTGGCTGGTGGACGATGTGTTGTCCCTCAACCGGCGTGATCGCCTGACACGTGAGGCACTGCCCCTGGTGCCGTGGCTGAATGCCTTTGTGGAACAGTTCGCGCAACGTGAGGAAATGCCCGTGGCGTTTGTTGCTGTGCAGGTGGCCGGCGAGCCGGTCATCTGTTTCGATACCGCCCATCTCGAACAAATCTTCTGGAATCTGTTTCGCAATGCCTCGCGCTTTTGTTTGAAACTGCCGGGCAGCATCCGCATCCGGGCGGTGGCGGGCGAGACGCGGGTGGATGTCGATGTGGCCAACGATGGGCCGGGCATTCCCGCCACGCTGCAATCGCGCCTGTTCGAGCCGTTCTACACCACGGACAAGGCCGGTACCGGGCTGGGCCTGTACCTCGCGCGCGAACTGGCCGAGGTCAACGGCGCCAGCCTGCACTACGTGGATATTCCGGACGGCGCCATGTTCCGGCTTTCCTGCCAGACGACGCCATGCTGATCGGGGGGCGTCATGCCGAATAAATTGAAACGCGCGCGCGTGCTGCTGGTGGACGACGAATCCGACCTGCTCGATCTGCTGGAAATGGATCTTGCCCGACTCGGCCTCGATGGCGTGCGCGCCGCGACCCTGGCCGAGGCGCGACGGCACCTGGAAGCCGGTGGCTTCGATCTGTGCCTGACCGACATGCGCCTGCCCGATGGCGAAGGCATCGAGATCGTCCGCTATATCGCCGAACATTTACCGCGCACGCCGGTGGCGGTCATCACCGCTTTCGGTTCGGCGGAAAACGCCGTCGTGGCGCTCAAGGCGGGCGCTTATGACTATGTCGAAAAACCGGTAACCACGGAGAAGATTCGCGGTCTGGTGCGTTCCGCGCTCAAGCTCGCCGAGCCGACGCATGAACAAGGCGGGCGCGACCTGGTCGGGGATTCGGCGCCGATGGCGCAGGTGCGGGCGCTGATCGACAAGGTGGCGCGCAGTCAGGCACCGGTGTTCATCAGCGGCGATACCGGCACCGGCAAGGAAGTCGCGGCGCGCATGATCCACGCGCGCGGCAGCCGCGCCGACGCGCCGTTTCTTGCGGTGAACTGTGGCGCCATCCCCGAGGCGTTGATGGAGAGTGAGTTCTTCGGTTATCGCAAGGGCGCCTTTACCGGCGCCGAGAGTGATCGCGACGGCTTTTTCCAGGCGGGGGCGGGCGGCACCCTGTTTCTCGACGAGATCGTCGAACTGCCCATGTCGATGCAGGTCAAGCTGCTGCGCGCGATCCAGGAAAAGCGGGTGCGCCGGGTCGGCGGCATCGCGGAGGAACCGGTGGACGTGCGCCTGATCAGCGCCTCGCATCAGGATTTGCAGGCGGCGGTGAACCAGGGGCGCTTCCGTAACGATCTGTTCTATCGCCTGAATGTCATTGGCATCCACATGCCCGCCTTGTGCGAGCGGCGCGAGGATGTCGCCGCGCTGGCCGAATATCTACTTGCGCGCCTGTGCGAAGGCCGGGATGTGACAAATACGCCTACGCTGAGCGCGACGGCCTTGGCGGCGCTGGCCGAGTACGATTACCCGGGCAATGTGCGTGAACTGGAAAACATTCTGGAACGGGCGCTGGCATTGTGCGAAAACGGCCGCATCGGCCCCGACGATCTCAATCTGACGCCGCCGGCCAACAGCCCGGAAACCCCGGTGCGGGGCTTGGCGCTACAGGATCAACTCGACCAGGTGGAACGCCAGGCCATCCTCGACGCCCTGCGCCGCAGCGGCAACAACAAGACCGCCGCCGCCCGCCTCCTCGGTGTCACCTTCCGCTCGCTGCGCTATCGGATGGAGCGTCTGGGGTTGGAGTAGGGCGGAACCGCGAAGCGGGTTCCGCCGGAAGGTGCGCCGGAAACTGTGGCGGAACCGCCTTGCGGCGTTCCGCCCTACCCGTGTTTCTCTTCGACCATCCGGTCGATCAACACCATCACCTCGCGGCTGGCGTCTTCCACTTCCTGGATGGCGCCGAGCATGGTTTGCTGGATGACCATGTCCTTTTCCCAGCCCTGCCCGAGATAGCTCAGCATCTTGTGGGCGCTGGCGTGGACGCGCGCATGGGGGGTGGCGAGGGCGGCGTAGGCGCGGGTGGCGCCGAATTCGCCCTGGCCTTCGCCCTCATACCATTGCCCCAGCCGACATTGATGATGGTCCACCTTCACCGCGTCGGTGTAGGCGCGCTCGCCGCCGGTGTTCAGGGCCATATAGGCGCGTTGCTTGTAGATGACGTGGTCCACCTTCACCAGTGAAGCAAAGCTCATGTCCTGGGCGCGCGCGGCGTGGCCCTGGGTTTCCCGCGCCGAGGCCGCGAAGTGGACGAAGCGTTCCTCCATCTGGCTGATGACGGCGCGCGAGGTGGCGGCCAGGTCGCGCATGGCATGAGAGTCGTCGAACATGCGCGTCGCCTCGACGGTCAGGGTTTCCATGACCCTGCCGATGGACTCCGAGGCCTTGCGGGTGTTTTCCGCGAGCTTGCGCACTTCGTCGGCCACCACCGCGAAACCGCGCCCCGCCTCACCGGCGCGGGCCGCCTCAATGGCGGCGTTGAGCGCCAGCAGGTTGGTCTGGTTGGCGATAGTGGTGATGAGTTGCACCGCGTCGGTGATTTCGTGGCTGTGCTGATTGAGGGCGACGATGGCGTCGGCGGTGTGGTCGATGCGACCGCTGATGTCGCTGAGCTGTTCCACCACCTGGTTGACGCCCCCTCGGCTTTCTTCCGCGTCCGCCGTGGTGCGGGTGGCCAGATCCACCACCTGGCGCATTTCGTCGGTGATGTTTCTGAGGTCGGCCTGGCTGGAGGCGAGGTTGTTCAGCAGATTGCTGGTGTTGAGATGGTGTACCTGGGAAATCAGGTTGTTGCGCATCTGTCCGCGCTGTTGCTCGGCCATGCCGTCGAGCAGCACGTTATGGCTTTCCAGGCCGCGCTTGAAGCCACCATGGAGACCCACGGGCAAGGCCTTGCGGTAATAGTGGCCGTCGACGTGGAGGGCGAAGGCCGTGGTTTCCTCGCGGAAATAAGTTTCCAGTTGGTCCAGCATGTCGTTCATTTGCCAGCACAGTTGGCCGAGTTCATCTCGGTCCGAGATGCCGGTGATGCGCCCGTCGAAGCGGCCCTGACGCACTTCCGTGGTGAGTCGGTCGAGCTGGGCGATGGGCGCCAGCCATTGCCGCGCCTTGACCTGGCCCCAGGCGGAAACGGCGACACCAAGCAGCAGGAAGGACAGCATCAGCCAATCGAAACCATGCAGGGCCCAAGTGCCGATGATGGTCGCCAGCACCAGGCCGGAAAAGCCCCAGAGCAGGGCCGTGAGCCTAGATTGCAAGGACCAGTTCGTCATAGCACATCCCTTTTTCGGCCAGCAGATCGGCCAGAATTTTCGTCGAGGTGGTGATGGCGTCACGCGCTCCCGCCTGTTGCTCGGCGGCCAGCATCGCGCGATACAACCCCGTGACCGTCTTGACCCCGGAGGCCTTCGGTTTGCGACGCACTGAAAAATAGCCGCTGACCTTGCCGTCGCGGTCGAGACTGGGCGTGACGTTGGTGAACACCCAGTAATAGCTGCCGTCCCTGGCCATGTTCTTCACAAAGGCGTTGCACTCGCGGCCGGCCTGAATGCTGTCCCAGAGCAGCTTGAACACCGCGCGCGGCATCTCCGGGTGGCGGATGATGTTGTGCTGGGCACCGAGCAGTTCTTGCTCCGAATAGCCGGAAAACTCGATGAATATTCGATTGCCGTAGGTGATGCGGCCTTTCAGGTCGGTCTTGGAAACGATGAAATCGGTCTCGCGCATCACCTTTTCCACCGAGGTCGGCGTGATCGGGTTTTTCATGCCTGCTCCGTGCGCGGCGTCGGAGGGCGACGCGGCTTGTTTTCGATACCCCTGATAGCGGCGGCGCGAGCCAAAAGTTGAAGGAATTCTCGCTGGCCGGAAAAAGTGGCGGCATGAAAATTCACCCTACAAAAGCCGTCACGCAGCCGTCAAAATCCACTCATGCTGCTCCTCGACGAATCCCGCTATCACCCGCGCCTGCTGGAAGCTGGTGGTATCGCCGTGGTCTTGTTCAGCAGCCCCGCGTGCGGCACTTGCCGGGTGGTGGAGAAACGCCTGCCGACGGCGCTTCCCGAGGGAACCCATTTGTTCAAGGTCGATGTCCAGCGGGCCACCGGTCTGGCGCGCGCCTTCGAGATATTCCACTTGCCGACGCTGTTGCTCTACCGCGACGGCCATTTTCATGCCCGCCTGGAAAGCGAGATCAGCGCTCCCGCCTTGCGCGCGGCGATGGCGCGGGCGCTCGCCCGGCCGGCGGAGGAGGAGCCTTGACGATTTCGGATTTTGGATCTCGGATTTCGGATTGGCGCCTGGATGGCGAAGGCTGGCTATCCGGTGCGCGCCGCGTCGCTTCGCCCAATTGCGACGCGCGCCCGGAGGGCGAGGCGATTTCCCTGCTGGTGATCCACAACATCAGCCTGCCGCCGGGCCAGTTCGGTGGGCCGGGGGTCGAGCAGCTTTTCGCCAACCGCCTGAATCCGGATGAGCATCCGTATTACGCCGCGATCCAGGGCTTGCGGGTATCCAGCCATTTTTTTATTCGCCGCGACGGTGAACTGATCCAGTTCGTGCCCTGCGGGTCACGCGCCTGGCATGCCGGTGTTTCCGTCTGGCGGGGACGCGAGCGCTGCAACGATTTTTCCATCGGGGTGGAACTGGAGGGGACGGACGATATGCCGTTCAGCGACGCGCAATACGCGGTACTGAATCACTTGCTGGAGACGTTGCGGGCGGCTTATCCGATTACCGGGGTGGCTGGGCACAGCGACATCGCCCCGGGTCGGAAGACCGATCCGGGGCCGTGTTTCGATTGGGATCGGCTCAACCGGGGATGCGCACTGTAGCGTCGGCGTCTCGCCGGCGTCTTGAAAAACAGCCGGCTGGAAGTCGGCGCTACGCCGCTTGCGCGGGGATGTGCGCTCCGATGCGCTTGATCCGGTTGGTGTCGTCGACGTAGACCAGCTTCGGCTCGAAGTTGGCCAGTTCGATTTCGTTGAAGTTGGCGTAGGTGGCGATGATCAGGATGTCGCCGACGGCGGCCTTGCGGGCGGCGGCGCCGTTCACCGAAATCATGCCGGAGCCGCGCTGGCCGCGGATGGCGTAGGTGGCGAAACGTTCGCCGTTGTTGACGTTGTAGATTTCGATCCGCTCGTATTCGCGGATGTCGGCCGCTTCCAGCAGGTTGTCGTCAATCGCGCAGGAGCCCTCGTATTCCAGCTCGGAGGCGGTGACGCGCACGCGGTGCAGCTTGGATTTGAGTAGATTGCGTTGCATGGCAGGCAGGGCGAAGGACAAACGGGGCGCGATTATATGCCATAGTGCGCTGCAACAAAAAACCCCTCCGGGCAAGGTGTCAGCCCCGGGCAACCTCAATGTTGTCGATCAGCCGCGTGTTTCCGAGATGGGCGGCCGCCAGGATGGCGAGTTCGCCGGCTTCCCGCGCGGGGGGCAGCAGGGTACGCCGGTCTCGCGTGGAGAAATAATCCAGGCGCCAGCCATGCGCGCCAAGTTCGTCGGCGGCGGCGCGCTCGATGGCGGCGAAATCGCGTTCGCCGGCGGCGATGCGCGCCGCCGCCCGCTGTAGCAGCCGGTACAAGCGCGGCGCTTCTTCACGCTCGGCGGCGCTCAGGTAGCCGTTGCGCGAGGATAGCGCCAGGCCGTCGGCGGCGCGCGTGGTCTCGGCTTCGAGGATGCGGATCGGCAGGTTGAATTGGCGCGTCATCCCCTTGAGGACGAACAACTGCTGGTAGTCCTTCTTGCCGAAGATGGCGGTCGCCGGGCGCACCATGTTGAACAGCTTTAACACCACGGTGGCGACGCCGGCGAAATGTCCGGGCCGGAAGGCGCCGCAGAGTTCGTCCGCGAGTGGTGGCAGCACCTGGAAGGTCTGTGGTTCCGGGTACATTTCGTCCGCGTCCGGCGCGAACACGATGTCGCAGCCAGCGGCTTCGAGCCGCTCGCAATCGGCCGCCAGGGTGCGCGGGTAACGCTGGAAGTCCTCGCCGGCGCCGAACTGGAGCGGGTTCACGAAGATGCTGGCGACCAGCGGCTGGCCGTGTGTCCTGATTTGCTCGACCAGCGCGATGTGTCCGGCATGCAGGTTGCCCATGGTCGGGATGAGGGCGGTCGTCGTAGCTCCAGCCAGCGCGTCGCGCAACGCGGCGACGGTGTGGATGACGCGCATCAGAAACTGTGCTCCAGCCCCGGAAATTCGCCGGACTTCACCGAGGCGACATAGGTGCGGACGGCATTGGCGATATTCCAGGCGCCTTCCATGAAATCTTTGGCGAAGCGCGGTGGTTTGCCGGTGAGGCCGAGCAGGTCGTTGAGTACCAGGACCTGGCCGTTGCAGTGGGGGCCGGCGCCGATGCCGATGCTGGGAATGGCGAGATGTTGGGTGACTTCCTCGGCGAGCACACTGGGGATGGATTCCAGCACCAGCATTTGCGCGCCGGCGGCCTCCAGGTCTTCGGCGTCCTCGATCAGACGGGCGGCGGCGCTGCTTTCGCGGGCCTGGCTGCGGTAGCCGGTGGTGTTGACCGATTGCGGCAGCAGTCCGAGGTGGGCGCAGACTGGGATGCCGCGCTCCACCAGGAAGCGGACGCTTTCGACCATCACCGCGCCGCCTTCCAGCTTGACCATGTTGGCGCCCGCCGCGAGCAGGCGGGCGGCGCTGGCGAAGGCTTGTTGCGGGCTTTGCTGGTAGGCGCCGAAGGGCAGGTCGCCGACGATGAAGGCGCGGCCAGCGGCGCCGCGCGCCACCGCCTCGGTGTGATAGATCATCTGTTCCAGGGTCACCGGCAGGGTGGTGCTGTGTCCCTGCACGGTCATGCCCAGGGAGTCACCGACCAGCAGGATGTCGACAGCGTTGTCGGCGAGCAGGCGGGCAAAGCTGGCGTCGTAGCAGGTGAGCGCGGCGAGCTTCTCGCCTTTTTCGACGCGGGCCATTAGTTGTGGCAGGTACATAGCCTCAGGCTCCCATGTTGAAGAATTCGCGCGCGCCGCGCATGTCGCGGATGCGTTGCACCAGCAAGTCGAAATCGCCTTCGCGTTCGGCGAAATTGAGGTGCTCGCTGTTCACGATCAAGAGCGGGGCCGCTTCGTAATGATAGAAAAATTCACTGTAGGCGCGCGCCAGTTCCCCCAGGTAACCCTCGTTCAGGGTGCGTTCGTAGGCGCGCCCGCGCTTTTTCGCGCGCTCCATCAGGGTGGCGGGGTCGGCCTGTAGGTAGATCACCAGATCGGGTGTGCTGGCCGGGGGGGCGAGGCTTTCGTGGATTTTCAGGTAGAGGCTGAGCTCGGCCGCATCGAGGGTAGCCTGGGCGAACAGCAGGTCTTTTTCCAGCATGAAATCGGCGACGCTGGTTTCGCTGGGCATCTCGCCCTGGTTCGTCCGGCGCGCCTGTTCGACGCGGGAAACCAGGAAGAACAATTGCGTCGGCAAGGCGTAGCGGCGGCGATCCTCATAGAAACGCGGCAGGAACGGGTTGTCGTCGGTTTGTTCCAGGATCAGCTCGGCGCCCGACAGTTCCGCCAGGCGGCGCGCCAGGCTGGTCTTGCCGGCGCCGATTGGGCCTTCGACGACGATATGGTGGAAGCGTTCGAGCATCAGGCGACGTTCAGATCGTTATACGGCAGACGGCGCGGCACAGCCGTCGGGTCGGCCGAAGTGTCCGCGAGCAAGTCGGCCAGACACTCGGCGACGCCACCCTTGCCCGGAATCGACTGCTCCGGGGCAATCTCACGTAGCGGCAGGAGCACGAAGGCGCGTTCGCACATGCGCGGATGCGGCAGGGTGAGGCCGGATTCGTGCAAGACCAGGCCGTCATAGAGCAGCAGATCGAGATCGAGGGTGCGCGGCGCGTTTTTGAAGGCGCGGTGGCGGCCGTGGCGCGCCTCGATTTCCAGCAGCGTAGCGAGCAGCGCCCGTGGCGTCAGCCGGGTGGCGACCCGCGCGACCGCGTTGACGAAATCGGGTTGCTCCGTATAGCCCTGCGCTTTCGACAGGTACAGGCTGGAACGCGCGTCCAGGCGGGTTTCCGGCAACCGCGCCAGTTCATCGAAGGCCCGCTCGACCTGTGCCGTCGGGTCGCCGAGGTTGGCGCCCAGGGCGATGTAGGCTCGTGTCTCAGCCAAGGTCGGCTTCACTTGAGGCGGCGTCGGTTGGTTTGCGGCGCTTGCGGCGTTTGCGCTTGGCGTCCGCGCTCTGGGTGGGTTGCAACATTTCCGCGCGTTCGGCTTCGCCCGCGTCCATGAAACGATCCCACCAGTCCGCCAGTTCCTGGCTGGCGTCGCCGCTTTCGGCGCGGATCAGCAGGAAGTCGTAGCAGGCGGACAGGCGCGGGTGGCTGAGCAGGCGGAACGGACGGGCGCCGCTGCGCTGTTCGAAGCGGCTCTGAAGCGACCAGATTTCCTTGATCATGCCGTCGAAGCGGCGCGGGAAGGCGAGGGCGCGGCGCTGCCGTTCCAGCACCGTGTCCATCGCCTCGTACAGCGCCGATTGCTCGTGCAGGCCCTGGCCGCGTTTGCGTTCCAGTTCCCGCTGCATGTCGAACCAGAGCAGGCAGGCGAGCATGAAGGCGGGCGAGGTCGACTGGCCCTGGCGAATGCGTTGATCGGTGTCGTGCAGGGCGTGATGGAGGAATTTCTGCCGCGCCGGGTCGTCCAGGATGGCATCCAGCATTGGCAGCACGCCGTGATGCAGGCCTTCCGCGCGCAACTGCTTGACCCCGCGCTCGGCATGGCCGGAGAGCAGGAGTTTCATCATTTCATCGAACAGGCGCGAAGCGGGAATGCGCGCCAGCATGGAGGCGAGCTCGGCGATGGGCGCGCGCGTGGCGGGATCGATGTGGAAATCCAGCTTGGCCGCGAAACGCGCCGCCCGCAGCATCCGCACCGGGTCTTCGCGGAAGCGTGTGGCCGGGTCGCCGATCATGCGCAGCAGTTTTTTTTGCGCGTCGGCGACGCCGCCGTGGCCATCCCAGATTTCCTGTTTCACCGGGTCGTAATAGAGGGCGTTGACGGTGAAGTCACGGCGCGCGGCATCCTCTTCCTGGGAGCCGAAGACGTTGTCGCGCAGCAGCATGCCGTCGGCGGCGGTGACCCGGCCATCGTCTTCCTCTTCTTCCACCGGCGGTGTCGCGGCGCGGAAGGTGGTGACCTCGATCAAATCCGGCCCGCAGTAGACGTGCACGATCTGGAAACGGCGGCCGATGACGCGCGAGCGGCGGAACAGATGGCGTATCTCGTCCGGCGTGGCATTGGTGGCGATGTCGAAATCCTTGGGCTCGCGCCCGAGCAGGAGATCGCGCACCGCGCCGCCCACCACGAAGGCGGCATAGCCTTCGTGCGCCAGGGTGTCGGTGACCTTGAGCGCGCAGCTATGGATCTGCTCGCGGCGGATGCCGTGCTTGGCGAGCGGCAGGAGGCGCGGCTTGGCGGCGGCTTTCTTACCTAAGACCTTGTTGATCAGGCGGCGGATCATCAGCGCCGGGTTCCTTACAGAATGGGGTTTCGCGAAGCGACGGATTATATGCCGGCTTGCCCGATAGGGGCTTGCAGGCTACATTAGCCCGCGTTCTAGGGAGCTCAGGAATATCGTGTTAGCACTCATCGAAGCCGCCGGCTGGCCCATCTGGCCGCTGATCATTGCCTCCATCCTGGCCCTGGCCATCATATTCGAGCGTTTCTATACGCTACGCCAGCAGTTGGTCGCGCCTCTGGGTCTACTCGACCAGACCATCGACAATTTGCGCCGCCACGGCGCCAATGCCGACGTGCTGCGCGCGCTCACGGAGAATTCCGCGCTTGGCCGCATTCTCGCCGCCGGAGTGCGCAACATCAGCGCCAGCCGCGAGGTGATGAAGGAGTCCCTGGAGGAGTCCGGACGCGCGGTTGGCCATGAACTGGAACGCTATCTCACCACCCTCGGCACCATCGCCACGGTGGCGCCGTTGCTGGGCTTGCTTGGCACGGTGGTCGGCATGATCGAAATCTTTGGCTCGCAGACGCCCACCGGCGGCAACCCGGCGGCACTCGCGCACGGTATTTCGGTGGCCCTGTACAACACCGCTTTCGGCCTCATCGTCGCCATTCCCAGCATGATCTTCTATCGTTATTTCCGTGGCCGGGTCGATGCCTTCCTGGCGGAAATGGAACAACAGGCGATCAAGCTGGTGGAAATCGCTCACGGCGAGCGTAAATGAACTTCAAGGGCAACCGCCGCCGCGACGATCCGGAGATCAATCTGATTCCTCTGATCGACGTGCTGCTGGTGATCCTTATCTTCCTCATGGTGACCACCACCTACGCGCGTTTCTCCGAGTTGCAGATCAACCTGCCGGAGGCTCAGGGAGACAGCGCCAAGGAGATGCCGACGCAGATCACCGTGAATGTCGATGAGCGCGGCAGTTATGCGGTCAATAGCCGCGGCATCGCCTTCTCCGGGGTCGAGTCGCTGGTGGAGGCCATGAAAACGGCGGCCGGCGCTCAGGCCGATCCGGTCATCGTCATTTCCGCCGACGCCAATGCCAGCCACCAATCGGTGGTGCGCGTCATGGATGCCGCCCGACGCGCGGGTTACCCGCGTGTGACTTTCGTGACGCAAAGCTCGGCCCAGGAGTGAAAGCTTTCCTGGAGCGCTGCTGGTACGGCGACTGCCGTTATCGTTTCCCGCTGCTTCTCCTTAGCCAGTTTTTTTTCCTTCTGCTGACCCTGCGCCGCCTGGCCTACCGCGCCGGCTTGTTGAAAACGCGACGCCTGCCGGTGCCGGTCATCGTGGTCGGCAATCTGAGCGTCGGCGGCAGCGGCAAGACGCCGCTCACCCTGCGCATCGCGCAATGGCTGACGGAATTGGGCTATCACCCCGGCATCATCAGTCGCGGCTATGGTGGTCATGCCCGCGCGCCCATGCTGGTGCGGGCGGACAGCGATCCGGCGATGGTCGGCGACGAGCCGCTGCTGCTGGCCCGGCGCGCCGCCTGCCCGGTCTGGATCGGGCGCAAACGCGCCGAGGCCGGCCGCCAGTTGCTGGCTGCCCATCCCGGGGTCGATGTGCTCGTCACCGACGACGGTTTGCAGCACTACGCGCTGGCGCGCGACATGGAAATCGTCGTGGTCGATGGGGTGCGCGGCTTCGGCAATGGCCGTCTGCTGCCGGCCGGCCCCCTGCGCGAGCCGTTGGGACGCCTCGCCACGGTGGACGCGGCCGTGGTCAACGGCGGCGATCCGGACGATTTCATTTTGCTGCCCCCCAGTTTCGCCATGCGCCTGCGCGGCGCGACCTTCCGCAATCTGCTCGATCCCGCACGCACCGCGGTGGCGGCCGATTTTGCCGGGCGCGAAATCCACGCCCTGGCCGGTATCGGCCATCCACAGCGTTTTTTCGAGCACCTGGCGCAGCTGGGTGTGCTCGCCATTCCCCTCGCTTTCCCTGATCATCACGTCTACACGGCGAGTGACCTACCCGGCGGCACCCTTCTCATGACCGAGAAGGACGCGGTCAAATGCGCCGACTTCGCTTCCCCGGATGCCTGGTTTCTCGCGGTTGACGCTGAACTGGAGCCGGGGCTAAAAACCCTCATTGATCACACACTCAAGGTTTGTCATGGATCCAAAACTGCTTGAAATACTTGTCTGCCCCCTGTGTAAAGGCCCGCTCACGCACCAGAACGGCGAATTGATCTGCAAGGCCGACCGGCTCGCCTTCCCCATACGTGACGGCATTCCCGTCATGCTGGAATCGGAAGCGCGACGCCTGGCCGAGACCGAAGAAATCGCCTGAGTCCCGATGCCGGCGCGCTTTCCGCTGCAATCCCTGCTGGATCATGCCCGGCACCGCATGGAAGCGGCGGAGCGCCTACTGCGCATCCTGAAAAACAAGGAAGACAGCGCGCGCCAACGGCAAGAGGAACTGGCCGGCTACAAATGCGACTACCAGCAACGCCTGGCCGATCGGGCCGGCGAGCAGGGTATGGAAATCCACCTCCTGCGCGACTATCACGCCTTCCTCGGCAAACTCGACGTCGCCATTCGCCACCAGGAAAAGGAAGTCGCCCAGGCGATCACGCACTGGCAAAGCGCGCATGACAACTGGCTCACCCTGCGCCAGAAGGTGAAAGCCTACGAGACCCTGGCCGAACGCCACCGCGACCAGGAGCGCCGGCGTGAGGATAAGCGCGACCAACGGATCACCGACGAGCAGGCCGCCCGCCGGCATGTGCCGAAAGCGGTGCTCTGAAGTGTTGGGGACAAGGCTGGTTCGTGATGGGTTTCGCTATGGCTGTTTTCGCAAATCATGTTGTTATTCCTCCCGACCGAGTGCCATGGCGAGCCAGTGAGCGGGTTTGGTGCTACCCGGTGGTTCACGGTCCATCGCGCGGAACCAGCCCAGGTAGTTTTCCAGGTAGCACGTGGCCACGCCGCGAAACTTATAAACCCAGGATTTGAGTCTGCTGTGATACGCATTGACGTTTTGTACGTGCCAGGCGCCGTCGACGCGGATACCTGCCGAAAGGTTGACGGCATGATGTTCCACGCCCAGTTTGCGTGCCGCGCCGGCCAGCGCAGAGCTGCCGTCGGTACAGAGCACGACGTCCCTCGTCAGGAACGGCTTCAGCGCGGCAGACAGCGTCGTGATGTCCATTGCCTTCAAGACGCAATCCATCGTCGCCCCGGAGCGATCCCGTGCAACCAGTACCGGCACCTGCTCGTGCGAGAGCCCGCGCTTGGCGGCACGGCCACCGCGCCTGCGCGCCTTCCGTTCAAGGCCGCTTCGCTTTCCCTTGAACGACAGCAAGAACATCGTTTCGTCAGCCTCGGCAATGCCGGTCAGCACGCGCGGCTGGACGGTCTGGGGTTGCGCCAGGAACCGATGTCGCCAGCGGTGCGCGGTACTGACGTGAATGCAAAGCGCATCCGCGACCTGATGCAGCGTCAAACCGTCTCGCAGCGCCATGGCCTGGTCAAGCCACTTGCCGCGCTTGTGCAAGCCGCACAGCGGCGTGCCGGTCAAGGCGCTGAACGTCTTGCTGCATTCCCGGCAGCGGTAGCGTTGCAATCCGTTGGCGTGACCGTGCCGAATCACACGCCTGGATTCGCAATGTGGGCACGATGCCGCAGGAGCGAAACGGCTCTCAATAATCACGGTCGATGCCGGCTGCGCATCCAGCGAGGCCAATTCGGCGGACACAATCTTGCGCTGCACGGGCGTCAACTGCCGCAACGCGACCGTAAGTCGTTTCAACGCTGGCTTCCTCATTTCCGACTCCTGGAATACCCGACGCACCTGCGTCGCGTAAACCAGTATCCGCCCCAGAAGGCTCACCAGATGAGCTACCAACATGATTTGCGAAAACAGCTTTCGCTATCGCTCAACCCATCCTACCGAGCGACAGGGTGTGCCGCTTACGCCGCACCCGCCAGCAGGCTTTCGTAGGGGATGCGCAGGCCGTCATGCAGGCGCTTGATCATGCGCAGGCTTAGGGGGCGTTTGCGGTTGAGCACTTCGGATACCCGGCCGCTGGGGCCGATGTAGGCTTCCAGGTCGCGCGGCGTCAGGCCTTGTTGTTCCATGCGGAATTTGATGGCCTCGATGGGGTCCGCCGGGCCGATGGGGGTGTGCTTGTTCTCATAGGCCTCGATCAAGGTCACCAGCACTTCCATCTCGTCCGCTTCCGGTGTGTCCTCTTCAGCCTGGAACACGGCTTCGAGGCGACGGAAGGCGGCGCGCAAGTCGGCGTCGTTATGGATCGGTTTAATGGTCATTGACGGTCTCCACGTCGATACAGTCGTACTGCGTGTGGGTGCCGACGAATTTCACCCAGACGATGCCGGCGCGGTACTGCATTTCCACCACCAGGCGGTATTTATTGCCGCCGATATTGAACACGACCCGGTTATTCCCACAGATGCTGGCATTGCCGTAGCGCGCCTTGACTGCCTGGGGCGATGTCCAAGCCGACTTCCATGCTTCCTCATACCAGCTTTCCAGCGGCCCACGGGAGTCACTGAATTCAGGTTGCTTCCAGAATCGCTTCAAGGTGTTCTTGGCGATGATCCGCATGGTTTATCCGTATTCTCCCGATACGGGAGAATTCTAGCCAGCCGTTGTGAGTCCGGCAAGAAGGATGGCCAAATGCATCCTTGACCCGTCTTCATGTTTGACCCGATTACTCGGGTATTGCATACTTTCAAGACTTTTTCATCCTGAATCGCCTCATGTTCAAACATTTGCGGGAAGACATCAGCGTCGTGTTCGACCGGGACCCGGCGGCGCGCACTTTTTTCGAGGTACTCACCACCTATCCCGGCCTGCACGCGATTCTTTGGCACCGCATGTCGCATAGGCTGTGGAACGCCGGGTTCAAATGGCTGGCGCGTCTGTCCAGCGCGTTCGCCCGCTGGTTCACCGGGATCGAGATTCATCCGGGGGCGAGCATCGGCCGCCGCGTGTTCATCGACCACGGCATGGGTGTGGTGGTCGGTGAGACGGCCATCATCGGCGACGACTGCACGCTGTATCACGGTGTCACTCTCGGCGGCACCTCCTGGAACAAGGGCAAGCGCCATCCCACGCTGGAGGCCGGCGTGATCATCGGTGCCGGCGCCAAGATTCTCGGCCCCATCACCCTGGGGCCCGGCGCCAAGGTGGGGTCTAACGCGGTGGTGGTGAAGGATGTACCGGCGGGCGCCACGGCGATCGGCATCCCGGCCCGCATCCTTGACCCGGAGTTGGACAAGGTGCGCGAGGAAGCCGCGAAGAAGTTGGGTTTCTCGGCTTATGCCGTGTCCAGCGACATGAACGACCCGGTGGCGAAGGCCATCCACGGTCTGGTCGACCATTCCGCGCTGACCGATCAGCGCATCGAGTGGATCGTCGCCGAATTGAAGCGTCTGGGCGGCGCCAGCGAAACCGGCAAGACCGACGATCACTTCGATCCTGCTTACCTGAATAAAATAGTCGGCTAAGGGCTGGATAATAGTTGACCAAATTAATCGGGATTAGTACAGTGTCGGTATCTTCCATCAAACATCGAGGTTCACCATGCGCCTAACCACCAAAGGACGTTTCGCGGTAACCGCGATGATCGATCTGGGCATGCGCCATCAGCGCGGCCCCATCACCTTGGCCGGCATCAGCGAGCGGCAACGTATCTCCCTGTCCTATCTGGAGCAGTTGTTCGGCCGCCTGCGTCGTCAGGGCATCGTCGACAGCGTGCGTGGTCCCGGTGGCGGTTACACCCTGGCCAGGCCGCTGGAGGAAATCTCCGTGGCGGCAATCATTCGCGCCGTGGACGAGCCGATCGACGCCACCCAGTGTGGCGGCCTGGGCAATTGCCACGATGACCGTGAATGCATGACGCACGATCTGTGGACGAACCTGAATACGCGCATCTACGATTACCTGGAATCGGTCACGCTGGGCGAACTGGTCGCCAAGCAATTGGTAAAACAGGCGCAGGAAGCGGAGTCCCCGCGCAAGGAAACGCGCCGCGTGATCGGCTCGGCGGAAATCAAAGCCGCGTACTAACAACGCAAACGCAGAACAACGCAAACGCAGGCGCAGCTGACGGAGCTTTATTGATATGGTCAAAACCCCCATTTACCTCGACTACTCGGCCACCACGCCGGTGGACCCGCGCGTGGCCGCGAAGATGATTCCCTACCTCACCGAGATGTTCGGCAATCCGGCTTCGCGTTCCCACGTGTTCGGCTGGGATGCCGACAAAGGGGTGGAAGAGGCGCGCGGCCATGTCGCCGCGCTTGTGAACGCCGACCCCAGGGAAATCGTCTGGACTTCCGGTGCCACCGAATCCAACAACCTCGCCATCAAGGGCGCGGCGCATTTCTATCACGGCAAGGGCAAGCACCTGATCACGGTGAAAACCGAGCACAAGGCGGTGCTGGATACCTGCCGAGAACTGGAACGCGAAGGCTATGAAGTCACCTATCTGGGCGTGAAGCCGGATGGCCTGATCGACCTGGAAGAACTCAAGGCCGCGATGCGTCCCGACACCATCCTGGTCTCCGTGATGTTCGTGAACAACGAGATCGGCGTGATCCAGGACATTCCGGCCATCGGCGAGCTGTGTCGCTCCAAAGGCATCCTGTTTCATGTCGACGCCGCGCAAGCCGCCGGCAAGGTGGAAATCGACCTGGGCAAGCTCAAGGTCGATCTGATGTCCTTTTCCGCGCACAAGACTTACGGCCCGAAAGGTATCGGCGCCCTGTACGTGCGTCGGAAACCGCGTGTGCGCCTGGAAGCGCAGATGCACGGTGGCGGCCACGAGCGCGGCATGCGCTCCGGCACCCTGGCCACCCACCAGATCGTCGGCATGGGCGAAGCCTTCCGTCTCGCCAAGCTGGAAATGGGCGCCGAGACCGAACGCATCCGCTCCCTGCGCGACAAGTTGTACCAGGGTTTTCTGGATATGGAAGAAGTGCACCTGAATGGTGACTTCGAGCGCCGAATCGCCGGCAACCTCAACATCAGCTTCAACTTCGTCGAAGGCGAAAGCCTGATCATGGCGATCAAGGATCTGGCGGTATCGAGCGGTTCCGCCTGCACCTCCGCCAGCCTGGAGCCGTCCTACGTGCTCAAGGCGCTGGGGCGCAACGACGAACTGGCGCACAGTTCCATCCGCTTCACCATCGGCCGCTTCACCACCGAGGAAGAGATCGACTACACCATCAAGCTCCTGCACGAAAAGATCGGCAAGCTGCGCGAAATGTCGCCGCTGTGGGAGATGTTCAAGGATGGTGTCGACCTCGATACGGTGCAGTGGGCGGCCCACTGATTTGGTTAGGAGAAACAAATGGCATACAGCGAACAGGTCCTCGACCACTACGAAAACCCCCGCAACGTCGGCGCCTTTGAAAAGGATGCCGGCGATGTCGGCACCGGCATGGTCGGCGCGCCGGCCTGCGGTGACGTCATGAAGTTGCAGATTCGGGTCAATGAGCAGGGCATCATCGAAGACGCCAAGTTCAAGACCTACGGCTGCGGCTCGGCGATTGCCTCGTCTTCCCTGGTGACCGAATGGGTCAAGGGCAAGACCCTGGACGAGGCGATGAACCTCAAGAACACCCAGATCGCCGAAGAACTGGCGCTGCCGCCGGTGAAGATCCACTGTTCCATCCTGGCGGAAGACGCCATCAAGGCGGCGGTGGCTGATTACAAACAAAAGCACGGCAACAAGGCGGGCAGCACGGAATACACCGCCTGCAATCCGCCGGTTGCCGCGTAAGGAGCTCGTCATGGCTGTCACCCTTTCCGAACGCGCCGCCACCCACGTCAAGAACTTCCTCGCAAAACGGGGTTCCGGGCTGGGTCTCAAGTTGGGCGTGCGCACCTCCGGTTGCTCCGGCATGGCCTACAAGCTGGAGTTCGTCGATGTCGAAGACCCGGAAGACACCAAGCTGGAGTGCCACGGCGTCACCGTTTACGTCGACCCCAAGAGCCTGTCCTACCTCGACGGGACGGAACTGGATTACGCGCGCGATGGCTTGAACGAAGGCTTCAAGTTCAACAACCCCAACGTCAAGTCCGCTTGCGGCTGCGGCGAGTCGTTCAACGTGTAGCGCCGGCGTACCCGCCGGCTTTTCATGCTCGACTTCTCCCGCGACCACTTCGCCCTGTTCGACCTGCCCGCCAGCTACGCGCTGGATGGCGCGCGTCTGGATCAGGCCTATCGCGACATCCAGTCGGAGATTCATCCGGATAAGTTCGCCCATGCGGGGGAGGCTGAGCAGCGTCTCTCCATGCAGTGGACCACTCGGGTGAACGAGGCTTACCAAACGCTGCGGCGGCCATTCGATCGCGCCAACTATTTGTTACAGCTGCAAGGCATCCACGCGATGGATGCCAACAACACCTCGATGCCGATGGATTTCCTGATGCAACACATGGAATGGAGCGAGGAATTGGCCGACGCAAAGAAAGCCCAGGATGTGGCGGTGCTGGATCGCCTGGAGAAGACTTTGCGTAACGAAGCACGTGATTTCCAGGCGCAACTGGCTGAACAGATCGATCAGCACCACGATTACCCCGCCGCCAGTGAAACCCTGCGCAAACTGCGTTTCACCGACAAATTGCTGGCCGAGGTCGGCTCGGCATATGAGTTGATCGAATGAGCGCCACCCCCTAGCCGTCATTCCCGCGAAAGCGGGAATCCAGTACGTTCTTCAAACTTGCCATTGAACGGCAATCAGATCGACGACCTGGATTCCCGCTTTCGCGGGATTGATGGGTACATCTACCGTCACTCTCATCCCCTATGGCTCTCCTGCAAATTTCCGAACCCGGTCTGTCCACCGCGCCGCACCAGCATCGGCTGGCGGTCGGTATCGACCTGGGCACCACCAATTCCCTGGTCGCCACGGTGCGCAACGGCGTTTCCGTGGTGCTCAACGACGCCCACGGCCACGGCCTGCTGCCCTCGGTGGTGCGCTACCTGGTGGATGGTTCCACCAGCGTCGGCTATGTCGCTCAAGCGCAGGCGGCGGAAGACCCGCACAACACCATTATTTCGGCCAAACGCTTCATGGGGCGTGGCATCAAGGACATTCCGGACCTGTCCACCATGCCCTACAAGTTTGTCGACGCGCCGGGCATGGTGCAGATCAGGACGGCTGCCGGGGTGAAAAGCCCGGTCGAGATTTCCAGCGAAATTCTCAAGGCTTTGAAGGCGCGCGCCGAAGCCAGTCTGGGCGGCGAACTGGTGGGCGCGGTCATCACCGTGCCCGCCTATTTCGACGACGCGCAGCGCCAGGCCACCAAGGACGCCGCGCGTCTGGCCGGGCTCAACGTGCTGCGCCTGCTCAACGAACCCACCGCCGCCGCCATCGCCTATGGCCTGGATAACGCCGCCGAAGGCATCTATGCGGTGTACGACCTGGGCGGCGGCACTTTCGATATTTCCATTCTCAAACTCACCCGGGGCGTGTTTGAAGTGCTCGCCACCAATGGTGATTCCGCCCTCGGCGGTGACGACTTCGACCGCCGCATCTACTGCTGGGTACTGGAACAAGCCAAGGTCCACACTCTCGACGACCGCGACAAGACCCTGCTGATGGCACGTGCCCGCGAGGCCAAGGAAACCCTCTCCGAGCACACCTCGGCGCACATCACCGTGGTGCTTTCCACCGGCGAAGTGGTCAACCTCAACCTGAGTGAAGAGACCTTCAATGAAATGACCGCCAGCCTGGTCAACAAGACCCTGCTGCCCTGCCGCAAGGCCTTGCGCGATGCCGGCCTGGCGGCGGAGGAAGTGAAGGGCGTGGTGATGGTCGGTGGTTCCACCCGCATCCCGCGTGTGCAGGCGGCGGTGGGTGATTTCTTTGGCCAGACACCGCTCACCAATCTCGACCCGGACAAGGTCGTGTCGCTGGGTGCGGCGATCCAGGCCAATGTCCTGGCCGGCAACAAGGCTGGCGAAGACTGGTTGCTGCTCGATGTGGTGCCCCTTTCCCTCGGTCTGGAAACGATGGGTGGCCTGACGGAAAAAATCATCCCGCGCAATGCCACCATTCCTACTGCACGCGCACAGGAGTTCACCACCTACAAGGATGGCCAGACCGCCATGAGCATCCATGTGGTGCAGGGCGAGCGCGAACTGGTCGCCGACTGCCGCTCGCTGGCGCGTTTCGAACTGCGCGGCATTCCGCCGATGGTGGCCGGCGCGGCGCGCATCCGCGTCACCTTCCAGGTCGATGCCGACGGCCTGCTTTCAGTCAGCGCCCGCGAACTCGGCACCGGGGTCGAATCGCATATCGCCGTGAAGCCCTCGTATGGCCTGGGTGACGACGAAGTCGCGCGCATGTTGCAAGATTCTTACGCCCACGCTCAGGACGACATGACCGCGCGCAATCTGGCCGAAGCCAAGGTCGACGGCCGTCGACTGGTCGATGCGACCGAGGCCGCGCTCAAGGAAAACGGCCCCGCGCTGCTTAACGAAGCGGAGCGTACCCAAGTTGAAAAACTGCTGACCGGCCTTCAGGCCGCGCTCGACGGCAACGATCTTGCCGCCGTCAAACGCGCCACCGAAATGCTCAATCAAGGCACGGTAGAATTCGCCGCCCGACGTATGGATATGAGTGTGAAACAGGCACTCACCGGGCAGCGCCTGGATGCGCTGAAACTCTGAACCCCAACGAGCCTTGCCATGCCCCAACTGATAGTCCTGCCCCACGTCGAACTCTGCCCTGATGGCGCCGTCATTGATGCCCAGAAAGGGGTTTCCATCTGCGACCTCCTTTTGGAAAACGGCATCGAGATCGAACACGCCTGCGAGAAATCCTGTGCCTGCACCACCTGTCACGTGGTCGTGCGCGAAGGCTTCAACAGCCTTTCCGAAGCCACCGAACTGGAGGACGATCTACTCGACAAGGCCTGGGGTCTGGAACCCACCTCGCGCCTGTCCTGCCAAGCCCTGATGGGCAAGGAAGACTTGGTGGTTGAAATCCCGAAATACACCATCAACATGGTCAAAGAGGGGCATTGAGATGTTTCAATCCGCAGTCAACCTCATCTATCGGCTGAAAACCCGCCGACAGATAGAGGTCAGCGGATTGATCCACTCCCTGAAGGAAGTGGTTACTTCGTGCCACGATTGCATCGTGGTGTCAGCACTACGAATCCCCCTGAAGGGGGAGGTTTCGAACCGGAGTTAATTGATGAAATGGACCGACACCCTGGATATCGCCATCGCTCTGGCTGAGCATCACCCGGACGTGGACCCGCGCTACGTGCGCTTCACCGACCTGCATCGCTGGGTGATGGAGCTGGAGACGTTCTCCGACGACGCCAACCGCTCTGGCGAAAAAATTCTTGAGGCCATCCAGGCCGCCTGGATCGAGGAAATGGATTGAAAGTCCTACTGGCTGTTCTCGCGTTCGCGTTGCTCCCGACAGCAGTCCAGGCGGAAAGCCTCGGCTTCAAGAACAACGATCTCGGTTCCCCCCTCGCCCGTGTCGCCAGCGACCCGCGTTATGCCTGCCGTGCCGTCAACACACCGATCGGCGACACCATTTGCAGCCTGCGCCCGAGTGAGGTGGAAACCATCGCCGGAGCGCCCGTGGCGGCGTTGTTCTACTTCTACGATGCCAACAGCCTGAGCGGCATCCAGATCACCATCGCGGAAACGGATTTTCAGCGAGTGGTCGATGCCCTCGCCGCCAAATATGGTGCAGGCAAGTTGAGTAGCGAGAAGGTGAAAAACCTCAACGGCGCCGACTTCGAAAACCACACCTGGCGCTGGCAATACCCGGAAGCCAGCCTGCAAGCACAACGCTATGCCGGCCGAGTGGACAAATCGGTCATCCGCTATAGCGACGACCGCGCCGCCAGTCGGGTGAAACAACGTCGCGCCGCCGCCGCCAAAGACCCGCGCACGGATTTGTAGGAAGGGTTGAGCGGTAGCCCGCGTAGGGCGGATGCGCGAAGGGCGAGCCGCCAACCTTGTGGTGTTGAATGGCGGAACCGCTGCGCGTTCCGCCCTACGCGGGCTGGATACATGGGTTCGGCTGAGTGCGATTCAAACGGATGTGGAAACCATATAGGCATGGCGAGGTGATCGTGAAACATCCGCCGTGGGAGCGGGCTTGCCCGCGATTGGCAACGCTTTGTAGGCATCGCCGTGGAATATCGCAGTAGGGGCGGGTTTGAAACCCGCCCCTACAACTATCATTGCGCGTCGCCGCCTACCGCTTCCGCCTCATGGATACCGTCTCGCTTCTGGATCGACTGGAACAGCTCAACGAAATCGGCGTCGCGCTGTCGCGGGAGGAGGATCTCCCCAGTCTGCTGGAGCGCATCCTGCGCTCGGCCATCGACCTCACCCATGCCGACGCGGGGACGATCTATGTGACGAACGCGCGGCGCGAGTTGGCGTTCCGGATCATGGTCAACCATACCCTGGGCATCGCACTGGGCGGCGGCAAGGGCGGGGTGATCGATCTGCCCGACATTGCCCTGTACGACGCGGCGGGCCAGCCGAACGACCACATGGTGGCCGCCTATGCCGCGACGCGGCAGGCGACGGTCAACATCGCCGATGTCGAGACGGCGGCGGGCTTCGATTTTTCGGGTACGCGGGAATTCAACGCGCGTACCGGTTACCGCTCGAAATCCTTCCTGACCGTGCCGCTGATTGACCACAACCGGGAAACCATCGGCGTCCTGCAACTCATCAACGCGCTCGACCCGGAAACCGGCGCCATCCGCGCCTTTCCGGAGGAAGACCAGCGGCTGGCGGAATCGCTCGCCTCGCAGGCGGCGATTGCCTATACCAAGCGTTTGCTGATCGACCAGTTGGCGCGGCTGTTCGAGTCGCTGGTCACTCTGATCGACAACGCCATCGACGAGAAGTCGCCCTATACCAGCAACCACTGCAACCGGGTGCCGGACCTGACCATGCTGATTGCCGAGGCCGCGCATCGCAGCGAGCGGGGGCCGCTGGCGTCGTTCACGATGACCGATGCGGACCGTTACGAGTTGCGCATCGCCGGGTTGATGCACGATTGCGGCAAGATCACGACGCCGGTGCATGTGATGGACAAGGCGACCAAGCTGCAAACCCTGTTCGACCGGGTGCGTTTGGTGGATGACCGCTTCGAAGTGCTGCGCCGCGATGCCGCCATCATTCGTCTGGAGGCGATGTTGGCGGGTTCTTCCGAGCGCGGCGATATCGAGACGGAATACCAGGCGCGGTTGCGGCAACTTGCCGATGACCAGACCTTCCTGCGGCGGTGCAATGTCGGTGGCGAGGCGATGTCGGAGACTGACCAGGCGCGAGTGAGCCGGATCGCGGCGTATCGCTGGACCGATGCCGATGGTGTCGAGCGGCCGTTCCTCGACGCCGACGAGGAGACCTGTTTGTGCATCGCGCGCGGCACCCTGACCGAGGGGGAGCGTGAGGTGATCAACCACCACATCGTCACCACCATCGAGATGCTGGAGGCGTTGCCCTGGCCGAAACACCTGCGGCGGGTGCCGGAGTACGCCGGCGGCCACCACGAGCGCATGGACGGCAAGGGCTATCCGAAGGGGCTGACCGGCGATCAGATGTCGGTGCAGGCGCGGATCATGGCCATCGCCGACATCTTCGAAGCGCTCACCTCTATCGATCGCCCCTACAAGAGCGCCAAGAAACTGTCCGAGACGCTGGCGATCATGGATCGCATGGCGGCGGAGGGGCACATCGACCCGGACATCTACGCGGTATTCGTCGAGGAGCAGGTCTATCTGGCGTATGCGCGGGAGTTTCTCGATCCGGCGCAGATCGACTTCCCCCGCGAGGGAGAGCGCGTTGCCGCCGCAACGCTACAATCGCCCGACAGCCACCGCACGCCCAGCTCATGATCAAGCCCAAACTTCCCTCGATGGTCGACCCTGGCGGCAGCCAGGAGGCCAATCTGTCGGCGCGTGAATCCTGGCGCGTGTTTGAGATCATGGCCGAGTTCGTCGAGGCCACCGAGCGTCTGGGGCCGATTCGGCCGGCGGTGTCCGTCTTCGGCAGCGCGCGGGTGGCGCCAGATTCCGCCTATTACATGCTCACCGAGACCATCGCCCGCAAGCTTTCCGACGCCGGTTTCGCGGTAATTTCCGGGGGCGGACCGGGGGTGATGGAGGCAGCCAACAAGGGCGCCTTCTTCGGTCATTCGCCCAGTGTCGGCCTCAACATCCAGTTGCCGCACGAGCAGCGCAGCAATCCGTTCCAGGACATCAGCCAGACCTTCCGCCACTTTTTCGCGCGCAAGGTGATGTTCGTGAAGTTCGCCAGCGCCTACGTGGTGATGCCGGGCGGCTTCGGCACCCTCGATGAATTGATGGAGGCGCTTACCCTGGTGCAGACCGGCAAGACCCGGCCGATTCCCATCATCCTGGTGCAATCGGCGTTCTGGGGCGGGCTGGTGGAGTGGTTCAGGACGCGCCTGGTGGAGGAGGGGATGGTCGATCCCGCCGACCTGGAATTGCTTCAGGTCATCGACGACCCGGATGAAGTGGTCGCCGCCATCTTCAGCCACTACGAAACCCGAGGCTTCGAGCCCTCGCCGCAGGAGCAGGAGATTCTGTTCAACCTGTAGGCGTGGAAGGGTAATTTGTTTTCACGCTCCAGCGTTATTCCGCGCGACAGGCGGGGAGCGGTGGGGGACGACCGCATCAAGCGACGCGACTGTGATCGATGCGGTTCGTCCCTCACCACATCCTACGGGCTACGAAATGCGCGGCTTCGAGCCTTCGCAGCCGGCGATTCCAAAGTCCGACAGACTGCTAGAATCAAATCATTCATATCGAGACCGCTATCATGCGTACCTCCTCCCTTCTCCTCGCCGCGTTGTTCGTCTTGCCTGTTTTTGCCGCGCAGCCCCGTCTGGTGCCCCTGCCGGAAATTCCACCACCACCGGGTATGGTCGATCCGGCGCTGGAACCGCAAATCACCATCATCCAGCGCGGCAATGAGCGGGTGGAGGAATTCCGCATCAAGGACAAGCTGTACATGATCCGGATCACGCCGCCGCATGGCCGGCCCTACTATCTGGTCGATCAGCGCGGTGATGGCGCGATGCGCCGCTATGACGATCTTTCTCCGAACTTCCAGGTGCCCTTGTGGGTCATTTCGGAGTTCTAGCAGCCTGCCGGACTTTGGTCGTCGATAGCGAAAAACAACCCCGGAGAGGCCAGTTTTTGCCGGATTCGCCGCCGCATAGCCCAGCTATGGGGCAAGAAGCCGGTGAAAAATGGACCGACGCGGTCGTTTTGCAGCCGACGATTCCAAAGTCCGACAGGCTGCTAGTCGTCCGTTCCGCCATTCACGCCGCCATCCCGGCGGCGTTTGTTTTTTGTTGAATTCATGACTCCCATCACTATTTCGCGTCACAACACCGGCGTCGGCCTGTCCTGGATCAAGGAAGGCTGGCGCGTGTTCAAGCTGGCTCCCGTTCCATGGATGGGCATGACCGCACTGGTCTTCATGATCATCATCGGCGTCAGCATGATCCCCTGGATCGGCCGCTACGCCATCGAGTTGCTCTCGCCCTTCCTGGTGGCCGGCTACTTTTCCGCCAGTCGCGCGGCGATGGCCGGCGAAACCGTTTCCTTCGTCCACCTTGGCGCCGGCGTGAAGCAGGGCCGCGATGCCTTGTTGCGAGTCGGAATCGCCTACATGGTGGGCTCGATGCTGGTGTTCACCCTGGTCGACTTGATTACCGGCAGCGACCTGCGCGAATTGTTGCGGCAGGCTCAGAATCCCGCCGCGCTGTCACCGGAAGAGCTGAATCAGGTCGTGGGCGCCGTATTGCCAGCGATGCTGCTGGGGACCGCCATGCTGACACCATTGCTGATGGCGACCTGGTTCGCGCCCGGCCTCGCCATGTTCGACGACTTCACCGCCAGCCGCTCGCTCTGGTGGAGTCTCTGGGCCTGCTGGGTGAACTGGCGGCCGATATTTCTCTACAGCATGGTCCTCGGTGCCCTCGGCGCGGTGGCGCTGATCATTCCCTTCGGCCTCGGGATGCTGGTGTTTCTGCCGCTGACCCTGATCTCCACCTACACCGGTTACCGGATGATCTTCGCCACCGTCGAGACGCCGGAAATGGAGGCTGGCGAGGCGCCATGAAGAGCTGGCTGCTCGCCGCGCTCCTGGTCGGAGGTTCCGCGCTGGCGGCCGAGCCGGTGAAGTTCGGCGATGCGCTCAACCAGAAGTTTCAGCATCCGCGTTGCCTGCAATGCCATCAGTTCAGCAGCGCCCGACACCAGGGCCGCGCCTACAACTCGCACACCGCCCGCTTCCTTTGCGACCGCTGCCATAGCGACAACATCACCGGCCTGCCGCGCGGTGAGTGGATCGCGCCGGCGGAAAAGATGGACTGGACCGGCCTGGACGCGCGCGAAACCTGTCTCCTGATCAAGCGCAATCTGCCCAGCGGTGACTCGGCGGAAAAAATGCGCGAACACCTGCTGTTCGATGTCCGGGTGCGCTGGGCGCTGGAAAGCGGCATGACCCCAGGCGGCCGCTTCCCCACCGTACCCGGTGGCTATACGGAATTCGCGCGTCAGGCCCGGGAGTGGGTGGCGGGGGGGATGCGATGCGAGTGAGTCGGCGGCGGGGCTGGTTACTACTCGCCAGTCAAATTGAATCGACTGGATGGTTTGCGGGGTGTGGTTGCCGAAGGGTCGGGGCTTCATTAGAGCAGAGCGAACCGTGTCGCATTGCATGGCGCGGTTCGCCGCGCTCACCACACCCTACGTCTGGTTGCCACTGACTGCCGCTGTTCATGCCTGAGTTCTCCTACCTCGCCGTATTCCTCACTGGCCTGCTCGGTGGCGCGCATTGCGTCGGCATGTGCGGCGGCATCGTCGCGGCGATTTCCCTGCATCCGGGGGGGCGGCAGCCATTTGTCTTTCAACTCGCCTATAGCGGCGGCCGCATCGCCAGTTACTCGATGGCGGGGGCGCTGGCGGGGTTGATCGGTTCGGCGGCGTTTCTCTCCGATACCTTGTATCCCGTGCAGCAGGGGCTTTATCTGCTGGCGCAGATTGTTCTGATCCTGCTCGGCCTCTATCTCGCTGGTCTGAATCAAAGCGTGCTGGTGCTGGAACGGGCGGGGGGTGTGCTCTGGCGGCGGCTGCAACCCTTGATTGCGCGGGTGATGCCAATTCGTACCTTGTCACAGGCCCTGGCGGCCGGCGCCTTGTGGGGCTGGCTGCCGTGCGGGCTGGTTTACAGCGTGCTGGTGTCCGCCCTGGCTTCCGGTGGCTCCGGGCAGGGGGCGACGCTGATGCTGTTGTTCGGCCTCGGTACCCTGCCCAACCTGCTGCTCATGGGCTGGGCGGCGCGGTCGTTGCGGGAATGGATGCGTCGGGTCTGGGTGAAACGGATCGCCGGGCTGGGCGTGGCCGCGATGGGCGTCTGGGGACTGGTTCAGCTGGCGCGGTAGGCCAAAGCGGATGGATTACTACGGGGTCTTGGCGCTGTAGAACTCGCGCGCGAATTCGCTCTTCATGGTTTTGCCCATCACATTGGCGTTGACCAGGAAACGCAGGGTGTCCGGCGTGGTGACCTGGAATTCGCCCAGGTAGTAGACCGAATCGCCTTCGCGGACTTCGCGGATGGGGATGTTGGACAGGTTGTTGCGCAGGTTGATGGCGCCCGCGTAGACCTGGCCGGGAACGGTTTCATTCTTTCCGGAACGGATTTTTTTCACCAGGGTGACGGTGAGCAGACCGCGATTGGGGCTGCGTTCCACGTTGTAATTCTTCGCCGCCTCGGCGGTGAGTTCCGTGGTCGGAACCGCGACGCTGTACAACTCGATGTCCCGGGTCGAGTAGCGGTCATTGGCCTGGGCCGGGACGGCGAACAGGGCGGCGAGCAGGGGCAGCGCCAGGTGGATGTTCATGACAGTCTCCTCGATGCATGGGTCTTGGGTACAACTATACTACCCGGTCATTGCTGTGGCATGGGGCCGGACGTGAGCCACGGATGTTTCAGGATAAACTGCCCAGCCTGTTTAATAGCCTGACACCCAGAACCACCATGACCCAGATGACGCCCCAGGAAATCGTCCACGAACTCGACAAGCACATTGTCGGCCAGAATGCGGCCAAGCGCGCCTGCGCCATCGCCCTGCGCAATCGTTGGCGGCGGATGCATGTCGAGGGCGCGCTCAGGCAGGAGATTACCCCCAAGAACATCCTCATGATCGGCCCGACCGGGGTCGGCAAGACCGAGATCGCGCGGCGTCTGGCGCGCTTGTCCGGGGCGCCGTTCATCAAGGTGGAGGCGACCAAGTTCACCGAGGTCGGCTATGTCGGCAAGGACGTCGACAGCATCATCCGCGATCTCGCGGAAATCGCCCTCAAACAGGCGCGCGAGGAGGCCACCCGCCAGGTGGCGATGCGCGCCGAGGAAGCCGCCGAGGAGCGTGTGCTCGATGTCCTGTTGCCCGGTGCCCGCGACGCCTGGGAGGAAGGTTCGACCAAGGATGAATCCGCCACTCGCCAGAAATTCCGCAAGATGCTGCGTGAAGGCCAGTTGAACGACAAGGAGATCGAGCTCGACCTGGCAGCGTCTTCCGCGAGCATGGAAATCTTCGCGCCGCCCGGCATGGAGGAACTGACCAACCAGCTCCAGGGCATGTTCCAGAACCTGGGCAACCGCCGCACCCAGAAGAAGAAGCTGAAGATCGCCGAGGCGATGAAACTGCTCACCGACGAGGAAGCGGGCAAGCTGGTCAACGAGGAAGAGTTGAAGCTGGTCGCGCTGCGCAATGTCGAATCCAACGGCATCGTCTTTCTCGACGAGGTGGACAAGATCGCGGGCCGTGAGAGCCAGGGCGCCGATGTCTCCCGCCAGGGTGTGCAGCGTGACCTGTTGCCGCTGGTGGAAGGCGCCACCGTATCCACCAAGCTGGGCATGATCAAGACCGACCACATCCTGTTCATCGCCAGCGGCGCCTTCCATCTGGCGAAGCCGTCCGATCTCATTCCGGAATTGCAGGGCCGCTTTCCGATCCGGGTGGAATTGACCAGCCTCACCGTCGCCGATTTCGAGTGCATCCTCACCAGTACCGACGCCTGTCTCACCCGGCAATATCAGGCGCTGATGGAAACCGAGGGGGTGAAACTGGAATTCACCCCCGAGGCCATCCGCCGCCTCGCCGAAATCGCCTGGAGCGTCAACGAACGCACCGAGAACATCGGCGCCCGCCGCTTGTACACGGTGATGGAACGTCTGCTCGACGACCTCTCCTTCGACGCCGACCGGCGCGGCGGCGAAGTTCTCGGCATCGACGCCAATTACGTTGATGCCCGTCTCAAGGAACTGGCGGCGAGTGAAGACCTGGCGAGGTATGTCCTGTAGGAGGCCCGCTCGCGGGCCGAAGCGAATGCTGGCCCGCCGCCGTGGCTGACCTGCCCATCCATCTCGAATTTGCCCTGCCGGACTGGGTCGTGCCCCATGTCGCCGCCTGGCCGCGGGCGCGCGATGACGAAGCGCGCATGCGTCTGGTCCTCGGGCTGGCGCGGGAAAGTGTGGAACGCGACGACGGCGGCCCCTTCGCGGCGGCGGTGTTCTCCGAGGAGCGGGTCGTGGCGGTGGGTATCAACCGCGTCCTGCCGGAGAAGAACTCCCTGCTCCACGCCGAAGTGCTCGCCCTGATGTTGGCGGAACGTCATTACGCCAGCCATAACCTGGGTGAAGCCGGGCTGCCCCAACTTACGCTGATTAGTTCCTGCGAGCCCTGCGCCATGTGCCTGGGCGCGATCCTTTGGGGTGGTCTGCGGCGTGTGGTGAGTGGTGCCCTGCGCGAGGATGCCGAACAGGCCGGTTTCGACGAAGGCCCGGTGTTCCCCGCCTCGCATCGTTATCTGGAAGCGCGCGGCATCGAACTGGCGCATGGGGTGCTGCGCGCCGAGGCGCGCGAGCTGTTTGCGCTGTATCGGGCGCGGGGTGGGCGGGTTTACTGAGCGTCCATCACGCTGCGTACGGAAGATTGAATACCTCGTAGGGGCGCATCGAAAAACCCGTCATTCCCGCGAATGCGGGAATCCAGTGTGTTGATTTCACTGGGTTCCCGCATTCGCGGGAACGACGAATTAGGGG
>JAURYL010000068.1 GCA_030653935.1 Pseudomonadota bacterium
TCGGGCGCCTTCCAACACCCCCACTCCGCGCATCAGACCCCTCTCCTGAAGCAAATTCGTCGGCACCAGCCCCATAACCAGGGAGAACGCCTATATGCCCTTGCCGCCAGATTTACGCGGATTTGGATAGCCGTTCACAAGATCATCGAGGCAGCGCCGGCGGCGACCAGGGGCGCGGCCTGTGCCGGTGACCGCGCGTAAACATGCAGGGCGTGGCCGGCGGCGCGCAGATTCAGCGCCATGGGTCGCCCCATCGCGCCGAGGCCGATAAAACCGAGAGAGGTCATGGCAAAGGGCTCATGTTGGATAAGAGGGTAGAGAGGGTACCGGGATCGCCGCGCCTGGATAAATCCGACAAATTCACTAAGCTATATAGCTCAATACCTAGAGGAGACGAATCATGCCCCCCCACCACGCCGAGGCACGCCCCACCGATGAGCGCCGCCGTCACCCACAGCTGCGCGCCATTTATTCCGATGCGCGTGTCCATATCGATCATCTGTTCCACAACCGCCATGATTGGGCGGGCAGTCCCGTCGACTATCTTGCCCATCGAGTCATCCACGAGGCCTACCCGCACCTGCACGGCGAGGAAGTCCGCATTCTAGTCAGCGCCATCGGGCGCACCCATCAGGCACTCGCGACACAGGAGACTCCGTAGCCTGTTCGCGCCGAACGGATGCGGAGCGGCTCAATGTCAACTTAACCCGGATTAGTCGGCGTTGGTCTCGCCGGCCACCCGGTTGCGGCCGGCCGACTTGGCCCGGTACAGCGCCTGATCGGCGCGGGCAAACAGCGCGGCGTCGGTTTCGCCAGGTTGGTATTCACTGACACCGACGCTGGTGGTCAGGTGGATCGCGTTGCTGAATTCGGTGTTTTCGATGGCGTGACGCAGTTTTTCGGCCATTTTCATCGCCTCGCCGAGATTCAGATGCGGCGAGATGACGAGAAACTCCTCGCCGCCCCAACGGCCGAAGATGTCCGAGCCACGCAGGTTGGTTTTGATGGTGTCCGCGAACCGCGCCAGCACCGTGTCGCCTACCGCATGCCCGTGCTGATCATTGATCTGTTTGAAATGATCCAGGTCGAGGAGCAACACCGCCACGGGGTGGTGGAAGCGATCCGCGCGCTTCATGATCTCGACGCCGTGTTGCTGAAGCCCGACACGGTTGTATACGCCGGTGAGCATGTCGGTCATCGAAAGCCGCGCCAGTTCGATGTTATGGCTGAGGATCTTGCGCTCCTGGGTGTCGATACGCCGGATCAGGAAGGCCAACAGCAGGTAAATGCCCGAGAGCACCACGAAGGTGAACCCGCTCAGGGTCCACGCCATCTGATCGCCCGCTTTGACGATGTTCGCCAGCGACACCCGGATCGAGATGAGCGCGCGGATGGCATCGGGGCTCTCATGGAAACCGGCCTTGTCACCGTACATGGCAACCATGTCCGCCGGCGCGTCGGCGGGGTCGCCGTGGCATTTCATGCAGCCCTTGTTGGAGCGACCAATGGGGACTGCGAGATAGAGCCATTGCTGGCCCTCCAGCTCGACCACTTTCTGGTATTCCTTCAACTCATTCGTGTTCATTCGCCGCAGCAATTCCACTTCGACGGCATCCGCCTGGTTCACCGGGTTGCGCGGGTTCTCGGAAGCGAGCTTGAAATAGATCGGCTCAAGCGCATGCTTTTCCCGCTCCAGATTGAGCAGGTCCTTGATGTTGCGCGAGATGAAGGTGAACGACATCACCAGCGGCGAAAAGTAGTCCGGGTAGAGCTTGCCCTCGCCTTGCAGGCGGTAAATCTCGGGGCGCTGGATCTTGGTGACGTAGGAATGAATGGCGCGATGCACCAGAAGCGCGTTGAGCGCCTGATTTTTGGCCTCGCCCACCGCATAGTCATCGGCGCGGTTATGGAACAGCGCCACCAGCCCAAGAAACGCCAGCGCGAACAAGATAAACAATGCAATCAGGATATTGCGGTAGCGGGGCAGCATGGTTGGCTGATGAGTCTATCGATCCGGTTAACGTTCGTACAAGACTGAATTCATTGTAGTAATTACGACAACCACCACTAGAAATAACAGCCCAGGAAGTGCTGATCTATTCTGTCATGCCCGCGAAGGCGGGCATCCAGATTGTTGATTTAACTGGGTTCCCGCCGCAGCCTGCCCTCGAACGGGGTAATCGGGGGCGGGAACGACGGATGAGGAATTAATCAGCGCTTCCCTCAGGCAAACAACACCAGCCCCCACACTATCAGCACATTGCACAAGGCGAGCAGCACGGCGGCACTGCCGATATCCTTCGCGCGCTTGGCGAGTTCATGGTTTTCCAGGGAGATGCGGTCCACCGTGGCTTCGATGGCGGAATTGACGAGTTCGACGATGAGCACCAGGAAGACGCTGGCGATCATCAGGGCGCGGTCGATGCCGGACTCGCCCAGGAAAAGCGCCAGGGGAATGAGCAGCAGCGCGAGCAGGGTTTCCTGGCGGAAAGCGTCTTCGTGCTTCCAGGCGGCGCGAAAGCCATCCAGGGAGTAGAAAAACGCGCTCAGGACCCGCTTGAGGCCGGTCTTGCCCTTGTGCGGGCTTGCCTGTGGCGCGCCTTTCGCCGCGCTCAAAGCGGCGGTTTCCAGACCAGGTCGAGTTCGCGCGCGGCTTTGACGTCATCGAGGCGACGCACCGGCAGGCTGTGCGGCGCGAGTTTCACCAGCTCGGGCTCCAGTTGGGCTTCATCCCTGACCTTGACCATTGCCGCGACGAAGGCGTCCAGGGTTTCCTTGCTTTCCGTCTCGGTGGGCTCGATCAGCAGGCATTCGGGCACCAGCATCGGGAAATAGGTGGTGGGGGCGTGGAAGCCGTAATCGAGCAGGCGCTTGGCGAAATCCATAGCGGAGATGCCGGTGGCGTCCTTGAGCTTTTTCAGGGTGACGATGAATTCGTGGCTGGCGCGCCGCTCCGGGAAGGCGAGGTCGAAACCGGCCCGCTTCAACTCGGCCGCCAGGTAGTTGGCGTTGAGCGCGGCGAACTCGGCTACTCGGTGCATACCCTGTCGTCCGAGCATGCGGGCATAGACCCAGGCGCGCAGCAGCACGCCCATGTTGCCACCGAAGGCGGAGAGACGGCCGATGGAGCGCGGGCAGTCGCCCTCCTCCGCCCAGCGATAATCGCCTCGCTCCTCGATCACGTAGGGAATCGGCAGGAACGGCTTCAGCCGTTCCGAAACCCCCACCGGGCCGGCGCCGGGACCGCCGCCACCATGCGGCGTGGAGAAGGTCTTGTGCAGATTCATGTGGATGACGTCGAAGCCCATGTCGCCGGGCCGCACGCGGCCGAGGATGGCGTTGAGGTTGGCGCCGTCGTAGTAACTGAGGCCACCGGCATCATGGACGACCTTCTGGATCGCGACGATGGCCGGTTCGAACACCCCCAGGGTGGAGGGATTGGTGAGCATGAGGCCGGCGGTTTGCGGGCCGACGGCGGCTTTCAATGCCGCCAGATCGACATTGCCCTGGCGGTCGGTGGGAATCTCCCTGACCGTGTAGCCGCACATGCTGGCGGTGGCGGGGTTGGTGCCGTGGGCGGCATCGGGACAGATGATTTCGCGCCGCGCGGTGTCGCCACGGGCATCGTGGTAGGCGCGAATCATCGCGACACCGGCGAACTCGCCGTGGGCACCGGCCATCGGCGCCATGCTCACCGCCGCCATGCCGGTGACGTCGCGGAGCATTTCCTGCAACTCGTGCATGGAGGCGAGAAAACCTTGCCCGGTATCCGCATCCGCGAGCGGGTGCCGCGACAGGAATTGCGGCAGCATGGCCAGCGTGTTGCAGGCGCGCGGGTTGTATTTCATGGTGCAGGAACCGAGCGGGTAGAACTGGGTGTCGATGCTGAAGTTCTTCTGGCTCAAGCGGGTGTAATGACGCACCACGTCGAGTTCAGAGGTCTCCGGCAGCAGCGGCTTGGACTGGCGCAGCAGTTCCGCGGGCAGATCACTGGCCTCGGCAAGGTTGTGTGGCGCCTGGGCGTGGGCGCGGCGGCCGGGGTGGGCGTGTTCGAAAATAAGCATGTCGGCTACAAGTGGCTAGTCGTGGGTTGGGCAGGGCGCGGCGTGCCCAACCCGCGAATGGATTACAGTTTTTCCAGCGGCTCGCCGCGCGCGGCGGCGAGAGCGGCTTCGTAATTGGGTTCCTGTTTGATCTCGGGGACCAGTTCCGAGTACACGACACGGTCGTTCTCATCCAGTACCACGACAGCGCGGGCGGTCAAACCGGAAAGGGGCGGGTCCATGATCATGACGCCGTAATCCTTGTGGAAGTCACGGCCACGCATGGTGGAGAGGGTGACGACGTGGTTCAGGCCTTCGGCGCCGCAGAACCGATTCTGCGCAAACGGCAGGTCGGCGGAGATCACCAGGACGACTGTGTTCTGGATGGCCCCCACGGCTTCGTTGAACTTGCGTGCGGAAGCCTGGCAGACCGGGGTATCCAGGCTGGGCACGATATTGAGAATCTTGCGTTTGCCCCAGTACGAGGACAGGGCAACGTCTTTCAGGTCCTTATCGACCAGCATGAAGGAATGCGCGGCATCGCCAGGTCGCGGAAAATTGCCGCCGACGGTGATGGGCTCGCCGCCCAGGGTTACCAGTGCCATTTCAAGTCTCCTTTGGTTAACGCAATAGACGCTCGCGCGAGCGGATTCATTTGTAGGCGCAGGGCGGCGCTTCACGGCGCCGGCTGAGAATACGGTCCAATTGTTGCCGATACTGTTCCAGATCGGCTTCGATCTTAGTTTCGGTGGCGCAAATCAGGATGCAGCCGGCCAGTTCCGGATAGTCGCGGCCGAGGTCAAGGCCACCGAGGATGCTTTGGGCACGCAGGGCTCGCAGCACATCGGGTACCGGGGAATTCACGCGGATCACGGCTTCGTGGAAAAACGGCCCCTTGAACACCTGCTCGACCCCGGCGACCGACAGCAATTTGTCGAGCAGGGCGCGGGTATTGGCGTGCGAGGCGAGGGCCACTTGCCTCAAGCCTTCCGGCCCGAGCAGTGACATGTGGATGGTGGCGGCGGTGACCAACAGGCCCTGGTTGGTGCAGATGTTGGAGGTGGCCTTGGAACGGCGGATATGTTGCTCGCGCGCTTGCAGGGTGAGGGCAAAGCCGGGCTTGCCGTCGAGATCGACCGTGCGGCCGACGATGCGGCCGGGCATCTGCCGGACCAGGGACTGGCGCGAGGTCATGAAGCCGAAGTAGGGCCCGCCGGAAGAAAGCGGCACACCCAGCGGCTGGCCGTCGCCGACGCAGATGTCAGCCCCGACCACTTCTCCTCCCCGCAGGGGAGCACGAAGCTCCCCTCTCCCCTCGGGAGAGGGGCTGGGGGTGAGGGAGGAACGCCCGGCATTCCCGCCGCCCCATTGCCCAGGCGCTTTCAGTAAAGCCAGCGACAAGGGATTGGTGACCGCGATGGCGAGCATGCCATGGGCGTGCGCCCAGTCGGTCAGCATGTCCACCGGCTCCAGGGCGCCGAAGAAGTTGGGCTGCGGTATCACCAAGGCGGCGGCGGGGGTACCGGCCAGGGCTTCCAGTGCTTCCAGGTCGATGACACCGCTGGCGGGATCGTATGGCACGCAGACCAGTTCGATGCCCTGGCTCTTCACCGTGGCTTCGACTACGGCGCGGTAGCGCGGATGCACGGTCGCGGGCATCAATACCCGGCGGGCGCCGGCCTTGCTGGCGCGTACCGCCATCAACACGGCTTCGGCGAGCGCGCTGGCGCCATCGTAAAGCGAGGCGTTGGAGACATCGAGGCCGGTGAGGCTGGCCATCATGGTCTGGAATTCGTACAGGAGTTGCAGCGTTCCCTGGCTGGCCTCGGCCTGGTAGGGCGTGTAGGCGGAGTAGAACTCGCCACGGGTGACGATCTGCCAGACGGCGGCGGGGATGTGGTGCTCGTAGGCGCCGGCGCCGAGGAAACAGCTGTAGAAACCATCCCGCGCGGCGCGGCCGTGGGCCAGTCGGGTGACCGCCATCTCGGACAGCCCCTCGGGCACTCCCGCGAGTCCGCCACAGGCGAGGTCGGGGGGGATTTCATCAAACAGGGCGTCCAGTTTCGGCGCGCCGATGCTTTCCAGCATCGCGGCGATATCGGCTTCGGTGTGGGGTATGAAGGGCATGTTGGATAGGCTCAAGGGGCAAGGGGGGCAAGGGGCAAGGAAAGGCGGAGCAGTGGGGTTTCCATGCCCCTTGCCCCTTGAGCCTTGCCCCTTTAATCAATGGGCTTCCGACTCGACATGGGCAGCGTAGGCGGTGGCGTCCATCAGCGCGTCGAGGTCGGCGACGTTGGCGGGCTGGAGCTTGAACATCCAGGCGGCATAGGGGTCCGAATTGATCGACTCCGGCGCGCCCTCGAGCTCCGCGTTGGCGGCGATGACTTCACCGGCAATGGGCGCGAAGACGTCGGAAGCGGCTTTCACGGATTCCACCACCGCGCATTCCTCGCCGGCGGCGAGTTTGCGGCCAACAGTGGGCGCTTCCAGGAACACCATGTCGCCAAGCAACTCCTGGGCATGGTGAGTGATACCCACGGAAACGCCACCATCGGCTTCCAGGCGTACCCATTCGTGGGATTTGGTGTATTTCAGTTCTGCGGGGATGGACATGTTTTCTCCGAAAAAAAATAGTCAATTTGCAGTTTGCAGTCAGGCATTTCCTGCCGACTGCCAACCGCCAACTCAAATCAAAGCCTTGCCGTTGCGGACGAAGGGATATTTCACCACGGCCGCGCTCATACGCTTGCCGCGAATATCAACCTCGACCGTATCACCAAGCGCGACCCCAACCGGAACCCGCGCCAGAGCAATGGAGCCATTGAGCGTGGGCGAGAAGCTGCCGCTGGTGATCTCGCCTTCGCCGAACGCGGTGAAGACCGATTGATGCGAACGCAGGACGCCACGCTCAAGCAGTTTCAGACCGACCAGTTGCCGGTTGCGCGGCAGGTTGAGCAAGGCGTGCCTGCCGATGAAGTCACGCTCGCCGCTCATGTCGACGGTCCAGGCCAGACCGGAATCGAAGGGGGTGACGCCTTCATCCATGTCCTGACCATAGAGATTCATGCCCGCCTCCAGGCGCAGGGTATCGCGCGCGCCGAGGCCGCATGGTTTCACGCCAGCCTCAAGCAAGGCTTGCCAGAAAAAGGGCGCGGCCTTGTTGGGGACCATGATCTCAAAGCCGTCCTCACCGGTATAACCGGTACGAGCCACGAACATCTCGCCGACCACGACCGCGCGAAAAGGCTTCATCGTTTCCGCGAGCTCACGCGTGCCGGGCATCGCCTGCCACAGCTTGCTTGCGGCATTCGGCCCTTGCACTGCGACCATGGCCAGATCGCGGCGGGGCGTGATGACCAGGCCCGGCGCATATTGGTCGCGCTGCGTTTCAATCCATGCCAGGTCCTTGTCGGCGCAACCGGCATTGACCACCAGGCGGAACCAGGATTCGGACATGAAGTAAACAATGAGGTCGTCCACCACGCCGCCGCCTTCGTGCAGCATGCAGGTATAGAGCGCGCGGCCAGTGGTCTGGAGCTTGTCGACATTGTTGGCGAACAGTTTGCGCAGGAAGCCCCGCGCGTTCACGCCCTTGATGTCCACCGGGAGCATGTGCGAGACGTCGAACATACCGGCGTCGCGTCGCACGATGTGGTGTTCCTCGACCTGGGAACCGTAGTGGATGGGCATTTCCCAGCCGGAGAAATCCACCAGCTTGGCGTGGGCTTCATGATGTTTGGCGTTAAGCGGTGTCTGCTTGAGCATGGTCTTGTCCTTGTGTTTCCTCGGCGTAGTAGGAACTGCGCACCAAAGGCCCGGCCTTGACCCAGGTAAACCCGAGTTCACGGCCGAGGGCTTCATATTCCTTGAATTCATCGGGATGCAGATAACGCGCGACCGGTAGGCTTTCCAGCGTGGGGCGCAAGTATTGCCCAAGCGAGAGACGCCGCACCCCCACCGCGCGCAAATCGTGAAGGACGGATATGACTTCGTCCTTTTCCTCCCCCAAACCCAACATCAGAGAGGACTTGGCTTCGATCCCGGGCAGCTGGGCGGCCACGCCGAGAAGACGCAGCGAGCGCTCATATTTGGCGCCCTTGCGCGCCTCACGGTACAGGCGCGGCACGGTCTCGATGTTGTGCCCCCAGATGAGGTCGCGGCGGCTATTTGTCGGCAGCTCGGCGAGTGTGCGCACGAACAGCTCCGCCGCCTCGATCTGTGTCTTGCGAAAATCGGGGGTAAGAAATTCCACCCCCATATCGGGCTGAAGGTGGCGAAGTTCTCGCAGGCAATCAGCGAATGCGCCAGCACCGCCATCGGCGAGATCATCACGATTCACCGAGGTGAGCACCACGAATGCGAGCGCCATGTCCACCGCCGCTTCGGCGACACGCCGCGCCTCACCGGCATCCCGCCACACCGGCTTGCCGGTCTTGACTGAGCAAAAGGCGCAAGCGCGGGTACAGATATCTCCCAACAGCATGAAAGTGGCGGTGCCCCGACTCCAGCATTCGCCACGATTGGGGCAGCGCGCTTCCTCGCAAACGGAATGCAGCTGGCGTCCGTGCAAGGCGCGCGCGGTGTGGGGAAATGCGGCATCCCGACCCAGGTTCTGGCGTATCCAGACCGGCATGCGGGAAATATTTTGGACAGTCTGCAAAAATGGGCTCCGGAAAAACAAGATAAGCAAAAGCCGGTTCCACCGAGGCCGCGCGTGGTTGCGTCAGCGTCGGCGGGCCTGCCGGCTTTCACCCCTCTGTCCTGGCACCTGAGAGATTTGCCCCATCGGTGGCCGCTACACCGTAAACGGTCGGCGGCGCTCTCCAGAGTTGCCCATATTCCGTGGTCCTTTTACCTGAGCGATTGCGGGTGAGTTGCGCCTTCGGCGGTCCGTAAACGGACGCTCTCCCACGGAAACGATAGCGGGCGTGACTATACCGGAGCGCCCGAGACTCGCCCAGCCGCTTATCGTTTTTCCGCGCCTGAGGACATGAGACGGTTTTCCACCACGAACACGGCCGCTTCTACCCGCGAGGACAGATTGAGCTTGGCAAGAACATGGCGTACATGCAATTTCACCGTGTCGTAGCTGATGTCCAACTGACGGGCGATGGCCTTGTTGCTCTCACCTTTGCCCAGGTGCGTGAGGATTTCCCGCTCGCGCTGGGTCAGCGTATCCATCAGGGAGCTGGCGCTGTTGTTTTTGGTGTCGAGCAAGCGCACCAGTTTCGCCGTCATGCCAGGCGCGACCACGGTTTCGCCGCGCGCGGCGCGTTCGATCGCATCGACCACTTCGTCGGGCTCCATACTTTTCAGCAGGTAGCCATTGGCGCCGCTGCGCAAGGCCCGGGCCAGGTCCTCCTCCGCCTCGCTCACAGTGAGGATCAGCACCGGCAAATTAAATCCCTCGCCTCGCAAATCCTGCATGACGGAGATGCCGTCGGTACCGCCGATATTGAGGTCGAGGATCAGCACATCCGGATTGTGCGTTTTGAGCAAACCAGAAACCTGCGCCGGATCACCGGTGATATCCGCAACCCTGATCGCCCCTTCACGCTCCAGTAGTTCCGCGAGACCCTTGCGGAATAAGGTGTGATCATCCACAAGAACAATACTGAGTTGGCTCATGTCTGCTCCTCGACGCCATGATGCGATGGGAATACCAAACGCACGATGGTGCCACCGGCCGCGCGACTCTCTATGGACAAGGTACCGTTCAATTTGGCCGCCCGCTCACGCATGATGGTCAAGCCGAAGCTCTTGCCCATGTTGGAGGCGCCGCCCGTTCGCAAACCAACGCCATCATCCGCGACGTTCACCACGTATTCACTCTCATGCAGATCCAGCGTCACCACCACATGCCGCGCGCGCGCGTGTTTGCAGATGTTGTACAGCGCCTCCTGGATGATGTGGAAAACCTGTATTTCCTCATCCGGCGTCAGCACGACATCCTGCGCGACATTTAGAAAATCTACATCGGCATTGGCCTTCTTGCGAAAGCTCTCCACCATTTCCTGCAACGCGGGTACCAGGCCACGCGGGTCGATCCGATCTCGGAACTGGGTGATCAGATTGCGCAACTCGGAGTAAGCCATGTCAACCGCCTCCTCGACATCTCCGAGATAACGGTTGGCCCGGTCCTGGTCATTGTCACTCAGCGCTTCGTTGAGCACGGTCAGGCGCATCTTGGCGTAAGCAAGCGTCTGCGCCAGGGAGTCGTGGATCTGGTTTGCCAGCATGGTGCGCTCGTTCGTCAACGAAATGCGCATGTTCTCGCGCGTCAACCGCGCGTTCTCGAGCGCCATGCCGAGTTGTTCACTGATGGAGTTGAACAGGTAACGAATATCCTCGGAGAGCGGTTGCGGCTCTTCCATGAACAAGTTGTAGACACCGAGCACCTTGCCCTTATGGCGAAGTGGCACGGCATAAACCGTGTTGCATTTCAGGGAGGTGTAAATATGCCGTACCTGCTTCTGACAGACTTGCAGGACGCTGTCGTACTGCGTCGATTGCGTCAGCGTGGCTTGACCACAGATGCCGCAATCAAGCGGTACGAAACGCTCCCGATCCAACAGCGATTGGGTCAGGCCGATCGATCCAATCATGCGCAGGTGCTCGCCATCAGCGGTCAACACCCGGACGGCACCGGCGCGCGCCTGGGAAATCCTCACCATGATCTCCAGGAAACGCATCAGCATCTGATCGGTATTGGCATCCGAACTCATGCTGCTGGCAATTTCCGCCAACACCTCGATCACCGGCAGTCGGTCCCCCGGATTAGAAGCGGGTGGCAGCGTATGCACCGCCGTTGTAATGCTGTCGACCGGGATGGAATGAGTAGTCACAGGGATCAGAGAGGAATGTATGTCGCGATGTTAGAGACTCAGGAAAAGGAGGGCAATGTGGCTAGAGCGTATCGCCACATTCGTTTGCGGTTGGCGGGATAGCTGTTGAATTCCGCATGAAACGTGATGCGCTGCATTCCGGCCGTACAAACGCAAAACCCCCGCATGAGCGGGGGTTTTGTTTAAAGAGGGAGTCTGGCGATGACCTACTTTCGCCGGCGCGAAGCCGACTATCATTGGCGCGGACATGTTTCACGGTCCTGTTCGGAAAGGGAAGGTGTGGTTCCACGTCGCTATGGTCGCCAGACA
>JAURYL010000069.1 GCA_030653935.1 Pseudomonadota bacterium
CAGCCAGATGGCCATCAGCAACCAGCAACAAGCCTGGTACCTCACGCCCGACCGCCACCTGGACATGGTCAAGCTCCTCGCCGCCTTCCAGCAGTTTTTCCGCGAGAACTCGGAGAGCTGGATCGAACGCTTCGACTACAAGGAAGCCGGCCCGCAACTGCTGATGCAGGCCTTCCTGCAACGCATCGTCAACGGTGGCGGCCGCATCAACCGCGAATACGGCCTGGGACGGCGCCGCACCGATCTTTTGATCGAATGGCCAGTCAGCGAGGCCGAAGGCTTCCACGGCGAGGTGCAGCGCATCGTCATCGAACTCAAGCTGCAACACGGCGGCCTGGACGCCGTGCTCGACAAGGGCCTGGATCAGACCGCCGACTACGCCGACAAATGCCGCGCCGACGAGGCGCATCTGGTCCTCTTCAACCGCAATCCGAACGTGAGCTGGAGCGACAAGGCCTGGCGGCGGACGCGGGAACACCGGGGGCGGATCATCGAGGCCTGGGGCGCCTAGCCAAGGAAACGACATGGAAAAATTCTTCAACACGGCGGGGCCGATCATCCCGGCGGACCACTACCACATCCCCTCCTTCGAGCGGATCGACTGGGACGAGATCCAGAGCCTGATCGCGCAGAAACGTTATTTCCTCCTGCACGCCCCGCGCCAGACCGGCAAGACCAGCGCATTGCTGGAAATGATGCAGGCGCTGAACGAAGCCGGGAAATACCGGGCGCTGTACGCCAACATCGAAGCTGCCCAGACCGCGCGCAACGACGCCGCGAAAGGCATGGCCGTGGTTTGCCACGCCATCGCCAACCACGCCAGCATCTACGGCATCGACGCGCATCTGGGTGAAAGCGCGCAACACATCCTCAAGACCGAACCGTCCGAGGGCGCGCTGTTCAAGTTCCTCTCGGAATGGGCGCGGCGCAGCGACAAACCCATCGTCCTGTTCCTCGACGAAGCCGATGCCCTGATCGGCGACACCCTGGTGTCCTTGCTGCGCCAGATTCGCGCCGGCTACGCCCAGCGGCCGAACGCCTTCCCGCAATCCATCGTGCTTTGCGGCCTGCGCGACATCAAGGACTACCGCATTCACGTCGCCAGCGGCGACGTCATCACCGGCGGCTCCGCCTTCAACATCAAGGCCGAGTCGCTGCGCCTGGGCAACTTCACCGAGGCAGAG
>JAURYL010000070.1 GCA_030653935.1 Pseudomonadota bacterium
CGCGATCTGTTGGCGCTGATCGCCAGACGGACGTACCCGCACCGGGAAAATCTCTCGAAACCGCGTAAACCGGGGAGAAAACCGCATAAATCCATGACGCAGAAAAATTGCTGATAGGGCTTAACTTGGGTGGATTGGGTGAACCCTCCCTCGTGTATCCCGGTTTTCCGGTTGTTTTCATGCTGCGTCGCAGTCTGGTTCGACTTGGCGCGCGGCGGAATGATAAGCGCAAACCACGTCTCGCATCAATTTTGCCGATTCCACAATTCCAAACGTCAGTTCAGCCTAGCAGGATGGGTTGAGCGAGCGCGGAACCCACATCCGAAATCGTGTATCGACCGCACTCCCCACCCCCCTCACCGCTCCCGCAAACTCTCTTCCCCATATGGAGCGGGCGGGAATGCAAGCGCGCCCTGTAGCGCAGGCTTCCAGCCTGCGGCCGTCCGGCCGAAGCGCCGACGGCTTCGCCGATTCGTTGGTCTGATAGAGGCATCACGCCATCTGCAATCGATGCCGCCGCTTTCAGGGTATCGACGCCGGACACCGCCTCCAGCAGAAACGCCTGATTCTCCGCGCCGCGATTGAATTTCTCGTTCAGGCGGGCGTGTGAAAGCTGGGTGATGAGCAGGAAAATCAGGCCATACAACGGCAACGAAGCGAGCACCACCCGGGTGAACGACACGCTGTAGCGAGTAGGGTGGAAAAGCGGTTTTATCGTGCCTTCCGCCGCCTGTCGCCCGAAGATAGCGGAAGGCGCCGGCAAAAAGCCGCCGGCTTTTCCAATGGGATGGACTCCCCCCTGCCACGGCATAGAAGTGCCAGACTGGAGAAATCTCAACCAGTCACGAGAAGAAAGGAGCCAGAAATTGAACGTTACGTCCTACGCGGGTGTAAAGACGCCGGCTGGAAGCCGGCGCTACACGCGGTGCATCGGCCGTGTTTCTTTGGAACGATTTGTGGCGGCGGGTTAATTACTTCGCTCTTTACGCAATACCAGGCTAGACGCCAGCCCCGGTTTCATTTCCGTCGAATTTTTCTCGCTACCCTTGCGGTGCGTAGTGGAGCCGCCTTGGTCACTGTCGTCTCGGGGGTGACGATAACGGGCTCGGCGGCCGCTTGTTGCTCGTGCTTCGGCGCGGTCAGCGGCGTGTCGTGGTAGCCGTTGGCGAGGGCTTGCCGAAGTTTGCCGATCATGCTGAGCAGGCGCGCTTGGTCGAGGAGTTGCAGGTTGCGGTTGTCGATCACGTCTCCGATTGCCGAGAAGCGTTCGTTCTGAGCGGTGGCGACGTCCAGTAGGGAACGTTTGCCGGCATCGAATTGCAGCCGGTAGGCGTGATAGACACGGCTTGTGGTTTCCACCCGCTCGACCAGTTCCGGCTGAATCACCCGCGCTTCGGCCAGTTCCTGATGCAGCGCGCCGAGGTCTCCGGAGAGGTTGATCCGCAGGGAGTCGGCGGCGGCGCGGGCGGCTTTGTGGCGTTCCACGGATTCGTCGACGCGGGCGAACGTCCTGCCGCCCAGGGGAATCTCCAGGTTGAGGGAGATCTGGTTGGAGCGTTGGGTATCGGTGACGGCGGCGGGGGAGATGTCGGCGTAGAGGCGGCGGTTCAGTTCCAGGTCGAGACTGGGCCAGTATGCGCCACGGGCGGCGTTAACCTCGGCGGCGCGGGCGGCGACACGTTTCATGCCGGCGCGCAGCTGTGGGTTGTCGTTCTCCAGCAGGGCTTGCAATTGTTCCAGGCCGCGTGCGTTGTCGGGGGCTTCCAGCCAGGGTGCCGAGAGGTTCGCCGGCGGCTGGCCGGTGAGTTGCTGGAAACGATACTCGCCGCCGCCCAGTTGCCCGCGCAACTGGCTGCGTTGTACGCGGATGCGGATCAGGTCGGATTCGATCTGGTCGAGGTCGGCGGGTGAGACGCGGCCGGCGTCGACCCGGTTTTTCACCGACGCGCGCAAGGCTTCAAATTCCTTGATCAGAGTATCGGCGACTTCGAGGCGTTGGCGCAGGCGAACCAGTTCGGCATAGCGTTCGGTGACTTCCAGGGCGATGCGTTCGTGGGCGTCGTCGAGATCGGCCACGGCCGCTTCCTGGTTCAGTCCGGCCGAACGCAGCCGGTTGCTGTCGATCCGGCCATTGAACAGATTCCAGCGGAGCGTCGCATTGCCACGCTTGGTGTCGCGACCGACGGAAACGCCGGTTTGTGAGTCCTGGGCATCGACTTGCCGGTAGTTGAGGCCGAGCGTGGGGTAAAAGTCCGAACGAACCTGGCGCATCTGCGCTTGCGAGGCTTCCAGCAATGCCTGCGAGGAGCGGATGTCGGGATGGCGTTGGAGTACCTGATCAACCACGGCGGGCAGGGGTGCGGCGCCGAGCTGGGCGCTGAGCAGCAAAGCGAGTAGCGGGGTTGCTCGCGCGGTCCGGGTGTGAGCGGGTGATGTGGCCGCAACCTGGCCTACGGATTGTTGCGCGGGGGGGCGGATGCGGCTCACTCAGCGTTCCCTCAAGGACTTGTCCAGCGTCTTGACCACCGGCTTCAGCAGATATTCCATCAGGGTGCGTTTGCCAGTGAGGATGCTGGCATCGGCGCCCATGCCGGCGGAGATGGTGAGGCGTTCGGCGGCCGCGCCGAGGTAATTGTGCTCGGTTTCCAGGATGACCTCGAAATAGGATTCCTGCCGTTCCTTGTCCATCAGCGCGTCGGCGCCGACCCGTTTCACCTTGCCAAGGAGGGTGCCGAAAATCGAGGAATCGTAGGCGCTGACGCGGATTTTCGCATCCTGGCCGGGGTGGATGAAGGCGATGTCGGCGGGTTTGACGCGGACGCTGATCAGCAGCTTGTCTTCCGCCGGTACCAGTTCCATCAGGGTCTGGCCCGCCTGCGCGATACCGCCGACGGTGGTGAGCAGCAAGCGGTTGACGATGCCATCCATGGGCGCGCGCAGCTCGCGGCGGTCTACCCGGTCGGCCTGGGCGGTGATCTGCTGCGAGGTGGTGGCCGCTTTCAGCTCCAGTTCGCTGCGTTCGCGGCTGGCGTCGGCGTTGAAACGCGAGTCGATTTCCGCCAGCCGGGCGCGGGCCTCCTGAACGGCGGCCTGCAAGCGCTGCACGGACACCCGCGCCGCTTCCAGGTCGCCCCGCAGACTCGATACCTTCTGTTTGGCGATCAGGTAGTCGGCGCGAGCGCCGGCGCCCTGCTTCATCAGCTTCTCTTCCATCGCCAGGCTTTCTCCGGCATCGATCAGCAGCACATCCATGGTCGCGATGCGGGATCGGGTCTCGGCCAGTTCCTGTTCACGCTGGATGACCTGCTTTCTCACGGTTTCGCTGGCATCTTGCCGTTCCAGTTTGCGCGACTGCCACAAGGCTTGTTGCTCGGCCACGTGGCGTGGCGCGGCTTCCTTCAATTCCTGGGGAAAAACCGGCGCGCGTCCGAGGATTTCCGCGTTCAGCCTGACCAGTGCCGCGCGCACGCCCCACCAGGTATGGCGCGATTCGCCCAGATCGGAATTGAACTGGAGGTTCTCCAGTCGCGCCAGGAGGTCTCCGCGTTTCACCGTCTGGCCTTCCTTGACCGCGATGGCCTGGATGATGCCGCCTTCCATGCTCTGGATTTCCTGTACCCGGCTCGTGGGAATAACCTTGCCGCTGGCCTGCACGGCGATGTCCAGTTGCGCCCAGGACATCCAGGTTACGGCGAACAGCAGGAATAGAACGATGCCGCCGACCAGGGCAAACACCGCGCGGCGTGGGCCCCGATCATGATCGGGGTGTGGGATGTGGCTCATGCCGCTTGCTCCATCACGGTTTTCGCGCCCTGCAACTGCTTGAGCACCGCGTCGCGCGGGCCATCCAGCACCACGCGGCCCTGGTCCATCACCACCAGGCGGTCGACCAAGGGCAGCATCGCGGTGCGGTGAGTCACCAGCAGCAGGGTCACGTTCTGCAGGCGGCGCAGGTTCTGGATGAGGGTCTGCTCCGTCGCCGGGTCCATCATGCTGGTTGGTTCATCCAGTAGCAGCACATTGGGTTGGTGCGCGACGCCGCGGGCGATGCACACCGCCTGGCGCTGACCGCCGGAAATCCGCTCGCCGCGTTCGCCGACCTGGGTGCCGAGGCCGTTGGGCATCTGTGCCAGGGTTTCCTCAAGGCAGGCGAAGCGGATGGCGCCGAGCAGTTGCTCGTCGGCGATGTTGGTGGCGCCGAGCAGGATGTTTTCCCGGATATCACCATGGAACAACACGATGTCCTGCGGCACATAGCCGATGCGACGGCGCAGGCTCAGCGGTTCGATCTGGCCCACGGAAAGCCCGTCGATCAGCACCGTGCCTTGATCCGGGCCATAAAGATTGACCAGCATCCGCAACAAGGTGCTTTTGCCGGAGCCGATGCGGCCGATGAAACCGATCTTCTCGCCCGGCGCAATCTTCAGGTTGAGCCCCTTGAGCAGCGGGGGCGAATCCGGGTAGGCGAAGTGCACGTCGCGGAATTCGATCTGCCCACGCAGGCCGGAGACATGCAGGCTGTCCACCTGCTCATCCACCGGCGAGGCCATCACCTTGTCCAGTGCGGTGAGCGCCAGCTTGGTCTGCTCGTAGCGGATGATCAGGCCGGCGATCTGCCCCGCCGGCGCCATCGCCCGCGCCGCCAGCATGGACACCGCGATCAACTGGCCCATGGTGAGTTGCCCCTCGGCGATCATCAGGGCGCCGAATACGATCAGCAGCACGGTGGTGAGGCCCGTGAGTGTGGCGGAGAGGTTGGTGCCGAAGGTCGACCATTCGCGCATGCGCACCGCGTTCTCGGAAATCTTTACCGTCAGCATTTCCCACTTGCGCCGCGCCCAGGCATCCGCGCCCAGGCATTTCACGGTATCCAGCCCGTTCATGGTCTCGAACAGATGGGCGGTGCGCTGCGCGGTTTCCTTCATGTTCTCGTTTAATACCTTGCCGATCGGACGGCGCAGCAGCAGGGCGGCAATCAGGATGATCGGCACCATCACCAGCGGCACCAGCGCCAGCCAGCCGCCCACCAGCGCGATCACCCCTATATAGAACAGCATGAAGGGCAGATCACCGAGCAGGGTGAGGGTGGTGGAGGTGAAGAACTCGCGCACCGATTCGAAATCGCGCACCACATTGGCCAGCACGCCGCCGGAAGCGGGACGCGAGGCGGCGCGCAATTTCAGGCTGTGCGCGAAGATGTGCGAGGACATGGCGACATCGGCGCGGCGCCCGGCCGCTTCCAATAGATAACTGCGCAACATCTTGATGAACAGGTCGAAAAAAGTGACCACCACCACCGCCGTGGTCAGCACCCAGAGGCTGTCGAGGGCGTTGTTCGGCACCACACGGTCGTACACCGCCATGGTGAAGAACGGAATCACCGCGCCGAACAGGTTGATCACGGCGGTGGCCAGCAACGCCCAGCCGTAGATCGAACGATTCTCCAGAAACACATCCCAGAACCAGCGACGCGGATGCGCCTTCTGATAGAGCAGGCTGCGCGCGTCAAAGTAGAACACCGGGCGCGCGTAAAACCAGTCCGCGTCCTTGTATTCCGCCGCCACCGAGGCCAGCGGCAGCCAGGTGAGGCCGTCGATGCCGGCCTGGGCGCATTCCAGGCGGTCGCCCTCCTTCTTCAGAACCACCAACGCGTCACCCGCCGGCGTCATCGCCAACGCGGGCAGGGCGGATGCGCGCAAATGACCGGGCTCGGCCTTGCATGGGGTCAGGCTTAGCCCCGCGCGCCCCGCGCACTCGGCGAGTTCTACGGCCGTGATCCTGCCCGCAGGCAAGGGCACCCCCGCCACGATCTGGTCCGGATCGATGCCGCGGCCAAAGAAGCGCGCAAGAAAGAGCAGCCGATCCAGTGTGGCGTCAACCGCCGGATTGGCTGGGTTTGCGGAGAGCGTGGCGGTTGAGTGCGTGGTCATGGAGCTGATTGACAAGGATTTCATGAAGCGGATTGGAGCGCGATAAGTGCGCCTGCAGGCGCATTAGAACATGTGGGCGTCAATGTGAGTGCCCACGCGCAAACCAGGCTGTGATGTCCCTCATACACATCAAGGATGGTCTTGTCGAATTCCTGGCAGTGGCGCCGAGAAATTGACATTATTCCGGCGAAAAAAGTTATCCACAGGAGAAGCGGTTGAATTCATAAGGAAAGAAGGTGTCGGGAATGTTTACACATTGAAAGCGATTCTCAACAACCTACATACGAAAAGGACAGGAATGACCATTCCTGGTCGCTTTCTTTGAATGCGGTTTTGACAAGTGGCATGCCCCTTGCAGTTGGTGATTGCAGAAAGTTCTGCATTTTTTCACTTTTGCCATTTAAGGGGCCTTCCATGCGCACTCTACTTTCCATTGCCGTGTTGCTATCTGTGGCGGCGCCGGCATTCGCCGATCCCAATTTTGTTCCCGAACCCGAATCGCTGTCCTTGCTCGCCATTGGCGCGCTTGGCCTTCTGGTTGCGCTTCGCCGCAAAAAGTAAGTCCAAAGAGAGCCGGGTAAAACCGGCTCTCTTTGTATTTATATTTCGTGGCAAGCCGAAGTGTTTTTAACGTCAAGTCGATGTAAGGCGTTTTTTCGACTGATTTTTGGGTCACCTGGCCGCAGGTGCGTCGATTTGATTTGTCTTGAATCAATGTGTAAATGGCCTAGGTCATGTCTTTGACTCTCGATATGCAGGAACAGAATAGCGAACTGTCGCTGACTGTCTGTTTCGATAATAAAATCAATAACATAATTAATATATTTTCTCGCCATTGCCAGCGCGCTTATGGGCACGTAATGCGGGTGCCGGTATTCAGCCAAGTCCCTCTCTGTCATCGATAAATATCCAGGAGATAATCATGTCACAGCCTCCCGTTGTCACCATCAAGGTCAACTATCCTGGATCCATCCCGGACCCGAGCCTGTTCGATATCCAGTTTCTGAGCAGTTCCGTCTTCGGCTTCAATCATTACGATGCATGGTGTGCCGACCGGGATATCGGCATCGACCTCTATCCTCAGAGCGACGGAACCTATTCGAGCGGGAGCGTGCAGGCTTCTGTTTATTCGACCTATGAGTTGAGTATTCTGGGCGCCGCGATCCCCACCATTGAAAACCCTGGCAATCTGGATGTAGTCAATTGGTTGCTGAACCAGCATTTCTCGGTCAATGGTTATACGCTTGGCGAAGTCCAGGCCGCCATCTGGACATTGCTTGGCGACGATTACACCACCAGCACAATCATTTATCCCCGCGATCCTGTCAAGGTTGCCCAATTGGTCGCTCTGGCCAATCAGCACGATGGTTTTGTGCCGGATATAACCGACAACGATCCGAGCAACGACGATATCGCGGTGATGCTGTTCCCGCACTTGTCCAACGGCACGGCGCAACAACCGACGATCATTCAGGTGAAATCCGCCGCCTTGGGTGATTATGTCTGGGCGGACAGCAATGCCGATGGCGTCCAGGATGGCAATGAGTATGGCGTGCAGGGCGTCATCGTCAATTTGTGGCGTGATCTCGACGACGATGCAACCGTCGATGCCAATGAAATACTCGGTACCACCACGACCGATGCAACGGGCTATTACAAATTCTTTGGCCTGACTCCGGGTCTGCAATATCAACTGCAATTCATCAAGCCAGACAATTATTCCGGTTTTACGCTTCAGGATCAGGCAGCTGATACCACTGATAGCGACGCTAATGCGAATGGCATTACCGCCGCCGTCACGCTGGCGCCGGGTGAATTCAATACCAGCATCGACGCGGGTCTTGTCCAGTTTCAGCCGGCCAAGCTCTCCGGCTACGTCTACGAAGACAGCAACAACGACGGCAGCCGCGCGGGTGAAACCCCGATCCCCGGCACCACCGTCACCCTGAGCGGCACCGACGACCTCGGCAACCCGGTGACCGCCAGCACCACCACCGACGCCAACGGCTACTACGAGTTTGTCGGCCTGCGTCCCGGCACCTACAGCGTTGCCGAGACCCAGCCCGCCGGCTATCTGGACGGCAAGGACACCGCTGGCAGCACAGGCGGCGTGGTCACGAACGACCTGCTCTCCAGCATCCCGCTCGCCGCCGGCCAGCACAGCGAAGAGAACAACTTTGGCGAACTGAAGCCCGCCAGCATTGCCGGCTTCGTCTACGGCGACGCCGATAACGACGGCATCAAGGATGCTGGCGAAACCGCGATCCCCGGCGCCACGGTCACCCTGACCGGCACCGACGACCTCGGCAACCCGGTCAGCGCCAGCACCACCACGGCCGCCGACGGCAGCTACAGCTTCGACAACCTGCGCCCTGGCAGCTACACGGTCACGGAAACCCAACCGGCCGGCTGGCTGGACGGCAAGGACACCGCCGGCAGCACCGGCGGCACGGTCAGCAACGACCAGATCGCCGCGATCACCCTCAACGCCGGCGACGCCAGCGTCAACAACAACTTCGGCGAACTGCTGGGCGCCAAGCTCTCTGGCTACGTCTACGAAGACAGCAACAACGACGGCAGCCGCGCCGGCGAGACCCTGATCGCCAATGTCAGCATCACGCTGACTGGCACCGACGACCTGGGCAACCCGGTCACGGCCAGCACCACCACCAACGCCGCCGGCTACTACGAATTCATTGGCCTGCGTCCCGGCAGCTACAGCGTCGCCGAGACCCAGCCCGCCGGCTACCTGGATGGCAAGGACACCATCGGCACCACCGGCGGCGGCGTCGCCAACGACCTGTTCAGCGCCATCCCGCTCGCCGCCGGCCAGCACAGCGCCGAGAACAACTTTGGCGAACTGAAGCCCGCCAGCATTGCCGGCTTCGTCTACGGCGACGCCGACAACGACGGCATCAAGGACGCGGGCGAGACCCCGATCCCCGGCGCCACGGTCACCCTGACCGGCACCGACGATCTTGGCGCCCCGGTGAGCCTCACCACCACCACGGCCGCCGACGGCAGCTACAACTTCGGCAACCTGCGTCCCGGCAACTACACGGTCACTGAAACCCAACCGGCCGGCTGGCTGGACGGCAAAGACACCGCCGGCGCGCCTGGCGGCGGCACGGCCGGCAACGACGTGATCAGCGCGATCACCCTCAACGCCGGCGACGCCAGCGTCAACAACAACTTCGGCGAACTGCTGGCGGCCAGCCTGGGCGACCGCCTCTGGGTGGACAGCAACGGTGATGGCATCCAGAACGACGGCGCCACCGGCATCAGTGGCCAGACCCTCACCCTGATCGGCGGCGGCGCCGACGGCCTGATCGCCACCACTGGCGACAACACCACGGCCACCACCACCACCGGCGCCGACGGCTACTACCAGTTCACCGGCCTCAACGTTGGCGAGGAATACCAGGTCCAGTTCAGCAAGCCCACCGGCACGGTGTACACCGGCCAGAACCTGGGCGGTGACGACACCCTGGACTCCGACGTCAACGCGGCGGGCCTGAGCCAGATCGTCACGCTCACTTCCGGTGAAAACAACCCGACGCTGGACGCCGGCGTCTACACCCCCGTCAGCATTGGCGACCGCGTCTGGGAAGACAGCAACGGCGACGGCGACCAGGACGGCGGCGAACCCGGCATCGGCGGCGTCAAGGTCACCCTGATCAACTGCGCCACCAACGCCATCGTCGCCAGCACCACCACGGCCGACGGCACGGGCGCCGACCCGATGGGCTGGTACAACTTCGCCGGCGTCCCGCCCGGCACCTACCACGTCGTGTTCGAGACCCCGAGCGGCTACGTCGCGACCACCGCCAACGTTGGCGGTGATGACAGCACCGACAGCGACGCCGTGGGCGGCGTCACCGGCTGCTACACGCTCAATAGTGGCGACAGCAACACCACGGTCGACGCCGGCTTCCTGCGCACCGCCAGCCTGGGCGACCGCCTCTGGGTCGACAGCAACGGTGATGGCATCCAGAACGACGGCGCCACCGGCATCAGTGGCCAGACCATCACCCTGATCGGCGGCGGCGCCGACGGCCTGATCGCCACGGGCGGCGACAACACCACGGCCACCACCACAACCGGCGCCGACGGCTACTACCAGTTCACCGGCCTCAACGTCGGTGAGGAATACCAGGTCCAGTTCAGCAAGCCCATCGGCACGGTGTACACCGGCCAGAACCTGGGCGGTGACGACACCCTGGACTCCGACGTCAACGCGGCGGGCCTCTCGCAGATCGTCACGCTCAGCTCCGGCGAACACAACCCGACCCTCGACGCCGGCATCTACACCCCGGTCAGCATTGGCGACAAGGTCTGGGAAGACAGCAACGGCAACGGCAAGCAAGATGATGGCGAGCCGGGCGTCGGCGGCGTCAAGGTCACGCTGGTCAACTGCGCGACCAATGCCATCGTAGCCACCACCACCACGGCGGACGGCACGGGCAGCAACCCGATTGGCTACTACAACTTCGCCGGCGTCCCGCCCGGCACCTACCACGTCGTCTTTGAAACCCCGAACGGCTATGTGCAGACCACGGCCAATGTTGGCGGCAACGGTTTCGACACGACCGACAGCGACGCCGTCAATGGCGTCACCGGCTGCTACACCCTGAACAGTGGCGACACCAATACCACGGTGGACGCTGGCTTCCTGCGCAGCGCCAGCTTGGGCGACCGCCTCTGGGTCGACAGCAACGGTGACGGCATCCAGAACGACGGCGCCACCGGCATTGCCGGCCAGACCATCACCCTGATCGGTGGCGGCGCCGACGGCCTGATCTCTACCCTCGGCGACAACACCACGGCGACCACTACAACCGGTGCCGACGGCTACTACCAGTTCACCGGTCTAAACGTCGGTGAGGAATACCAGGTCCAGTTCAGCAAGCCCACCGGCACGGTGTTCACCGGCCAGAACCTGGGCGGCGACGACACGCTCGACTCCGACGTCAACGCGCTGGGTTTGTCGCAGATCGTCACGCTCAGCTCCGGTGAGCACAACCCGACCCTCGACGCCGGCATCTACGTGCCCAATATCGGCATCGATATCGAAAAATATGTGCGCGGCGAATACACGAACAGCAGCAATGAGGGCGGCGAGGGCCTGACCCCGGGCTACTGGAAAAACCATACTTCCGGCAAGAAAGGCCAGCCCAGCGAATGGGTCAAGACCGGCTTCAGCCCGAGCGACAGCTATGAGTCGATTTTCGGTGTCGATGTGCCGGGTAACCCGACCCTGCTGGATGCGCTGAAAGCCAAGGGGGGTGGCGTCAATGCCTTGATGCGCCACTCCACGGCGGCGCTGCTGAACGCCTCTCATGGCTATGTCGACTATCAGTACAGCGCGGCCGAAGTCATCGCCATGACCCAAGCGGCGATTGCCGGCGCCGATTACGAGCCGACCAAGGACCTGTTCGATCACCAGAACAACATGGGCGCCGACCTGACCACGCTGGCGACGACGACGACAACCGTCGTCACCGACTGGTTCGACGCGGATACACCGACCGGCCCGTACATCCCCGTCGGTGGCGTGGCGCAGTTCAAGTACGAAATCACCAATACCGGCTCGGTTGCCCTGAGCAACATCCAGGTGATTGATGACCGGATCGCCAGCCTCATCTTTGTCGGGGGCGATACCGACAACGACGGCATGCTCGATGTCGATGAAACCTGGACCTATCTCGCCAGTGAGTTCGTGACGATGGCGGGCCTGCACACCAATATCGGCACGGTGACCGGCTTCGACGCCAACACCGGCAGCATCGTCTCCGATTCGGACGCGGCGAATTACACCACCAGTGAGCTGATCGCCAGCATCGGCGACCGCGTCTGGCTGGACGCCAATGCCAACGGCATCCAGGATCTCGGCGAGGAAGGCATCGAGGGTGTTGCCGTGAATCTGCTCGACTCGCTTGGCGCGCTCATCGCCAGCACGGTGACCGATACTGATGGCGAGTACCTGTTCGATGACCTGCCTCCCGGTGATTACATCGTGGAAGTGATCACGCCCACGGCTTACTTCGTTACGCAGAAGGATGCCGGCAGCAATGATGCCAAGGACAGCGACATCGACCCGCTGACCGGCAGGACCATCGTCACCACCCTGAGTGGCGGCGAATACGACATGACCTGGGACGCCGGCCTCTACCAGAAGGCTTCCATCGGCGACAAGGTCTGGCTCGACTGCAATGCCAATGGCATCCAGGATGCAAACGAAATCGGCCTTTCCGGTGTCACGGTGAAACTGCTGAGCGGCACCGGCGCGGAACTGGCGACGACCACGACCGACTTCCAGGGTAACTACCTGTTCAACAACCTCGTTCCGGGTGATTACGCCATTCAGGTGATCGCACCCACGGGCTACGGCTATACCGCCAGGGACCAGGGCGGCGACGACACGCGGGATTCCGACGTTGACGCCAGCACCGGCAAGACCATCACCACCACGCTGACTTCCGGCGAGAACGACCTGTCCTGGGATGCCGGACTGACCACGGTCGGCGCCTGCGTCGACATGGTGTTTAGTGGCAGCAGCGCGACCGACGGCAGCGACGGCAATATTCGCACCTACAGCCAGAACGGCCTCTCGGTGAACGTCAGTGCCTTCAGCCGTGACAAGAGCACGGGCGCCTGGGCGGATGCCTGGCTGGGCACCTATGGCGGCGGTCTCGGCGTGACCGACAGCAGCGAAGGCAGCGGCAGCGGCAACACCCATACCGTCGACAACGTCGGTGGCCGCGACAACTACGTGATGTTCGAGTTCAGCCAGTTCGTGATGCTGGACAAGGCCTACCTGGGCTACGTGGTTGGCGACAGCGACATGCAGCTGTGGATCGGCAACTTCAACACGCCCTTCACCAGCCACATCGGCCTGAACGATGCCGTGTTGTCGCAGATGGGCTTCATGGAAGTGAACACCACCACTTTGTCCTCCGCGCGCTGGGCCGACCTCAACGCGGGCGAGTACCTCGGCAACGTCATCGTCATGGCCGCCGACACCACCGACATGTCGCCGGAGGACTACTTCAAGATCCAGACGCTGTCGGTCTGCACCCCGGCTTGTGGCCTCAATGCCAGCATTGGCGACAAGGTCTGGCTGGATGCCAATGCCAACGGCATCCAGGACGCGGGTGAAGCCGGCCTCAGTGGCGTCAGCGTCAAGCTCCTGAACAGCGCCGGCGCGGTTGTGAGCACCACCACCACGGATGCCAACGGCAACTACCTGTTCAGCAACCTCACCCCGGGCGACTACGCCGTGCAGGTCATGGCGCCCAATGGCTACCTGATTTCGGCGAAGGATCAGGGCGGCAACGATGCCACCGATTCCGACTTCGACCCGACCACCGGCAAGACCACGCTGACCACCCTCACCGGTGGCGAGAATGACCTGTCCTGGGATGCGGGCTTGTACCAACTGGCTTCCATCGGCGACAAGGTCTGGCTGGACAGCAACAAGAACGGTATTCAGGACGCGGGCGAAACAGGGCTGAGCGGCGTCACCGTCAACCTGTTGAACGCGTCCGGCGCGGTCGTGGCCACCGCCACCACCAATACCAGCGGCAACTACCTGTTCAGCAACCTGGCCCCCGGCGACTATGCCATTCAGGTCGTCGCCCCCAATGGCTACGCCTTCTCGGCGAAGGATCAAGGCGGCAACGACGCGCTGGATTCCGATGTCGATGGTGTGACCGGCAGGACCATCACCACCACGCTGACTTCCGGTGAGAACGACCTGAGCTGGGATGCCGGCCTCTACCTGAACAAGGCGCGCATCGGCGACACCGTCTGGGAAGACCTGAACTACAACGGCATCCAGGATGCCGGTGAAGCGGGCATCGCCAACGTCACCGTCAAGTTGCAGAACTCCTCCGGCACGACGCTGCAAACCAAGACCACGGACGCCAACGGCAATTACTTCTTTGATGTCGATGCCGGCACTTACCGGGTACAGATGGTCAAGCCTACTGGCTACTTCATCACCAAGCAGGACCAGGGCGGCAACGACGGCGTCGATTCTGACATCAACAGTTCCGGTATCAGCGGCCTCTATACCGTGAGCGCCGGCCAGGAAAACCTGACCGTGGACGGTGGCCTGTACAAGAAGGCCTCGATTGGTGACAAGGTGTGGCTGGATGCCAACGGCAACGGCGTTCAGGATGCGGGCGAAGCGGGCCTCAGTGGCGTCAGCGTCAAGCTGCTCAATAGCGCGGGCACGACCTTGTCCACGACCACGACCGATGCCAATGGCAATTACCTGTTCAGCAACCTCAACCCCGGCGACTATGCCGTGCAGTTGGTCGCGCCTAGCGGCTACGTCTTCACCGGCAAGGACCTGGGCGGCAACGACGCTACCGACTCCGACTTCGACCCGGCTACCGGCAAGACGGTGCTGACCAGCCTGACTTCCGGCGAGAACGATCTGAGCTGGGACGCGGGCCTCTACCAGAAGGCTTCCATCGGCGACAAAGTTTGGCTGGATAGCAACAAGAACGGTATCCAGGATTCCGGTGAGGCCGGCATGAGCGGCGTCAGCGTCAACCTGCTGAATGCGGCCGGCGTTGTCGTGGCCACCGCCACCACCAATGCCAGCGGCAACTACCTGTTCAGCAACCTGGCCCCCGGCGATTACGCCATTCAGGTCGTCGCCCCCAACGGCTACGCCTTCTCGGCGAAGGATCAAGGCGGCAACGATGCGCTGGATTCCGACGTCGATAGCGTGACCGGCAAGACGGTGCTGACCAGCCTGACCTCCGGCGAGAACGATCTCTCTTGGGATGCGGGCCTCTATCTGAACAAGGCGCGCATCGGCGATACCGTCTGGGAAGACATGAACTACAACGGCATCCAGGATGCCGGTGAGGCGGGCATCGTCAACGTCAAGGTTTACCTGCGCAGCACGGCGGGCACGATCTTGCAGACCACCTACACCGATACCAACGGCAAATACGGTTTTGATGTGGATGCCGGCACCTACCAGGTGCAGGTGGTCAGACCCAGCGGCTACTTTGCCACCAAGCAGGATCAGGGCAGCAACGATGGCTCCGATTCCGACATCAACAGCTCGGGTTACACCGGCCTCTACACGGTCACCACCGGCCAGCAGAACCTGACCGTCGACGGTGGCCTGTACCGGAAGGCGAGCGTCGGCGACAAGGTGTGGGACGACATGAACCACAACGGTTTGCAGGATGCCAACGAGCCGGGCATTGCCGGCATCAAGATCACCCTGAAGACCTCGTCGGGGTCCACCGTCGCCAGCACCACCACGAACAGCACCGGCAACTACAACTTCGCCAACCTGAATCCGGGTGACTACTACCTGGTGTTCGATAAGACCAACGTCATGCACTACAACTATGGCGCTTGGTACAACATGAACGATTGGAAGTGGGCGGTGAAGGATGTCGGCAGCAACGACAGCATCGATTCCGACGTGACCGGCGATGGCAAATCGAAGACCAACGTCACCCAGACCAGCGTCTTCAATCTTGAGTCCGGCGAGAACGACATGAGCTGGGATGCGGGCATCACCCCCATCGCCATCGACCTCAACGGTGACGGCATCCAGACCATTTCCCGCGCCAACGCCGGCGGCAGCTTCGATCTGCTCGGCACCGGCAAGGCGATCCAGTCCGGCTGGTTGTCCGGTGAAGACGGTTTCCTGGCGTTCGACCGCAACGGCAACGGTCGCATCGACGACATCAGCGAACTGTTCGGTGGCTACAACAAGGGTGATGGCTACGCCAAACTCGCCGCCTTCGACAGCAATGGCGACGGCGTGGTGGATGCCAACGACGCCGCTTTCGCCGATCTGCGCGTGTGGAAGGATGGCAACGGTAATCACCAGACCGACGAGGGTGAACTGCTGACCCTGGCCGAAGCCGGCGTCGCCAGCCTCAGCCTGGCCTACCAGGCCCTGCCGCTGATGGACGGCAACGGCAACCTGCACCTGGAGCGCGGCAGCGCGACGATGGCGGATGGCAGCGAGGTCGACATGACCGACGTCTACTTCGGTATCGCCGCCGCCGATGCGGCCGACGCCGGCATCGAACTGCCCAACCTGGCGGACCTGCTGTCCGACAGCGGCAGCCTCGATGGGCTGGTGGGTAGCGCGGCGCCGATGCTGGCACCGGTCGACTACGCCGCCAACGATGCCTGTGGCGGCAGTGGGCTGGAGGCCATGAAGCAGCTCGCCGACCTGATCGATCAGCAGGCGGCTTATGCCTGATGATGATGGCGCCGGGCGTGTGTCCCGGCGCCGGGATCGGTAGGAAAAATGGGGCCTCGCGCCCCATTTGTACTTGTAGCGCCGGCGTCTCGCCGGCTTTTTTGACTTGCTCCCACGCTCCAGCGTGGGAGCAAGTGCCGACGCTCCAGCGTCGCGTTCGTCTGGACGCTGGAGCGTCCAAGATCTGCTCCCACGCTGGAGCGTGGGAGCGAGTGGGGTCAGATGAACACGCCTACGCCATAATCCGCCCCATTCCCGCAAAGTCACTCGCCCATGCTGAACGCCCTCTGGATCGGCTTCTTTCTCACCGCCTTCGGCGCCGCCGTGTTGCAGTTCCTCGGCGGCGATCAAGGCGTGTTCGCGGCGGTGATGAAGGCCGCCTTCGATGGCGCCAAGACCGCGTTCGAGGTGGCGCTGGGGCTGACCGGGGTGATGTGTTTGTGGCTGGGGGTAATGAAGATCGGCGAGCGCGCCGGCTTTCTCGCGCTTCTGGGGCGCTGGCTGGCGCCCTTGTTCGCGCGCCTGTTTCCCGAGGTGCCGCGCGGGCATCCGGCGTTGGGTTCGGTCACCATGAACATGGCGGCCAATATCCTCGGCCTCGATAACGCCGCCACCCCCATCGGCCTCAAGGCCATGCGCGAACTGCACGAATTGAACCCGGACAAGGACACGGCGAGCAACGCGCAGATCCTGTTCCTGGTGCTCAACGCTTCCTCGGTCACCCTGCTGCCGGTGACCATCTTCACTTACCGCGCGCAGATGGGCGCGGCCGACCCCACCGACGTGTTTATCCCGATCCTGATGGCCACCTATGCTTCCACCCTGGCCGGCTTCCTGTTCGTGGCGACGGTGCAGCACATTCGTCTGGATGGCGTGGTGCTGGCCTGGCTGGGGGGGCTGAGCGTCGTGGTGGGTGGCCTGGCCTGGCACTTCGCGCACCTGCCGGCCGCCGCCATGACCGCGCAGTCGTCGCTGCTGAGTAATTTTCTGCTGCTGGCGCTGATCGTGACCTTCCTCATCGGCGCCGCCGTGAAAAGGGTGAATGCTTACGAGGCTTTCATCGAGGGCGCGAAAGAAGGCTTCAACACGGCGGTGACCATCATTCCCTATCTGGTCGCCATGCTGGTGGCCATCGCCATGTTGCGCGCCAGCGGCGCCCTGCCGGCCTTCGTCGAGGCGGTGCGCGCCGGGGTGCTGGCGCTGGGCTATGACGCGGCCTGGGTGGACGGCCTGCCGACCATCCTGATGAAGCCGCTGTCCGGATCCGGGGCGCGGGCGATGATGGTGGAGACGATGCAGGCATCCGGCGCCGACTCCTTCGCCGGCCGCCTGGCCAGCATCGTCCAAGGCAGCACGGAGACGACGTTCTACGTGCTGGCGGTGTATTTCGGCGCGGTCGGTATCAAGCGTGTGCGCCACGCCGTGGCCGGCGGCCTGGTGGCGGACCTCGGTGGTTTCGTCGCGGCGGTGCTGGCGGCGTATCTGTTTTTTGGTGGGTAAGCCAAGCGGTCGGGGCGCGCCGCCTGCGGCGCACCCCGTGAGAGGAGAAGAAACATGTCGTTTCGTCTGCGTACCCTGTTTCTGAAGACGCCGATCAAGATCGCGCTGGGCCTGGTCGCGGCCTGGTTCCTGTTCGCCTGGTTCGGTTTCGAGCCGCTGCTGAAGTGGGCGGCGCCGAAGTACATTGCCGACAAGAGCCGTCACGCGCTCAGTCTGGAAGCGGCGAAATTCGATCCCTTGCGGCTCTCGCTTGAGCTCAAGGGACTGAAATTAAGCGAGCCGGACGGCAAGCCCCTACTGGCATTCGACGAACTGTTCATCGATTTCGCCGCCGCCAGCCTGTTCAACCGGGCCTGGACCTTCGACGACATCCGCTTGCTGGCGCCCAACGCGCGGGTCGAGTTGCGCGCGGACGGCAGCCTCAACTGGAGTGCGCTGATCGAGGCGCTGAAAAGCAAGGAGGAGGATACGGACGAGCCGCTGCCTCGCCTGTTGATCCGTCGAATTGCCCTGGAGCGGGGCCGGCTCGCATGGGCCGATCAGCGTGTGGGTTACGAAACCACGCTGATTCCGCTCGACCTGACGCTGACCGATCTTTCCACACTGCCTGACGACAAGGGCGCCTACACCCTGGCCGCCACCACCCGGATGGGCGCGCGCCTCCGCTGGAAGGGGGATATGACACTGCAACCGGTGGCGGCGAGTGGCGAAATCGGCGTCGACAATCTCGCGCCGGCGAGATTCTGGCCCTATCTCGACGCGAAGCTGAACCTGGCGCCGCCGGCCGGTACGGCCACCCTGACCGCGAATTACCACCTGGCTTATGCCGACAAGCGTTTGTCACTGCTGTTGGACAAGATCGATCTCAACCTCGATGGCTTGGTCCTGCGCGGCCGCGGCGCCGCGCGGGACACGCTTGCCCTGGACAAATTGACCTTGAGCGGCGGCCACTTCGATCTGGAAAAACGGCAACTCGATCTCGGCAAGATCGCCTTGAGCGGCGGCAAGGTGGCGCTGCGGCGAGACAGCGCGGGGCGGCTGGACGTGATGGACTGGTTTCCCGCGCCCGGCGGCGAGCCTGAAACAACGGCAAAGGCCAAGGTGGCGCCCCCCTCGCCCTGGCGCGTGAACCTCGCCAATCTTTCCCTCAACAGCTTGGCTGTTCAGTTCACCGATGCCGGTTTTGTCACCCCGCTCGATGCCGAGATCGGCAATCTCCAGCTGGGGTTCGCCGCCCACGCTGAAGTTGGCGGCGCGCAAACCCGGGCGACGCTGGAGGAATTGGCGGTGTCTCTGTCCGGTATCCGCCTGGCTTCGGGCAGCAAGCCGTTGCTGGTGCTGGGCGGGCTCAATCTGGAAGGCGGGAATCTCGACCTGGCGACGCGCGCGGTGCGTGTCGGCAAGGTGTCCCTGGCGAACGGCCGGATCGACGCGGTGCGCGACGCCAAGGGCCGCATCGCCCTGCTGGATGCGTTCAAGCCGGTCGCCGCCAAGCCACTGCCCGCGCGCCGGGGCACGAATAACGAAGCGCCCGGCTGGCGCTATCAAGTGGATCAGGTCGGCCTGTCCGGCTTCCAATTCGGTCTGCGTGACGAAACCGTTCGGCCCGTCGGCGGCCTCACCCTGCAAGACATCGAAGCGACGGCGCGCGGTTTCAGTGAAAACCTGAACCAGTCCCTGCCGGTGACACTCGGCTTCCGGGTCAAGGAAGGCGGCCGCTTCCAGGCCGAAGGCAAGGTCATTCCCGAGCGCCTGCGCGCCGACATCAAACTGAAACTCGACGGCCTCGCCCTGGCGCCTGCACAACCCTGGCTGGCCCAGGCCGCGAATTTGACACTGCTGTCCGGGCGCGCCTCCAGCCAGGGGCGGGTACGCTTCGACGGCAAGGCGGCCAGCGCCCGGCAACTGGATTTCAAGGGCGGCTTCGTGGTTGACGATCTGCTGCTTAAAGAAAGCGAAACCGGTGACCGCTTCCTGGCCTGGAAGCGTTTGAGCAGCGACACGGTCAGCGCCACAGCGGTTGGCCTCGCCATCGAGGAACTCAAGCTCGACGGTCTCGGCGCCAAGCTGATCATCTATCAGGACAAGTCGGTCAATCTGAAGAAGATCTTCCGGACCACATCCCCCGGAGAGGGTGCGACGGTGGATGCATCGAAGTCCTCCGCCAAGACCCACCCGACTTCCCTCACCCCCGGCCCCTCTCCCGGCGGGAGCGGGGAGAAAACCTTCCGTCTCGATATCGACCGGGTTCGCGTCGAGCATGGCGAGGTGGATTTTGCCGATCTCTCGCTGGCCTTGCCCTTCGGTACCCGCATCCGCGATTTCAAGGGCGCCCTCAACGGCATCTCCAGCCAGCCCGGCGCGGTGGCGGAACTGGAACTGGACGGTCGCGTGGATGAGTACGGCCTGGCGCGCGTGGTGGGCCAGGTCGACTTGTTCGATCCCACCGGCTTCATGGACATCAAGACCGTGTTCCGCAATGTCGAGATGGTCAATCTCACGCCCTATACCGCCACCTTCGTCGGCCGCAAGATCGAGTCCGGCAAGCTCTCGCTGGACCTGGAATACAAGATCATCAAGCGCCAGTTGCTGGGCGAGAACAAGATCATCATGGACAAGCTGACCCTGGGCGAGCGCATCCAGAGCTCGACCGCGAAGGATTTGCCGCTGGACCTGGCCATCGCCATCCTGCAGGACTCGGATGGCCGCATCGATCTCGGCCTGCCCGTCTCCGGCAGTCTCGACGATCCACAGTTCAGCTATGGCCGCATCATCTGGAAGGCCATCGGCAACATCCTCACCAAGATCGTCACAGCACCGTTCCGGGCGCTGGCCGGTTTGTTCGGTGGCGATGGCGAGAAGCTGGAGAAGATCGCCTTCGAAGCCGGTGAACCCGGCCTCACGCCACCGGAGAAGGAGAAGTTCAAGCAGATCGCAACCATCCTCGGCAAACGGCCGGGGCTCGCGCTCGGCGTGCATGGCGCCTGGTCGGCGACCATCGACCGGCCGGTGCTGAAGGAACGGCAACTGCGCCGCGCGGTGCTCGAGCGGATGGGAGTGAAACTGGCGGCGGACGAGGATGCCGGCCCCATCTCCACGACCAACACCAAGGCGCGCACCGCCCTGGAGTTGCTCTATGCCAGCCGCTTCGGCGAGCAGGACTGGAAAACGCTGCAAACCAGGTGGCTACAGGCCAACCCCGAGAAAGCACGGGAGGCGGGGATGGGCAGGATGCTGTCGCGGTTGCAGGGCTTGCCCAAAACCGAGGCGCCCCTGGCCGAGGCTGACGGGAACGCCCTGAAAGGAAGCGACCTGTACGCCATGCTTTACGCGCGTTTGCTCGAACAGGAAAGCGTCGGTGATGACGCCTTGCGGCAACTGGCGGAGCGGCGGACGCGGGCCATCATCGAAGGCCTCGTCCAGGCGGGCGCGCCGCGCGAACGTCTCCAGGCCGCCGCGATCAGCGACTACCAGGGGGAAGGGAAGGAAGTGCCGGTGAAGCTGGAACTGGGCGTGGCGGGAAAACGCTGATATGCGGTTGGTGAGAGGGTAGGGGCGGGTTTCAAACCCGCCCCTACGGCATTCCATACAGAGCCGCACAACCCCGGCACTGGGAACGGCCCACTACATCCTGGGCGTGCTGTAGCAGAGGTTGTTGCTGTCGAAGGACAAGCTCATCTGCTCGGCACTGGGCAGGACGATGTATTTCACGCCGATGGTGTCGACGCCGTTTTTCCAGAACATCGCAAATACCGCTTTTTCGCCGTTGCTGACGATGTGGGTGTTGGAATAGACGCGTGACGGCTGGCCGTACTTGTTGTTGTAGTTGTTGGTGGTGATGATCAGCCCTTTGAGCGAGGGCCGCACATCCTGTTCGAAACCGGTCAACTTGCCTTTGCAGAATCGGAACTGATAGCGCCGGGCGACGCTGGGATCGTTGTCATAAGCCAGGATCACATCGTCGGAGATATCCACCACCATGTCGAAGTTCCAGTTGGCGATGAGCAGGGTTTTGACCTCGCTTTGCGCCATGCCGCTTTTGAACTCGGCGACATCGAAGGCGTGGGCGGCGGGGCCGATCAGGCAGGCGGCAAACAGAAGTGGGCGGGCAAGCTTCATGGTGGCGTTCGGTTCGGTCAATGGCTGCCATGATAGCCGGCCCGCGTGCCGGCATGGCGACGCATCCCTCAGCTGCGAAAACGGCCCACCGTTCCAGTGAGCTGATCGGCGAGTTGGCGCATTTCCTGCACCGTCTGGTCGGATTGGCTGATGGCGTGTTCGGTGCCCGAGGCAAGGTTGGCCAGGCGCTCGATGTTGTTGGAAATCAGGTGGCTGGCACGTGACTGTTCCTGCATCGAGTGGCTGATTTCCGCGATGCCCCGACGTGCTTCGAGTACGGCGCTGTGGGCCTGGGCCACGATGCGGGAAACCTCGCTGCCGCGGCTGGAGCCTTCTTCCAGTGCCGCCGCGCCCTGTTTGATCGCGGCTTCGACCTGGCCCGATTGGGCGTTGAGGTCGGCGGTGACGCGGGTGATTTCATTGGCGTGCTGCGCGGTCTTCTCCGCGAGTTTTCGCACTTCATCGGCGACCACGGCAAAGCCGCGGCCCTGTTCGCCGGCGCGGGCGGCCTCGATGGCGGCGTTCAGCGCCAGCAGGTTGATCTGCTCGGCGATGTCTTTTACATGCTGGGTGGCGCCGATGATGGCCTGGGTGCTGCCGAGGAATTTCTCGACCGAATCGGACATGCCCTTGACCGCGCTCTGCACGCTGCCCATGGCCTGGTCGAGATCCTTCATGCGCGCCAGTCCCTGATCGGAGTATTCGGCGCTGCGCGTGGAAACCGACTCGACCTGACTGGCGTTGTCGGCCACCGAGGCGATGCTGGCCGACATTTCTTCCACCGCGGCGGCGGTTGAAGTGACGGCGCCGGTCTGGTCGGCGGTTGCGACACGTAAGCCGGAGGAGGCTTGCGCCAGGTTGGCGGAGAGCGCGTGCAGTTGCCCGGCGTTACCCTTGACGCCGTTGACCAGGGTTTGCAGGCCGGAGATGAAGTTGTTGAAGCCGACAGAAATGCGGCACAGCTCGTTGTCGCCCTGGATTTGCAGGCGCACGGTGAGATCGCCCTCGCCGGCGGCGAGTGACTCGATCGATTGTCCGAGCAGGTTGAGTTGGGAAAGGATGTTTCTGACGATGGTCAGGGCGATGCCGAGGCCGACCAGGACCGCGATGATGGTCAGGATCAGGGCGATGGTCTGGGCGTTCTCGGTGTTCTGCTGGACCGCCACCTCGCGCGCGTCGATCACGGCCTTTTGCTCCTTGATCAAATCCAGCAGGGCTTGCCGGATTTCCCGCCAGACCGGGGTTTCACCCTTGTTCAGGCGCTCCTTGGCGGCTTCGATGTCGGCCTGTTTCACCAGGTCGCGGACTTCGACCTGGAGCGCTTGCTGGCGTCCGCGCGCTTCCGCGACCTTGCCCAGCGCTTCCGCCTGTTGCTTGCCTTCACCCACCAGCGCCCGGGTCTCTTCCAGCAACTTGTCCATCGTGGTGCTGGCTTTGTCGAAGTTTTCGTAGGCCTTGGGGTTGGCCGGGTCAAGGATGATGTTGCGCAGCGCCTGGCCCATTTGCAGGCCGTTGGCGTAAAGCTCGGTGTAGTTGAGCAGAACCCGCTGCTCCTGGTTGATGAAGCTGGTGAATTCGGATTTCGCCTGGTTCAGCGCCTGCCAGGAGACCAAAGTGGAGACCAGGAACAGGGTGACGACGGATGCCAGCAAGATGATCAGTTGGGTGCGAATCTTGTATTTGCGCAGGTTCAGCATGACGGGCCTTTCTTGGAACGGACGTGGTGCCGACGGCGCCACTTCACGCTGCTTTACGGCACTTCGGCCGCAAACTTAAGGGCACTTTGATAAACCCCTGATTCGTCATTCCCGCGCATGCGGGAATCCAGGTTGTGTATCTGATTGATTTTCAAGGAAGTCAGCCCTGTGAACTGGATTTTCGCCTGCGCGGGAATGACGGTCATGGTGGGTGCCGGAGGTTTTTCACAGCACGCTTATTGCTCGTCCTTGTCGCCCGGCAGGCTGAACACCGGCAGGGTCCAGTTCCAGAAGATGGCGCCCAGGCGCAGGGCGGCGATGCAGGCCATGCCGAGCAGGGCGGCCAGGGTGCGGTCGATGACGAGTTGCAGGAGCAGGTAGATGGCGATGCCGACGATGGCCGCCGTGGCGTATATGCGGCCGCGGCGCAGGATCAGCGGCACCTCGGCGCACATCATGTCGCGCAAGACGCCGCCGGCGGCGCCGGTGAGTGTGCCCATGATGATCGCGACGATGCCGCCGTGGCCGGCGTGTTCGGCGATCTGGGCGCCGCTGATGCTGAACAGCGCCAGCCCCAGCGCGTCGGCGATCAGGATCAGGCGCGCCGGTGGATGCCGCCAGCGCGCGTAGACCACGGTGAGCAGGGCGGCGATCAGGCTGACATAAATGTAGGTGGTGTCTTTGATCCAGAACACCGGGTGGCGGTCGAGCAGGATGTCGCGCAGGGTGCCGCCGCCGGTGGCGGTGACCAGGGCGGTGACCAGGGCGATGACCACCACGCCGAGCAGATCGAAATGGCGCCGCCCAGCCGCCAGCGCGCCGCTGATGGCGAAGACGGCGACGCCGAGCAGGGCGATGGTGTGCAGCAGGGTCATGATTTCCCGAAGCCGCCGCCGCCGGGTGTTTCCAACACAAAGAGATCGCCGGGCTGTAACTCGAAGGTGCTGATGCCGGCGAGTTCTTGCCGCGAGCCACCGGTGTTGCCATCCACGCGTTCGATCCATTGCCGTCCGTTCGCGCCCGCTTCGCCCCCTTCCAGGCCGAAACCGCCAACTTCGCGGCGCAGGGCCAGCAGGTTGGCGCGCATCGGGGCGAGGAAACGAATCCGCCGCTCGACCCCCGCGCCGCCGGGATAGCGGCCGGCGCCGCCGGAACCCCGGCGGATGGCGAAGTGCTCCACCCGCACCGGGTAATTCAGCTCCATGACTTCCGGATCGGTCAGGCGCGAGTTGGTCATGTGGCTGTGCACCGCATCGGCCCCGGCAAAGCGCGGCCCGGCGCCGCAGCCGCCGCACACGGTCTCGTAATACTGGTGGCTGGCGTCGCCGAAGGAGAAGTTGTTCATGGTGCCTTGCGATGCGGCCAGGGCGCCCAGCGCGCCGTACAGCGCATCGACGATGTTCTGCGAGGTTTCCACATTGCCCGCCACCACGGCGGCGGGCCAGACCGGGTTGAGCAGGCAGGCTGGCGGCAGGCGTATTTCCAGCGGCCGTAGCACACCGGCGTTGAGGGGAATGTCGGAGTCGATCAGGGTGCGGAACACATACAGCACGGCGGAATGGGCAATGCTGGCCGGGGCGTTGAGGTTGCCTGGCTGTTGCGGGCTGGTGCCGGCGAAGTCGATGACGGCGCGTTGGGCTGCATGGTCGATGCGGATGCTCACGTCGATATGGCTGCCGTCGTCCAGCGGCAGGCTGAACGCGCCGTCTTTCAGTTTCCCCAACAAGCGTTGCACCGCCGCTTCCGCGTTGTCCTGCACGAAGCCCATGTAGGCCAGCACCGCCTCGGCGCCGACTTCGCCTTCCAGTTGCCGCAGCAGGCGCGCGCCGAGATGACAGGCGGCGACCTGGGCTTGCAGGTCGGCGAGGTTCTGTTCGGGGTTGCGGGCGCCCAAACTCCCCCCTTTCTTAAAGGGGGGCTGCGGGGGGATTTCAGCAGGTGGTGGCATTCCGTGCTTCGCCAAATCCCCCCCGGCCCCCCTTTGAGAAAGGGGGGAGGCGCGCTCGCCGGCGGGGTTATAAGACGCCGGCGAGGACGCCGGCGCACCAGGTCGCGGCGGGTTGGCGACATCACCTTCCAGCCAATCCCGCACCGCCTCTTCCAGCATCCGCCCTTCACGCACGATGAGCATGCCACCGGAAAGGCAGCCTTCCTGATTGATGTGGGTGCTGTCGGCGGGCATCGAGCCGGGGGCGATGCCGCCGACATCGGCGTGATGGGCGCGCGCGGCGGTGAAGTAGCGCGGGGTCGTGCCCGCCGCGTCGAACACCGGCATGACCACGGTGATGTCCGGCAAATGGGTGCCGCCGGCATAGGGCGAATTGATCAGGTAGGCGTCGCCTGGGCGCATCACTTGTAGCGCAGGCATCCCTGCCTGCGAGCGTGCTGATCGGGGGGCGTCAAGTGCAGGCTGGAAGCCTGCGCTACAGCCGCTTTGAAGTGTCGGTTGCTCGCCGGTGAGTGGTCCAAAGCGTGCCAGGATCGCCCGCACCGAGTCGCCCATGCTGCCCAGGTGCACGGGAATGTGCGGAGCGTTGGCGATGAGGTCGCCTTGGGCGTCAAACAAGGCGCAGGAGAAATCCAGGCGCTCGCGGATGTTCACCGAACGGGCGGTCATTTGCAGGGTACGGCCCATGTCCTCGGCGATGCTCATGAAGCGGCGGTTGAACAGGGTGAGCCAGGTGGGGTCGGGGCGGCGGCAATCGGGGCGGCGGCCTTGTGGTTCAAGCGCGGTGAGCAGGAGATCGCCGCGCGTGGTCATTTCCACCTGCCATCCCGGTTCCACCACGGTGCTGCCGCCGGCTTCGACGATCAGCGCGGGGCTTGCGACGGTCTGCCCGGCGCACAAGGTTTCGCGCCGGTAGATCGGGGTGGGGCGCCACTCGCCGCGCAGGAAAATCGGGCGAACCGCCAGCGCCTGGCCCGCTTGCAACGCGGCGGGCGGGAAGGGCTGTGGCGCATCGCCGCCGGAGACGGTTTCCGTTTCCAGCGCGGCGCAGATCAGAGCGCGCTTCGGGTCGGCGAAACCAAAGCGGGCCTGGTGTTCGGCGTGGAAGGCATCGGTCATGTCCTCCAGGCTGGCGAGGGGGATGGCGAGGGTGGTGTCGGAGCCGGTGTAGCGGAGGAGGAGGCGGTGCGTCTCTTGGACGGGAGTGGAAATCCCCCCCAGCCCCCCTTTTTCAAAGGGGGGGGCTTCCGTGCCAGGACGGCCAGCTTGGCGCAAAGGCCGCTCTTTCCACTCCCCCCTTTCCCAAAGGGGGGCTGGGGGGGATTTCAGCAACGTCTCATTCAGCGCCCTCTCCACCGCCACCAGTTTCACTTCCCGCCGTTCCGCCAGGCCGATGCCATAAGCCGACAGCACCGAGGCGAATGGCGAGATCAGCACCCGGCCAATGCCGAGCCGTTGTGCCACCGCGCAGGCGTGTTGGCCGCCGGCGCCGCCGAAGCTCATCAGGGTGTAGTCGGTGGGATCGACGCCGCGCGCGAGGGTGATGTGGCGGATGGCGTCGGCCATGTTTTCCACGGCGATGTCGAGAAAGCCCTCGGCCAGGTGCTCCGGACTGTAGGCAAGGCCGATGCCGGTATTGACCCGCGCGGCCAATGCAGCGAACCGGGTATTCACCGTCTCCTTGTCCAGTGCCTGCTTGCCGTCCGCGCCGAACACGGCGGGGAAGCAATCGGCCTGGATGCGACCCAACAGCAGGTTGGCGTCGGTCACCGCCAGCGGGCCACCGCGCCGGTAGCTGGCCGGCCCCGGTACGCTGCCGGCGGAGGCGGGGCCGGCGAGCAGGCGGCTGCCGTCGAATTCGAGTAGGGAGCCGCCACCCGCCGCCACGGTATGCACGCCGAGCATGGGCACGCGGATGCGATGGCCGCCGCCTTTGCCACCCACGCGGGTGTCCAGGCTGCGCTCGAATTCCCCCGCATAGAGCGAAACGTCAGTGGAGGTGCCGCCCATGTCGAAGCCGATCAGCTTGTCGAAACCGGCGGCGAGACCGGCCTTGGCCATGCCGATGAGGCCGCCAGCGGGGCCGGAGAGGACGCTGTCCTTGCCCTGGAAATGCGCGGCGTCAGTCAGGCCGCCATTCGATTGCATGAATTCCAGCCGGGTATCGGCGGGCAGGGCGGTCGCGACCTGGGCCACATAGCGCCGCACCGGTGGCGACAGGGTGGCGTCGAGTACGGCGGTTTCCGCGCGCGGCACGAACTTGATCAAGGGGCTGGCCTGGTGCGACAGGCTGATCTGGGTGAAACCCGCGATCCGCGCCAGTTCGCCGGCGGCGAGTTCGTGCGCGGGGTTCTTCCAACTGTGCAGAAAGGCGATGGCACAGGCATTCAAGCCGCCGCTGCGGGCGCTGCGCAGTGCTGCGAGCAGCGTGTCGGCATCCATGGGGGTGAGCACTTCGCCGCTGGCCGCCATACGTTCGTCGGCTTCGGTCACCTGGGCATGCAGTGGTGCCGGTTTGCGGATATCCAGGGCGAAGATGTCGGGCCGCGCCTGGTCACCGATTTCCAGCGCGTCGGCAAAGCCCCGGGTGGTGACCAGCAGCGCGGGCTCGCCATTGCCGGTGAGCAGGGCGTTGGTGCCCACGGTGGTGCCCATCTTGACCGCCGCGATCAGGCCGGGCGGAATCGGGTCGCCATCGCGCAAATCGAGCTGGCGACGAATACCGGCGATGGCGGCGTCCTGGTAATGCTCGGGGTTTTCAGAAAGCAGCTTGTGCTGGCTCAGATGGCCATCCGGCGCGCGCGCGATGATGTCCGTGAACGTGCCGCCGCGGTCGATCCAGAACTGCCACAAGCTCATGCGCCGGTTTCCGCCTGATAGACCACCACCCGGTCGCGGCCGGCCGCCTTGGCCTGGTAGAGCGCGGTATCGGCGGCGCTGATGAGGGCGTCGCCGGTCTCCGCGTGTTCCGGCAGCTCGGCCACGCCCAGCGAAACGGTGATGCGGCCCAGGGGGCGTTGCTGATAAGTGAGTTCCAGTGCGTGCACTTTGAGGCGCAAGGCCTCGGCACGTTCGGCGGCGGTTTCCAGGGTGGATTCCGGCAATAACAGCAGGAATTCCTCGCCACCATAGCGGCAGGCCATGTCGGTCTCCCGTACCTGGCTGGATAGCAGCTTGCCGACTTCGCGCAGCACATCGTCGCCGGCCTCATGGCCGAATTGGTCGTTGAAGCGCTTGAAGTGGTCGATGTCGAGCATGATGGCGGTGAGGCTGCGCCCCTTGCGTCGCGCCAGTTGCACTTCGTGGAGCAACACTTCATCCATGTGGCGGCGGTTGTAGAGGCCGGTCAACGGGTCGTGCAGCGACAGGTAGCGTAGTTCCTCGGTGCGTGTGAGCAGGGCGTTCTGGGCCGCGCGTTGGGCGCTGATGTCGAGCAGGATCCAGATCGAGCCGCCTTTGGGGTCATTCGGGTCGAGCAGCTTGCCCGAGAGGTAGACCCAGAAGGCGCTGCCGTCCTTGCGCCGCAGCCGCCGCTCGGTCTGGTAATGCTCGCCGCGCATCAGTGCGGCATAGCCTTCGCTGCCGACTTCATCCGCGTCTTCCTGGTTGAGATAGAGCAGCCTGGTGGTCTGTCCGGAGAGTTCGTCGGAGGTGTAGCCGAACATCTGCTCGAACTTCGGGTTGATCCAGACGAAACAACGATCACGCAAATGGGCGATGCCGACCACGGCGTTATCCAGCAGGGCGTGTTGTTCCGCCAGTGCCCGGTTGCGCTCGGTGACGTCATGGATGACGGAATAGAGCAGGGTGCGTTCGCCCTCGCGCACCGGCCCGGTGAACACTTCCACGTCGCGGATCTCGCCGCTTGCGAGACGGTGTTTGAAGTTGAAGTGCAGCCGTTGCTCCGCTTTCGCCGCCACCATTTCCGCGGCCAGTTCCGGCGCGGGCAGGGTATTGATCTCGCTAATCTTCATGCCGACAAACCGTTCGAGCGGGTAGCCGTAGTAGGTGGCGGCGGCCGGATTGGCCTGGACGATATGGCCGTCGGCCGGGTCGACGATCAGTTTCACCGACTGATTGCTCTCGAACATCTGGCGATAGCGATATTCGCTTTCAGCCAGGGCCGCGGTCATATCGTAGGCCAGTGCCTCGGCGCGCGCGCGGGTGTTGGTGAGGTTGCGCGTGAGCAGGAACAGCAGCAGGCTGAACAGCAAGCCGGCGAGCAAGACCAGTTGCGGTTGCCGTGAGTGGATTTCTTCTTCTATTCCGGGCAGGGAGTGCATGACCAGGGTCCAGGCGCGGCCACCAATTTCGATCCGGCTGGTCTTGCTGGCGAACGGGGTATGTGCGTGTTTCTGGAACAGACGGCCGGACTGGTCGGAGTCATAAAGCTCCGCCGACTTGCTGATCGCCTCGCCGTCGAATATTTCCAGATCCAGGGCTGGGTTGGCGTCATTGCCCAAGACGCCGCGCATCAGATCCTCCATGAGGAAGGGTGCGTACACCCAGCCGTTCAGCGCGGCGTGGCGTTGCTCCGGGGTGTTCACCGGCGCGCCACGCCGGTAGGTCGGAACATAGAGCAGAAAACCATGCTGTTCAGGCGAGCGGTTATCCCGCAACAGCCGAACTTTTCCCGACAGGCTGTGCAGGCCGCTGTCACGCGCGCGCCGCATGGCGGCCTGGCGCGCCGGATCGGTTTGCATGTCGTAGCCGAAAGCGCGCCGATTGCGCGCGTTGAAAGGCTCCAGGTAGATGACCGCGCTGTATTCGCCGCGCTCGCCCTCTGGCCAGATCTGGTAGTGGGGAAAGCCCTCGGCGCGCAGGGCGCGGGTATGCGCTTCGCGTTGCGACGCGGGAACGAGGTGGGCATAGCCCATGCCGACGATGCCCGGGTAATGCACAGGTAAGTTCAGGCTTTCGACGTAAGCGCGCCACGCCTCGCGGCTGACCTCGTTCGATGCGGCGAACAGGCCGGCGCCACCTTGCAGAAGCACTTGATAGGCCTGCATGCGGATGCGGATGGCGGTTTCGACCTGTTCGGCGCGGTGCTCGAAGTGATCGCGTGCTTCATGTTCGACCGCCGCGACGTTGAGCCGCCATACCAGGAATGTCAGGCCCAGCGTGGCCGCCAACACCAGCCAGGGCAACGCCGCGCCCGGCCGCCGAAGGGTGGCAAGAATGCTGGAGTTTGATGTTGGCAGTGGCATGGGCCTGGGTGTCGTTGCTGGCAAAGAACCGCTGGGCACCTCGAAAAACCCCTAATTCGTCGTTCCCGCGAATGCGGGAACCCAGTGAAATCTACACACTAGATTCCCGCATTCGCGGGAATGACGGGTTTTTCGATGCGCCCCGCTATGGCCGAATTCCGCCGTGGCTGTTGATCCGGTGTGGCCCCATGAGCCTACAGGTAATAAGTAACAGCGGATATCCGGGCGATGACCGGGGGCCGACTCTGTCGGCCCCCATTCCTGCTCACGCAGATGCCAATCCTTGCCCGGCCAGGCGAATCAGATCCCGCGCAGCAACTCGTTGATGCCGACCTTGGAGCGGGTCTTGGCATCCACCTGCTTCACGATCACCGCGCAGTAGAGGCTGTACTTGCCGTCGGCGGAGGGCAGGTTGCCGGATACCACCACCGAGCCGGCGGGCACGCGGCCATACATCACTTCGCCGGTCTCGCGGTTGTAGATGCGGGTGGACTGGCCGATGTAGACGCCCATCGAAATCACGCAGTTGTCCTCGACGACAACGCCTTCAACCACTTCCGAGCGAGCGCCGACGAAACAGTTGTCGCCGATGATGGTGGGGCCGGCCTGCACCGGCTCCAGCACGCCGCCGATGCCGACGCCGCCGCTCAAATGCACGTTCTTGCCGATCTGCGCGCAGGAACCGACCGTGGCCCAGGTATCGACCATGGTGCCTTCGTCGACATAGGCGCCGATGTTCACGTAGGAGGGCATCAGCACCACGTTCTTGGCGATGTAGGAACCCTTGCGCACGGAAGCCGGCGGCACCACGCGGAAGCCGCCTTCGCGGAAATCGCGGCTGTTGAAGTCGGCGAACTTGGAGGGCACCTTGTCGTAGTAATTGGTGAAGCCGCCCTTGATGAAGGCGTTGTCTTCCAGGCGGAAGGAGAGCAGCACCGCCTTCTTGATCCACTGGTGGGTGATCCAGTTCTGGCCTTCGCTGCGCTCGGCCACGCGCAGTTCGCCCATGTCGAGCAGGTCCATCACGGCCATGACCGCATCCTTGACCTTGGGTTCGACGTTGCGCGGGGTGATGTCGGCGCGGCGCTCGAAGGCTTCTTCGATGATTTGTTGCAGTTCTTGCATGGTGGTTCCTCTTACAAGTTGAAAAGTAGGTTGGGCAAAGCGAAGCGTGCCCAACACGCGGTGGCAATGTTGGGCACGCTACGCTTTGCCCAACCTACGCCGGCTATGAAACAGACACGGTATTCACGAAATCCACGATCCGCTGCGCCGCTTCGATGCACGGCTCCAGCCCATCGACCAAAGCGATGCGGATGAAACCCTGGCCAGGATTCACGCCTTTTGCCTCACGCGCCAGATAGGAACCAGGCAGGACGGTGACGTGCTTGTCGCGGTACAGGTCTCGTGCGAAAGCCATGTCGTCACCGCCGGGCACTTTCGCCCAGAGGTAGAAAGCGGCATCCGGCGCCTCGAACTCCAGGGTGCCGTGCAGCATGGGCATCACGGCGGCAAACTTCTCGCGGTACTGGCGGCGGTTTTCATGGACATGGCCTTCGTCGCGCCAGGCGGCGGCGGAGGCAGCCTGCACGGCGGGGTTCATCGCGCTGCCGTGGTAGGTGCGGTAGAGCAGGAATTGCTTGATCAATTCGGCATCGCCGGCGACGAAACCGGAACGCAGACCGGGGACGTTGGAGCGCTTCGACAGGCTGTTGAACACCACCAGATTGCGGAAGTCGCGCCCCAGTTCCTTGGCCGCCGTCAACGCGCCCAGCGGTGGCTGCCCTTCGTGGAAATAGATCTCGGAATAACACTCGTCGGAGGCGATGACGAAGCCGTGGCGGTCGGAAAGTTCGAACACTTCACGCCAGTCGGCCAGGCTCATGACGCGGCCGGTGGGGTTGCCGGGCGAGCAGACATAAGCCAGTTGCACCGTCTCCCACAGGTCCTCGGGAAGGCTGGTGAAGTCGCAGCGGTAACCGTTTTCCGGCAGGGTGTTGAGAAAGAACGGCTTGGCCCCGGCGAGCAGGGCGGCGCCTTCGTATATCTGGTAGAAGGGGTTGGGCGCGAGTACCCGCGAGAGATGGCCCCCTTGCTCGCATTCGCTCGCGTCCCCCCGGGGGGGAGCAGTCGTCGCCTCGGGGCGGCCCAGCGGCTTGACATGCTTGCTCGGGTCGATCACCGCCTGGGCGAAGGCGAACAACGCCTCGCGGCTGCCGTTCACCGGCAGAATCTGGGTGGCCGGGTCGAGATCGACGCCATAGCGCATGCGGCCCCAGCCGGCGATGGCTTCGCGCAACTCCTCGCTGCCCTGGGTGACCGGATAGCTGGACAGACCGTGCAGGTTGGCGGTGAGCGCATGTTTGATGAATTCCGGCGTTGCGTGCTTGGGTTCGCCGATGGAAAGATTCACGGCCCGCAGCTCGGGATTCGGCGTCACGCCGGCGAATAATTCGCGCAAACGCTGGAACGGATAAGGCTGAAGTTGATTCAGACGCGGGTTCATAAGGTTTTCGTAGGCGCGGACGGTATCCATTCACTACCGTCATTCCCGCGAAAGCGGGAATCCAGTTCGTTCAGCTGATTGATTTCAAGGGCAATCAGGCCTGCGCACTGGATTCCCGCCTGCGCGGGAATGACGGCCCGTATCATTCGCGGCCATCTCACCACTATGCAAAAAGGGCGCGAATTATATGCCTTCGAGTCGTTGGCTGGCCCCGCTGGCTTTGCTCGCCGCTGCGACCACCTGGGGATTGATCTGGTATCCCTACCGCATCCTGGAACAGGCAGGCCTGAGCGGCAGCGTCGCATCGGTACTGACCTATCTGGTGGCGCTGCCGCCGCTGTTGATCCTCGCCATGCGCCAGCGCCTGGCCGATCCCGAGGAACGCCGTCTGCTGCTGGCGCTCGCCCTGGTCTCCGGCTGGACCAATCTCGCCTACGTGCTGGCGGTGATCAACGGCGAGGTGATGCGGGTCATGCTGCTGTTCTATCTGGCGCCGTTGTGGACCGTGCCGTTCGCGCGCCTGCTGCTGAACGAGCACGCCAGCCGCGTTGCCCTGCTGGTGATCGCCCTGGCGCTGGCGGGTGCCTGGGTCATGCTGGCGGGGGAGGGCGGCTTTCCCGTGCCGCATAACGCCGCCGAGTGGCTGGGATTGTCGGCGGGTATCGGCTTCGCCCTCGCCAATGTGCTCACGCGGCGGCTCAAATCCGCGCCCATCGCCTTGCGTTCGCTCTGGGTATTCGCCGGCGTGGTGACGGTTTCCACGATTTACGCCACCGCAGAAGGCGCCGCGCCGGGAGCGGTGCGCGTGCTCGATGGCAACGGCTGGTGGCTGGTAGCGGCCATCGCCCTGGCGCTGTTGTTCGCCACCTTCACCATGCAATACGGGCTCTCCCACACCCCCGCCAACCGAGCCGTCGTCATCCTGCTGGCGGAACTGGTGGTCGCCGCGATCTCCAGCCGCTGGCTGGCCGGCGAAGTGATGGACGCGCACGAATGGATCGGCGGCGGCATGATCATCGCCGCCACCCTGTTTTCCGGAAGGATGGAAAAAAATGTCTGAACTGGTCTCCTTGCTGCATGCCTCCCTGATGGTCACCGATCTGGCGCGCGCCCGCGCTTTCTACGAAGGTGTGCTCGGCCTGAAACCCAACCCGGCGCGCCCCGACATGAGTTTCGCCGGCGTCTGGTACGACGTCGGCGCCGGCCAGATCCACCTCATCAACCTGCCCAACCCCGACCCGGTTACGGGCCGCCCGGAACACGGTGGCCGCGACCGCCACACCGCATTGGGTGTGAGCGACTTCGCCGCCCTGCAAGCCCGCCTCGACAGCGCCGGCCTGCCCTACACCCTCAGCCGCTCCGGCCGCGCCGCCCTGTTCGTACGCGACCCGGACGGCAATGCGCTGGAGTTGGTTGAGGTGGGCTGACTTGGGAAGGTTTTGTAGCGCCAGCTTCCAGCCGGCTGTCCGCCATCATCAGGCAATGTGTGGCGGAAGGCGCGATAAGGCCGCTTTTCCGGCCTACGCACTTCCACAGCGCCTTGAGTGACCTCACTTAATTGGCCACACAGCGATCAAGCTCACGATCAAATCGTTTCCCCGGGGAGCAATTTGCTACCGGCCGGCACTGATTCAAGCGCTCATTCCAATAGAAGTTATTGTGGCATTCGCAGCGGTTCTCCACCCAGAATTGGCCGCCGGTGCAACTGTCGGCGGATACGCTTTCCGCGGGAGTCTTTCTATCACGCGGCTTTGCAGGTTCAGTGGATGTTGCTTCCTTTTGTGCCGTAGCGTCACGTTTTGTCCGCCCCCGCTCGGTATCCGTTGTCGCGCCACGGTCTGATTGGATCGACTGGTCGCTGGCTCGATCACCGCTTCGGGTCTTTGAACCATGCTGTCCGGTTGTGACGCAGCCCGTGAATATGACGCCCATTAAGATCAGCCCGGACATCACAATAACTTTTTTCATTTTTCCACCCTCCTTGAGGATGTGGGGATCTCGCAGTCATGCCATCAAGTCGACGTCATGTGTTGCCTCAATGCCTCACGTCCGTGCCGCGGTAGCTTGGTGTGCCGCCGTGGGAGCGGCGGCTTCCGCATCAACGGCCGAGTGCCGGTCGTGGCTCGCCGGCCGGAGCGCGCGCCGGGTCAGGGCGCCGCGCCGGCTTGGAATTGACCGGGTTGGGACGCATCTCTTGGGTCTCCTCTCCGGGATCTTGCCCATAGCCCGTCACCGAGACCCGATCTCGATTGCTGGTGGCTTGCGGTTTCTCCGCCGGTTTGGCCCGGAGAGGCTGGACTGCGGCGGGGTTTTTCACCTGTCGCGGTGGTTCGGTTTGCGCGGCATCCGCCCGCGCGCCCAGTAGCAGGGCGCAGAAAACAATCAGCGCGCCGGATTGGTTCATCGTCATCGCTTCGCTCCTTTGGATAAGTGCATCACCGTGGCAGCAGGATGTTGCTCCGTTGCCGCATTCCAGCCGGGGCGGACGGCTCGCGCGTTTCCTTGTGGAAGATGCGCACGCCCTCGTTCCATTGGTAGGCGTCACGGGTGCCGGCATGGGGTGGCAGCGTGATCTGGCCGAGTGGATGCGAGATGAGGTCGAACCAGTCGGTTCGGATGCCGCGCCTGAACTCGCCGACGCCGATGTCCATCCCGACCTGCAACTGCGGCACAACGCTCAGATTCATCTGATACTGCGGCGCAGCGATGCGCAGACCATAACGCTGGCGCTGGACGCCGGCGGCGAGGGGGTGCAAACGCAGGGTCTCGGTGATGCCGCCGGTGTCGCGCAGTGGCAGCGGGCGAACCTCCCGCGGCGCATCGTCCACCAGCAGGCTGACCTGGCTCAACGCGGCCCCGTCGCCGCGCAGGGAGAAGCCCAGTGTCAGGTCGCCCCTGAGCGCGCCCAACTCCAAAGTGGTATTGGTCAGTTCGGGAGGAATGGCGATGGTGGGGAAAATCTCCCGCGCGGTTCCGCCCAGCGGCGGCGTGAAATCGCGGCTTTGCACTAACGACGGCGATGGGAGCGTTCCCTTCGCCCGGTCTTTTCCCAGGAGATACAACTTGTAGTTGAGACTGGAACCGACTTCCAGCACGAATTCATTGCCGTCGAATACCTGCGTCGGATCGAGGCCGGCCGCGAGGTAGTACTCCGGACCGGCATTGAAGGCGGTGGCGCGTAGTTGCAGGGTCAGATCGTGGCCTGGATCGTCGGGTGCGCTGCGTTCGATACTGATCGGCGTCAGGCTCCCTTCCAGCCGCAGTGGAATGCGCAAGCCGACACCGTAACCCATGCTGTAGGTGAGGCGCAGGAAGCCCACGTTGAACTTCCATTTTCTCTCCCATTTCAATTCCTGGCCCAGCGTAAAACCAGCCAGGAACGGTTCGTTGAATTCCAGCCGCCCGCGACCGTCCTGTTTCGCGGCGGTGGCGGTTAGCGGCTGCGCCGGGCGCAACGCCCGCCTGACCACCGGCGTGAAAATGAGGGGCCGCGCCATCGGACGCAGGCTCATTGGCAGACGCGGGCCGCCGTCATTGAACAGGCGCCGCTCCACCACCACCTCATCGGTTACCTCGAACTCGCCGGCCCCGCTCAGAACCGCGCGCAGCACCGCATCCTCGCCGCCGCTCGCCAGAGCTTCCCGCAGTGGATCATCCGCCTCCAGCTGGGGCAGTTCCTCGGCGAGAAAACGGCGGAAATCGGCTTGCTCATCGGACGGCAATTCCGCCACGCGCGCTCGCGCCGCAGCGGCTTTGTCCACCGGTGCCAGGAATGCGGCGAATTCGGGTGAGTCCGCAGCGGCCTGGCGCGGATCGCGTACCACCATGCGTACCTGACGCGCCAGCAGCAGCCGATCCGGAAACTCGACCACCACCTCGTTGATTTGTGGCCGCTTCACCAGCGCCTTGTCGGAGATGCGGCTCAGTTGCTGTCCCAGCGCGCGCTGGGCGGTGAAGGTCTGGTCGAACAGGGCCGCCATGTCCACCTGCTCGCCGGTGCCGGTGTCAACCCGGGTACGGCGCATCGCCGCCCGGTTCAACACCTGAGTGGGCTTCTGTCGCGCCACTTCAATGGCGAGTGCCGATTGGCTGTCCCAATCACGCAGCAGCGAGGCCAGTTCCGGCGAGTTTTTCAGCACCTGGGGAGCCGCTAGCGCACCCGCCGCGGCGGGGCCGGAGATGCCGGCTGGCGGCGCGGCCAGCACGGGAAACCCCGCCAGCAGCAACAGGAACAGCGACACGGAAAAATAACGCAAGGGTAAAAGTGCCGGGCTCATGGTGCCATCCTCCGATTTATTGAAGTGATGGTTTCGGTATAAGCCAACAAACGGACTCGGGCCAGTCAGAACTTGCCCTGACCAGCCCGAGCGTCAGCGTTTCGCCGCCGCTTGCACCTTGCCGCAGTCCGGCCCCAGCCACCTTCCGGATGAATCGCTGGTCACCGTTTGCGGCTTGCCGTCTACCTGAGTGTGCATCTTCACGCTGGTCCGCCAGTGTTTGGGGCTGACGATCTCCATCCAGCCCTCGCCGCGTTCGTTGGGCTGGGTGCAGATCAGTTGGTAAGTCGTGCGCTTTGGCGTTTTCTTCTGCCAGGTCAGCTTGCAGCGTTTGTCAGCTTGCACCGGGATGTCGTTGCGCAACGCCTGCTCGGCCGTCACGCAAACCTGAATGCCGGAGGGCGACATGCCCACGCCCTGCTTGTTCATCATCGCCTGCATCTGCTTGCGCATTTCCGGCGGCACCTCCTTCATCATCTCCGCCATGTCCGGCATGGCCTGGCCGTCGACGGACGCCTTGCCCTGTATCTCCCAGAGGCCGGGCAGGATGGATTGGGCCAACACCGGAGTGGCGAACATCATCCCGATCAGCAACATCGGCTTGCGCAAATTGGAGCTCATGTCATTTCCTCCATGGATGACGGGAAAAACCGGGTATTCACAATGATCAAGTATATGCGTTGCGGGTGGGCGCGGCCGGCGTACCCGTTGCGATGCGGGCGCCCCATTCGCTGATCTCCGGTAATCGAGTGGATTGAAAATTCGGATTGCTTATCGGGTGGTCATGCCGTCTTTTCGCCGTTTATTTCTCGCGGTGTCGCCGAAACGCGGCCAGCAGCGCCAGGTCGTAGACGATCTTGAGGACGCCGCAGGCGACCAGGGGCGCGGCGAGCCAGCCGGCTGCGAACAGGGCGCCGCCGAGCGAGGGGCTCAAGGCCGCCGCGAGGCTGCGCGGGGCGGAGGTGAAGCTGGCGGCGGCGGCGCGTTCCGCGGGAGTGACCATGGCCATGACGAAGGCGCTGCGGGTGGGGACGTCCATTTGCGAGAGCAGGGCGCGCGCCAGCAGGAAGCCCAGCGCCAGCGGCAGGCTAGGGGCGAAGGCGGCGAGGATGAGGAAAATGCTGGAGGGAATGTGGGTGAACACCATGGTGTTCAGCAGGCCGATGCGTTTGGCCACCCAGGGCGCGGCCAGTTGCGAGGCGGCGGTGAGCAGGCCGGCCCAGAAGAAGAAGGCGCCGGCGGCGGCGAGCGAGAGTCCGAAGCGCTGGAACAGCCAGAGCGACATGAGGGCGTTGACCACCAAACCGCCGGCGAAGGCGTCGAGGGAAAACAGCGCCGCCAGTTTCAGGACGATGCCGCGCGAGGGGCCGAGCGGCGCGGGTGGTTCGGGGCGCGCATGCGGCGGCGGTTCCGGCAGGCGGCGATAGAGCAGCCAGACGACGCCGCCGATGCCGGCGTAGAGCACGAACATGGCGCGCAGGGCGGTGAGATGCTCCACTCCCAGGCTCGTCAGCCAGTCCGGCACGCCGGCGGCCAGAGCACCGAAGGCGGCGAACAGGGCGCCGGTGAGGCTGTAGCGGGCGAACAGGGAAGTGCGCGTGTTGCCTTCGGCGGCTTCGGCGAGGCGCGCGTGTTCCAGCGGCAGAAACACGCTGACATCGCCGGAACTGGGGTTGAGCGTGCCGATGAAGGCGATCAGCAACAGCGGCCAGAAGCCATCGAGGCCGGCGAAGAACAGGCCGGTGGCGGTCATCAGCAGCGCCGCGCCGAGCAGCAGGTGGCGATGATGGAAGTGGTGGCCCCAGGCGCCGACCGCCAGAGTGGCGAAGGCGGAACCGAGCAGGGTTGCGCTGCTGAGCACGCCGACCTGCCAGGTGCCCATGCCCAGGGCCAGCAGATAGGCCGGCAACAACACCGCGACATAACCATCGCCCAGTGCGCGCAGAGCGCGGGCGATGATCAGGAAACGCACCTCGGGGGCGACGCCGGGCGGGAGAATCACGTGAATCGCCCTTTAGCGCCGACTTCCTTACCGGCGTCTGTTAAAAGAGCCGGCTGGAAGCCGGCGCTACAGGGCGGGTTCAGCGCGAGAAGCCGCCCGGCGTGGGGCATCTTGCCGGCGCTTACTTGCCGACTACCGTGCCGCCCGCCGCTTTCCAGCCTTCGATGCCACCTTCGATGAAGCGGGCGTTCAATCCCCTGGCCTGGAGCGCGTCGACCACGCTGTTGGAGACGCCGCCGCCGCGCACGCAGTAGAGGACGATTTCCTGGGCTTGCGGCAGGCTGTCGACCCAGAGGTCGAGCTTTTCCGGGTCTTTCCAGTGGGCGCCGGCCAGTTGATCGGTGGCGGCGTGGTGGTCGCCGACCCGGCGCACATCGAGAACAAATTTTCCGGCGAGTTCGCTTTTCAGGGTTTCGGGTTTGATGGTGCGATCCATGTTCAGGCTCCAATGAGGAAGGTGTAAACCAGGCCCACCGCCGCGCAGGCGGCGATGACCCGCATGATGTCCTGCTTGTATTTCCACAGCGCCAAGAAGGCGGCCACGGACATGAGGGCGTAGAACCACTCGAAGCCGCCCTCGAAGCCGGTCGGCCAGAGGACGTGGTAGCCGAAGAATAGCGCCAGATTGAGCACCACGCCGACCACGGCGGCGGTGATGCCGGTGAGCGGCGCGGTGAATTTGAGGTCGCCGTGGGTGGCTTCCACCAGCGGGCCGCCGGCGAGGATGAACAGGTAGCCGGGCAGGAAGGTGAAGAAGGTGGCGACCGAGGCGCCGGCGAAACCGGCCAGGAGCAGGTTTTCCGGGCCGAACACTTCCTTGGTCCAGCCGCCGATGAAGCCGACGAAAGCCACCACCATGATCAGCGGGCCGGGCGTGGTTTCACCCAGGGCGAGGCCGTCGATCATCTGCGTGCCGGTGAGCCAGCCGTAGGTTTCGACACCGCCCTGATAAACGTAGGGCAGCACGGCATAGGCGCCGCCGAAGGTGACCAGGGCCGCCTTGGTGAAGAATTCGCCCATGTCGGCGAGCACCGGCACGCCCAGGGTGGCCCAGATGCCGACGGCCCAGATCGCGATGAAGACGATGGTCATGATGACCAGGCGCGAGGCCTTGAACTTCGCGTGTTCCGGCGGTGGCGTGTCGTCGTCGATCAGGGCCGGGCCGTAATCCTTGTTGGATGCGCCGTGGCCGCCGCCGACCTTGAAGATGTCGGGGGCGAGCTTGCTGCCGATGAAGCCGAGCACGCCGGCGGTCAGGACGATGATCGGGAAGGGGATTTTCAGGGCGAAGATGGCGATGAACGAAGCCGCCGCGAAACCCCACAGTACCTTGTTCTTCAGCGCCCGCGAGCCGATGCGCCAGGCCGCGAACACGACGATGGCGACCACGGCGGGCTTGATGCCGGCGAACACGCCCTGGACGAATTGCACATCACCATAGGCGAGATAGATGTAGGTCAGCGCCGAGAGGATGAACAGCGAAGGCAGCACGAACAGGGTGCCGGCGATGATGCCGCCCCAGGTGCGGTGCATCAGCCAGCCGATGTAGATGGCGAGCTGTTGCGCTTCCGGCCCGGGCAGCACCATGGCGTAGTTGAGGGCGTGCAGGAAGCGGCGCTCGGAGATCCAGCGGCGTTTCTCCACCAGCTCCTGGTGCATCATGGAAATCTGCCCGGCGGGGCCGCCGAAGCTGATGAAGCCGAGTTTCAGCCAGTAGACGAAGGCTTCCCAGAAGGTGGGTTGGGCGGGGCGCTGCATGTTCTCGTTCATTGGGCGGCTGCTCTTTGTTGGTAATGGAGTTCGTAGGAGCGGGCTTGCCCGCGAATGGCAACGGTTCCACAGGCACGACCGTTATTCGCGGGCAAGCCCGCTCCTAGTGCGCCCGTGAAGGCGCACACACAGCACGGTGTAAGTCCGTGTCGGGGTAAGCCAAGGCCCCGTAGCTGAAGGTAACTGCGTCGCTGCGAAGCGGGGTGGAGAGCAACCGGAAGCGA
>JAURYL010000073.1 GCA_030653935.1 Pseudomonadota bacterium
CTCTGCCTCGGTGAAGTTGCCCAGGCGCAGCGACTCGGCCTTGATGTTGAAGGCGGAGCCGCCGGTGATGACGTCGCCGCTGGCGACGTGAATGCGGTAGTCCTTGATGTCGCGCAGGCCGCAAAGCACGATGGATTGCGGAAAGGCATGCGGCCGCTGGGCGTAGCCGGCGCGAATCTGGCGCAGCAAGGACACCAGGGTGTCGCCGATCAGGGCATCGGCTTCGTCGAGGAAAAGGACGATGGGCTTGTCGCTGATCCCGGCCCAGTGCGCCAGCAGGGCGCTGAAGCGATCCTGCGCGGGCATGGCCTTGCCCTCGGCGTTGAGCCAGGCGGCGAGGCGTTTTTCTTGCAGATAGACATCGGCGGAACGCACCAGGGCATTGCAGACGGTGGCGATGCCGGCCTCGACATCGTTGCGCGCGGCCTGCGCGCCTTCGATATTGGCGTACAGCGCCCGGTAGCTCCCGACTTGGTTGAGCGCGTCCATCATTTCCAGCAGGGCGCTGGTCTTGCCGGTCTGGCGCGGGGCATGCAGCAGGAAATACTTCTGGCTGGCGATGAGCATCTGCATCTCGTCCCAGTCGATCCGCTCGAAGGAGGGGATGCAGTAATGAATCTCCGGCTTCATCGGTCCTGCTGTATTGAAAAACCGTTCCATCCATTGCCCCCAGTCATGTTGAATCGCCGTCGCCCGCGATTCTACGGCTGAACGTGGGTTGTTCCTTGTTCGATCAAGGCGTTACGCAAGGGCGCCATGTTGGGTTCCGTCGACAACAAGAGGCTCTGTGTGAATCGTAGTGGGTAACGCGTAGCCGTAGGGGCGGGTTTGAAACCCGCCCCTACTCGCGATACAACGGTGGCTATCGCGGGCAAGCCCGCTCCTACGGCGTGCCACATCCGTTTGAATCGCACCCGCCGCCGAGCGTCCGTGCTCCGAAATCACGCAATGCCGTTAACATCGCGGTGCATCGATCCACTCATTGCGCCGCCATGTCCACCCCCACCGTCACCCTTTCCCCCGATACCTACAGTGTCGCCCTGGCGCTGGCCTTGCTCTGGACCTGGCGCTCGCGCACCGATGTCCACACCCTGTTGCGCCCGCTCGGGCTGAAACGCGCCGATGGCCGCGCCTTCACGGCGGAGGACGTCAAGGCCGCCTTGCAGGATTTGCGCGGTCACGGCCTGCTGGTGGATATGCCGAACCAGCCCGGCTATGTGCGTCTGCACGACAAGCTGCGCATTCCCCTGTACCGGCAGTTGCTCGCTGCCCAGCCGGGCGCCACGCTGCGCGGCGTCCTGTTCCCGTTCGTGGGCTATCAAGGCAACGCCCGCAGTTACTACTGGCCGGTGAGCCACGCCGGCACGGTGGCCTTGCTGCGTCTGTCGCTCTTGAGCGGCACGCCGGCGGACGAGTACAAGGTCATCGCCGGGGCGATCCAGAACAGCGGGCGAGACTGGGACCTGGTCTTCCAGGAGGCGATCTTCGATGGCCTGGATGCCGCCAGCTTCGAGCGGATCAGGGCAGAGACGCGCTGGGATCTGCTCTACCGGGCGGTGCGCTTGCTGGTCGCCTACTGGCGCCAGAACATGCTGGCGGCGTGCGATCTGGCGGTGGCTTATTTCGACGCCGATGCCGCCGCGATGCCGATGGACTTGCGTCTGGCCCTGGCCGACCTGTTCCTGCAACGCGGCGACAGCGCGCGCCTGGAGCGCGCCCTGGAGGGGATGGACAACCGCTACGCCCAGGCGCTGCGCGCCGCCCGCCTCGTCCAGCGCGGCGGTTACCCGGAGGCGCAACTGGCGTTCGAGGCCGCGCTCAAGCGGGGCCAGGTGGAAAGCGGCACCCGCAAGCGCATCTTTCCCGACAGCCTGGTCTGGCTGCACCCGCTGGCGCTGATCGCGCAACAGACGCCCAAGCACCTGGAACAGGCGCGGAAATTCTGCATCGGCGAGGCCGGCAAGCGCGAACCCAGCCCCTACGACCAATGGGGGGGATGGGCGCATGCCATCGCGGTGCGTCTGGGCGATGCGCCGGTCCAGGCCGATGCCTTCCTCGCCAGCATCAGCAACTACAAGCCGATTCCGGATTGGCGCGACCTCTGGCGTTTGTTGCTGGCGGCCTGGCTGGGGCCGGAGGCGCTGGGAATGAACGATCAGCGCCGCAGGGTCGCCGAGGAGGTGGCCATGGCGACGCGCAACCATTTGTTGCGTTGCAAGCTCGACTGGCTGGCGGGCCAGGTGGAAGCGGCGCTGGAAGTGCTGCGCGGCAACGAGCCGCCGGCCGGCTTCTTCGTCGGTGGCCGCGGCGAACAATGGCGCGAGGTGCTCGCCGCCTTGCAGGCCCTGGCCGGGGAAGGCGCGGGCAGCACCGCCGAGGCGGAGTCCACGCGCATCCTCTGGGCGCTGTCGTTGGGCAAGGACCACGCCCTGCTCGACATTGCGCCGCTGGAACAGAAGCGCGGCCCGCGCGGCTGGGGCAAGGCGAAGCCGCTCAGCCTCGGTAAACTGGCCGGCAACGAACGCCTGCCGCCCTGGGACGCCAAGGTGGCGCGCGCGCTCAAGCAGGATCGCGCCTATGCGAAGCGCTACAACCTCGACCGCGCCGCCGCCATCGTCGCCCTGCTCGGCCACCCCGCCGTGGTGCTGGCGGAAGCGCCGGATCGCCTGGTCGAACTGGTGGAAGGCACGCCGACCCTGGAAGTGGTGCGCGAGGGCGAGCACTACCGGATGCGGGTAACGCCCGCGCCGCACCCGGATGTGGCCGGCGAATACGCCTATTACGCCGATGCCGACGCGCGCCGTGAGGCAGAAGCGCTGCGCCTGATCAGCGTGGTGCAGGAATCGCCGCAGCGGTTCCAGGTGATCCGCCTCTCCGCCGCGCAACGCCGCGCGGCGCAACTGGTCTCCGGCCGCTTTGCCGTGCCGGCGCAGGCGCAGGATGAATTGAAGCAATCGCTGGAAGTGCTGGCGCGGCATTTCCAGGTGCACGCCGACAGCGCCCAGGCCACGCGCGAAGTCGAGCCGGAAAGCCGTTTGCACGCGGAACTGTCGCCCTCCGGCGAGGATTTACTGCTGCGCCTGGTGGTCACCCCGCTGGGCACGGAAGGCCCACGCCTGCCGCCGGCCGGTGGCCGCAATCGCATCATGGCCGCCATCGGCGCCGAGACGGTGGGCACGAAACGTGATCTCGACGCGGAACGCGCGCACTTGAACGCCGTGCTCGACGCCCTGCCCTTCCTCGACGCGCCGGATGGCGCCTGCGAATGGCTGGTGAGCGACCCGGAACAGGCGCTGGCGATGGTGGAAATTCTGCCCGCCCTGCCCGCCGTGGCGGCGGTGGACTGGCCCAAGGGCAAGCCGGTGCGTGTGCTGCGCGTCGATGCCGCTCAATTGGGTTTGCAGGTAAACGGCGAGCGCGACTGGTTCCGCGTCGCCGGCCAGGCCACCCTGGACGACGGCCTGGTGTTGGCGTTCACCGCGCTGCTCGACGCCGCCCGCCAGAAGAGTCGTTTCATCCCGATGGGCGATGGCGTCTATGCCGCGCTTACGCAAAGCCTGAAGGATAGGCTCGCCGATCTCGCCGCCGTGGTCGAGATGGACAAGCACGGCGCGCGTATCCCCCAGATCGCCGCTTCCTGGCTGGACGACGCCCTCGACGGCATGGAAGTGAAAAGTGATGGCGAATTTCGTGCCGCCATCGAACGCCTGCGCGCCGCCCAAAAGGAAACGCCGAAGCTGCCGAAGAGCCTGCAAGCAGAGCTGCGCCCGTATCAGGAAGACGGTTACCAGTGGGCGATGCGCCTGGCCGCCGCCGGCCTCGGCGGTTGCCTGGCCGACGACATGGGTCTGGGCAAGACCCTGCAAGCCCTGGCGGTAATGCTGGCGCGCGGCGGCAAAGGCGCGGCGCTGGTCATCGCGCCCACCTCGGTGTGCGGCAACTGGCTGGCGGAAACCCGCCGCTTCGCGCCCAGCCTCAACGCGCAAATCTATGGTGAAGGGGACCGAGACACGCTGGTCAGCGAAGCCGGGCCGATGGACGTGGTGATCGTCTCCTACACCCTGGTGCAACAGGACAAGGAACGTTTCGCCGGCCGCGTCTGGCACACCCTGATCGCCGACGAGGCGCAGGCGATCAAGAACGCCAGCGCGAAACGCTCGCAAGCGGTGTTCGAGCTGGATGCCGATTTCCGCCTGGCCCTGTCCGGCACGCCGGTGGAGAACCGCCTGGCGGAACTCTGGTCGATCATGCGCTTTTCCAACCCTGGCCTGCTCGGCACCCTGGCGCGCTTCAACGAACGCTTCGCCACCCCGATCGAGCGCAGCCGCTCGCGCGAGGCGCAACACTTGTTGCGCCGCCTGATCGGCCCCTTCGTGCTGCGCCGGATCAAATCGGAAGTGTTGCAGGAACTGCCGCCGCGCACCGAACTTGCGCTGTTGATCGAGCCGGAAGCGGCGGAAGCCGCGCATTACGAGGCCCTGCGCCGCCAAGCCCTGGAAGAGGCCGGGCAGGCGCTGGCTGGCGGTGCGTCCGGCGCGGCGCGGATGAACATCCTCGCCCAGCTCACCCGCTTGCGCCGCGCCGCCTGCGACCCGCGCCTGACCACCCCGGAAATCAAACTGCCCGGCGCCAAGGTGCTGGCCTTCGCGGAACTCGCGGCCGAACTCGCCGACAACGGCCACAAGGCGCTGGTGTTCAGCCAGTTCGTCGATTTCCTCACCCTGTTGCGGGCGCCGCTGGACGCCGCCGGCATCAGTTACCAATACCTCGACGGCGCCACCCCGGCGGCGGAGCGCACCCGCCGCGTCGCCGCCTTCCAGGCCGGCGAGGGCGACCTGTTTTTGATCAGCCTGAAAGCCGGTGGCTTCGGCCTCAACCTCACCGCCGCCGATTACGTGGTCATCACCGACCCCTGGTGGAACCCCGCCGCCGAAGATCAGGCCATGGGCCGCGCCCACCGCATGGGCCAGCAGCGGCCGGTGACGGTCTACCGCCTGGTCGGCAAGGGCACCATCGAGGAACGCATCGTCGACCTGCACCACGACAAACGCGCGCTGGCCGAGGGTGTGCTCTCCGGCGAGGAAACCACGGCCTTGCCGTCGAGCGACGACCTCATCGCGTTGATGCGGGGGTAGCGGTTCCCCCCTTTTCCAAAGGGGGGCAGGGGGGATTTATCCCAGGCATGGTACATGCGCGAACGTCCGCAAATCCCCCCAGCCCCCCTTTGAGAAAGGGGGGGTCAGCGCTTCTTGCACATATGCAAGCGCAGTGCCTGGTAGACCTCACCGGTCTCGGCGTGATCGATGAAGGCGCTGACACCCAGGTTCTCCGGTTTCCAGTCGGCTTCCAGGGCGAATGCCTCGCGCAGGCGCAGCCTGCCGGTCTCCGGCAGTGGGAAGGGGCCAAGCAGTTGCCGCACCACGAAATCGTGTTTCAGCAGGCTGCCGGCGTTTTCGCCCGCCACGATGCGTGAGGTCAGGCCGTTCTCGTAGAGGACGAGCGTGACCTGGGCGCCGGCTTTCGCTTCGCGGATGCGGGCGTCGCCGCTGAATTCCAGGCGGCCCTTTGCCGCCGCGTGCAGTCGCAGCCGCAGGCTGGCGACGGCGCGTTCAGCGCCGGGTTCCGGCAGGTCGCCGCGCCAATCGCGCCAGTTCTGGCCATTGAGCACGAATTGCGGCGTGTAAACGGTGCTGGAGCGGTGCCGCGCCGCGACCCGGCCTTGCCGTTCCGACCAGGCCGGCCGCGAGAAACGGTCGATCCAGCCGAGGCGGTTCCAGTAATCGACATGAAAGGCCAGTGGCACCACGCCGCGCGGCGCCTGCTCGCGCAGGTCAGACAGCCGGCGGTCGGCCAGCGGGCAACTGTTGCAACCTTCCGAGGTATACAGCTCCAGCAGGGCGGCGCGGGTCGGCCCGCTGCTGGCGACGCATTTCGCCCTGGCCGCCAGCGCGGCGCCGTTCGCCGCCAGGAGCAGCAGCAGGACACTCACCGCGCAGAAGCGTTTCATCCTCATGCCGCGGCCAGGTGCAGCGCCTGGGCAAAGTAGTCGAAGAACAGGACATACAGGGCGATGGGCAGTGGCAGGCCGAGCAGGGTGCCGGCCAGATAGGCGCGGAAGCGGACGCCGGAGAGGGCGAGCGCGACATTCAGCGCCGGCAGGGTCTGGAACAGCATGCGGGCGAGCAGGATGCTCCTGACCGGCGCGTCATCCAGGCGCGCCAGGATGCGGCTGGCGAGGCGGTTGTCCAGTTTGCGCAGGGCGTCGCCGCCGATACTCCGAATCAGCAGGAAGCTGGCGATGCAGGAAATGGTGGCGGCGATATAGGTGGCGAGCCCGCCCCAGCCGCGCCCCAGTGTCAGCACGGCGGCGGCGAGGAAAATCCAGCCGGGAATCTGGAGCAGGTTGCCGAGGGCGAACAGCAGCACGAAGACCAGCAGGCCGCCGAGCCGGTGGTCGAGGATGGTCTGGCGCAGGAAGGCCAGGTCGAAGTGGCCGCGCAGTCCGGTCAGCTCGAATGTCAGCAATAGCACGCCGAGGAACAACGCCACCGCGAGCAAACGCCGATGGTGACCGAGGCGCGCCATAAGCGGGCTGACGCCATCCGGCGGCGCGCTCATTCCCGCACCGGCCGCTTCGCCAGCTTCCGTTGCAGGGTGCGGCGGTGCATTTTCAGGGCGCGGGCGGTGGCGGAGAGATTGCCGTCATGTTCCGCCAGCACTTTCTGGATGTGTTCCCACTCCAGGCGATCCACCGACATCGGATCTTCCGCCGGCGATACGGTGGCGTCGCCCTCCTCGCGCCCCAGCGCGGCGAGGATTTCCTCGACGCTCGCCGGTTTCGCCAGATAGTGCACCGCGCCCAGCTTGATCGCCTCCACTGCTGTGGCGATGCTGGCATAGCCGGTGAGCAGGAGGATGCGTAACTCGGGCTGCGCGGTTTTGAGCGGGGCAATCAACCTGAGACCGGAATCGGTGGCCAGGCGCAGGTCGAGCACGGCGGCGTCGAATTCGCCGTCCGCCGCCAGCGCCAGTGCGGTGTCCGCGTCAAGCGCCCGGGACACCTCGTGGCCGCGCCGGCTCAGGGCCAGCGCCAATGCCTCGGCGAACACCGAGTCGTCGTCCACCACCAGGATGCGCCAGGCGGTCATTCCGGAATCCCCAGCGTGGCGACGACGCATGTAGCGCCGGCGTCCCCGCCGGCGTCTTTTCTCCGGCCGGGAAGCGCCGGCGCTACAGGTTTCAGCGCCTTCATCCGAGCGCCTCCAGTGGCAACGACACGCGGGCGACGGCGCCGCCTTCGGGTCGATCAGTCAGTTCCAGGGTGCCACCGAGGCGCGCCAGGGTGGCGCGGGCGAGGTCGAGGCCGACACCCCAGCCGCTCTTGTCACTTTCCCGCGCCAGGCCCGGGCCGCTGTCGAGCACTTCGATGACCAGCCGGCCAGCGGCGAGGCCGGCGCGAATCTGGATCGCTTCGGGCGAGACGTCCGCCGCGTTGTTGAGCAGGGTCAGCAACACCGCTTCCAGCCCGGAATCGTGCGTCCGCGCCGGCAGGTCCGCCGCGGTTTCCATGCGTACCCGTGCTTCCGGCCGCAGCAGGCCCCAGTGTTCCACCACCCGCGCCAGCCAGGCGCCGGTCGGCAGCGCCGGCCCCGCCGTGGTGCCGCGCGCGCGGGCGGCGTCGCCGAGGCGGGCGAGCACCGTCTGCATCCGCGCGCTCTGTTCCGAGAGCAGGGTCAGCGGCGCTTCCAGTTCGTCGTCGCCGGCATAGTCGCGCCGCAGGTCGTCCAGGGTCAGGCGCAGCGAGGCCAGCGGGGTGGCCAAATCATGCGCGGCGGCGGCGGCCTGGACGCCGAGGGCGAACAACTGTTCATCGCGCAGGCGCGCCTCTCGCGCTTCGGCCAGTTGCGCGTCGCGGCGACGCAGGGCGGCGGCGAGGCGGCCGGCGAAGGCGGCGACCAGGGCGGCGGTGAGCAGGAAATTCAGCCACATGCCGCGCAGATGCAGATCCACCGCCGTTTCCGCCGAGACCTGCATCGTCAGGGGCTGATAGTGATCCATCAACAGGGTGTAGAGCCCGCCCACCCAGAACGCCATGCCCCAGGCGCAGCGCGCCGGCAGGGTGACGGCGGCGAGGATCAGCGGTACCAGCAACAGTGAGATGAAGGGGTTGGCGTAGCCGCCGGTGAGATAGACCAGGGCGGCGATGAGGGCGGCGTCGGCGCCGAGATGGATGGCCAGCTCGAAGCGCTGCGCGCCCCCCGCGCGCAGCCGCGCCCAGGCGACGCCGTTGAGCAGAGTATGCAGTAGCAGCAGCAACAGCAGCGAGTCCAGCGGCAAGCGGGCATTGACCTGGAACTGCGCCAGCAGAATTCCGGCCACCTCGCACAAGACCAGCGCCGCGCGCGTCAGCAGCAGGCGAACTTGCGCCTCGCGCGGCAACACCTCGCGCCAGTCGGCGGCATGCGGGCGGAGCGGGGGGCGGGAAGGCGGGCGCGGCATGGCTGGATTCTAGCGGTTGGTCGCGCTCGTCTCCCGCGACAACATGTCGCATTTCACGCAGTCCGCCCAACGGCTACAATGCGCGGGCTTCCATACGTGCGAACGTATTCATGGCCCGCCTCGGCGGGCCATTTTTTATCAGCCGCGGCCCAGCGCGGCGCCATTCGGCGCGCGCGTCAGCACCGTCGCCAGTTCGTGCAGGCCGTTGGGATGATCCACGCGCGCCATGTCGGACTCCGGCCAGACCCAGCGTGCCGCCGGGAACAGCGCTCGCATGTCGCCCAGTTCGCAGTGGAAGGGCGGCCCGCCCTCGCGGCCGGTTTGCATGAACAGGGCGTAGAGATGGCCGCCGGGTTTCAGCCAGCGGTAGAGCTGCTGTTCATAAGCCGGCCATTGCTCGGGTTGCAGCGCGCACAGACAGGTCTGTTCGTAGATCGCGTCGAAGGGGATTTCCGGCTGCCAGGTCAGGGCGTCGGCACACACCCGTTCCGCCGTCAGCCCCGCCGCCGCCAGTTCGGTTTCAAGCAGCTTCAGCGCGGTCGGCGCGATGTCCAGGGCGGTGACGAGAAACCCGTGCCGCGCCAGTTCCAACGCTTCGTGACCACGGCCGCAACCCGGCAGCAGGATGCGGCCCCGTTTCAGGGCGTCAGCTTCCAGCCAGCGCTGCAAGGCCGGGCTGGAGACGCCCCGGTCCCAGGGGATGGTGTTGGCCTGGTATTTGGCTTCCCAATGGCTCATCGTCGCGGCTCCGAATAATCGAGCCGGGATTGTCGCCGATCAGGCTGGGCGCGATTCGGCCAGCCCCTTCTTTTCCGCTTCATCTTCGGAATAGACGTAGATCGCGACATTGCTGTCGATGAAGGTCTTACCTGGCATTGGCCGCTTCCCGGTCGAATTTGAATCCGCGGGTTTTCAGGGAGACGGCCTTGAAGGCGGGGCTGGCGGTCGGTTCGGCGCTTGCCTCGTCTGTCAACAGGATGACCCGAACCAGGCGGCCATTCCATGCGCGCAGGTCGGCGGGCAGGTCCACCACGTTGTCGTGGGGGGTGCTATTGAATTCGACGGCTTGCATATCGGAACCTCCTGCGGGAAACGGTGTACTTGATCTGTTCAACGCCCGGAGTTTACCCGCCCACCTCCGGGTCAAGGGAGCAACAGGCGGTGCAGCCTACCCGCTCAGAAAAACGCCGCTTCCGCCGCCGCCGGCAGCTTCAGCCCGGTAACCCGCGCTTTTTGCAGGACTTCCCAGTAGTAACGATAGGTGGCGCGGTCGTGCAGTTCGCCGGCGTGCTGGATCGGGCCCCAGTCGGCTTGTTGCGCGGCGAGGAGGATGGCGGCGGCGGTTTCGACTTCGCCGTGGTCGGGCTTCATGGCGTCGACGATGGGCTGGATCTGGGTGGGGTAGATGCTCCATTGCCGCAGGAAGCCGAATTCCATGCGGGCGCGGCGGGCGTCGGCGTAGGCGGCGTAGGGGTTCTTCAGGTCGAGGGTGACGTTGTGCGCGGGGATGACGCCATTGGCCAGGGCGGCCGCGACGACTTCACCCTTGGCGCGGGCGATCAAGCGATGCTCGAACTGGCCGGGGCTGCGCATGCAACTGGCGGGGATGGCGCCGTGGTGGCCGGAGACGAAATCCATCAGGCCGAAATCCAGCACCTGCAACCAGGGCAGTTGCGCGATGCGGTGGATGTCGCGTAGCGCCCCGTGGGTTTCGATCAGGATGTGGATGGGGATTTCCCGTGTGATGCCGGCGCGGGCGGCGACTTCCTGGATATAGCCGATCATTTCCGCCGCCTGGTCATGGGCGGTGCACTTCGGAATGGTGAGGTAGGCCAGTTTCTCGCCGGCGCCGGGGACCAGGATGTCGACGTCGGCGCGCCAGTGCGGGTGGCTGTAATCGTGGATGCGGGCGCCGGCGAGCTGGTGGCGGTTGGCCTCGGAATTGACCATGCGCGCGATCATTGCCGCGTGTTCCGGTTCACGTCCGGCGGGGGCGCCGTCTTCACAGTCGCAGGTGATGTTGAACACCGGGCCGAGTTTTTCCATCAGCGCCAGCGCCTTCTCGATCAACTTCTCACTGCCGGCGAAGTGTTCGCAGGCGGGGATGGCGGGAAAGGGCTTTTCGCCGGCGAAGAGGGCGTCGTTGGGATGGGTGGGCATTGGGGCTCCTTGATGGGGGGGGCGACATCGCGGCCGCTAAAGAGCCGGCTGGAAGCCGGCGCTACATGGGCATCAGCACGGTGTAATCGAGGTCGAGCACGACGTTGGGGTGGTATTTGCCTTCGACCTTGGTCTCGGCCAGTTCGCCGGCGGGCAGGTTTTTCAGGCCGATCATGCGCAGGCGCAGGGCGCCGAGGTCATCGCGGCCGGGCAGTTGCCATTTCTCCAGCACTTCATGACGGCAATACAAGGTGTCGCCGGCGAAGGTGGGGTTGGCGTGGCTGCCGGCGTTGATGGCGGCGATCAGCAGGGCGTTTTCCAGGCCGTCGTAACTCAGCGCGCGACACACCGAAATCACGTGCCCACCGTAGACCAGGCGGCGGCCGAAGGGCGTGTCGCGCATCAAATGGGCGTCGAAGTGCAGGCGCGCGGGGTTCTGGTAAAGGCGAGTGGCGAAGGTGTGGTCGGCTTCCTCCAGGGTCATGCCGGCGGGATGGGCGATGCGCTCGCCGGGCTGGTAGTCGTCCCACAGGCGCTCGCCGCCGGTCAGCGAGGTTTCGAACTGGCGGGTATCGAGGAACTCCGGCACGACGAGGCGCGAGGGCGTCACGCAGGGCGGGGTTTCCGGAATCACCGGGGTGGGCGCGGGCGCGGCCTTGTCGCGCTTCTTCACCATAACCCAGCGCACCCAGGTGAGGACTTCGCGGTCGTTCTGGTTGATCGCGGTGGAGCGCACCCAGATGATGCCGGCGGCGCCGTCGCGGTTTTCCTTGCGGCCGATGACCGTGGATTCCGCCACCAGGGTATCGCCGACGTAGACCGGGGCGAGGAAGCGGACATCGGCGTAGCCGAGGTTGGCGACGGCGTTGAGCGAGATGTCGGCGACGGTCTTGCCGAAGGCGAGGTGGAAGGCGAGCAGGTCGTCGAGCGGCCGTTTCGGGTAGCCCAGGGCATGCGCCACCAGACCGGAGGCGCCGAGCAGGTGGCGGGAGCCGGTGAGCGCCAGGTAGAGCGCGATCTCGCCCTCGCCGACGGTGCGCGGGGTGGCGTGGAGAAAGTTCTGGCCGAGTTCGAAATTCTCGAAGAAGTTGCCGTTCATGTGCGCGCCTCCGTTGCCGATGCTTCGATCATGTCGTGGATCATCAGGGTACGTCGTGCCGCCTCGACGTGCAGGGTTTCCACCAGACGCCCTTCCACCACGGTGACGCCATAGCCTTCGGCGTTGGCGCTTTCCCAGGCGGCGATGATCTTGCGGGCGCGCTCGATGCTGGCCGGGCGCGGGGTGAAGGCGTCATTGGCGTAGGCGACCTGATCGGGATGGATGATGCTCTTGCCGTCGAAACCGAGGTCACGGCTCATCCGGCAGGCGAATTCGAAGCCGGTCATCTCCTTCATGTCCAGATGCACGCCGTCAACGATGGCCAGCCCGTGCGCGCGCGCCGCCAGCAGGCAGTGCGAGAGGCTGTAGAGCACCGGCAGGCGATCCGGGGTGATGCGCGCGTGCAGTTCGTTGGTGAGGTCGGAGGTGCCCATGACCAGACAGCGGATGCGCGGCGAGGCGCCGGCGATTTCCTCGGCGCGCAGCACGGCGAGCGGGGTTTCGATCATCACCATGATCGGCAGATGGGCGCCGCCGGCTTCGTCCAGGGCGTGCAGGGCGTCGAGGACTTCCTGACGGCTCTCCACGCGTGGAAACAGGATGGCGTCGGGCGACAACGGCGCGATGGCGGTGAGATCGTCCAGCCCCCAGGCGGAGTCATGGCGGTTGACCCGCACCACCACTTCACGTTTGCCGTAGCCGCCTTCCTGGAGCGCGGCGGCGGCGTTGCGCCGGGCTTCCAGCTTGCGCGCCACCAGCACCGATTCCTCCAGGTCGAAGATCAGGGTATCCACCGGCAGTTCGCGACCCTTGGCAAGGAAACGCGGCACGCAGGCGGGGATGTAGAGCATGGAGCGGCGCGGGCGGTAATGTAGCGGCGGGGGGGGCAGGCGGGACGCCTGCGCTACAGGGGCGGGGTTTGTAGCGCAGGCGTCCCCGCCTGCTTCGTCCGTCGGCAAGGCGTTCATTGCGATCTCCCGCCGGCGATGGCCTGCGACAACTGCCTTCTCACGATCTTGCCATTCTTGGTACGCGGGAAATCCGCTGCCAGGTAGACGATCTTGGGCGCCTTGTAACCGGCCAGATGTTCGCGGCCGAAGGCGAGCAATTCGTCGGGGCTGGCCTCGACGCCGGGGTGGAGGGTGACGTAGGCGACCACCAGCACTTTGTCGCCGCTCAATTCCTCGCCGGTTGCGGCGCAGTCGGCCACCGCCGGGTGGGTTTTCATCACCCGCTCGATCTCGTGTGGCGACACCCGGTAGCCGAAGGAATTGATGATGTCGTCGCGCCGTCCGAGGAACCAGATGTAGCCGTCTTCATCGAAGCGCGCGTAATCGCCGGTGAGGAACCATTCCCCCTTGAACACCTTGGCGGTTTCGGCCGGCAGGTTCCAGTACTGCATGAACAGGCCGGGGTCTTCGGCCGGCAGGCAGATCATGCCTTCCTCACCGGGCGCGACTTCCTTCAGCGTTTCCGGGTCGAGCAGGCGGACGTCGTGGCCGGGCTGCGGGAAGCCGGCGGAACCGGGGCGGATTGGGCGGAACTTGTTTTCCGAGAGGTAATAAGACACTTCCGACATGCCCACCGCCTCGTAGATGTCGACGCCGAAACGCTCGCGCCAGAGGCCGAGCATTTCGTCGGAGAGGTGTTCGCCGGCGCTCATGCAGTGGCGCAGGCTGGGTACGTCGGCGCCGGTGCTGGTGGTCTTCTGGATGATCTGCCGGTAGATGGTAGGGACGCCGATGAAGAGGGTGGCGCGGTGTTTGGCGATCAGGCGGATCCAGCCGGCGGCGTCGTTCTTCCCCTCATGCACGATCACCGTCTTGCCGAGATAGAGCGGGTCCATCAGCGCGGAACCGAGCACATAGGTCCAGTTGAATTTCCCGGAATGGACGATGCGGTCGTGGCCGTCTTCCGCGAAATCGAACCAGTAGTTCGCCGCCGGTTCGCGCCCGATCATGGCGCGGTGCGCGTGCAGCACGCCCTTGGGATAGCCGGTGGTGCCGGAGGTGTAGACCAGATAGGCGGGGTCGTGCGATTTGGTCGGGTGCGGCGGCGCGCAGATCGTGATTTCGCCGAGGGCGGCGTCGAGGTTGAGCACCTGGAGCGCGGTCGCGCCGGGGCGCAGGGCGGAGAAATCGGGGGGGGCATTGCCGGAGAGCAGCACGCAACGCAGGCCTTCCAGCCCCGCCAGCTTGTCTTGCAGGGTTGCCCACATCGCCTGGTCGGTGACCAGGACCGAGGCGCCGGAATCCTTCGCCAGATACACCACTTCTTCCGCCGTCAGCAGGGTGGAAGTGGGCACCGAGATGGCGCCGCGCTTCATCGCGCCAAGGAAGGCGGTGGGGTAGTCGAGGCAGTTGGGCAGGCGGATCAACACCCGCTCGCCGTCTTCCACCCCCAGGGTGCGCAGCAGTTGCGCGAAACGGCTGCTGCGTTGGGCTAGTTGCTTGTAGGTGGCCTGGCTGACGCCGCGCTCGTCGTCCTCGACGATCATCGCCAGGTGGTCTTCGGTTGCCGTGCCGAGATGGGCGTCGGTACAGGCGACGCCGATGTTGAAATGCTCGGGCAGGTGCCAGGTCCAGGCGGGGAAGGGCGGAAAGGGCATCAGGTGCTCCTGTGTTGTAGGTTGGGCAAAGCGAAGCGTGCCCAACAGATAACCGTTGCATGTTGGGCACGCTTCGCTTTGCCCAACCTACGATGTGTTCTGCCGATCACAGAATCACCCCATAAGGCCAGTTCTCGCGCACCACCTGCGGCGGCAGCATGGCCAGCACTTGCAGGGCGAAATCGGCGTCGGCCTCCGACAGCGCGCGCAGGGAATGGGCGCGCAGCAGCACTTGCAGGGCCTTGCCGAACATCGGCGGGTCGAGCATTTCGCCCTCGAACTTGATGGCGCCGCCGAGCAGGGCATCGGCTTCCACGGCGGCTTGCAGGACGCGGATGTTGCGCGCCACTTCGGTCGGCGAGGGGGTGTAGGCCACCTTGCACAGGTGGATGTGGCTGGGGTGGATGACCTGTTTGCCGGTCAGGCCCATCGCCGCTTCCTCGCAGGCGTGGCGGTAGACCACGCGCGATTCCTCGTCGCCGTGCAGATCGAGCCAGCGGCGGATGTCATGCGGTTCGAGGAAGGTTTCCGGCATCCCGGCCTGGCCGATCAGCACCTCGACACCGCCGATGACGCCGACGCCGGCGATACGCGCCTCGAACAAAATCTGGTGCAGGAAGTAGGCCAGTTCCTGGGTCCAGCCTTGCGGCGTGATGTGGATGCCCATGGCCTTGGAGAAGTCGTGGATGCCGAACACCACATGCCTGACCGCAGGGTAGGCCATGATTTCCGGCGCGATCTTCAGCGACTTGGGGTGCTCGATGATGGGCTGGATGGTGATCTCGGGATTCATCACCGCCAGGCAGGCGGAGAGGTCGCGGATTTCCGCCGCGCCGTAGGCTTCGCCGGCCTTGGCCAGCATCACCACATCGATGTGCTCGGCCAGGTCGCGCACCATCGCCATGTCTTTCTCGTATTCCTCGGTGCGAAAGGGGTTGATGCGCACCGCCACGGCGAGGTCGTCACGTTGCAGGCCGGGCAGTTCCTGGCGCAGCAGCTCGCGTGACAGCGCCTTCTGCCGGCAGCCATCCTCCAGGTCGAACAGCAGGGTCTGCGCGTGGCAGTGGCGGGCGTGTTTCTGGAAGCGCTGCGCGGCGGCTTCCAGGTCTTCATACAGCCCCAGCGCCGGTGCGTATTTCACCGGCGGGTAATAGAGCTGGATGCCGGGCCAGTAATCTCCCAACACGCGGCTGGCTACCGCCATGATGTGTTCCAGGCCATCTTCAGGACTCCTCGTCTCAGCGTGATTCCGGTCTGTTGCCGGTCTTGCCCTCACCCTATTCCCTTCGCCGCTGATGCACTGCACAATTATTTCAAGTCTAAACATTGAAAAACCCAATGATTGACTCGGCTATGCGTCGTCGCCGGGCGCGGCCATACTTGCGGGCAGACAAGGAGACCGCCATGCCCGCCATCCGCCAGGAAGACCTGATCCAGAGCGTCGCCGACGCGCTGCAATTCATTTCCATCTATCACCCGCTGGATTTCGTCGAGGCGGTGAAGGCGGCTTATGACCGCGAAGAATCGCCGGCGGCGAAGGGGGCGCTGGCGCAAATCCTGATCAACTCGCGTCTGTGCGCCGAGGGGCGGCGGCCGATCTGCCAGGACACCGGCATGGTGGTGGCCTTCCTCAAGGTTGGGATGGGCGTGCGTTGGGAAGGCAACATGAGTTTGGCGGACATGGTCAACGAGGGCGTGCGCCGCGCCTATTTGAACCCGGACAACCCGCTGCGCGCCTCGGTTCTGTCCGACCCGGCCGGCGCCCGCAAGAACACCAAAGACAACACCCCGGCGGTGATCCACACCGAACTGGTACCGGGCGACACCCTGGAAATCACGGTAGCGGCGAAGGGCGGCGGTTCCGAGAACAAAGCCCACTTCACCGTGCTGAACCCCTCCGATTCCATCGTCGACTGGGTGCTGGAAACCCTGCCGGAGATGGGTGCCGGCTGGTGCCCACCGGGCATCCTCGGGATCGGCATCGGCGGTACGCCGGAGAAGGCGCTGCTGCTGGCGAAAGAGGCGCTGATGGCGCCAATCGACATCCAGGAACTGCGGCAACGCGGCCCAAACAACCGCATCGAGGAACTGCGCCTGGAACTGATGGATAAGGTCAACGCGCTGGGCATCGGCGCCCAGGGGCTGGGCGGCCTGACCACGGTGCTCGACGTGAAGATCCTCGATTACCCGACGCACGCGGCCAGCCTGCCGGTGGGCCTGATTCCCAACTGCGCGGCCACCCGCCATATCCACTTCACCCTGGATGGTTCCGGGCCGGTGACGTTCACGCCGCCGCCGCTGTCGGCCTGGCCGGCGGTGGCCTGGGACGGCCCCGCTTCGGCGCGGCGGGTGAATCTGGATGAGCTGACCAAGGCGGATACCGCCACCTGGAAGGCGGGCGAACAACTGTTGCTGAATGGTCGCCTGCTCACCGGGCGCGACGCCGCGCACAAGAAGTTGGCGGAACTGATCAAGGCCGGGCAGCCGCTGCCGGTGGATTTCAACAACCGTTTCATCTACTACGTCGGCCCGGTGGACGCGGTGCGAGATGAGGCGGTCGGCCCCGCCGGCCCGACCACGGCGACGCGCATGGACAAGTTCACCGACCTGATGCTGGGCGAGCAGGTCGGCCTGATCGGCATGGTCGGCAAATCGGAACGCGGGCCGGAGGCGATCGCCTCGATCAAGGCGCATGGCGGCGTCTATTGCATCGCCGTCGGTGGCGCCGCCTATCTGGTGTCGAAGGCGATCAAGTCGGCGCGGGTGCTGGCCTTCCCGGAACTGGGTATGGAAGCGGTGTACGAATTCATCGTCGAGGACATGCCGGTGACCGTGGCGGTGGATAGCCGCGGCGAGTCGGTGCACGAAAGCGGCCCGCGCGAGTGGCGGATGAAGATCGGCAAGATTCCGCTGGCGGTCCACTGATCGTGCCCATTCTGAAAGGGGTCATGCGCCTGCTGCGTGACCCCCATGCCAGGCTGGTGGCCGCGCTGTTCTTCGCGATCCTCGGCGTCATCCTGGGCTTGGGCTACATGTATACGGCCAACACAGGTTTCGGGAATTTCTTCCGTGGCTGCGCCGCTGGTTTCAGCGAGGGCCGCATCGCCGCCCTGCTGATGCTGACGCCAATCGCCTTCGCCCTGGCCTTGTCCTCGGTGGGCGAGGCGGTGCAATGGATGGAGGCGCGACGGCGCGGTAAACGCTACAGCCCGTCTTTTTTCTGGAAGCTGTTCGGCCTCGTCAGCGTCCTGCTGTTGGCGCTGTTTCTGCTCGGCCGCTGCTGAGCGGCCGGGGTTCGCGCGCGGGTGCGTTCAAACCACATCCGCCGTGGGAGCGGGCTTGCCCGCGATTGGCAACGCTTTGTATGCATCGCCGTAGGGGCGGGTTTGAAACCCGCCCCTACAACGGGCCTTCTCAGGCAGCGCGCGCCCCGGCCGCTACTTTCTATTTCTTCGGCAGCTTCAGGCGCGACATGTAATCGCTGACCGCGTCGATCTCGCTGTCGCTATAGGGCTTGAGCACTTTCACCATCTCCGGGCTGGCGTTGCGGCGGCCCTGATCGCGGCTTTCCCGCGATTCCCGCTTGAGGTAGCTGTAGTGTTGCCCGGCCACCAGCGGGTAGTACTTCTTGGCATCGCCTTCGCCGTGTTCGCCGTGGCAGCTCGCGCAATCCTTGGTGTAGAGGCGTTTGCCCAGAGCCAGATTGGCCCCGTCACCCTTGCTGTTGCTGCTGGGAATCGGCAACTGGTTGAGGTAGGCGGCGATGTCGGCGATTTCTTCGGCGCTGACGATCCATTCACCGGCGAAGGGATACATGCGCGGGTTGTCGCGGCGTCCGGCGCGGGTATCCATCATCTGCTTGATGATGACACTGGCGTGCTGTCCGGCCAGTTGCGGGTATTCGGCATCGGCCAGGCCGGAGCCGTCGGGTTTGTGGCAGCCCTTGCATACCTTGTAGGCGGCTTCGCCTTCGCGGACGTTGGCCTTGTGGGCCAGCGCCCGGTTCATGTCCTGGTCCGGACTGTTCCAGGTGTAGCCGTAGGTTTCGATGCCGGCGGCGCGCGGTTGCTGTTGGAAATCGGCGGCGGCGGGAAGCGTGGCGAACGCGCCGAGGGTGAGTGCGATCAGGGTAAGTTTCAGTTTCATGATGGTTGTCCTCGGTCTCAGGGCATGCTGGCCATGTATTCGGCGACGGCGCGGGTTTCCTGCTCGGTCATCCGCTCGGCCACCGTCTGCATCACACGGGCGCCATTGCTGCGTTTGCCGGAGGCATAGAGGCGGAACTGCTCAAGTGTGTACTCGACATGCTGGCCGGCCACCCGCGCAAATTTCTTGTAACCGCTGCCGTCATCCTCATGGCAACTTGCGCAGGCCGGAACGTCGGTCTTGTTATTGCCGTTCATGTACAGGGCTTTGCCCAGTTTGAGCAGGGCCGGGTCGCCTTTCACGCCCGGCGCCGGTTTCTGTTTGGCATACCAGGTGGCGAGTTCTTCGAGATTGGCCTCGCTGAGGTCGGCCATGAACGGCGCCATGATTTCGCTGGCGCGCTTGCCGCTCTTGTAGTCCTTGAGTTCGCGCAACAGGTAAACCTGCTGTTGGCCCGCGAGTTTCGGGAAGGTGGTCACCGTGCTGTTGCCATCGGCGCCGTGACAGCCGGCACAGGCCGCCGCAGCCGGCGGGCCGTCCGCGTGGCTGACGCCGGCAAGCGCCAGGCCGGCACCGAGCAAGGCCAGGGTGGTGAGAAATTTCGGGGTTGAATGAGACATCGCTTCTCCTCGGGTGGGCTGCCTGACCGGGCATATTCAGGCACCCTGGTGGCCGGTACTTGTGGGTGCTTGGTCTTGGTCTTGATGTGGCCCGGGATTATAGGAGGAGCGGTTACAACTGTCAGTCTCGGGCACAATGGTGTTTGCTTGAGCGTGGGAGGCGACGATGGAATGGTTGTGGTGGCATTGGGTGGTGCTGGGCTTGGGGCTGATCGCCCTGGAAATGCTGGTGCCCGCCTTTTACCTGATGTGGCTCGGCCTCGGAGCCCTGCTCACCGGCCTGGTGGCGGCCCTGTTGCCGCTGGGTTTCACCGGCCAGTGGGTGGTCTGGAGCCTGGCCTCGGCGCTGATGGTGGGTATCTGGATGAAGTTTTTCCGCAACCCGGACCGCACCCAGGCCGGCCAGGCCAGCGGCGGCGCGCTCGGCATGGTCGGCCTGGTGACGCGTCCGGTCGATGATCTGAGCCAGGGGGAAATTTTGTTCCAGCGCCCGGTATTGGGTTCCGACCGTTGGCCGGTGGTAGCGGATCGCGCGATTGCCGCCGGCGTCAAGGCGCGGGTGGTGGATGTACTTGGGCAAACCCTGAAAGTCGAGCAAATTTAAGAGGTGTCATATGGGCGGCGAAGTTGTTTCCATCGTATTGATTGTTTTCCTGTTCATCACCCTGTGGAAGGGCGTGCGCATCGTCCCGCAAGGCGAGGAGTGGGTGGTCGAGCGGCTCGGCAAGTACCTGAAGACCCTGATGCCCGGCCTGCATATCCTGGTCCCTTACATCGACAACCTGGCGTACAAGGTGACGACCAAGGATCTGATCATGGACATCCCGCAGCAGGAGGTGATTACCCGTGACAACGCGGTGCTGATCACCAACGCCATCGCCTTCGTGAAGGTTACCGATACCCAAAGCGCGGTCTATGGCGTCACCAACTTCCAGATGGCGGTGATGAACCTGGTGCAGACCAGTTTGCGCGCCATCATCGGCGACATGGACCTGGATCAGGCGCTATCCAGCCGCGACCATATCAAGGCCAAGCTCAAGGCCTCCATCGCCGACGATGTGGCGGATTGGGGCCTGACCCTGAAATCGGTGGAAATCCAGGACATCAAGCCCTCGCCCACCATGCAGAAATCCATGGAAATGCAGGCCGCCGCCGAACGTGAGCGGAAAGCGGCGGTGACCCGCGCCGAGGGCGAAAAGCAGGCGGCCATCCTGGAAGCGGAAGCCCGCCTGGAATCCGCCAAACGCGATGCCGAAGTGCAGGTGCGCCTGGCCACCGCCAGCGCCGAGGCGATCAAGTTGGTGGCGCTGGCCTTACCCGACCGGGAATTGCCGGCGCTGTATCTGCTCGGGGAAAAGTATGTGAGCGCGCTGAAGTCGCTGGCCAGCGCCGAGGGGAGTCGTACCGTTATTTTGCCGGGTGATCTGATGAAATCCCTGGAGGCGCTGATGGGCAGTCGGAAGTGACGCGGCGTGCGTACAATTCACATTACTCATTGAATTTTTCGTTCATGCAGTTAAAGTGAAGTCTAAAGATTTCGCTGCAAGCGTCGATGATTACTCCATCGAGCTTGTGTTTTTGGTGCGACCCCAGGAGTAACCATGAAGAAGACGCTGCTACTTTTTTCGCTATTGGCTTTCCTGGCCTCGCCCATGGTGGCGGTGCCCGAGGTCGAGGCGGCGCAGACCAGCAAAGTGAAGGTCAGCAAGGCCAAGGCGAAAGCCAAGGCCAAAGCGAAGAAGTCGAAACATGCGAGCAAGGCCAAGAACAAAAAGGCGGGTCGCGCCAACAGCCGGAAAATCGTGGCCAAGCCCGTCGTGACCCCGCTGCGCGCGGTGTCCTACGACAGTTCCTGGCACGATGCGGACCTCAACCTGCGTTCCGCCGCCGTCCTGGTGGTGGATCAGAAGACCGGTCAGGCGCTTTATTCCAAGAATGTCGACATCCCCACCTCCATCGCCTCCATCACCAAGTTGATGACCGCGATGGTCACTCTGGACGCGGAGCTCGATCTCAATGAGGAAATCGAGATTACCAGCGAGGAAGTGGACCGGCTCAAGGGTACCGGCTCGCGCCTGGCGTTGGGTACCAGCCTGACCCGTGAGGAGATGCTGAATCTGGCCCTGATCGCCTCGGAAAACCGCGCTGCCGCCGCGCTGTCCCGCGCCTATCCCGGCGGCCGTGTCGCGTTCATTGCCGCGATGAATCGCAAGGCGCGCGCTCTCGGCATGCAGGATGCCCATTTCATCGACGGCACCGGACTCCACAGTGGCAACCGCGCCACGGCTGCCGATCTGGTGAAGATGGTGGACGCGGCCTCGCGTTACCCATTGATCCGCCAGATATCCAGCACCGGCAGCTATGACGTTTCCGTGCCGGGCACCCGCGTGGTGCGGGTGCGGGAAAACGGCAAGGTGCGCAAGGTTGCTCGCTCGGTGCAGCGACACATCGCCTTCGTCAATACCAACAGCCTGACCCGCAACCAGGATTGGGATATCGGTATTTCCAAGACCGGCTATATCAACGAAGCCGGCCACTGCCTGGTGATGCAGACCAGCATCGCCGAGCAGAAGGTGATCATCGTGTTGCTGGATTCACTGGGCAAATGGACACGAATCGGCGACGCCCAGCGCATCCGCAAGTGGCTGGAACATGACAGCAGGATCGCCAGTCACCGTCCTTCGCGTTCCGCGACCTGAATAGCGTGACCCTGGTAAAAAAAGCGGCTCCGGCCGCTTTTTTTTATGGGAATTTCGGGCAGAACCCGCCTCCAGAGCGGCTTCCGGCTGACTCATATCCAAAAAAATTGATGCCCATCAAGGAAGTATGGGCTGGCCCATTCCTACTATTCGCCCCCTGGAATCAACCGTGGGCTGTCCATGGTTGTCGAAACAGTAGGAGATGCAAATGCGCTACAAGTTGCTGATAGCCATGGCCGCCTTTGGGTTGGTCGCCACATCCGCGCAGGCCAATGATCCGATCGCCGGTCTGGCCAACACTTGCAACAATTGCCACGGTACCGGCGGCGTCAGCGTCGGCCATTCCATGCCCTCCATCGCGGGGCTGTCCGAGACCTACCTTAAGCATATTTTGATGGAATGGAAGAGTGGTGCCCGCGCTTCCGCCAACATGACCCGCCTGATCGCCGGTTATACCGACGCGGAGATCGCGGCGCTGGCCAAGTACTACTCCAAGCTGCCCTGGACGCCCGTTGTTCAGTCTGTCTCCGCCGACCTGATCGCCAAAGGCAAGGACGTCACGGATCGTTGTGAGACCTGTCACGGCGTCACCGGCGGCAAGCCCGATGACGAAGAGACCCCCCGTCTGAACGGTCAGTGGGCCAAGTATCTGGAGCTGGAAATGCTCAAGTACCGCGATCCGGGCTTCCAGATGACCCACAAGAAGATGATCAGGAACGCCCAGAAGATGGAACAGGGTGATGTCGAAACCGCCGCCAAGTATTACGGCGCGCAGAGCAAGTGAGGGAAAGCACAATGAGCCAGATCAACCGTCGTGAATTTGTCAAGGTCATTGCCGTCGCGTCTTCTGCCGCCGCGCTTTCCATTCCTTTGTCCGCCTGTGCCGGTCCCGGCACCAAGCGTGCCGCCAGTGGTGGCGCCAAGGCCCGCGTCGTCGTCATTGGTGGCGGCTATGGTGGCGCCACCGCCGCCAAGTACGTGAAAATGCTGGATGCGGCCATCGATGTCACCCTGATCGAGCCGAACGCGGTCTATACCTCCTGCCCGCTCTCCAACGAGGTGATTTCCGGTCACCGTGACATCAAGACCATCCAGATCGGCTATGACGGCCTGAAAAAGCGCGGCGTCAACGTGCTGCAGGATTTCGTGGTCGGTGTTGACCGCGCCAAGAAAGTGGTGACCACCAAGGGCGGCAAGAAGCTTGAATATGACACCCTGGTCATGTCGCCCGGCATCGAGTTCCATTACAACAACATCGACGGCTATTCCGAGGCAGTGACCACGGATATTCCCCATGCCTGGAAAGCCGGCGAGCAAACCTTGTTGTTGAAAAAGCAGTTGATGGCCATGCCCGATGGCGGCAAGTTCGTCATCGTCGTGCCCAAGGGCCCCTTCCGTTGCCCCCCCGGCCCCTACGAACGCGCCTCCCTGGCCGCCAACTACTTCCAGCACAGCGGCAAGAAGAAATCCAAGGTCATTATCCTCGACGCCAACGACTCGCACTCCAAGAAGGGTTTGTTTACCCAGGCCTGGGGCAAGATGTACGGCTGGGAGAAGGATGGCATGGGCACCAACAGCATGATTGAATGGGTCGCCGGCTCCCAAGGTGGCAACGTCAACAAGCTGGACGCCAAGAGCAAAACGGTTTCTTCCGACTTCGTTGACATGAAGGGCGATGTGCTCAACATCATTCCCGCGCACAAGGCTGGCAAGATTGCCGTCGACTCGGGACTGGTGGGTACCAAGGGCAATCACTTTGAGATGGGTTGGTGCAAGGTGGATCCGATGACCATGGCCTCGGCCGAGGATCCCAACATCTACACCATCGGTGACTCCTGCGTCGCCGGCGAAATGGCGCTCTACGGCAACCCCAACGCCAACTTCGACATGCCCAAGTCCGCGCACATCGCGATGACCCAGGCCAAGGTCGCCGCCGCCGCCATCGTCGCCAAGCTCAATGGCCTGCCGACGCCGCAACCTTACTACGCCAACACCTGCTACAGCGTGGTGGGTGATGAGTACGGCTTCTCCGTCGCGCACCAGTACCGGGTGGAAAACGGCACCTTCAAATACATCAAGGAAGGCAGCGGCGTATCCCCCATGGTCATGCCGGACAAATCGCCGGTACCCGCCCTCTATCGCAAGCTCGAAGCCGAGTACGCCGATGGCTGGCTGCGCAACGTGATGGCTGATGCATTTGTTTGATGTTCAATTGCTGACTTTTTACCAAGGAGGCCTATGAAAGACCCACGCGAGACTACCGACGTTTAACCACCCGGTGGGCCCGCGCGCGTTGCGTGTCATGGGCCACCAAGCAAGATTAATTTTCAGGAGACTGACCATGAAATTTGGAAAAGTAGTTAGCCGAATGGCGATGGGACTGGCAGCAGCCCTGTTCGCCTTTGGCGTGCAGGCGGCCGTGGATATTCCCGGTCCGAAACTGCCGCCGCCCGCGCCTGCCAAGGCGCCGCCGATTCAACCGGTGGAAGCCAAGAAGTGCTATTCATGTCACGAGGACATTGAGGACTTCCACACCAAGGGTCGTCACGCCACGGTGAACTGCGCGCATTGCCACGACAATGCCGCTGAGCACCAGAAGCTGGCAAAGCAGAAGGACTGGGGCGTTCGTCCGAACACCATCATGGACCATCGCGCTTGTGCCACCTGTCACGTTGAGCAGTACAACACCTTTGTGCAGACCAATCTGGACTCGCACGCGCGTGTTGAGAAAGCCAGCTACAAGAGCCGCTCGCCGCTGTTCGACAAGCTCATGGATGGCTACGGTTTCACCAAGGAGCATAACGAGCCGCGTTCCCACGCTTTCATGCTGGTGGACCAGTGGGTCGTTGATCGTGGCTTCGGTGGCCGCTTCCAGTTCAAGGACTGGACCTATGTCAACAAGGCCGAGCTGGTCGCCAATGGCGCCTGGAACGTGATTGTCGACAAGGAGCCCAGCACCTCTGACCAGAAGAAATTCATGCGCCAGACGGTAACGGCTGTGAACCCGGTCTGTATGAACTGCAAGACCCAGGATCACATCCTGGACTGGAAGTTCATGGGTGATAAAGATCCGCGCGCCAAGTGGGACCGCACCTCCAAGCCGGTCGAGTTCGCTCGCGCCATGAGCCACCCGCTGAACTGTTTCATGTGTCATGACCCGCACTCGGCTGGTCCGCGTGTTGTACGTGACGCCCTGATCCAGGCTGTGGTTGACCGCAAGGAAGGCACCTATCCGCATGACAAGGTCAAATCCGAGCAGTCCAAGATGACCAAGGTCAACTTCCAGCGTGATGGCAAGGACTTCCGTGCCATTGGTCTGCTGTCCAAGTCCGACTCCAACCTGATGTGCGCCCAGTGCCACGTGGAATATAACTGCGGCCCTGGCTTCGATTGCGCCGAGAAGGGCAAGGAGTTCTACATCAAGATGGACGATCCGCGTACCAACTTGTTCACCTGGGTGAATGTGTTCGGCTACAAGGAGAAGATGGCTGGTCAGTACAAGTTCAAGGACTTCAAGCACGCCCAAACCGGTGCGCTGTTGCCCAAGATCCAGCACCCGGAAATGGAAACCTACTGGGGTTCCAAGCACGAGAAAGCTGGCGTCGAGTGCAAAGACTGCCACATGACCAAGCAGCGCGCCGCCAACGGCAAGGTGACCACAAACCACCAGCAAATGTCGCCGCGTTACAACCTGAAGGCCGCCTGCCTGACCTGCCACAAGGAGTGGAACGAGAAGGAAGCCAAGTACCATATGGAGGCTATCCAGGGCTACACCCGCGGCAAGATGGCCAAAGCCGAATTCTGGCTGGCCGAGTTGATCGACTGGATCAACAAAGCCAAGGAAGCCGGCGTTTCTCCGGACGCGCTGGACAAGGCCTACGACTACCAGTATGACGGCACCCTGTACTGGGAATGGTGGACCGCCGAGAACTCCGACGGCTTCCACAACCCGGATGATGCGCGCGAGTCGCTGACCCGCTCCATCGACGCCTCGCAGGACGGCATCAAGTTCCTGAAGGCCGAGCTTGCCAAGATGAAGAAGTAACAAGCTTGTAGCAGCATGAAGGGGGCGGAGAAATCCGCCCCTTTTTCTGTCTTATAGGCATGTAGCCAGTGACCAGAGCTCAGGTGGCCACGTATCGTGGCGTTTGACGCTCATCAATTGACTCTCTAATGAGTCTTCACTGGCTACAGGCTTGCCGTGTCTTACTGGTATCCTCGCTCGCCTTGAACTCCTCCCCAGCCGATGTCCGACCCTTCACTTTCCGTACATGACCTGGCCTGTGCCCGTGGCGACCGGCTGTTGTTCAAGGGCATGAACTTCACCTTGAATGCCGGGGCGTTGTTGCTGGTTCAGGGGGGCAATGGCCAGGGCAAGACCAGCCTGCTACGCCTGCTGACCGGGCTGTCCAGTCCGGAAGAGGGGGAAGTGCGCTGGCGTGGTCAGCCCATCCGCAAGCAACGCGAGGCCTACCACGCGGAGATGATTTACCTCGGCCATGCCAACGGCGTGAAGGACGACCTTAATCCCGTCGAGAACCTGCGTTTCGCCGATGGCTTGCAAGGCCGCGTATTCGACGCGGCGCGCGGCGTCGCCACACTGGAGCAACTTGGCTTGAGCCGCTGTCTGGATCTGCCCTGTCGCGTGCTGTCGTTCGGCCAACGTCGTCGCGTGGCGCTGGCGGCCCTGCTCCTGGCGGGGGCCACGCTGTGGATCCTGGATGAGCCGCTGACCGGGCTTGATGTGCACGCGGTGGCCTTGATGGAAGGGCTGATTCGCGATCACCTGAAGGGCGGGGGCATGGTGGTGGCGACCACGCATCAGGCGCTGAATCTGGAAGGTGTGACAGTGCAGCGTCTGTTGGTCGGCAACGTCGCGATACCGGAGTTGGCATGAGGAAGTCGTCCGAGCGAACCAGGTGTGGGAGCGGGCTTGCCCGCGATACGCGCGTTATCGCGGGCAAGCCCGCTCCCACGGAGTAACCATGCATCGCTTCCTGCTCGCCGTCCTGCGTCGTGATCTCACCCTGGCCGCGCGCCGCCGTGGGGACTGGCTGATCGCGCAATTCTTCTTCGTCATGGTTGCCAGCCTGTTTCCGTTAGGCGTCGGGCCGGAGCCGGAGATGCTGGCGCGCATCGGGCCCGGTGTATTGTGGGTGGCTGCCACCCTGGCCTCGCTGCTGTCGCTGTCGCGCCTGTTCGCCGACGATCACCACGATGGCAGCCTGGAGCACATGGTGCTGTCACCGGAGCCGACGGTGCTATTGGTGCTGGGCAAGTCGCTGGCGCATTGGTTGATCTACGGCATTCCCCTGCTGCTGATCGCGCCGGTGCTGGGCATTCAGTTCAACCTGAGTTGGGAAGCGATCTGGGTACTGGAAATCTCCCTGCTGCTGGGGACACCCATCCTGTCTTTGCTGGGGGGTGTCGGCGCGGCGCTCACGCTCGGGTTGCGTGGCGGTGGGGTTTTGTTGACCCTGCTGATCCTGCCACTCTACGTGCCCGCACTTATTTTCGGCGCCGGCGCCGTTGACGGCGTCATGGCGGGAACTGGCGCCGAGGCGCACTTGTCATTGTTGGGCGCTTTTTTGGTTCTCTCCCTTATGATCGCCCCCTGGATAGCCGCCGCCGCTCTGCGTGTCTCACTCGAATAAGCGTCGAATAATCATCGAATGATCGTCGAATGAATCTATATACCTACGCCTCCCCCGCAAACTTCTATGTCCTCGCCGGCAAGCTCATCCCTTGGTTCGCCTGGGGTACGGGCATTTTCACCGTCTGGGGGCTGTACATCTCCTTTTTCCTGGCGCCCACGGATTTTCAGCAGAGTGAGGCCTATCGCATCATCTTCATTCATGTGCCGGCGGCCTGGATGTCGATGTTCATCTATCTGGTGATGGCCTTCTGGGGCGCCATCGGCCTCGCCTTCAATACCCGCCTGTCGTTCATGATGGCGCGCGCGCTGGCGCCGACCGGCGCGATCTTCACCTTCATCGCCCTGTGGACCGGCGCCTGGTGGGGCAAGCCGATGTGGGGCGCCTGGTGGGTGTGGGATGCGCGCCTGACCTCGGAGTTGATCCTGCTGTTCCTCTACGTCGGCATCATCGCCCTGTGGGCGGCGATTGACGACATCAGGCGCGGCGACCGCGCCGGCTCCCTGCTGACGCTGATCGGCGCGATCAACGTGCCGATCATCTATTTCTCGGTGAAATGGTGGAACACCCTGCATCAGGGCGCCTCGGTCAGTCTCACCAAGGCGCCGAGCATGGCCGCGACCATGTTGCAGGGCATGTTGGTCATGGCCATCGCTGCCTGGCTCTACACCATCACCGTGGCCCTGATCCGGGTAAGACGCATCATTCTGGAACGGGAACGGCAGACGGAATGGGTCAAGGCTTTGCTGGAAAAGGAGACATAAATGAAACAACCCCCTTACTCACTGTGTTCGTATCTGATGAACCCCCTACCCTTTGGTACCCCCAAGGGGGAGCAGCCCCCCCTTGGGGCGGCCCGGCGGGAGGTCTGACATGGAATGGGCAAGTTGGTCCGAGTTCTGGAATATGGGTGGTTACGGGTTCTACGTCTGGGGCTCCTATGGTGTGACCGCCGCCTGTATCGCGGTCGAGGTCTATTTGTTGAAACGCGCCGCCGGCGATACGCGTCGCCGCCTTAAACGCATGCAGCAGTGGGAAGAGCAATGAAATCACGTCACAAGAAACTCCTGGTCATCGTCCTGGCCCTTGCCGGCATCGGCATCGCCGCCGCGTTGATCCTGAACGCCTTCCAGAGCAATCTGGTGTTCTTCTTCTCGCCCACCCAGGTGGCGAACGGCGAGGCGCCGACGGATCGCGCCTTCCGTATCGGCGGCCTGGTCGAGGAGGGCAGCATCAAACGCGACCCCGACGGCCTGACGGTGCGCTTCGTGGTGACCGATACGGCCAAATCCATGAACGTCATCTACAAGGGCATTCTTCCCGACTTGTTCAAGGAGGGTAAAGGCGTGGTAGCGGAAGGCAAACAGGGCGCCGATGGCGTGTTTGTCTCGACCCAGGTGCTCGCCAAACACGACGAGAACTACATGCCGCCCGAGGCTGCTCATGCATTGGAGCAGGCGCAGAAGGCACAGGAAACATTGGCGAAGTAAGGAGGGCGTCGACATGAAGAACTATATGGCGGTCGTCGAGCGTTGCGCGAAGACCGGGCTCTATGTCGGATACATCCCGGGGTTTCCGGGAGCGCATAGCCAGGGAGGGAGCCTGGATGAGTTGAACGGCAACCTTCGGGAAGTGTTGGAGATGCTGCTCGAAACTCGGTTTTGTCATGGTCCGACAACGCGGTGCCCACCAACAATTCAGGCACCATGACGGACGTTGTACCACCGTGCCTTTTCATACCGGGCGTGACATTTCACCGATCCTGCTCAGGCAAATCGCCAAAGACATAGGCATGACAGTCGAAGCCATGCTCAAGCTGCAATAACCAGGAGACACCTTTGATCCCAGAACTCGGCCATTTCGCCTTAATCATCGCGCTGTTGCTAGCGCTTACCCAGGCCATCCTGCCACTCTACGGCGCGCAACGCGGCAATCTGACCCTGATGGCGGTGGCGCGGCCGGCGGCGCAGGGGCAGTTTATATTCACCGTGCTCGCCTTCTTCTGTCTCGCCTATTCGTTCCTGACCAACGATTTCTCGGTGGAGAACGTCGCGCGCAACTCCTTCTCGCAATTGCCGGAGGTCTACCGGATCACCGCCACCTGGGGTTCCCATGAGGGTTCCCTGCTGCTGTGGGTGGTGATCCTGGCGTTCTGGACCACGGCGGTCTCAGTGTTTTCGCGGCGCCTGCCGGAAGACATGGTGGCGCGCGTGCTCGGCGTCATGGGCTTGATCTCGGTCGGTTTCCTGGCGTTCCTGCTGACCACCTCGAACCCGTTTGATCGCCTGCTGCCCGCCGCGCTCGATGGCCGTGACATGAACCCGCTGCTCCAGGACTGGGGCATGATCATCCACCCGCCGATGCTGTACATGGGCTATGTCGGCTTCGCTGTCGCCTTCGCCTTCGCCATCGCCGCCCTGATCTCCGGCCGTCTCGACGCGGCCTGGGCACGCTGGTCGCGGCCCTGGACCACGGTGGCCTGGGCTTTCCTGACTTTCGGCATCGTGTTGGGAAGCTGGTGGGCTTATCGGGAACTGGGCTGGGGTGGCTGGTGGTTCTGGGACCCCACGGAAAACGCCTCGTTCATGCCCTGGCTGGCCGGCACCGCCCTGCTCCATTCGCTGGCGGTCACGGAAAAGCGCGGCACCTTCAAGGCCTGGACCGTGCTGCTGGCGCTTACCGCCTTTTCGCTGTCGCTGCTGGGAACGTTCCTGGTGCGCTCCGGCGTCCTCTCCTCGGTACATGCTTTCGCCACCGACCCGGCGCGCGGCGCCTTCATCCTCGCCTTCCTCGCCGTGGTGATCGGCGGCTCCCTCGCCCTGTACGCCTGGCGCGCGCCGAAGATGCTCACTGGCGGCGGCTTTACCTGGTTCTCGCGCGAGGCGCTGCTGCTCGGCAACAACGTCATCCTGTTGGCGGCACTCGGTTCCGTGCTGCTCGGCACCCTCTATCCGCTGCTGATGGACGCCCTCGGCATGGGCAAGATTTCCGTCGGCCCGCCCTACTTCAACGCGGTGTTCGTGCCGCTGATGGCGCCCGCACTGTTCCTCATGGGCATAGGGCCGCTGACGCGCTGGAAGGGCGACAGCATTCCGGGCATGTTCGCGCGGCTGAAATGGGCGCTGGTCATCTCCCTGGCCACCGGCCTGCTGCTGCCGCTGACGCTGGAAGGCTACAAGCCCTGGGCGGTGCTCGGCTTCACCCTGGCGATGTGGATTCTGCTGACCGTGCTGATCGGTTTCCGCGAACGTCTGGCCCACGGCGCCCGACTCACCAGCCTGCCGCGCGCCTTCTGGGGCATGCAGCTGGCGCACCTGGGCATGGCCTGGGGCATCGCCGGCATCGCTCTGGTGGCCAATTACCAGGAAGAACGCGACGTGCGCATGAACGTGGGCGACCACGCCGTCATGGCCGGCTACACCTTCACTTTCAAGGGCACCACGGAACACCTCGGCCCCAACTACCGCGCCGCCAAAGGCACGATAGAAGTGACCAGGGATGGCAAACTGGTGGCGACGATGCATCCGGAGAAACGCATCTACAACGCCTCCGGCATGCCCATGACCGAGGCCGCCATTCACCCCAACTTCTTCCGTGACGTCTACGTCGCCCTCGGCGAGCCGCTGGATGAGCAGGCCCAGACCTGGGCCGTGCGACTGTTCCACAAGCCGTTCATCAACTGGCTGTGGCTCGGCGCCCTGCTCATGGTGATCGGCGGCTTCCTGGCCGCCTCCGACCGGCGTTATCGCATCGGGGTGAAAACCACCGCACCCGCTGGCGCGGCCACGCAGGGAGCTTGAGATGAAACGATGGATTCCCCTGCTGCTTTTCGCTGTCCTGGTCGGCTTTTTCGCCAAGGGCCTGTTCCTCAATCCGCGCGAAGTGCCTTCGCCCTTCATCGGTAAAGCGGCACCGGCGTTCACCTTGCCGGTGGTGGGGGATGCCACCCGCTCCTTCAGTCCCGAGGAGATGAAAGGCAAGGTCTGGGTGCTCAATGTCTGGGCGCCCTGGTGCGTGTCCTGCCGCCAGGAGCACGAGGTGCTGATGGCGCTGGTGCAGAACCAGCTGGCACCGCCCATCGTCGGCCTCAACTGGAAGGACAAGGACCGTGAAGCGGCGATGTTGCTGGCGCAAGGCGGCAACCCCTATTTCGCGGTGCCCGACGATCTTTCCGGCAAGGTGGGGATTGATTACGGCGTGACCGGCACCCCGGAAACCTATGTCATCGACAAGGCCGGCATCGTCCGCATGAAGCATGTCGGGCCGATCGATCCCGATATCTGGAAGAAGAAGTTCGAACCGAAACTCAAGGAGCTAGGCGTATGAAGTCGCTGCTGTTCTCGCTGTTGCTCGCTTTTTCCGCGCCGGTCTGGGCGGGCGAGGCCATCCCGCTGGCGGAAGATCCCGTTCTGGAAAAGCGGCTGCTCAAGATCGCCGAGGAGTTGCGCTGCCTGGTTTGCCAGAACGAATCGCTTGCCGGTTCCCACGCCGAACTGGCCCAGGATCTGCGTCGGGAAGTTCGGGAGCAGATGAAGGCCGGCAAGAGTGACGCCGAGGTCATCGAATATCTGACCACCCGGTATGGCGACTTCGTGCTCTATCGTCCGCCGTTCAAGCCGGTCACCTATCTGCTGTGGCTGGGGCCGTTGCTGTTTCTCGGTCTCGGTGGATCACTCTGGTACGTGGCGCTGAAAAAACGTCGCGACCTCAACCTCAAGAAAACCCCGACGGACGAGAAACAACTCGCCGCCGCCGCTCAACTCTTGGATGAAAAGCAATGAATCCCTTCTGGTCCGTTACCTTGTTTTGGATCGCCGCCGCGGTCTCCATCGCCATTGCCCTCGCCTTTGTCCTGCCGCCGTTGCTGCGCAAGAAAGCGGTTGCCGCCAAGGCGGCTCGCCGTGACATCAATATCGCCGTCTACCGCGATCAGATGAAGGAAATGGAAGCTGACCGCGCCAATGGCCTGCTTTCCGATGATCAATACCAGAGCAGCAAACTGGAGCTGGAATCGAGGCTCGCCGAGGATGCGCTGAGCCAGGCCGACGCGGTGATGGCGCCGGTTGCCAGCCGTCGCCTCGGCTTTACTCTGGCCGGCGTGCTTCCCGTGGCCGCCCTGGGCCTGTATTTCTGGCTGGGCAACCCCATGTCGCTGATCGCCATCGCCGAGGCGCAAGCCAACCCGGCCATGGAAGGGGCCGTGCAGGGCGAGCACGACGTCATGAAAATGATCCAGCAGGTCGAGGAGAAAACCAGGAAAGATCCCAACGACGTCGCCGCCTGGGCCATGCTCGGCAAGACCTATGCCGTCGTCGGCCACTGGCCGGAGGCGCTGCATGCCTATGAAAAAGCCTACAAGCTCAAGCCTGATGAGCCGGCCATCATGACCGGTTATGCCGAAACGCTGGCGATCAGCCAGGATCGAGTCATGAAAGGCGAGCCGATCAGGCTGGTGCTGCAAGCGCTGGAAAAAGACCCGGATGACATCAAAGGTCTGGAATTGGCCGGCATCAACGGCTTCCAGGAAAAGAACTTCACCAAGGCGGCTTTTTATTTCAAGCATCTGCACAAGCAACTGCCGCCTGACTCGCCTTATGCCCAGGACATTCTGGCGGCGCAGAAGGAGGCGACCCGCCTCTCCCGTGGCGCCATGACCGGGATGGACAATCTCGCTGATCAGGGGCCCGCCGCGGCGGCTGGTCCCGGCGCCACCCTGCACGGCAAGGTGGATATCGCCCCGGCGCTGAAGGCCAAGATAACCGATAAGGATGTGGTGTTCCTGTTCGCCCGTTCCGCCGAGGGTGGCGCACCGGTGGCCGCTATCCGTTCCACGGCCGTCAAATTCCCGTTGGAGTTCGAGTTGAACGACGCGATGGCCATGAACCCGGAGAACCGCTTGTCCAACTTCAAACAGGTGACCCTCACCGTGCGCGTATCGAAATCGGGCGATCCGATGGGCGAGGCGGGCGATCTGGAAGGGGCGCTGGCCGGCGTGAAAGTGGGCAGCAAGGACATCAAGCTCATGATTGACAAGGTCAAGCCCTGAGTACCAGGGTTTATCCGGGGCAGGCGTGGCGGACTCCTGCCGGCCTTAGCCCCACTTCCCCGCCAGAGCCGGTGCGGAGCGCGCATCAGGCGGGCCAAGCGTGGTCATGCTGAATCTGGCTGAACTGACCGGCCTGGGCTTTCTCGGCGCTTCCTGGCTGCCCGAGGTGTTGTTGGTGCTGGCTGGCGTGCTGCTGCTGAGCCTGCTCGCCGGCAACACCCTGAGGCGTATCGAGCGGGTGACCCGCCAGACCGAAACGGTGTGGGACGATGCGCTGATCCACGCCGTGAAACGGCCGCTCACCGTGTTGCTGTGGGTGCTTGGCCTCACCCACGTGGCGGGCGTGCTCGACCGGGAAACCGGTGCTCATGTGCTCGAATATGCCCACCCCGCCCGAATTATCGGGGTGATCGCGTGCCTGGCCTGGTTCCTCACCCGCATGATCAACAACGCCGCGGAGAGTGTCATGGCGCAACGCGGCGCCAACGGCGGCACGGTCGACCACACCACCGTGGATGCCATGAGCAAGCTGGGGCGGGTCAGCGTGATCATCGTCGCCAGTCTGGTCATTCTGCAAACCCTGGGCTTCAGTATTGCTGGCGTGCTCGCCTTCAGTGGCATCGGCGGCATCGCCATCGGCTTCGCCGCCAAGGACCTGCTCGCCAATTTCTTTGGGGGCCTGATGGTCTATCTGGATCGCCCTTTCTCCGTGGGGGATTGGATCCGTTCACCGGACAAGGCGATCGAGGGCACGGTGGAATACATCGGCTGGCGCCAGACCCGTATCCGTGGCTTCAACAAAAATCCGATTTACGTGCCGAACGCGCTGTTCACCACCATCGTGGTGGAAAACCCCTCGCGCATGTCGCACCGGCGGATCAAGGAAATCATCGGCATCCGCTATCAGGACGTCGACAAGATGGCCGCCATCACCCGCGATGTGAAGGCCATGCTGATCGCCCACCCGGACATCGACAACGAGGCGACCATGATCGTGAATTTCACGACCTTCTCCGCCTCCTCCATCGATTTCATGATCTACACCTTCACCACCATCACGCAATGGGTGCGTTACCAGGAGATCAAGCAGGACGTGCTGCTCAAGGTCGCCGAGGTGATTGCCGCCCACGGCGCGGAAATCGCGTTTCCGACGCGGACGCTGCATATCGAATCAGGCAGCTAGGTTTTTCGCGCCCAGGGGCAGAAAATGCCGGGCATTCCAACCTGATACCGCTCAAACCAATGCGCACCCTGATCTGCGGCTCCATGGCCTACGACACCATCATGGTGTTCCACGACCATTTCAAGAACCACATCCTGCCCGAGCAGATCCACATCCTGAACGTCGCATTTCTGGTGCCGGACATGCGCCGCGAGTTCGGTGGCTGCGCCGGCAACATCGCCTACAACTTGAAACTACTGGGTGGCGAACCGGTGATCATGGCCACGGTGGGAGATGACTTCGCGCCCTATGCCGAAAGACTGAAGTCTCAGGGTTTCGACAGCAGCCTCATTCACCGGGTGGCCAACACCTTCACCGCACAGGCTTTCATCACCACCGACCTGGGCGACAACCAGATCACCGCGTTTCATCCCGGGGCGATGAACTACTCGCACCAGAACAAGGTTTCGCTCGCGGAAGGCATCAAGCTGGGCATCGTCTCGCCGGATGGCCGCCAGGGCATGATCGAACACGCCCGCCAGTTCGCGGAGGCCGGCATTCCCTTCATCTTCGACCCCGGCCAGGGCCTGCCCATGTTCAACGGTGCCGAGTTGCTGGATTTCATCCGCCAGGCCGAGTACCTCACCTGCAACGACTATGAAGCGAAACTCTTGCAGGAACGCACCGGTCAGAACCTGGAGCAGTTGGCGAAGCTGGTTCGCGCTCTGGTAGTGACGCTGGGCGGCGAGGGTTCGCGGATCTACGCCGATGGTCAGGTGCACGACATCCCTGCAGCCAAGGCCAGCGCGGTGGTCGACCCGACCGGCTGTGGTGACGCCTACCGCGCCGGCCTGATGACCGGGATGCACAAGCGCATGGATTGGCCGACCTGCGGGCGTCTGGCCGGATTGGTCGGCGCCATCAAGATTGCCCAACGCGGCGGACAAAATCACCAGTTCGACTGGGCTGAAATCGCTGACCGCTTCAAGGCTGAATACGGTTACTCACTGTGAAGGAGAAAGGTATGAAAATCTTCTGGCTGCTCCTCATTCCCATTGCCCTGGCTGGTTGCGCCGGCGGCAAGGGCAGCGACGACTACGTGCGCGCGGACGCTCGCCGTGTCTATGAAGTGAAGATGGGTGTGGTGGAACATGTCCGCGCCGTGAAACTGGAAGGTACCGCTTCCGGCGTCGGCACGGCGGCGGGTGCCGCCGTGGGTGGCATTGCCGGGAGCGGCGCGGGTCAGGGCAAGGGCTCGGCGGTCGCTGCGGTGCTCGGTGCCGTGGTCGGCGGCCTCGCCGGCGCCGCCGCCGAGGAAGGCATCACTCGCAAGCCAGGCCTGGAAATCACCGTCAGGCTGGATTCCGGCCGCACCATCGCCGTGGTTCAGGAAGATGGCGGCGAGGTGTTCGCCAAGGGGGATCGAGTCCGTCTCCTCGAATCCGGCGGCCAGGCCCGGGTGACGCACTGAACGCCTGGCGGCGCGAGGAAAATCAGGAACCTCCAGGTAGCAACCGGCCGAGTCTGGCGCGCACCAGCCCGACGCCCTGGTCGATGGCCTGGTCGAGGTAGTAACCGTAGTAGTCCAGGGTGGTGAGTCCGACCACGGGTTTTGCCAGCCGGCCGCCCTCGGGGTCGAACACCATGACCGTGGGCGTCAGCCGCGCGCCCTGATTCCCGGAAAATTCCCGGTGGCTGATCTTCTTGCCCTGGAAATCCTTGAGGTCGCGGAAGCCGCTACTCTCCACCCGGCGCATCACCACCTTGGCGCGGTAATCGGCGTTGCCGCTCATGGGAATGAGGAATTCGTTGAGCGCGGTTTCGCAGTAGGAACAGTGCGCGCCGACGAAAATCAGCAGCACCACGCCATTCACCGCGCGCGCGGCTTCGGCGTCCTTTTGCAGGTCGCGGGCATAGGGCACATCCGCGCGAGCCAGCGCGATACCGCATGTTAAGATCGCCAGCCACGCGAGTACTTGCTTAACTGTTTGTTTCATCGTTGTTTTCCTCAACATTCATGAGCATTCTAGCGATGCTCCCCTCATGCTCAATAGTTCAATCATGCCGAAAAAAATAGTCATCGCTACCCGTGAAAGCCCGCTTGCGCTCTGGCAAGCCGAACACGTCAAGGCCCGTCTCATGGAATTCCATCCCGGCCTGGAAGTCGAGTTGCTCGGCATGACCACCCAGGGCGACCAGATCCTCGACTCCCCGCTCTCGCGAATCGGTGGCAAAGGCCTGTTCGTGAAGGAGCTGGAGACAGCGATGGCGGAAGGCCGCGCCGATCTTGCCGTGCACTCGATCAAGGATGTGCCGATGGATCTTCCTCCCGGTTTCGAGCTGGCGGCCATCTCGCTACGCGACGACCCGCGCGACGCCTTCGTCTCCCGGAAATATGCCCATCTGAGCGAGCTGCCGTCCGGCGCTCGAGTCGGTACCTCCAGCCTGCGCCGCCAGGTGCAGCTGCGCGCCGCCTACCCGACCCTGGATGTCGACACCCTGCGCGGCAACGTCAACACTCGTCTGCGCAAGCTGGAAGAAGGCCAGTACGACGCCATCCTGCTGGCCGCCGCCGGCCTCAAGCGACTCGGTCTCGATGCACACATCCGCGCCATCCTGACGCCGGAGGAGAGTCTGCCGGCGGTGGGCCAGGGCGCGCTCGGCATCGAAATCCGCGAAGGCCGCCCCGAACTCGCCGCGTTGCTGGCGCCGCTCAACGACCCCGACACCGCCGCCTGCGTGCGCGCCGAGCGGGCCATGAGCCGGATGCTGCATGGGGGCTGCCAGGCACCCATCGGCGGCTACGCCGAATTGCATGGCGGTCGCCTGCATCTGCGCGCATTCGTCGCCGACCTGGAAGGCATCCGCTTCTACAGAAGCGAGGTCGAGGGCGACCCGGCCGATCCCGAGGCCGTCGGTGAAGCCGCCGCGCGTGAACTCATCGCCCAGGGCGCCGACAAGCTGCTGGCCGAACTCATCCACCGACTGCAATGATCCCCGCACCCGGTTGCCCGAAGCCGCGCGGTGTCTCTCCCGGAGGGAGTGCGCGCGGCGCGAGGCTATCCGGATGAACCTGCCCCTGTCCGGTCTGGGGGTGCTGATTACCCGTCCACTCGAACAGGCCGCTGGGCTGCGCTCGCGCCTGGAAGCGCTGGGCGCCCGTCCCGTCCTGTTTCCGACGCTGGCAATCCTGCCGCCGACCGATGCCGCCGCCCTGGCGCCGCGTCTCGCCGCACTGGCGGAATATGATCTCGCCATCTTCATCAGCCCCACCGCCGCGCGCCATGGCCTGGGTTTGATTCCGGCCTGGCCGCGCGGACTCCGCGCGGCGGCGGTGGGGCCGGGAACGCTGGCCGCCCTGCGCGAGGCGGGCGTCGCGCCGGTGCTGGCGCCCAGCGCGGGCGCCGACAGCGAACAGTTGCTCGCCCTGCCGGAACTCGCCGACCTGAGCGGGCGTCGCGTGCTGATTTTTCGCGGCGAGGGCGGCCGCGAACTGCTGGCGGAAACCCTGGCCGCGCGCGGCGCCGAAGTCGACTACGCTGAATGCTACCGGCGCGGCCTGCCCGCCAGCGACCCCGGCAACCTCCTTGATGAATGGCGACGCGGCGGCATCCAGGCCGTCACCGTGCTGAGTTCACAGGGACTGGATAACCTGTTCACCCTGCTTGGCGCCGACAACGCCGAGCTGATTCGCGCGACGCCGTTGTTCGCGCCGCATACACGCATTGCCGAGCATGCCCGCGCGCTCGGCCTCTCCCGGGCCATCGCCACGCCGCCAGGCGAAGCGGGTTTGGCGCGGGCTCTTGTGGAATACTTCGCCCATGTCTGAAAACACACCTGAAACCGTCGTCGAAGTCGCCGCCAAACCCCCTGTGGAGGCGGTCGCCAAACCAGACGCAAAACCAGAACCCAGAGCAGACACGGAGAAAAGCCGCGTGGTCTGGCTCGGCCCCGTCCTCGCCAGCGTCGCCATCCTGCTGGCGCTGGGGCTGGCCTGGCAGGCTTATGACCGGATGCAGTCGATGGAAGTGCAGTTGGCCCGACGCATCGGCGCCTTCGATACCGCCAGCCAGGAGGCACGCGCCGCCGCCAAGGCCGCCAATTTCGCGCTGGCCGACCTGCAAGGCCGCCTCGGCGCCCTGGAGTCGCGGGCGCAGGAAACCCAGAACCAGCAACTGGCCCTCAGCGCGATGTATCAGGATATCGCCCGCAGCCAGGACGAACGCATCATCGCGGACATCGAACAGACGCTGTTGCTGGCACAGCAACAATTGCAGCTCGCGGGCAACGTGAAGGCGGCGCTGATCGGCCTCGACGCGGCGGCGACCCGTCTGGCCCAGCTCGACAAGCCGCAGTTCAACGGCCTGCGTGACGCCATCGCCCGTGACATGGAACGGCTCAAGTTGTTGCCGGCGGCCGATGTCGTCAGCCTCAATGCCCGCCTGGAGGTGTTGATCCAGAGCATGGAAAAACTGAAACCGGAGTCGGAAACCGAGCCTGTGGTGAAGCAGGCGCCAATCGAGCACGGTGGCGCGGTCGATACCCTGGCGCGCTTTTCCGCCGATGCCTGGCAGGAATTCAAGAGCCTGGTGCGTATCCGCCGCCTCGACCATCCCGACCTGCCCTTGCTCACCCCGCCGCAGCTTTATTTTCTCCGCGAGAACACCAAGCTGCGTCTACTCGCCGCGCGCATGAGCTTGCTGCAACGTGACGAAACCGGCTTCCGCGCCGACCTCGCCGCCGCTCGCGAGTGGACCGCGCGATATTTCAACCCGCGTGACGAAGCCACCCGCGCGGTGCTCGCCAGCCTGGACGAAATGAGCAAGGCGCCGGTGCTGCTGAAAGACGCGGACATCGAAACCAGCCTGAAAGCCGCGCGCGCCGCGCGTGGAAGGGGGAACTGATGCGCGCCGCGTTCTGGTTGCTTGCCCTGTTTGCCTTGGCGGTGGCCTTGACCCTGGCGGCGCGGGTTGACGAGGGTTATGTCATCGTGGTCTACCCGCCGTGGCGCATGGAGTTGTCATTCATGCTCGGCCTGATGCTGCTGCTCGGCCTCATCGCCCTGGCCTACGCCCTGCTTCGCCTGGCCCAGGCCGCGCTGCGGCTGCCGGACGACGTCCGCGACTGGCATGCCAGACGGCGTGGCGGCGCAGCGGATCGCGCCCTCATGGACGCCATCCGCGCGCATCTCGACGGCGACGCCTATCGCGCCGGCCATTTGGCGCGCAAGGCCCAGGCCAGCCTGGCGCCGGACATCGCGGAACGGCTGGTGGAAGAAGGCGCCGGCGCGCCGCGCCCGGTGGGCCGGCTTCAGTCCTGGCTGAAAAGACTGCCACTGAAATCATCCTGAGCCGGACGAGCCGAAATCAAATACGTAGCCCGGATTCTCCGGGCTACGTCTCTGAGGGGCTGTGATAAATTGCCTGTACCCACCGTTACCGTCATTCCCGCGCAGGCGGGAATCCAGTTCGTAGTGCCGATTACTTGAAAATCAATCAGATATGCAACCTGGATTCCCGCCTGCGCGGGAATGACAGTGGGTCTTTCCACCGGTTTCAATTAATTCACAACCTCTGAGTTGGTGAGCGACTAACGGCACGTAGGGTGTGGTGAGCGCAGCGAACCGCACCGTGTTTGGTACGGCGCGCAACGCGCTGATGTAGCACTACCCTTCGATACCCACATCCAGACCGAAAAGATTGCCGCTGAAATCATCGGCATGTTCCCGCCGGCACAGCCCGCGCATTTCACACCATTCACAGGTTTTCGCCGCCGCGTTGGCGGGTAGTGGGGCGCCGGCGGCGAGGGCCGCGAAGGTGTGTTCCAGACGTTCGCCCTCGGCGGCAGCGGCCTCGCGCAGGTCGCCTTTCCAGGTCAGGGTTTCCACCTTGGCGTCGTCGAGGGTGACGTAGCCGGCTTCATCGGCGCCACTGATCCAGGCATAGGCGGTGAGCTGCACGTTCTCCGCGTTTTCATCCAGCTTGTGCTTCAGGGTTTGTTTCGCCTGCGTCTTGTAGTCGAGCAGGGCCGTACCCGCCGCCGACGCGTCCAGTCGGTCGGCGCGGCCTTCCAGGCGGGTGCCTTGTTCCGGTGACCACTCGATCAAACGGGAGAGGGGTTCTTCGGCCTTCTCGAAACGGTAGCCGTCCGCCTCGCGCCGTGTGGCCCAATCCAGGTAGGCGCCGATCCGGCGCTCCCAGCGCAGGCGCCAGGCGCCGGCAAGATAGCCGCGCGCCTCCGCCGGCGCGAACACGCGCTCGCCAGTGGCGCGCAGATCGGCCCCCAGTTCCGCCGCTTCGATGCCCGCGAGGCTGGGGTGTCGCCGGTGGAAGTCGGCCAGCACCGCGTGCACCAGGCTGCCGTAATCCGCCTTGTCCATTTCCTCCGGCACCTCGTCGAGCTGGTTGAGGCCGAGCAGATGGCGGGCGAAGAACTGGTAGGGGCAGGACACCAAGCTTTGCCAGGCGCTGACGCTGATCCGCTCGGGGAGGCTGTCGGCGACCGGCGCCATCGGCGCGGCATGCGCTGGAATGGGTGTCTCCGGGCACCACCTTTCGGGATTCGGCGCCGCCACATCTGGCTGCTGCCGTTGCAACCAATCCGTGCCCCAGCCGGCGCGCTGGAACACTTCCAGGCGCAGCAGCCAGGGGGAAAGCGCCAGCGCTTCGCCGGCCTCCGCGTTTTGCCAGATCAGCGCCACCCGTTCACAGCGCGCCAGCGCATCGGCCAGCGCGGCGCGACTTTCCGCCTCGCGCTCGGCCGCGCCCGGCAGACCGAGTTGCGCGCGGGTGGCGTCGTTGAACAGGCCGGCGGCCGACTTGCCGGGCAGATGGCTGGCATCGACGCCGAGCAGCAGCAGGCCATCGAGATCGCGCAGGCGCGCGGCATTCAGGTGGGTGAGGCGGATCGGGCTCTGAACCCGGTGATCGGCGAAGGTGGCCTGTTCCAGATGCAGATACAGCCAGCGGCGCCATTCGCTCAGGGCGAAGCGCCGTTCGTGCGCGGCGGTTTCCCGCGCCAGGCCCGCGAGCATGGTCAGCAATTGATTGCCCACCGGGTCGGCGCGCAAAGCGGGGGTCGCGGCGAGGCGGTCGAAGACTTCCAGCAGGCGGCGCGTCCAGTCAGCGAGGGGCAGGCGGGCATCCGGGAACAGTCCGCGCGCCTGCTGGATGCGGTCGAGCAATTTGACGGCGGCATCGAGTTTTTCCTGCCGCGCCAACGCCAGATGCCCGGCCAGGCCCTGAGGCGCGCCGTGTCGCCGCCAGGCGCGTTCCAGGCCGTTGGCCGCCGCCTGGCGGGTGGCTTCCGCGTCGCTGAAGACAAACGGCGATTTGATGAAGTCGAGCAGATCGCGGTACCAGGCGTCGTCCATCGCCACGTTCAGCCAGCGGTCCAGGACGTGGCTGGCGGCGGCGGTGGAGAAGGCCCAGCCGGTCTCGTCCTGAATCAAGATCTGGCGCCGTTCCAGCAGCGCGCGCAGACGCCGCGCGGCGAGCCGGTCGAGGGCGACGATGGCGATGTCGCGACGGCCTTCCCGCAGCCACGCCAGCAGGGTGCTTTCCGCCGCTCGCGCCGCCGCCTCCAGGCTGGGCGCGGCGATCAGTGCGACCGAGTCGCGCAGCGGATTGGTGGGATGCGCGGCGGCGAAATCGGCGCCACGCCGCGTCAGCGCCGGCGTTTCGCTCTCCCAGGCCGCCGCCAGCATGGCCCGGCGTTCCGGGAAGCGCGGCGGCACCGGCAGGTCGATCACGGGCCGGCGCGCCGCCCAGGCGTCGAGAAAGCCGCGCTCCAGGCGTGAAAGACCGGCCAGGCCCAGGGTGTAGAGCGGCGTCTCGCAGTGCGCGGCCAGATGCGCGAGGCGTTCGCCGTAGTCACGCTTGCGGCTGTTCTCGTCGCCACGGCAGAGCGCCCGCCACACCGCCTGGGTGATGCCCGCTTCCACGCTCAGATGGGCGTTTTCAGATGGTGTCGCCTCGGGCAGTTCCAGTCCCTGCTCGTCCAGTTCGTTCAACAGCGCCAGCAACTCCCGCGCCGCCGGCCACAAGGCCGCGCGCGGCACCTGGCCGCTACGCGCCAGGAAATGCTGCAACTCGGCCAGGCGCAGGCTGTCCGGTTCCGGGGCGCGGCCGGCCGGCGCCGTCGCGGCCAGGTCCGGCAGTGTCAGCAATCGCGGCGGCAACAACACCTTGCCGGGCAGTGCGTCGTGCAGGGCGAGGCGAAAAGCCAGGCCGGCATGATGGTGCGGGGTCAGGATCAAACAAGCCGAGAAATCTGGAAAACACCCGCTCTCGTGTTCGAGAAAGACGCGGGCGGCGGTGGCGAAGGAAGCGTCCACGTCAGCGCACGCCGCGATGGAAGCGATAACCCTGGTAGCCGAGCAGCACGCCATCCGTAGTGATTTGTTCCAGCCTAATGCCGGGCGCCACGAGATCGCCCTGGCGCAGCAACTGGTTATTGATCATGACGAAGCGCTCCCCGGGGTTGCTCGCGTAGCCATGCAGGGAGATCGCGATGGCCGGAATCCCCTGGCGCACGGCTTGCGGCAGTTCGCTCAGCGACATGACTTTCGGCTGGTGTTCGGCGCCGCTGGCCTCCGCCGCGACGGGTACGGGCGCGGGCGGCGGCGGCGTTGTCCGTGGGGGCGGGGCTGGTGGCTCGATTCTGGCCGGCGTGGCTGGCGGCTCGGCCATCCTGGGGGCCGGCGGCGCGGCCTGGACCGGAGGTTGCGCGGGAACCGGGAGCGACGGGCGCGTCGCTGGCTGCGCAATGACCTCCGGGGCGGGCTGCGTTTCCTGCCAGGGGCGCAGCCAGCCGATGATGACGCCGGCGACGACCAGGAGCAGCGCCAGCAGGCCATTGCGGTAGGCCGGCGGCCGTCGCTCGGGAGGCGTCGCCGCTGTCGCGAGGTTGATCGGCGCCGCACCGCGCTGGCGCTGCTGATCCGATTTTCGAAGCGCGTCGAGGATGTAGGACATGCTTAGGGCCTGTTCATGAATAACTTGACCATTCTGGCCGCACTGGTGGGCACACTGCCGCGTTGCCGTTCGCTTGCAGGGAATGGCCTTGCGGCGCGACCGGCGCCTTGCATTGCACCCCCCCAACACACCCATAATCGTCCAAGTTATTCATGAACAGGCCCTGATCGCGTTCCCGGCTCGCGCGCCAGTCTCGGCGCGGCGCGGTCGACCACGCCGAGTAGCCGGATCAGCGTCTGTTCACCGACGGCGCCGTCGGGCGTCAGGCCCTGGGCGAGTTGGAAACGCTTCACCTCGCGCGCCAGGGCATCGTCGAAGACCGTCGCCGCCGCCGCATCGACGCGGCTGTCCGCCGGCGTCAGCGCCGCGCGCAGCCAGACCACGGCGGCGCCGCGATCCCCGGGACGAATCGTGTCGCGCACTTCATGCGGTGGTCGCCAGAGCAGTTGGTAATGCCCAGACCAGCGCCGCTCCAGCAGGCCCAGGGTGATTTCATGGGGCGCGCCGGCAATCGTGAAAGTGGCGGCATGATCCCCCAGCGCGACCAGGGTGGCGAAGAACTCTCGGCCCCGCTCGTCCAGTATGCGTAGCAGTGCCGGCCGGTTGATTTGGCGCAGTTCCTCCAGCCTACCGCGCGCCGTTCGGCAACTCAGACCCGCGCTTTCGGCGCGCCGGCAAGGGGCGACGCCACCACGGTAGTCCACCCCCCAGGTCTTGAATAATTCGATTCGCGCGGCTGCTTCGCCAGGTGAGCCAGACGCGCCGTCCGGCCAGAGCAAGCGGTCCGGCGTGGTGGCGGCGAGCTTCGCCGGCGGCGGCGCGGGCTTGGCCGTGATCGCCGGGGTGGGGGCGGGGCGATGCGCCTGCTGGTAGGCGATTACCGCCAGGGCGCCACCGGCGAGCAGCAGCAGGCCCGCCGCCAGCGCTCGCGGCCAGAACCGGCGCCGGTGCGTCGGCGGGCCGAACACCTCCCGCGCCGCTTGTGCCAGGGTGGCGCGGTCGACCCGCTCCTTGCCCTGCGCGAAGGTGCCGAGCAAGGCGCGGTCACAGAGGACGTTGATGATCCGGGGGACGCCGCCGCTCAGGCGATAGAGGCGACCCATGAGCGTGGCGGGAAACAACGGCCTGTGGGTGCCCGCCACTTCCAGGCGGTGCCGCACATAGGCCGCGACTTCCGCTTTGCTCAACGGCCCGAGGTGATAACGCGCGACGATGCGTTGCGCCAGCTGCCGCAGTTCCGGGCGCGCCAGCATCGTCGCCAGCTCCGGCTGGCCGAGCAGGATGATCTGCAACAGCTTGCGCTCACTGGTTTCCAGATTCGTCAGCAGCCGCATTTGCTCCAGCACGTCGGCGGAGAGGTTCTGCGCCTCGTCGATGATCAGCACCGCGTGCCGGCCCCTGGCGTGGGCTTCGAGCAAATGGGCGTTGATGCGGTCGACGAACACCTTGACGCTGCCGTTGTCCGGCGGGCAGTCGATGCCGAATTCGGCGCAGATGGTCGAGAGCAGCTCCTCGACCGTCAGCTTGGGATTGAACACATAGGCCAGATCGCAGGCCTCGGGGATTTGTTCGAGCAGGCAACGGCATACCGTGGTCTTGCCCGCGCCCACCTCGCCGGTAAGCAGGACGAAGCCGCCCTCGCCGCCCAGGCCATAGAGGAGGTGCGCCAGCGCTTCCTGGTGGCGTTGACTCATATAGAGAAAGCGCGGGGCCGGCGCGATGGAGAAGGGCGCTTCATCAAGGCCGAAATAATGTTGGTACATGCAGGTCATAGGCGTGCAAGGTACCCATTCGAGCGGTGGCGTCAAGAACACCGGCGTGATTGCTTCGCGAGTTCGGCGGGAGGCTGGCCGAAAAAAAACCCCGACACGGGGTCGGGGTGAAGAGAGGAGAAGATACGAACCACGCCGCTGTCGCGTCGTGGCTCTTGAGTCACAGCCTGATTGCTCGATGGCACTAGCAGCCTGTCGTTCGCGGCCGACGATTCCAAAACCCGACAGGCTGCTGAGACGCAAAGCAATTTCGGATGTGAATGTATGGAATTAGACCCTACCTGTCAAATGGGTTTGCGTGCTATCCAGGTCTGATTGCTCTGGTGTGTCAGGAATTCAGTTTTCCCGCGACCAATGGTTGTCCTCTACAACTTTGGAGCATCGCCATGCTGATCCAACACCCCGCCGACATTCGTCCCTCCGAAATCACCCCGGCCGAGGTCTATCGTGGACGTCGGGAATTCATTCGCGCGGCTGGCGGCTTGGCGCTGGCTGCTGGCCTCGGCGCGCGAGTCGGCGAGGTGGCCGCGGCCAAGCTCACCGGCAGCCGTCCCGGGCCCTTCGGTACCCGGGAGGAAATGACGCCCTGGAAGGACGTGACCGGCTACAACAACTTCTACGAGTTCGGCAGTGACAAGGAGGACCCGGCACGCCACGCCGGCAGCCTGCGTCCACGGCCGTGGACGGTGCGGGTGGAGGGGCTGGTGCGGCGCCCCGGAGATTACGATATCGATACCCTGCTCGGGCTGGCGCCGCTGGAGGATCGCATCTATCGCATGCGCTGCGTGGAGGGCTGGTCGATGGTCATCCCCTGGGTGGGCTACCCTCTGGACGCGCTGATTCGTCGGGTCGAGCCACTGGGCAGCGCCAGGTATCTGGAATTCACCACGCTGAACGACCGCGCGCAAATGCCGGGGCTGCGTTACCCGCTGCTGGACTGGCCCTACACCGAAGGTCTGCGCCTGGACGAGGCGCGGCATCCGCTCACCTTGCTGGCGGTGGGCCTCTATGGTGAAACCTTGCCGAACCAGAACGGCGCCCCGGTGCGCATCGTGGTGCCCTGGAAGTACGGCTTCAAGAGCGCGAAATCCATCGTCAGCATCCGTTTCGTGGAAAAACAGCCGCTATCGGCGTGGATGAAGGCCGCGCCGCGCGAGTACGGCTTCTATTCCAACGTCAATCCAGAAGTGGACCACGCGCGCTGGAGCCAGGCGAAAGAACGCCGCATCGGCGAATTCTTCAAGCGCAAGACCCTGATGTACAACGGCTATGGCGAACAGGTGGCGCGGATGTATTCGAATCTGGATTTGCGCCGTTATTTTTGACGTGACAAAGAAAAACGCCATGTCGTCGCGCCACTTTCAATGGTTGAAAGCCAGCCTGTTTCTGCTTTGTCTGGGTCCGCTGGCAAGCCTGATCTACGGCGTGCTCACCGACAGCCTGGGCGCCAATCCAATCGAGGCGCTGACCCGCGGCCTCGGCGATTGGGCGCTACGCTTCCTGCTGATCACCCTGGCGGTCACGCCTTTACGCAGGCTCGCCGGCCTCGACTGGTTGCTCAGGCTGCGTCGCATGCTCGGACTGTTTGCGTTCTTCTATGCCTGCCTGCACTTCACCAGCTACCTTTGGCTGGATCAGTTTTTCGACTGGGCCGAGATCGGCAAGGACATCGTCAAGCGGCCCTTCATCAGCATCGGCTTCGCTTCTTTCCTGCTGCTCATCCCCCTGGCGATCACCTCGAACAACGCAATGATCCGGCGCCTCGGCGGCCGGCGCTGGCGCCAGTTGCATCGCGTGGTCTACGCCATCGCCATGTTCGCCGTGCTGCACTATTGGTGGATGGTGAAACAGGACATCACCCAGCCGGTGCTCTACGCTGTCGCGCTGGCCGGCCTGCTGGGCGTGCGGTTGTACTGGGCGATACCGCGCGCCGGCGCGGTACGCGAGATGTAGGGCCGGGATTCAGCGCAGCAGCCGCTTCCTGGTCAGGCGCAGGCTCAGCATGAACCCCGCCAGCCCGTAGCCCAGCAACACCAGCACATGCGGCAACACCGACTCCGGCCAGCGCCCCAGCAACAGCGGTCGCGCCAGTTCGATCGCGTGGGTCAGCGGCAGCACGGCGGCGAGGGTCGAGAGCCAGGCCGGCAAGGCCGTGGCCGGGTAGAAGACGCCGCCGAGCAGCACCATCGGCGTGATCGCCAGGGTGAAGTAATAGAGGAAGAAATCGAAGTTGGGTGAAACCGCGTTCACCGCCAACCCCAGGCCGGCGAAACACAGCCCGGTCAGCACGATCACCGGCAGCAGCGCCAGAGTCAGGGCGAAATCGGAATACAGCCCCAGCCCCCAGATCACCAGCATGATCGCCACCCCCGAGAGCAGGCTCTTCGACGCCGCCCACAACCATTCGCCGATCAGCACGTCACGCAACGTCAACGGCGTGTTGAGGATGGCATCCCAGGTTTTCTGGACATGCATGCGCGAGAAGGCGGAATACAGCGTCTCGAAAGTGGCGCTGTTCATCACGCTGTAGCAGAGCGTGCCAGCGGCGAGGAAATGCAGATAGGGCACCCCGTCCACCTCATGCAGCAGCCCGCCCAGGCCATAGCCCAGGCCCAGCATGTAGAACATCGGATCGGCCAGATTACCGAGCAGGGAAGGCATGATCAGCTTCTTCCAGACCAGGAAGTTGCGATGCCAGACGGGGAACCAGTTGAGGGGCAAGGTGTGCATCGTTTTTATCGCTACAGTTGTACGGAACGTACACTCATTACGCACCCGCCAAGTGAAACAGGCAATCACGAAACAAACCCTGCGCAGCCGCTTGATGGCCCGGATCAAAAGCACGGACACACGGCCGGAACTGATGTTGCGCAAGGCCTTGTGGCGCGCAGGGCTGCGTTTCCGCCTCAAACCCCGCCTGCGGGGCAAGCCCGACCTGGTTTTTCCCGGCGCCCGTGTTGCGGTGTTCGTGGACGGCTGCTTCTGGCATGGGTGCCCGCAGCATGGGCATTTGCCGAAATCGAATCTGGGCTACTGGCGGCCGAAGTTGGCACGCAATCTGGCGCGCGACCGGCAGGTCGACGCAGAACTCCTGGAATTGGGCTGGATGCCGTTGCGGATTTGGGAACATGAAATCGCACTTGATCTGCCCGCTTGCGTAGCGCGTATCGGCGAAGCGGTGCAACTGAGAGCTACAAATCTATAAACTCGCCTCCCCAGGAGTGTGCCCATGCCGACAGCAGTTTCTCTTTTTTCAGGTTGCGGCGGGTCCGACTCGGGGCTGGTGGCCACCGGGTTCGACGTGCTGATGGCCAACGACATCATCGAATACGCCCGCGAGGTGTATGAGGCAAACCTGCCGACCACCGATTACATGGTCGGCGATGTCAGCAAGATCGCCGCCTTTCCCCAGGCGGAATTGCTCGCTGGCTGCTATCCCTGCCAGGGATTTTCCCAGGGCGGCAAGCGTGACCCCTCACGCAAGATCAACACGCTTTATCTGGAATTCGCCCGCGCGCTGCGCGCCATTCGCCCCAAGGCCTTCATCGTGGAAAACGTCTCCGGTATGGTGCGCGCCAATTTCCGCCACCTGTTGGATGACCAGTTTCGGGTTTTCCGGGAATCCGGCTACCGGGTCACGGCGGAAGTGCTCAATGCGGCGGATTACGGGGTTGCCCAGGACCGCCGGCGCATATTCATCGTCGGCCTGCGCGACGACCTCGGCCTGGATTACCGCTTCCCCACCCCCACCCACGGCCCCGACCGGGCACAGCCGCATGTGACGATACGGGATGCCATCGGCGGCATGCCGGCCTGGCCCGAGGGCGAGTTCTATGCACGCGAATTCCACTGGTACTACCTCTCGCGCGACCGGCGCCGGGACTGGGAAGCGCAATCGAAAACCATCGTCGCCAACGAACGCCACATGCCGCTGCACCCGATGAGCCCGCCCCTGGTGAAACACGCGCATAACGACTGGCGTTTTGCGTTTGATGCCCCGGCGCGCCGCTTCAGCTACCGCGAAGCCGCGCGCTTGCAGGGGTTCCGTCCAGGGCTGGTGTTTCCGGATACCGCCAGGCTGGAGATGCGCTACAAGGTGGTGGGGAATGCGGTGCCGCCACCGTTGTTCGAGGCGGTGGCGAGGGCGCTGCCGGGGGTGTGGGATTAGCGGAAGGTCTGGGCGTCGAATTCCGCTACTCGCTCCTCGGCAGACCGGGGAAGCGGAGTTTCGAAATGCTGCGCGGCGCGTAGGATGCGTAGCCGATCCATCACGATGACTGCGGGAAGATCGCCGTCGACTCCATCGGTCCAGCGGTGGCCGCCGCCGTGCATGTCATGCGGCATGAAGTAGTAACGCCCCCATTCCGAGGTGGATAGGCCGAACAAATTGTTCAGCTTGTCGCGGCTTGTGGACATGGGCTTGGTCTTCCACTCCTCCGAAGAGCAACCGCACTGCGCGAGCGCAACCGGAATCCGGTTGCGCTGATCCCACAAGGGGTGCCACGCCACCAGATCGAGCCCGGAATCGCCTCGATCCCCCGCTTTGAACGCGTTATCCGAAAACGTCGGCCAGCCCCGTAAGTCGGCCGCCAACTGCGTAACACGTTCGGGAGCTCCCGCCGGGTAACGTCCCGCGCCGGGCCAAAATCCATGCACTTCGCTTCCCAATGGCAATAGATTCCTGAAAACAGCCAAAGAGGCTTCCTCGAAGGCCATGGTCGTGGCGTTGTGGCGCGGGATATACCGAAGCGCCGAGGCCACCAGCAGGAAGCGGTACCAGCGCGCATCGCCACTGTCACCTGCTAAGGATTTCTCAATACCACGGTAGTCTTCGGCAATCCGGAAGGGGTATGCAGCACCGAAAACCTGAGCGCGTCTGCGCAAAGCAAGCTCGCAAGTGCTCCATTTTCCCGACATCTTGTCGATCCATTCTTCGGGAGCCTCGGCCTCCGCCGCATCCTCATTGCCCGCGTTGTAGTCGGCGCTTTCCTGTAATGCTTCTTCCGCGTCATCCAGCGAGAAATAGCCATCCAGGCTCAACCAACAACGCAGCTCGATGTAATCGGCCCAAAGATAGGTATGCGTGTGTCTGGGCGCTCGATCCAGGCCCACCAAAAGCTCAGCGGCCATCTTCTCGCCGATCCCGGATAAGGTTACGGATACTGCGGGCAATATCCGCAACGTCATCGGCGGCCGATTGGTGTGAGGCGGTCGGGTGGAGGTGTTTTCCGAGAAGTTTGAAAACATCCCCCAGCACTTTATTTGCATCGACCAGTGCTTTTTCCAATGCTTCGGCCGGGCCTGCGGTAAGCCGATCCGCACCCTCTAGATCATGGCTTTCGCGAAGCTCGGCCAGCGCCTCTGGTGACGCGACCACACGCGCCAACTTGTCCAAGGCACGGCTTTCCGGCACCACGGTCGTGCCATCGTCACGCTGTGCGTACAACCAAGAAAAAAGGTCGGCGGCCTCCTTTTCCAACAAATCGGGAGCGTCAATGTCCCGTCTGCTGCCCAGGCCCACAAACTTGATCACGTTCTCGTAGGAAAGCGCTGTGGACAAAAGCGAGAAATCCAGGCGATCAGGGTCGATGCGCTGAATCCCGAAATATCCACGTTCACCGGCAAACTCCAATACGGCCAGTGAGGTCAGCATCTGTCCGACGTAATAAGGCTTGCTGCCGATTTCGCGCGCCAAGGCGACCAGCAGGTCGTCTTGGGAAAGCTGGCTGTACATCGGCTGCTGGCGCAGGCGATGCAAATAACGTGCCTTGGCCAAAGGTTTCCAGGCTTTGACGCCGGTGATATGGCGGTAGCCAAGGTAATGGAGCACCTCGGCATGTTCATCGAATACCAGGCAGGGGATGTTGTCCGGATGCTCCTTGGCTTGGTCCTTGGCTTCTTGCAGACTTTTTAGTCTGGGGGGGATGGGAAGTTGGCCGTTGAGAAGCTTGATGGCCGCCAATCTGCGGTTGCCTTCCGCAACGATGTAGCGCTCACCATTTCTTACGGCGACCAGCGGCTCACCAGGGAAATAGCCTTGCTGGCCGATGGACTCCATCAATTCGACGATCCGTTCCTCACGAGCCATGCGTTCAATCAGCTTATCGATGGGCCCCTCGTTGATGGCACGTGGAAAACGGGGGTTCTCCGGATCGAAATCCAGCAGATCACTGGGAATGAGTTTGACTGTCTTGTCAGACATGGGCTGCTCTCATACGTAGTCAGCAACGAGGCTGGTGATGTTGCGCAAGTGCTTCTTTCTTCGAGGATTCTAATGGAAGTGCGCCTCCTTCAATCCCGCAAATCCCGCCCCGTCAGCTTGAGGAACACATCTTCCAGGTTGGCCGGGCGGTGCAGGTAGCGCAGGCCAGGCTGGGTTTCCAGTTCGGCGACCACTTTTTCCGGGGTGTCCGTGTAGCAGAACAGGGTTTCCCCCGCCTGCTCGCAGCGGTGACACCAGGTACTGGCGCAGGCCTGCCATTCGGCCAGGCCCTCACCGTAGATTTCCACCACATGCGGCTCGATGTGGGTCTTGATCAGTTCGCGTGGGCTGCCCTGGACGATGACGCGGCCGTGGTCGATGACACTGATGTCGTCGCATAGGCGTTCCGCTTCTTCCATGAAATGGGTGGTGAGCAGCAGCGTCTTGCCCTGTGCCATGAGCCGGCGCAGGCCTTGCCAGATCAGGTGGCGGGCCTGCGGGTCGAGGCCGGTGGTGGGTTCGTCGAGGATCACCAGGTCGGGGTCGTTGACCAGGGCGCGTGCCAGAGTGAGGCGGCGCTTCATGCCGCCGGACAGGGTCGTGATGGGCGCGTCGGCCTTGCCGGCGAGGCCGGCGAAATCCAGCAAAGAAGGGATGCGCGCGGCCATCTCGCGCTTCGAGATGCCGAAGTAGCGGCCGTAGATTTGCAGGTTTTCCCGCACCGTGAAGTCGGGGTCGAGGTTATCCATCTGCGGCACCACGCCGACGCGGGCGCGCGCCTGGTTGGCCGCATCCGGCAGGGTGTGGCCGAGCAGTTCCACCGTGCCGGCGTCGGCGCCGATCAGGCCGAGGGCGAGGCGCAGGGTGGTGGTCTTGCCGGCGCCGTTGGGGCCGAGCAGGCCGTGGCAGCGGCCGGGCGCGAGTTCCAGGTCGAGGCCGTCCACCACGGCGGTGCCGCCGTAGTGTTTGCTCAGGTTGCTGAGTTTCAGGGGCGAGCTCATTGGCAACCGAGTGGGCAAATGAGCGTTTCCACGTGGTTTTGCAGCTCGCGCAGGCGGCCGTGGAAAAAGTGGCCGGTGCCGGCGATTTCGATCAGGGGAATGTCGTGCCGGCTGGCGTAGTCGCGCGCGGCGGCGTAGGGAATCACTTCGTCCTCGTTGCCGTGAATGACGGTCGTGGGGATGCTGTTGGCCGCGAATTCGTACATGGATACCGCCGGGCCGACCATGATCAGGCGCTCGGCGTGGAGTTCCCGGGCTACGCGATGCTGGACATAGGCGCCGAAGGAGAAGCCCAGCAAGGTCCAGGGCAGGTCGCCGTAATGGCTGGCGACGGCAGCGGCAAGGGCAAGGAGGTCTTCGGTCTCGCCGATGCCGTGGTCGAACTCGCCGGAGCTGTCACCCACCCCTCGGAAGTTGGGGCGCACCGCGATCAGGCCGCAAGCCAGCGCCGCCCGCGCCAGGGTCCAGGCCACCTTGTTGTCGAGACTGCCGCCTTTCAGGGGGTGCGGATGCGCGATCAGGGCGAGGCCACGCGGGGCGCCTTCCGGTTCCTCGATAACGGTTTCGAGGTGGCCGATGGGGACCTTGATGCGGAGTTTGTGGCGTTTCAACTTGGGTTCAACCTGTCCATTCAGCCAAGGTGGGCATGTAGCGCCGGCGTCTCGCCGGCCTCGTCTTTCTGATTAGGCCCACGAAGCCGGCGAGACGCCGGCGCTACACGAGAGGCCGCCTCGGTAGCCGCGGCGAATGGACCACTTGGCTTCAAATCTTCAGCCGCTCCACCACCTGGCCGTCGCGCAAATGGGATTCGATGATTTCGTCGATGTCGTCGGCGTCGACGTAGGTGTACCAGACCGCGTCCGGGTAGACGACGCAGACCGGGCCTTCGCCGCAGCGGTCGAAGCAGCCGGCGCGGTTGACCCGGCAGTCGCCGCCCTTGCCGTGCAGACCGATCTTTTTCGCCTTCTTCTTGGCGTGCTCGAACATGGCTTCGGCATTGTGATCGGAGCAGCAGGCGGCGCCGTCGTCGCGTTGGTTGAGGCAGAAAAAGAGGTGGTGTTTGAAGTGGCTCATGGTGGGATTCAAAGTTCGTGTGATTTGGCGCAAGACCCTTTGGCTTTCTCCACCGGGTACTTGGCGGCGTTGATCGCCAGCTTGTCCTCGGCTGCTTGCAGCAGGTCGATTTCCAGGCAGTTGGCCAGGCTCACCAGATAGATCAGCACATCGGCCATTTCCTGGCGCACCGCTTCCTTCTTCGGCGCCGGCAGGTTTAGGCTTTCTTCCGGGGTGAGCCACTGGAACGGTTCCAGCAGTTCCGCCGCCTCGACGATGAGGGCGGCGGTGAGGTTCTTCGGCGTGTGGTAGAGCTGCCAGTCGCGCGCGCGGCCGAATTCGCGCACGGTTGTGGCCAGTTGCTCAAGGGTGGTGATCGACATAATCGCCCAAATTATTCATTTACGGCCCCTTAGCGCAGCACGAACACCACGGCGATATTGATCAGGCCCAGGGTGAGGTTGGTGCCCACCAGCGCCCGGATGCGGTTCAGCGCCGCGCCCGCCGCCGGCCAGTCACCCGCCATCACGGCGCGTTTCATCGCCGCGAAGGGCACGAAATAGAGGTAAGCATAGAGTGCGGCCATGAGATAGCCGATGCTCACCATGATGTGGATGTGCATCGGCACGGCGGCCATGCCGCCCAGCATCATGACCAGTGCCTGGCCGCTCAGCAGCAGCGCGATCACTGATACCCAGACCCAGGGGAAGAAACGGCCGAACACGCCGCGCCACAGCGCCAGGCGCAGGGGGGGCTCCAGGGTGGTGATGGCGGCCGGGCGCAGGCATTGATGCGCGAAGAACATGCCGCCGATCCAGATGACGGTGGCGAGGACGTGGAGCAGGACAAGTAGGCTATGCATCATGAGGGTCTCCGAGGTTTGCGACAGGCGCCGAGTTTACCCGCCCGACGCGCTTCGGACGGGCCGGCGCGGCGCCGATGTTTTTCGCGATAAGGGCGGGGCCGCTGTTTATACTTACGCCGGTTTTTTTGCCGCTACCCAGCCCCCCTCATGAGTGCCTCTCTGAACGTCGTCATCCTCGCCGCCGGCAAGGGCACGCGGATGAAATCCGATTTGCCCAAGGTATTGCATCCGCTCGCCGGCCAGCCGTTGCTCGGTCATGTCCTGGCCGCCGCCGATACACTCTCCCCGGAAAAAATCTGCGTGGTCTATGGTCACGGTGGCGAGGCGCTGCCCCAGGCCATCAATCGTGCCGAACTGGCCTGGGCGAAGCAGGAACCGCAACTGGGCACCGGCCATGCCGTGCAACAGGCGGTGCCGTATCTCGACCCGGAAGCGATCTGCCTGATTCTTTATGGCGATGTGCCGCTCACCCGCCCGGAAACCTTGCGGGAAATGACCCTGATCGCCCGGGAAGGGGCCATCGCCCTGTTGACCGTGCGCCTGGCCAACCCGGCGGGTTACGGCCGCATCGTGCGCAATGCGCGCGGCCAGGTGGAACGTATCGTCGAGCACAAGGACGCCACGCCCGAGGAACTGGCAATTAATGAGGTGAATACCGGCATCCTCTGTCTGCCCGCCGGCAAGCTGGCGGGTTGGCTGGCGCGCCTGGGCAACGACAACGCCCAGGGCGAGTATTACCTGACCGATGTGATCGGCATGGCCGCCGCCGAGGGCGAGCAGGTGATTCCCTGCCATCCGTCCGCCGAGTGGGAAGTGTTGGGCATCAACAGCCGTCAGCAACTGGCGCAACTGGAGCGCATGCACCAGCACAACGTGGCCGAGGCGCTGATGGTGCAGGGCGTCACCCTGATCGACCCGGCCCGCCTCGACGTGCGCGGCACGCTGGAGTGCGGTCGTGACGTGCTGATCGACGTCAATTGTGTATTCGAAGGCGCGGTGACGCTGGGCGACGGGGTCAAGATCGGCGCCAACTGTGTATTGAAGAATGTCAGCCTGGCGGCCGGCGTGGTGCTGCAACCGTTCTGCCATCTCGATGGCGCCAAGGTCGGCGCCGATGCCCGGATCGGCCCGTTCAGCCGCCTGCGCCCCGGAACCGAACTGGCGGAAGAAACCCACATCGGCAACTTCGTCGAAATCAAGAACAGCCAGGTCGGCTTCAATTCCAAGATCAGCCACCTGTCCTACGTCGGCGACGCCACGGTGGGGCGCAAGGTCAACATCGGCGCCGGTACCATCACCTGCAACTACGACGGCGCCAACAAGTTCCGCACGGTGATCGAGGACGGCGCTTTCATCGGCTCCGACACGCAGTTGGTGGCCCCGGTCACGGTCGGCCAGGGCGCCACCATCGGCGCCGGAACCACCCTCACCAAGGACGCGCCGGCCGGGCAACTGACCCTGTCGCGCGCCAGGCAACTCACCCTTCCCGGCTGGCAGCGGCCGGTCAAAAAGAAATAAGCGGAGTACAAAAATATGTGTGGCATTGTCGGCGCCATCGCCCAACGCAACGTCGTCCCCATCCTGCTGGAGGGGTTACGGCGCCTGGAATATCGTGGTTACGACTCGGCCGGTCTCGCCGTGCGCGGGCCGGATGGCGCCATGCAGCGCATCCGTTCTGTCGGCAAGGTGGTCAATCTCAGCGAGATGGAGGCCGCCAACCCGATTCCCGGTGATCTCGGCATCGCCCACACCCGCTGGGCCACCCACGGCATGCCGGCGGAGCGCAACGCGCACCCGCATATGAGCGGTGAGAAGGTTGCTGTGGTGCATAACGGCATCATCGAAAACCATGCTGAACTGCGCACGGAACTGAAAGCCAAGGGCTTCCACTTCACTTCGGAAACCGATACCGAAGTCATCGCCCATCTGCTCGCGCACCTCCTGGAAAGCGAGCCCGATCTGCTCAAGGCGGTACAGGCGGCGGTGGGCCAACTGGTCGGCGCCTATGGCCTGGCGGTGGCCAGCCCGGATGATCCCGAGCGGCTGATCGTCGCTCGTTCCGGCAGCCCGCTGGTGATCGGCCTGGGAATGTTCGAAAACGCGGGTGAAAACTTCATCGCCTCCGACGTGTTTGCGCTGCTGCCGGTGACGCAACGCTTCATCTTCCTGGAAGAAGGCGACATCGCCGAAATCAGCCGTGATGCCATCCGCATTTTCGACGTGGCCGGCAGCCCGGTCGAGCGCCCGGAACGGCTGTCACAGCTGTCCGCCTCAACCACCGACAAGGGACCTTACGCCCACTACATGCTCAAGGAAATCTTCGAGCAGCCTTCGGTGATCGCGGAAACCCTGGAAGGCCGCATCCACAAGGGGCGGCTGCTGGAAGAGAGCTTTGGCCACAAGGCGCAGGAACTGTTCGAGCAGGCGAAGGGGGTGCACATCATCGCCTGCGGCACCAGCTACCACGCCGGCATGGTGGCCAAATACTGGCTGGAGGAAGCCGGCGTGCCCTGCCATGTGGAAGTGGCCAGCGAATACCGCTACCGCAAGGTGGTGGTGCCGGAAGGCACGCTGTTCCTGTCCATTTCGCAATCGGGCGAGACCGCCGACACACTGGCCGCCCTGCGCTTCGCCAAGAAGGCCGGCTATGTCGGGAGCATGACCATCTGCAATGTGCCGGAATCGTCGCTCACCCGCGAATCCGACGTCGCCCTGATGACCCGCGCCGGCCCCGAGATCGGCGTCGCCTCGACCAAGGCCTTCACCACCCAACTCACCGCGCTGCGCCTGGTCACCCTGGCCCTGGCGCGGCGACGCGGCATGACGGCGGAGCAGGAAGCACTGCTGGTGGAGGAGTTGCAAGCCCTGCCGCGCCAGGTGGAAGTGGTGCTGGCGCTGTCGGACGAAATCAAGGTGATGGCCGCCGCCTTCGCCGACAAGAAAGACGCGCTGTTCCTCGGCCGTGGTCCGTTCTATCCGGTGGCCCTGGAAGGCGCGCTGAAACTCAAGGAAATCTCCTACATCCACGCCGAGGCCTACCCGGCCGGCGAACTGAAGCATGGCCCCCTGGCGCTGGTCGATGCCGACATGCCGGTGATCTGCGCCCTCCCGGACGACCCGCTGCTGGACAAGGTGCTATCCAACTTGCAGGAAGTGCGCGCGCGCGGCGGTGAGTTGTTCCTGTTCTCCGACCACAAGGTGAAGATCGAGCTGGACCACTACCAGAACTTGACGCTGGCCGACATCTACCCGAGCACCGCGCCCATCGTCTACAGCATCCCGCTGCAACTGCTGGCCTATCATGTCGCCGTGCTCAAGGGCACCGACGTGGATCAGCCGCGTAATCTGGCCAAGTCGGTGACGGTGGAATGAGCCGCACCGAAACGTCGCCGCGTCGTGTGTAGCGCAGTAGGTTGGGCAAAGCGAAGCGTGCCCAACGAACCGCCGCGATGTTGGGCACGCTTCGCTTTGCCCAACCTACGTCGATTGAATCAATGGGGTGCGGGATGTTTCTTGTGAGGAGTACTGAATGGCGGTAATCGCGGTATTCAACCAGAAGGGCGGCGTCGGCAAGACCACCACCACGCTCAACGTCGCCGCCTCCCTGGCCTTGCTGGAACGCAAGCCCATGGTCATCGACCTCGACCCGCAGGCGCATGTGACCCTGGCCCTGGGCGTGAAACACCTGCCCGGCAACGCCAGCGCCGCCGCCTTCTTCCGTGAGCAGACCCCGCTCGACCGCCTCACTCGCCGTCTCGGCAACGGCCTCAGGTTGGTGCCGGGCCACTCCGACTTGTCCAAGGTCGATACCATGCTCGCTTCCACCCCCGGTGTTGCCGGCATGTTGAAGAAGGGGCTGGATGCCGCCCTGGCCTGGGACGATTCCCCCATCCTGATCGACTGCGCCCCGGCCCTCGGCGTGCTTTCGCTCAACGCCCTGTGCGCCGCCGACCGCGTGCTGATCCCGGTCACCTCCGATTTCCTCGCCATCCAGGGCTTGAACCGCCTCGACCTGGCCCTGGGCGTGCTGGAAAACGCCCTCAAGCGGCGCATCGAACGGCGCGTGGTGCTGACCCGTTTCGATGAAGGCAAGGCGTTGTGCCGGGAAGCGCTGGCCTCGCTGAAAAGCCGCTACGGCGAAGCCCTGTGCGATACCAAAATTTGCGACGACCCCGCCCTGTCCGAAAGCCCGGCGCACGGCATGGACATCTTCAGCTATGCCGCCGATTGTCCCGGCGCCCACGACTATCGGCTGTTGACCATGGAACTGCTGTCGAAAGGGTTCTTCCAATAACGCGGGCCTGGTAACGCCGTAGGTTGGGCAAAGCGAAGCGTGCCCAACAAACCGTTGCGAAGTTGGGCACGCTTCGCTTTGCCCAACCTACGGCATACCGCGTATTTCACGGGAACGACGAATTCCTCCATGACCGACGCCGACCTGCTCGCCCGCACCCTATCCGCCGTCTGGCACCCCTGCACCCAGATGAAGCATCTGGAGCAGGCGCCGCCGCTGGCCATCGCCCGGGGTGAGGGGCCGTGGCTGATCGACCCTGACGGCCGGCGTTATCTGGATGCCATTTCCTCCTGGTGGGTCAACCTGTTCGGTCATGCCAACCCGCGCATCAACGCCGCGCTGATCGACCAGTTGTCGCGCATCGAGCACGTCATGCTCGCCGGCTGCACCCATGCGCCAGTGGTGGAGCTGTCGGAACGCCTGGGGCAACTGACCGGGCTCGGTCATGCCTTCTATGGTTCGGATGGCGCCAGCGCCACCGAGATCGCCCTGAAGATGAGTTTTCACTTCTGGCGCAACAGCGGGCGGCCGGAGAAGACCGGCTTCATTTCCCTGAAAAACGGCTATCACGGTGAAACTCTGGGCGCGCTGTCGGTCACCGACGTGGCCTTGTTCAAGGACATCTACGCGCCGCTGCTGCGTCACAGCCACCAGGCGATGAGCCCGGATGCGCGCCTGGCCGCGCCGGGGGAGTCGGCGTTCGACTATGCGCTGCGCGCCGCCGCCGACCTGGAAGCACATCTGGCCGAACACGCCGACAGCACGGCGGCGATCATCCTGGAGCCGCTGGTGCAGGGCGCGACCGGCATGGCCATGTATGCGCCGGTCTATTTGCAACGGGTGCGCGAGCTTTGCGACCAATATCAGGTGCATCTGATCGCCGATGAAATCGCGGTCGGCTTCGGTCGCACCGGGACCCTGTTCGCCTGCGAGCAGGCCGGTATCCGTGGCGATTTCCTCTGCCTCTCCAAGGGCATCACCGGCGGTTACCTGCCGCTGTCCTGCGTGCTCACCACGGATAGCATTTATGCCGCCTTCCACGGCGACGCCACGGCGCGCGGTTTCCTGCATTCGCATTCCTATACCGGCAACCCGCTTGCTTGCCGCGCCGCGCTGGCGGTGCTGGACATCTTCGAGCAGGACGACGTGATCGTGGCGAACCGCGCCAAGGCAGCGCGTTTCACTGAGCTACTGGCTGAAGTCGTCGCGCATCCGCGCGTTCGGAACTTCCGCCATACGGGCATGATCTGGGCTTTTGATGTGGTCGATGCCGCTCCCGACTTTTCCGACGATTTCCACCGCCGCGCCCTGGCGCGGGGCGTATTCATCCGCCCCATCGGCCACAGCGTTTATTTCATGCCGCCCTACGTCATCGAGGAAGCCGAGATGCGCTTGCTGGCGGAAACCACCCTGGCCTGCCTCTAACCTGGAGAATCATTTCATGCGCTTTCGCATCCTGTCCGTCCTGCTTGCCCTGATCGCCACCCCGCTGTTCGCCGCCGACCACGCCCACCACGGCAAACCACTGGAGCAGCGCCAGGCGATTCGCCTCAACGCCGAGGAGAAGGCGCACATTCACACGGAAATGCGCCTGTTCCTGGCGGTAAGCCAGAAGATAGTCGCCGCCGTTGCCGGCAACGACATGAAACGGGTGGCCGAGGCCGCGCGTGAGGGCGGCATGGCCGCCGCGCATGACGTGCCCGCCAATCTGCGCAAGAAACTGCCGCTGGAATTCAAAAAACTGGGCCATGCCACGCATATGGGCTTCGACGATCTGGCGCGCGACGCGGACAGCCTGGGCGATGCCAATCACGCGCTCAAGCAACTCGGTCAGGTGATGGGCAACTGTGTTTCATGCCACGCCCTGTACCGAATTGAAACGAGTAAGCGCTGATGGATATCTTCAACGTCTTCCACCTGGAGGCGTCGCGCCGCTTGCCGCGCCTGCCGGCCGAGCACCCCTGCTCGCGTCTGCACGGCCATTCCTTCCGCGTCGAGGTGCATGTGTCCGGGCCGCTCGACCCGGAACTCGGCTGGGTCTGTGATTTCGCGGATGTGCAGGCCGCCTGGAGGCCGATCCACACGGCGCTGGATCACCGCTATCTGAACGAGATCGCCGGCCTGGATAATCCCACCAGCGAACACCTGGCCATCTGGATATGGGATCGCCTCAAGCCCGCTCTGCCCGGCCTGAGCAAGGTGGTGGTGATGGAGACGCATGCTTCCGGGTGCAGTTACAGCGGCGTGTGACCGCCGTAGGGTGCGCCGCGCGCACCGATCCACGCTATTGGTGCGCACGGCGCACCCTACGAGATCAGTCCTTCTCCCACTCGTCTCGCCAGACGCAGACCTGATTGCCGCCTTCGGCCTTGGCGATGAGCTGGGCGCGTTCCACCCGTTCCAGGGTTTCGTCGATGAAGAACACGGGCTCCAGGGCGACGACGCCGAACGAGGCGGTGAGCCGCAACGGTTGCCCTTCGATGGTGAAGGTGTGGGCGGCCAGGCTGACGCGCAGGCGGTCGATGAGGACGCCGGCCTGGATGATGTCGGTGCTGGGCAGGCAGAGCAGGAATTCCTCACCGCCGATGCGGAAGATGGTGTCGTAGCGGCGCAGGTGGTCGGAGAAGAAACTGGCGACGGCTTTCAGCATGGCGTCGCCCAGGCGTTGTCCGTGTTGTTCGTTGAAGCGACCGAATTCGTCCAGATCGGCGTAGCAGACGGCGCAGGGTTGGTGGGTGCGCTGCACCCGTTCGACCTCTTCCGCCAGGCGCAGATTCACGGCCTGCCGGTTCCAGACCCCGGTGAGGTTGTCGACCGCGCCGAGGCGGGCCATGAGGTCGAGTTCCAGGCGCCGCAGCAGTTGCCGAAACTGGCCGGCGATGGCGGTGAAGGCGTCGTAATCGTCACCCGGCACGGATTCACCGGCGGCCTGGCAGACGAGCAGGTGGCGGGCGATGTCGTGCATGGCGCGATGCGCGGATTCGATGGCGGCGAGACTGGGTGCTTCCGCCAGGTCGGCCTTGGTGTTGTTGTGTATCTGTGAGTAGAACCAGGCGCCGAAGCGGCAGCGGCTGTGGGCATCCTCGGCCAGATCGTCGGCGCTGGCCGTTTCCCGGCAGATCAGTTGCCGATTGAAGCGCGCCAGCCAGGTCGCGTGGCTGGCGATGGCGCCGTCGAGGTCGTGCAGGCGCGCCAGGGTGGCGGTGTTGTCTTGCTGGAGTGGGTTCATGGCATTGCTCTCGTATTAGTAGGTTGGGCAAAGCGCAGCGTGCCCAACATTGCAGCGGTTTGTTGGGCACGCTGCGCTTTGCCCAACCTACGCAGGGTGTTCACGCTTCCACTCCCTGCCGCAGTGCCGGGTGATCGGCCTGGGGACGGTCGAGATGGTAGCCCTGGGCCAGGTCGACCCCCAACTCGGCGAGCAGGATCAGGGTCGCTTCATCTTCCACGAACTCCGCCACCGTGCGTTTGCCGAGGCCGCGCGCGACTTCCACCATGCCGCGCACGAATACCTGATTTTCATGATCGTGCGGCAGGTCGCGGATGAACATGCCGTCGAGTTTGATCGTATCGACGAGGATGTGCTTGAGGTAGGCGAAGGAGGCGAAGCCGGCGCCGAAATCGTCCAGGCAGACGCCGCAGCCGGTTGCCCGCAGGGCGCCGATGAAGCGTTGGGCGTCGGTGAGATCGGATACGGCGGCGGTTTCCGTGACTTCGATCAAGAGGCGCGCCGGCTCGATGTTCCGGCTGTGCAGCAGGTCGGCGATATAGCCGGGCAGGCCGGGGTCGTCGAAGGAGCGGCCGGAGATGTTGACGGCGATGGCCGGCCCATCCGAATGCTCGGCGAGCAGGGACGCCACCTGCGCCAGCACCCAGCGGTCGATTTCCAGGATCTTGTTGCTCTTTTCCGCCACCGGGATGAACTGGCCGGGCGCGACCAGTTCGCCCGTGTTTGCGTCGCGCAGGCGAATCAGGGCTTCCAGGTGGGACAGCGTGCGGTCGCGGACGTGGTAGACGCCCTGGAAATGCAGCTCGAACAGGTTGTTGCTGAGCGCGGTCGCCAGTCGTTCGTTCCAGGACAGGCGGTTGACCATTTCCGGCGCGGTGTCGAGATCGGCGCGATACAGGCGCCAGGTGTTCTTGCCGGCCTGCTTGGCCTGGTACATGGCGGCGTCGGCGCAGGCCACCATCTGGTCCTGGTCGGCGGCATGCAGCGGGTAGAGCGCGATGCCGAGACTGGAAGAAATGTGCAGCGTGCGCCCGTCGAAGCGGAAGGGGATCGCGGCGATGGCGCGCACGATGCGTTCGGCCAGGGCCAGCGCCTGCGCTTCATCGGCGTAATGCAGGAGTACGGCGAATTCGTCGCCGCCGAGGCGAAACAGGATTTCGTTCTTGCGGGTGAGGCCGGAGACTTCACCCGCCACGCGGATCAGCAGGGCGTCGCCGGTGGTATGGCCGAAGTGGTCGTTGATCGCCTTGAATTCGTCGAGGTCGAAATAGAGCAGGGCGACGTAACTGCCCTCGCGCGTGGTTTCGGCCAGGGCGCGCTCCAGTTCGATCTGGAAGCGGTGCCGGTTGAACAGGCCGGTGAGCGAGTCGCGCTCGGCCAGATAGAGTAGTTGTTCGGCGGTCTGGCGTTCGTGCGTCACGTCCTCGTAGATCCAGAGATGGCCGATGAAATGGCTGCCGTGCTCATACACCGGGTAACTCAACTGGGTGGCGATGCGGCCGTCCTTCACCTCGATGTCCAGCATCTCACCTGGTTCGCGTCCGGCCAGGATGGTCTCGATGTGTTCGGCGAAGCGGCCGGGTTGCAGCAGTTGGCAGGCGCCGTGGGCGAATACCTCGCGCGGCGGCCAGCCCACCAGGACCTCCGTTTCCGGAATCAGCCAGAGGCGGTTGAAGGCCGGGTTGTGATAGACCACGCGGCCATCGGCGCCGACGAACAGGATGCCCAGGTTCATCGCGGAGAGCAGGGCCTGGAGCCGGGCGTGTTCAGCTTCGGATTCGGCCAGATAGGTTTGCGTGTGTGCTTCCGATTCCCGCAGGGCGGTGATGCGGCTATGCAGTTGCCGCGCCATTTCCTGAAACGCGCTGGCGAGGAGGCCCACTTCATCACGCGCGGGGGTGGGCAGCGCGACCTCGAAATTCTGCGCCGCCAACGCGTGGCTGGCCTCGGTGAGTTGGCGTAAGCGGCGCGTCAGCCAGTAGCCGATCAGGGCCAGGGTCAGGAAAGTCAGCACCACGGCGGCAAGGCCGGCAAAAATCCCCTGGCGGATGGTGTGAGCGCGCGCTTGTGCGAGATATTCGACATTCATGCCGAAGCGCAGGCGGCCGTATTCAGTGCCGGCGAGAAAGATCGGGATGACGGTATCGAACACCGGGTCATCCTTGGCGCCGGGGATGTTATCCAGCGGCGGCAAGGCGCGGCTCTCGGCGAATCCGGCAGCGGCGATGCGGCGGCCATCCCGGTCGAGCAGCACCAGGTAGGCGAATGCGTTGTTGCCCTGCGCTTCCGCCAGCACTTCATGCAGGGCGCCGTAGTCGCGCTGCATCAGCGGAGGCCCCAGCGCGGCATTGAGCAAGGGGACGGCGCTGTGGATCTGGAGGTTGGCATTGTCGAGGAGTGTCTGCTCGGTCAGCCGCACATTGCTGAACACCAGGAGCCCCAGGATCAATGCCTCGACCAGCAGGCCGGCCAGCGTGAGCTTGAGCCAGAGTGGGGCGTGTGGCGCGGAGAAGGTCACTTCAGGGTCAACTTCAGGTTCACTTCAGTGCCTTGCGGGTTTCCTTGAGGTAGGCGTCGACGCGCTTCAATGCCGCTTCATTGGCGGGCATCAGTTTGCTGTAGCCGACTCTCCCGAGGAAATCGATTCCTTCCGGCTCGTTTTGAAAAGCCAGGAGCAGGTTTTTCAGGCGTTCGGCCCGGGCTTTGTCCATGCCGGCTTTGGCGATCAGGACGAAAGCGGGGATGTCGGCGAGGGTCTTGTGCGCCACGACCTTGCGGCGCAGGTCTTCGGGTAATTGCAGCAGGCTTTGCCGCGCGGAAACGCCCAGGAGCGACAGGCCCGAGGCCACGGAATGGGCGGCGCTGGTCGGGGTTTTGTGTTCGACGGCCTGATAGTCCTGGTCGACTTCCAGACCCAGCGTCGAGAGGTGGTTGAGGGCCGCCATGACGGTGATGGCGAGCCGGTCGATGACCGCGAGTTGTTTGCCTTTCAGTTCCTGGATATTGGCCAGTGGGCGCTCGGCGGCGCTGAACAGGACCAAATCGTGGTCGGGCGCGAACTGGGCCAGGGGCAGCAGGCCGGCGTCTTTTTGCGCCACCCGGGCGAGGTGCGCGGCGGTGATGGCGAGATCGAAATCGCCATTCGCGGTGCGCTCGTGGAAACGGCGGAAATCCGCCGCGCTTTCGATGCGGACGGGTTGTTCGAGCGACTTTTCCAGGTAGGCACGCAATGGCTCATAACGCTCGGCCAATACCCGCGCGCTATGCACCGGCAGGACGCCGACGATGAAACTGGCGGGGGCATTGGCCTGCGCGTGGAATGCCGAAAGCAGGCTGATGCAGACGATGAGCAGGGCGCGGAACGGTGTCATTGTTGTCCTCCTTTCTGTTTCTGGGTTGTGGCTAGGGCAAGGCGGTTTGGGTTACGGCTCCCCTTCCAGCCGTTTCACCAACACTTTCGAGCGCCGCTGCCAGTTGTACATGGCCTGGCGCGGTGCCGGCAGGTCTTCCGGGCCGCCGAGGGCGAAGCCGCGTTCGATGAACCAGTGCGCGGTGCGGGTGGTGAGCACGAACAACTGGGTGAAGCCGAGTTCGCGCGCGGCGTCCTCGACCGCCGCGAGCAGGGCGTCGCCGCGGCCACCGCGCTGGAATCCCGGCGCCACCGCGAGGCAGGCCATTTCCGCCGCCTGCGCTTCCGGGAATGGGTAGAGCGCGACGCAACCGACGATGCGGCCATCCAGTTCATCGACGAAAAACTGTTCCACCTCCTGCTCCAGCAACTCGCGTGAACGCCGCACCAGGATGCCGTCGGTCTCCAGCGGTTCGATTACCGAGAGGATGCCGCCGACGTCGTCGATGCTGGCCGGGCGCAGGCTTTCCACCGATTGTCGCGTGACCATGGTGCCGACGCCGGCATGGGTGAACAGCTCCATGAGCAGGGCGCCATCGACATCGGCGCTGACCAGATGCACCTTGGCCACGCCTTTCTTGCAGGCATGCGCGGCGTGCGGCAGATACAGCGCCATGTCGCCTTCCGGCAGGTCGCGCAGCAATCTGGAGACCTGCGCGGCGGTCACCCGGTTGATGCGGCGCCCTTTGCCATCGACGGTGTCGCCGTGGTCGAGGATGAACACCAGTTTGTCCGCCGTCAGCGCGATGGCGGCCTGGGTGGCCACTTCCTCCAGGGTCAGGTTGAACACTTCCCCGGTGGGGGAATAGCCGATCGGCGAGAGCAGGACAATCTCGCCGGCATTCAGGCGGTCGCGGATGGGGGCGACGGCGATCTTGCGCACTTCGCCGGTGAATTGCAGATCGACGCCATCGACCACGCCGGCCGGCTGCGCGGTGACGTAATTGCCGGAGGCGACGCGAATATCGGCGCCGGCCATCGGGGTGTTGGGCAGGCCCACCGAGAGCATGCTCTCGATATCCACCCGCACCGAACCGACCGCGTCCTTGACGTGCTCCAGCGCCTCGGCGTCGGTCACCCTGCGGCCGCGCACATATTGCGCTTCATCGGTCAGGCGCTCCTCCACCTGCGGCCGCACCCCATGCACCAGCACCAGGCGCACGCCGAGCGCGTTGAGCAGGTTGATGTCGTAGACCAGATCGACGAAATCCTCGCGCAACATCGCATCGCCACCGAAGGCGAGCACGAAGGTTTTGCCGCGAAACGCATGGATGTAGGGCGCGGCCGCGCGGAACCACTCGACAAAGGCGGTGGCGCTCGCTTCCTTGGTCGTGACCGTTTTTGTCATGACTGCGATCCCCTGGTTTTCAAAATGCTGGTGATGTTACGGCGGAACGTTGGAAAACTTGAGGCGGCTTACCTGAAATCACCCCATACCGCCTGCATCGCGGCCAGCGCCGCCAACGCGGCGGTTTCCGTGCGCAACACGCGCGGTCCCAGGCGCAGGCCATGAAATCCGGCCGCGCGCGCCAGTTTGCGCTCTGCCGGATCGAAGCCGCCTTCCGGGCCGGCGAGCAGCAGGATGGGCGAGGTCGGCGGCGGCAGGTCACGCAGGCAGAGGTCGCCTTCCGGGTCGAGCAGCAGTTTCAGTGTTTCCGTCTCTTGGGCGATGCCACGCACCCAGGCCGTGAATTCATGGATTTCGGCCACCGGCGGCAACAGGTTGCGGCCACATTGCTCGCAGGCGGCATTCACCACGCCTTGCCAGTGCGCGCGCCGCTTGATCGCCTTTTCCTCGTTGAGCCGAACAACGCTGCGCCGCATCGTCAGCGGCTGAATCGCGGCCACTCCCAGCTCCACCGCTTTTTGCAGGGTGTAATCCATGCGTTCGCCGCTGGAAATGCCTTGCGCCAGACGCACCTCAAGAGGGGATTCACGCGCCGGTTCATGACGACTGGCAAGACGCACGGAGGCGCCCTTGCCCCCCACGTTTTCCAGCACGCCGTGATATTCGCCACCGTCGCCGTTGAACAGCGCCACGGCTTCGCCGGCGCGCAGCCGCAGGACGCCGACGGCATGGCGCGCCACCGCGTCGGGCAGCGCAACAAGGTGGCCGGAAGAAAGGGGGAGGTCACAGTAGAAACGTGGCATCGACGGCAGAGTAGGGGTTTGGACGGGTGCTATTATCGGCCGCACTCATTTCTGGCGGAGCCTCAAGATGGTGCGTATGGAAACCCCGGTTTGCGATTTTGGCTGGAAAGCCCCGGATTTCAGCCTGCCCGGTGTCGATGGCAAGACCTGGACGTTGCAACAGGCGGCCGGCCCGAACGGGCTGTTGGTGATGTTCATCTGCAATCATTGCCCCTATGTGAAGGCGGTGATCGACCGCATCGTGCGCGATGTGGCGGAACTGAAGGCGCTGGGCGTCAATGCCATCGCCATCATGTCCAACGACCCCGCCGAGTATCCGGAAGACAGTTTCGACAACATGCGCCGCATCGCGGACCAACTCGGTTTCCCCATGCCCTATGTCCTGGACGAAAGCCAGGAAGTCGCGCGCCGTTACGACGCTGTCTGCACGCCGGACTTCTTCGGCTTCAACCGGGATATGGAACTGCAATATCGCGGCCGCCTCGACGCCTCGCGCAAGGAAGCCGCCGCCGACGCCCGCCGTGATTTGTTCGAGGCCATGAAACAGGTGGCCGAGACCCAGCACGGCCCGACCGAACAGATTCCCAGCATGGGCTGCTCGATTAAATGGCGGGAATGAAAGAACTGCTCGCTCAGGTCATCGCCGCCGCCCGCGTGGTCGGGCGTGAAGAGGTCATGCCGCGCTATCTCAAGGTCGCGCACCAGCGCAAGGTGGACGGCAGCCTGCTCACCGAGGCCGATCTTGCCGCGCAAAGCGCCCTGTTCACGCGGCTCCACGCCATCGCCCCCTATCCCATGCTCGGCGAGGAAATGAGCGAGGACGCGCAGAAAGCGGTCTGGGAAAAAGGCGATGCCGGGTTCTGGTGCGTGGACCCCATCGACGGCACCAGCAACTTCGTCAACGGCCTGCCCTTCTTTGCCATTTCCATTGCCCTGGTTCGGCACGGTCGTACCGTTCTGGGCGTGGTCTACGACCCGCAGGCCGACGAGGCCTTCTATGCGTTCGAAGGCGGCGGCGCTTTCATGAATGGCGACCCGTTGCCCTTGAAACTGCCGCCCGACAATCTGAATCGCTGCATGGCCGGGATCGACCTGAAGCGCATCGACCGTGTCCTGGCCGGCGATCTGGCGCGGGAACATCCCTACGCCTCGCAGCGTAACCTCGGCGCCAGCACGCTCGACTGGTGCTATGTGGCGGCCGGCCGCCTGCACATCTATCTGCACGGCGGTCAGAAAATGTGGGATTACGCCGCCGGATGGCTGATCCTGAAAGAAGCCGGCGCCGCCGTTTGCGGCCTCAATGGCGACGAATTCCTGGCGGCCGATCCCTGGTGTCGCTCGGTGCTGGCGGCGCAGACTCCGGAATTACTGGGGCAGTGGCAACACTGGGTGGCGCACAGACTGAAAATGGCGGCAAATTGATGTTTTTCGGGTGCCGACGTCTTTTTCCCTGCTGTGGCTCAATCAGGCGTTTTTTAATAGAGCTTCGGAAATGCCCCCAATAATGGCGTTGTGCGCCGCAACAGAAGCGGCTTCACGGGTGATTCCATAAGCGGGCGGCAACAGCATATAAAAACATTTTAATTTTTCTCGGCATGTTCCCGCCTAGCCGCATGAATCAAGGGCATAGGGACTTGTCTACCCCCGTCAAATGGGATGGTCGAGTCTTTTGGGGCTTGCCCTGGCCCAAGCGGCTTGCACATAATCTAAGCTTTCCGCCCGGACTGGGCGTTGATAGCGATTTTTTTCTTGAGGAATCAAAAACATGGCAACACGTAACGACCTCGCGAACGCCATCCGCGCCTTGGCGATGGATGCTGTGCAGAAGGCCAATTCTGGCCACCCCGGTGCCCCCATGGGCATGGCGGAAATCTCGGAAGTGGTGTGGAACCACCACATGCGTCACAACCCGACCAACCCCAAGTGGGCCGACCGCGACCGCTTTGTGCTGTCCAATGGTCACGGCTCCATGCTGATCTACGCGCTGCTGCACCTGACCGGCTACGACCTCAGCATCGACGACCTCAAGCAGTTCCGCCAACTGCATTCCAAGACCCCGGGCCACCCCGAGCTGGGCTACACCCCCGGCGTCGAGACCACCACCGGCCCCCTCGGCCAGGGCATCACCAACGCGGTCGGCATGGCGCTGGCCGAGAAGCTGATGGCACATGAGTTCAACAAGCCCGGCCTCGACATCGTCCACCATCACACCTACGTGTTCATGGGTGATGGTTGCATGATGGAAGGCATCTCACACGAAGCCTGCGCCCTGGCCGGCACCTGGCACCTGAACAAGCTGATCGCCTTCTGGGACGACAACGGCATCTCCATCGACGGCCACACCGACGGCTGGTTCACCGAAGACACCCCGAAGCGTTTTGAAGCCTATGGCTGGAACGTGATCGCCGGCGTTGACGGCCACGACGCGGTTGCCATCGAAGCCGCCGTGCAGAAAGCCAAGCAGTCCAGCGACAAGCCCACCCTGATCTGCTGCAAGACCATCATCGGCAAGGGTTCGCCCAACAAGGAAGGCACTCACGACGTGCACGGCGCCGCCCTGGGCAACGCCGAGATCGAAGCCACCCGCAAGCACATCGGCTGGAACCACGAGCCCTTCGTCATTCCCCAGGACGTCTACGATGGCTGGGACGCCAAGACCAAGGGCGAGGGCCTGGAAAAGCTGTGGAACAACAAGTTCGCCGAGTACGCGACCCAGTTCCCCGAACTGGCCGCTGAATTCACCCGTCGCATGAACGGCGAACTGCCCGCCGACTGGAATGGTCGCGTGCAAGCCGCGCTGGCCACCACCCTGGAAAAAGCGGAAAACGTCGCCACTCGCAAGTCCAGCCAACTGGCCATCGAGCGTCTGGTGTCCACGTTGCCCGAGCGTGTTGGCGGTTCCGCCGACCTGACCGGCTCCAACCTGACCAACTGGCCTGGCTGCCACCCCCTGCATCGCAACCCGGGCGGCAACTACATCTCCTACGGCGTGCGCGAATTCGGCATGAGCCACATCATGAACGGCATGGCGCTGCATGGTGGCCTGTTCCCGTTCGGTGGCACCTTCCTGATGTTCTCGGAATATGCCCGCAACGCCCTGCGCATGTCGGCGCTGATGAAGCAGCGCGTGGTCTATGTGTTCACCCACGACTCCATCGGTCTGGGCGAAGACGGCCCGACCCACCAGCCGGTGGAGCAGACCGCCACCCTGCGCATGATCCCCAACATGACCGTCTGGCGTCCCTGCGACAGCACCGAGACCCTGGTTGCCTGGGCGGCCAGCGTCGAGAAGTCGGACGGCCCCAGCTGCCACATCCTGTCGCGCCAGAACCTGCCCTTCGTCAAGCGCAGCGACGCGCAGATCGCCGACATCCGCAAGGGTGGCTATGTGATCTCCGATTGCGCGGGTGAGGCCAAGGTCGTGCTGATCGCCACCGGTTCCGAAGTGGAACTGGCGATGAAGGCCCAGGAAGCCCTGAAGGCCGAAGGTATTGCCGCCCGCGTGGTGTCCATGCCTTCCACCAACGTGTTCGACAAGCAGGACAAGGCCTACAAGGACAGCGTGATGCTGCCCACCGTGCACAAGGTCGCCATCGAAGCCGGCGTCACCGACGGCTGGTGGAAGTACGTCGGCCTGCGCGGCGCCGTGATCGGCCTGGATCGTTTCGGCGAGTCCGCCCCCGCTCCGGAGTTGTTCAAGGAGTTCGGCTTCACTGTCGAGAACGTGGTCGCCACGGTCAAGGGCATTCTGTAACCATCTATTGGATATCCAGGTCGGGCCAGGCTGTCAGGCCGCCCGACCTGTTGTTTTCTTATCAAGGAGATAAAGCATGACTATCAAAGTTGGCATCAATGGTTTTGGTCGTATCGGTCGCATGGCTTTCCGCGCCATCGCCAAGGATTTCCCCAGCATCGAAGTGGTCGCCATCAACGACCTGCTTGAGCCCGACTACCTGGCCTACATGCTGAAGTACGACTCCGTGCATGGGCGTTTCAACGGTGACGTGTCCACCGCCGGCGGCAATATGGTCGTCAATGGCAAGACCATCCGCCTGACCGCCGAGCGCGACCCCGCCAACCTGAAATGGAATGAAGTGGCCGCCGATATCGTCATCGACTGCACCGGCTTCTTCCTCACCACCGAGTCCTGCCAGAAGCACATCGAAGCCGGCGCCAAGAAGGTGGTGCAGTCCGCCCCCTCCAAGGACGCCACCCCGATGTTCGTGTACGGCGTGAACCACACCCAATACGCCGGCGAAGCGATTGTTTCCGCCGCTTCCTGCACCACCAACTGCCTGGCTCCCGTGGCCAAGGTGCTGAACGACAACTGGGGTATCAAGCGCGGCCTGATGACCACCGTGCACGCCGCCACGGCGACCCAGAAAACCGTTGACGGCCCGTCCATGAAAGATTGGCGCGGCGGTCGCGGCATCCTGGAAAACATCATTCCCTCCTCCACTGGCGCCGCCAAGGCTGTCGGCGTGGTGCTGCCGGAACTGAAGGGCAAGCTGACCGGCATGGCCTTCCGCGTTCCCACCTCCGACGTCTCCGTGGTCGACCTGACCGTGGAACTGAACAAGGAAGCCTCTTACGCCGACATCTGCGCCGCCATGAAGGCCGCTTCTGAAGGCGCCATGAAGGGCGTGCTGGGTTACACCGACGAGAAAGTGGTCTCCACCGACTTCGTCGGCAACAGCGCACCTTCCACGTTTGACTCGGAAGCCGGCATCGCCCTCGACAGCACCTTCGTCAAGGTCGTCGCCTGGTACGACAACGAGTACGGCTACACCTGCAACATGCTGCGTCTGGTCGAGCACGTTTCGAAGTAAGTTCTGACGTAGGTTGGGCAAAGCGCAGCGTGCCCAACAAGCAAGCGTGTCCAGTTGGGCACGCTTCGCTTTGCCCAACCTACAACTTGCCCCCCAACCCCGTGAGCCGTAAGGCCTGAGCCCACTCAATCCTTACCACTTACTTTCCAGGAGCATCCAAATGGCCAAATTTCTTCGCATGACCGACCTCGACCTCAAGGGCAAGCGCGTGTTCATCCGCGCCGACCTCAACGTCCCCGTCAAGGAAGGCAAGGTCACCTCCGACGCCCGCATCACCGCGTCCATGCCCACCATCGAGCACGCGCTCAAGGCAGGCGCCAAGGTCATGGTCACCTCCCACCTGGGCCGCCCGACCGAGGGTGAGTGGACCCCCGAGGTCTCCTTGCAACCGGTGGCCGACGTCATGGCGGCCAAGCTGGGCAAGCCGGTGCGCCTGATCAAGGATTGGGTCGACGGCGGTTTCGATGTCGCCGAGGGCGAAGTCGTGCTGCTGGAGAACTGCCGCGTCAACAAGGGCGAGAAGAAAAACGTCGAGGAAACCGCGAAGAAATACGCCGCCCTGTGCGACGTGTTCGTGCTGGACGCCTTTGGTACCGCCCACCGCGCCCAGGCCTCCACCTACGGCATCGCCGAATTCGCGCCGACCGCCTGCGCCGGCATCCTGGTCAGCCAGGAACTGGAAGCCCTGGACAAGGCCCTGGCCAACCCGGCCCGGCCGATGGTCGCCATCGTCGGCGGCTCCAAGGTCTCCACCAAGCTGACCGTGCTGGAAGCCCTGTCCGAGAAGTGCGAGCAACTGGTGGTCGGCGGCGGCATCGCCAACACCTTCCTCAAGGCCACCGGCAAGAACGTCGGCAAGTCGCTGTGTGAAGATGATCTGGTACCCACCGCCCAGGCCCTGATCACCAAGATGACCGCGCGCGGCGCAACCATCCCCATCGCCGTGGACGTGGTCTGCGGCAAGAAATTTGACGCCAACGAGCCCGCCGTTCTGAAGGACGCCGGTGATGTAGTCGACGACGACATGATTTTCGACATCGGCCCGAAGTCGGCCCAGGAACTCGTCGACATCATCATGAAAGCCGGCACGGTAGTGTGGAACGGCCCCGTGGGCGTATTCGAGTTCGACCAGTTCGGCGAAGGCACCAAGGCCATTGCCATGGCCATCGCCAATACCAAGGCCTTCACCCTGGCCGGCGGCGGCGACACCATCGCCGCCATCCAGAAGTACGACATCTACGACAAGGTGTCCTACATTTCCACCGCCGGCGGCGCTTTCCTGGAGTATCTGGAGGGCAAGGTGCTGCCCGCCGTCGATATCCTGGAAAAGCGGGCCGCCGGCTGATCTTGTAGGAGCGCCGCTTGCGGCGCGAAATGCGTTTGATCGGCCCACCAGGATTTTTCCTCCAGGGCCTCCTACATCGAGAAATACATGCTTCGTAGAACCAAAATTGTCGCCACCCTCGGCCCCGCCTGTTCCGACCCCAAGGTCCTGGACAAGATGCTGGAAGCCGGCGTGGACGTCGTTCGTCTGAATTTCTCCCACGGCACCGCCGAGGAGCATCAACAACGCTGCGAACTGGTGCGCTCGCTGGCCAAGACGCGCGGTCGCGCCGTCGGCGTGCTGGTCGACCTGCAAGGCCCGAAGATCCGCATCGGCAAGTTCGAGAACGACAAGATTTCCCTGAAGCCCGGCGACCCCTTCATCTTCGATGCCACCTGCAAACTGGGCGACCAGACCCGGGTCGGCCTCGACTACCCGCAACTGGTGAAGGATGTGGCGCGCGGCGCCACCCTGCTGCTGGACGATGGCCGAATCGAGATGTGGGTGGAAGAGGTCAAGGGCGATGAAGTGTTCTGCAAGGTCGTGCAAGGCGGCGTGCTCTCCAACAACAAGGGCATCAACCGCAAGGGTGGTGGTCTTTCCGCCGCCGCGCTGACCGAGAAGGACATTGAGGACATCAAGACCGCCGCCGCGATCAAGGCGGATTACCTCGCCGTCTCCTTCCCGCGTTGCGCCGCCGATATCCAGCAGGCGCGCGAGATTCTGCACGCGGCAGGCGGTCGCGCCTGGATCGTCGCCAAGATCGAGCGCGCCGAGGCGATCGAGGAGCTCGACGATATCCTCAACGCTTCCGACGCCATCATGGTGGCGCGCGGCGATCTCGGTGTGGAGGTCGGCGACGCCGCCGTGCCCGCGCTACAGAAGCGCATGACCAAGATGGCGCGGGAAAAGAACAAGTTGGTCATCACCGCGACGCAGATGATGGAGTCGATGATCGAGAGCCCGATTCCCACCCGCGCCGAAGTCTCCGACGTCGCCAACGCGGTACTGGACGGGACCGACGCGGTGATGCTCTCTGCCGAAACCGCCGCCGGCAAGTACCCGGTGGAAGCCATCGCCGCGATGCACCGGGTCTGTCTGGAAGCGGAAAAGGAACTGGAGCAGACCTTCGGCACGCGCATGCTCGACCACGGCTTTCTGCGCGTGGACGAAGCCATCGCCATGTCCGCCGCCTTCACCGCCCTGCATCTGAACGTCAAGGCGATCGCCGCCATGACCCAGTCCGGTTCCACCGCCCTGTGGATGAGCCGGATCAGCACTCATGTGCCGATCTACGCCTTGACGCCGGAAACCGAGACCCGTAGAAAGGTCACTCTTTTCCGCGGCGTTTACCCAGTCAATTTCCGCCCCTCCAGCCAAGAGCGTGATCGGCTGCTCGCCGAGGCGGAAGATGAACTTCGGCGGCGCGGCGCGGTCCGTAACGGTGATCTGATCCTGCTCACCATCGGTGAGCCGATCGGCAAACCCGGCGGCACCAATACCCTGAAAATCGTTCGCGTCGGCGAACGCAAGAAAGCCTGATCAACCGAATAGGAGAAACACGATGGCTCTGATTTCCCTGCGTCAACTGCTCGACCACGCCGCCGAAAACGGCTATGGCCTGCCCGCCTTCAACGTCAACAACATGGAACAGGTCCAGGCCATCATGATGGCCGCTGACAAGACCAACAGCCCGGTGATCCTGCAAGGCTCCGCCGGCGCTCGTTCCTATGCCGGCGAGCCCTTCCTGCGCCACCTGATCCTGGCCGCCATCGAGCAATATCCGCACATCCCCGTGTGTATGCACCAGGACCACGGCGCTTCCCCCAGCATCTGCTTCCGTTCCATCCAGTCCGGCTTCAGCTCCGTGATGATGGACGGCTCCCTGGGTACCGACGGCAAGACCCCGTCCACCTACGAATACAACGTGGAAACCACCGCCCACGTGACCGAACTGGCGCATGCCTGCGGCGTGTCCGTGGAAGGCGAACTGGGCTGCCTGGGTTCCCTGGAGTCTGGCATGGCCGGTGAGGAAGACGGCCATGGCGCCGAAGGCAAGCTGTCACACGACCAGTTGCTGACCGACCCCAACGAGGCCGCCGACTTTGTCGCCAAGACCAAGGTCGACGCCCTGGCCATCGCCATCGGCACCTCGCACGGCGCCTACAAGTTCACCCAGAAGCCCACCGGCAAGGTGCTGCGCATCGACCGTGTGAAGGAAATCCATGAGCGCATCCCCAGTGTCCACCTGGTCATGCATGGTTCCTCCTCGGTGCCGGAAGACTGGCTCGCCATCATCAACAGCTACGGCGGCGACATGGGTCAGACCTACGGCGTGCCGGTTGAGGAAATTGTCGAAGGCATCAAGAATGGCGTGCGCAAGGTCAACATCGACACCGACCTGCGCATGGCTTCCACCGGCGCCATCCGCAAGCACCTGGCCGAGAACAAGGCCAACTTCGACCCGCGCAAGTTCCTCAAGGAAGCCACCAAGGCGATGAGCGGCATCTGTGCCGCCCGTTACGAAGCCTTCGGCGCCGCCGGCATGGCCAGCAAGATTGCCAAGGCCTACAGCCTGGAAGACATGCAGAAGCGCTATGACAAGGGTGAGTTGGATCCCAAGATCAACTAAGACACTCGGTGTCCATCCGGCGTATTGAAAGCGGCCCTTCGGGGCCGTTTTTTGCTGACCAGGGCGGCTGGCCGCGGCTGGCATGAGCTCGTCGCACCGGCATCAACGCGTCCTTCTGGCGCTCGATGGCAACATGCTCGACCGCGAGCTGCTCGCCGGCATGTTGCGCCGTTGCGTACATCTGTGCCCGCGTCTGGACATCCTGCTGGTCAACCCGCCACGAGAACCGACCACGATGCTGGCGATGCTGTTGCTCCGGCTCGAACACAGCGGCATCGACTATCGGGTGAGCAGCGGCCATGGCGACATGGGCGAGGAAATCCTGCGTTATCTCGGCCGTTACCGCGGCATATCCGCGCTCGCGATGACCGATATCGCGCAATTGAATGAAGAAGCGAAAGGCCTGATCACGCTCAAGGGCCATCAAATCATTAACCTTGCCACACCCGAGCAGGCCGCCTGAGGCCGTTGCGCGGTAGCGACGGCATCCCTCCGGCGCGGCCGCGCTCTGTAGAATCCCGCTTTTCCGGCAACCGCCCTTTCCCATCATGACCGACGCCCTCTACGAATCGACCCTCCACTCCCTGCCGTTGATCCACAAAGGCAAGGTGCGCGACATCTATGCGGTGGACGAGCAGCGCATGCTGATCGTTACCAGCGACCGCCTCTCCGCCTTCGACGTGGTCCTGCCGACGCCGATTCCCGGCAAGGGCAAGGTCCTGACCGCGGTGGCGGATTTCTGGTTTGGCAAGCTGGCCGGCATCCTGCCGAATCAACTCACCGGCGATGCGCCGGAGAGCGTGGTGACACCGGAGGAACGGCTCCAGGTCACCGGCCGCGCCATCGTCGTCAAGCGGCTGAAAGCCCTGCCGGTCGAGGCCATCGTGCGTGGCTATCTGGTGGGTAGCGGTTGGGCGGATTATCAGAAGACCGGCGCGGTGTGCGGTATTGCCCTGCCGGCCGGCCTGCGTCAGGCGGCCAAGCTGCCGCAACCGCTGTTCACCCCCTCCACCAAGGCGGCTCTCGGCGCGCACGACGAGAACATTGATTTTGCCCAGTGTGCCGAACTGTTGGGTGACGACCTCGCCGCCCGGGTACGTGATGCCGCCATCGCCCTCTACCAGGCGGCGGCAGAGTACGCGCTCACGCGCGGCATCATCATCGCCGATACCAAATTTGAATTCGGCCTCGACGAGAACGGTGTCCTGACCCTGATCGACGAGGTGCTGACGCCCGATTCATCGCGGTTCTGGCCGCTGGATCAGTATCAGGTCGGCGCCAATCCGCCGAGTTTCGACAAACAGTACGTGCGCGATTGGTTGAGCGGCTGCGGCTGGAACAAGCAGTCACCGGGCCCGGAATTGCCCGCCGAGGTGGTGGCGCGCACCGCCGAGAAGTATGAGGAGGCGCGGCGACGACTCATCGATTGAGCGGTATCTGAGGCGCTCGCTTTCAGGCAGTGGGACGCTCCTACGGGAGTGTTTCACGTTAACGCCGGTATCCCATGCGGCCTCTCAGGGCCAAGGAGCGGCCGGGTGCAACTGCGCCACCGGCGAAGCGCCGGAGTCAGGCGGATTTATTCAGGGCGGGGGGGCAGGGAAATCACCCGCTCGCGAGGGAATTGCGCGGTGAAGGTGCTGCCCTTGCCGATGACGCTGCTCACCTTCAGCCGCGCCTGGTGCCGCTGCAAGACATGCTTGACGATGGCCAGACCGAGGCCGGTGCCGCCGGTCGCGCGTGAGCGGCCGCGATCGACGCGGTAGAAGCGCTCGGTCAGGCGCGGTATGTGTTGTGCTTCGATGCCGTCGCCGGTATCGATCACGGAGAAATGGGCGCCGCCATTTTCCGCCGTGCGCCAGTTGACGCGGATCTGGCCCCCTTCGGGGGTATAGCGCACCGCGTTGGTCACCAGGTTGGCCAGGGCGCTGTAGAGCTCCCGCTGGTTGCCGATCAGGCCGGCCCGGCTCTCCAGTTCGAGACTGATGCGATGCCGGCCCTGGCTCAAGGTTTCCGCCTCGTCGGCGAGGAGCCGAACCAGCGCCGGCATGTCCACGGTTTCATCCTTGGTGTCCGGTTCACTCTCCAGTTTCGCCAGCGCCAGCAGGTCGTCGATGAGGCGACGGATACGGTCGGATTGCTCGCGCATCAAGGGGATGTGCTTGCGGAACTCGCCCGGTGGCGTATCCGGCATGTCCTCGAAGGCTTCGAGGAAGCCGAGGATGACGGTAATGGGGGTGCGTAATTCATGTGAGACGTTGGCGACGAAGTCCCGGCGCATGGCCTCGACCCGGGTCATTTCGGTGATGTCGCGCGCCACCAGCATTTTCTGCCGGCGCGGCAAGGGCACGATCTGCATCGAGAGTGTCTGCCGCCGCGCGGTGGGCGACTCCAGGGTCAGGGCGCGCGCCAGATCTTCCGTCAGCAGCCATTCGGCGAAGCGCGAGTTGCGTAACAGATAGAGCACGAACTGGCCGAGATCGCGTTGGGCCGAGAGGCCGAGCAGGCGCTGCGCGGCATCGTTGAGCCAGACGATGCGGTTGTCCTGGTCGAGGATGATCACGCCATCGGGGAGGGAGCGCGTGGCTTCCAGCATCCGCTCCAGATCGGCCGCGGTCTTCCGTTGTGCGCCTCGACGCTCGCGCAGCAGTTTTCCCAGGCGGTAGAAGGCATCGCCCCAAACGCCCTGGGAAGACAGGGGCGGGCGGTCGTTGCTGGAGAGCCAGGCCGAGAGCCGGTCGAGTTGGCGCAGGTGGTAGGCGAGATAGATCAGCAGGCCGGCGGCGAACAGCATCCAGCCGCTGCCCGCTGGTCGCCCGTTCGAGAGTATCGCCGCCAGAAAGCCGATGCCCAGGATGAACAGCAGGGGACGCCACCAGAAGGACATGCGCGCTCAAAAATCAGGAAATGACGGTCATTCTAGTGCCGTGCCACGCGGCATCAACCGAGATTGCTGGACAGGCGGTAACCGGAACCGCGCACGGTCTGGATCAGCCGGTCGTGGCCGCTGGGTTCCAGGGCCAAGCGCAGGCGGCGAATATGCACATCGACGGTGCGTTCCTCGACAAAGACATGGTCGCCCCAGACCTGGTCGAGTAATTGCGAACGTGAATACACCCGCTCCGCGTGGGTCATCAGGAAGTGCAACAGGCGAAATTCGGTGGGGCCGAGGTCGAGCGCGCGTTCCTGACCGTCCTGGCTGCCGTGGATGCGGTGCGCCAATGGGTCGAGCCTGAGGCCGTCGATTTCGACCGTGTCCTCGGTCATCTGCGGTGCGCGGCGACGCAGCACGGCCTTGATCCGGGCCATCAGCTCGCGCGGCGAGAACGGCTTGGTGATGTAGTCGTCGGCGCCGGTCTCCAGGCCCAGCACCTTGTCGCGCTCGTCGCCGCGAGCGGTAAGCATGATGATGGGGACGTCCTTCAGGCGCGGGTCGGCGCGTACCCGCCGTGCCAGGTCGACGCCGGAAGCGCCGGGTAGCATCCAGTCGAGCAGAATCAGGTCGGGCACGCTCTCGCGCATGCGGGCACCGGCTTCCTCGGCATCCGCCGCCAGGGTGACGTCATGGCCATGGTGGCCAAGATTGAACTTGAGCAGTTCCTGAATACCGGGTTCGTCTTCGACGACGAGAATATGGGCGGACATGGTCGCCTCGCTGGATGGACTGGGTGCGAGGGATGGTATGACGGTTTCGTGAAGCTTTTATGACTTGACCAGATCCCGCTCCGCCGCGCGGGCGGCGGTCAGGCCCTGGGCCATCGCCGTCGGCACCGAGGGCTGCGGCGTGTCGGTGATGTCGCCGGCGGCGTAGATGCCGGGCACGCCGCTGCGCTGCCAGGCATCCACATGCAGGTAGCCGCCAGCGGAGAGGGCGGGCCGGATCGCCGGGTCGAAAGCCGCCAGCACGTCGGTATTGGGAAGATAGCCGTACATCACCAGCAGCCAGTCGAAGGCGCGTTGTTCGTTCGCCCAGGCCGCTGTTACCCGCTCATTGCCGTGGCCAAGTTCGGGTCGTGCGCAGTGCTCACGCAATTCGATGTCGCCGCGCGCGCGGCAGGTTGCGATGAACGGCTTGCGCGCGGAAAACCTGGCGCGGGTGCAGACCACGGCGCGATTGCCGCGTTCCGCGAGAAACAGGGCGTGGTCGAGCGCGTTGTCGCCGCCGCCGAGGATCAACACATCGGTATCGCGGATGTCGTCGCGGATGCTGTCGGACAGCGGCCCGATGATGGCGCGCGGGCACTCGGCGGCGAACCGCTCCAATGCCGGCGTGGCGCGCGGACGGGTGCCGGTGGCGAGGACGATGGCCTGGACCGAGAGGGTTCGGACACCCTCGGCGCCGGCCAGCGTGAGCAGGAAGCCGTCGCCGCTGGCGGCGACCCGGGTGACCTCGGCGCGATAGTGGGTGGTGACCGGCAACTCGCGGTAATGCGCGGCCAGGCGCGTGGTCATCTGTTCGCCGGTTTCCCCGGGGAAACCCAGCATCCAGAGATTGGGATGGAAGTTGCTCCGCTGGGCGCCGCCGAGATGGTCGCCGCGTTCGATTACCACCGGCTTCAGGCCGAAAGACAGGCAGGCATTGGCGCAGGACATGCCGGCGGGGCCGGCTCCGAGGATGGCGACGATCATGAATGGGGAGGGGTTGCCGTTATCATGACCGGAAAACTAGCACAGCCGCCATGTCCTCACTACCCACACCCACACCCGAAGCGCTCGCCCACAGCGCCCGTCTGCTCGAACTGATACGCGCGCGGATCGCCGCCGCCGGCGGTTGGCTGCCATTCTCGCGCTATATGGAACTGGCTCTCTACGCGCCCGGCCTCGGCTACTATGCCAGCGGCACGGCCAAGCTGGGGGCGGCGGGCGACTTCATCACGGCGCCGGAGATGACGCCGCTGTTCGGCCGCGCGCTGGCGCGCCAGGTCGCCGAGGTGCTCGCCGTAACCGCCGGCGACGTGCTCGAACTCGGCGCCGGCAGCGGCCGCCTGGCGCTCGATCTGCTGCGGGAACTGGCGGCTCTGGGCCAATTGCCGGATCGCTATCTGATCCTCGAGGTCAGCCCCGACCTGCGCGAGCGGCAGCGTGCCCTGCTGCAAGACGAGGCACCCGAGCTGCTGCCCCGGGTGGCGTGGCTGGACGCCCTGCCCGAGACGTTGAACGGCGTGGTGCTGGGGAATGAGGTGCTCGATGCCTTGCCGGTGGAAGTGCTGTATCGCGGCCCGACGGGCGCGCACGCGCGCGGCGTGGCCTGGAACGGGGGATTGGCCTGGGAGGATAGGCCACTCGCCGAGGGGCCGCTGTGGGCGCTGGCGTCGACCTTGCCCGAGACCGGCGGCTATCTCACGGAGGTCTGCCCCGCCGCCAGCGCGCTGATCACCAGCCTGGGCGAGCGTCTGCGTCGCGGCATGCTGCTGTTCCTGGACTACGGCTTTCCAGCTTCCGAGTACTACCACCCACAGCGCCACATGGGCACGCTGAAGGTGCATTACCGCCATCACAGCCTGGATGATCCCTTCTTCCTGCCCGGTCTCGCCGATATCACCGCGCATGTCGACTTCAGCGCGGTCGCGCAGGCGGGCGCCGACGCCGGCCTCGAACTGCTGGGCTATACCAGCCAGGGCAATTTCCTGCTCAATGTCGGCCTGCTGGATTTGCTGAGCGAATTGCAACCGGGAACACGCGACTACCTGAGCGCCGCCGCCGCTTTGCAGAAGTTGGTGCAGCCCTCGGAAATGGGCGAGCTGTTCAAGGTCATCGCCCTCGGGCGGGGTTTGGTGCATCCCCCGTCCGGCTTCGACCGGGGTGACCGCAGCGGAGCGTTGTAGATCGGATGCACGTAGGTCGGATGCCCGCAGGGCGATCCGACACAGTTCCCGCACCGAAGACCGGCGGAACCGCTTCGCGTTCCGCCCTACGTCCGTGGGTCGAATGCCCGTAGGTCGGATGCCCGAAGGGCGATCCGACACCCCCCGGTACCGGAGATATACGCAATCAGGCCTTCTCGCCCTCGGCGTTGATCTCGGCGTGCACCTGGGCCATGTCGATCTCGCTGGCGCGGGTGATCAGGTCGTCGAGCTGGCTGCCCTGCATGGCGCCGGGCTGCGAGTAGATGATGACTTTCTCGCGGAAGATCATCAGGGTGGGGATGGAGCGGATCTGGAAATGGCCGGCCAGCGCCTGCTCGTCCTGGGTATTCACCTTGGCGAAGGTGATGTTCGGATATTTGTCCGAGGCGGCGTCATAGACCGGGGCGAAACCCTGGCACGGGCCGCACCAGGGCGCCCAGAAGTCGATGATGACGAAATCGTTGTTGAGGATGGTTTCCTCGAAATTCTGCTCGTTGAGCTCCAGTACGGCCATGGCTAACCCCTGTGTAAGTGGGACAAAAAAAATCCGGCGCGCGGCCGGTCAAGGCAATGGTACAGCGGCTTAGGCCGCTTCCGCCAGCCGCTCCAGGTCTTCCGCCTCAAGATAACGCCATTGTCCCGGCGCCAGATCGGGCGGCAGTTCGAAGCCGCCGATACGGGTGCGTTGCAGGGCTTCCACCCGATTGCCGGCGGCGGCGAGCATGCGTTTGACCTGGTGGTATTTCCCTTCGGCGATGTCCAGATCGATCACGTTATCGCCCACTCGCGTGCAGCCTCGCGCCGCCAGCGGCGCCGGCTCGTCGCGTAATTGGACGCCGGCGAGGAGGGCCGCGATCTGTTCGTCGCTGACTGGATGTTTGCAGTGCACGCGGTAACGCTTGCCGATTTCCTTCTTCGGCGAGGTGTAACGGTGGATGAAGCCGCCGTCATCGGATAGCAGCAACAAGCCGCCGCTGTCCTGATCCAGGCGCCCCACCGGCTGGACACCGCGTACCGTCAGGGGCGTGGGCAACAGGCTGAAGACGCTGGGGTGGTGCTGTGCCTGGCGGGAGCATTCGAAGCCCGTCGGCTTGTTCAGTACCAGGTAGACCTTTTCCCGGTACAGCCAGTCCTCGCCGTCGAGGGTCAGCGTCAGCGACTGGGTATCGCACTCGAGTTCCGGGTCCTCGACCAATACGCCGTTGACCATGACCTGTTCGGCCTTGACCAGCTCGCGGCAGGCGCGACGCACACCAAAGCCTTGGGATTGCAGAATTTTTGTGAGTTGCATGGATGTGTCCATAAAAAGGACGAATGAGGAAGGGGGGAGTCTACGGAATTGGCGGCTGAGGGATAAGAACAATCCATCACCTGGCATGAACAGGAAGCGGAGAATCTTGTGATTTTTTCCCCGGAGACGGCCATGACCGATACCAAATCCAGCACGACCCGTACCGCACCCAGAGCCCGCCGTGGTAAATCGGCCCCAGCCGCAGTAGCCGCGCCGAGCGAAATGCCGGTCGAATCGGTCCCGGCGCCGAAAGCTGAGGTGAACCTCGAAGTCATCGACGCGCCCCCGGCGGACCACAATCCCGCCGCAGCCGCCGAGATCGAGGCGGTCAGCCACGGCCCCGCCGCGATGGCGGTGGCGCATGCGCCACATGGCAGCAAGGAGGAAAGCGATTACGCGCCCCTGCCGGAGAGCTACCCGTATCGCACCCGCATGCGCCGTGGCGACTATGAGGCGCAGAAGGAAAAATTGCAGATCGAGCTGCTGAAGGTGCAGAACTGGGTGCGCGAGACCGGCCAGAAAGTCGTGATCCTATTCGAGGGACGCGACGCCGCCGGCAAGGGCGGCACCATCAAACGCTACATGGAGCATCTCAACCCGCGCGGCGCCCGCGTGGTCGCCCTGGACAAGCCCTCCGACCGCGAGCGCGGGCAGTGGTTTTTCCAGCGCTACGTCCAGCATCTGCCCACCGCCGGTGAAATGGTCTTCTTCGACCGCTCCTGGTACAACCGCGCCGGTGTCGAGCGGGTGATGGGTTTTTGCACGCCACACGAATACCTGGAGTTCATGCGCCAGACGCCGCAACTGGAACGCATGCTGGTGAACAGCGGCGTGCTGTTCTACAAGTACTGGTTCTCGGTCAGCCGCGAGGAACAATTGCGCCGCTTCATCTCGCGCCGCGACGACCCGCTCAAGCACTGGAAGCTGTCACCCATTGACATCAAATCGCTGGATATGTGGGACGAATACACCGACGCCAAGAACGCCATGTTCTTCCACACCGACACGGCGGATGCACCCTGGAGCGTGATCAAGTCCGACGACAAGAAACGTGCGCGGCTCAACTGCATGCGCCACTTTCTGCACAGCCTGCCCTACCCCGGAAAGGATGAACATGTCGCGCATGCCCCCGATCCTCTGCTGGTGGGCTCCGGCTCCGAGGTGCTGGCCAACGAGGACAACAAGGTCACGCGGTTCTGAGCCGGTTCTTCGTAGATGTGGTGGGCGTAGCTAACCGCATCGCCCACGTTCGCGTCGCTTGGTGCGGGTCGTTCCTCACCGCGCCCTACACTCCGCGCAGGTGCGAAAGAAAGGCGCGCAGCTTGGCCGGTTTCAGCGGTTTGTGTAGCAGCGCCAGGCCGGAGGCGTTGATGGCCTGTATGGTTTCAGGCGCGGTGTCGCCGGTGAGCAGCGCCGCCGGGATCTCTTCGCCGAAGGCCTCGCGTAGCAGGCGGACCGCGTCGATCCCGGTGAGCCCGCCGCCCAGGCGGTAATCGGAGAGAATCAGGTCGGGCGCGCGGCCGAGTTCGCGCAACTCGTCGCGCACCGCCGCGACATCGCTGCCGGCCGCCATTTCCACGCCCCATTGCTCGAACACCTGCATCATCGCTTCCAGAATCTGCTCATCGTCGTCGATGAACGCCACCAGGATGCCGGTGAGTGGCAGGGTGAACAACGGTGCTTCCGCCACCACCGGATGTTCCGGCGGCTGGCAGCGCGCGACACGGAAGCGAAAGCAGGAGCCGTGCCCCCGCGTCGACGCCACCTCGACCCCGCCACCAAGCAGTCGCGCCAGGCGCGCGACGATGGCGAGGCCGAGGCCCAAGCCCTTGTTGCGATGGCGTTCCGGGTTTTCCAGTTGGAAATACTCCTCGAAGATGCGCTCGCGAAACGCCAGCGGGATGCCGCGACCGCTGTCACGGACTTCGAAGCGCAGGCCGTCGGCGTCGCGCCGCAATCCCACCAATACTCCGCCCTGATCGGTGTAGCGCAGCGCATTGCTGACCAGGTTGTTGAGTATCCGCTCAAGCAAAATCGGGTCGCTTTGCAGCCAGCAATCACTGTCATGAACGCGCAGGCGCAGGCCTTTTTCCCGCGCCTGCGGTGTGAACTGGCTCGCCAGATTGTCCAGGGTGCGCCGCGCCGGGAAGCACTCCGTATGGACCGCGACGACACCGGCATCCAGTTTCGAGAGATCGAGCAAGGCGTTGAGCAGCCCCTCCAGGGCGCTGGCCGAATCGTCGATGTGTTCGACCAGTCGCCGGGCCTCGCCTTCCAGGGTGCGTTCGCGCAGCGCGGCGACCAACAAGGTGAGCGCGTGCAGCGGTTGCCGCAGGTCATGGCTGGCCGCCGCGAGAAATCGTGATTTGGCCAGCGCCGCCGCTTCCGCCGCCTCTTTCCGCGCGACCAGCTCCCGGGTGGCGATGCGTATTCGTTGTTCCAGATCGCGCTGGTTTTCTTCCAGGGCGGCGGCCATGCGATTGATGCCGCTTTCCAGTTCCCCCAGTTCGCCCGAGGAGACTTGCGGTACACGCTTGGACAGCGCGCCGTCAGCCAGTTGCCCCACGGTCTGGGTGATGTTGTGCAGGGGTCGGCTCAGGCGGATCGACAAACGCCAGGCCAGCAACAGCGCCAGGAGCAGCGCCAGGAGCAGCGCCAGGCCGGCCATGCCCAGCACCGCCCGCGATATCCGTTGCCGGGCCTCCCGCACCGGCTCCCGGCTGAGCACGGTCACCAGCAGGGCGCGGCGACCGTCGCGATGGCCGAGTTCGAGATAGGGGTCCTGTTCGGGGGACGCGGTCAGGCCGATCAATTGGCTGAAATACAGGTACCGGGGGTTCTGGGTGGTATCGAGCGAGGGGATGTCCGCCAACGCGGGCAACTGCGTGAGCGAACCGCTGACCAGTATCCAGTTGCCGTCCTCGATGATGCCGATCGCGATGGCCTCGCGCGCGTTGTGCTCGAAATCGAGCAGCCGCTTCACATAGGGCAGGTTGCCCGAGAACAGATCGAAGGTGACCGCCTCGGCCAGTTGTCGGGTCATGTCCCGGCCCTGTTGTTGCAACTGCTGTTCGGCATCCGCCAGCCCCTGCCGCGCGAAATAGCTGGCGAACAGGCTGACCGCCAGCAACAAGGGCAATAGCGCGAGGAGAAGAACGCGGAACCGCAGACTCCGACGATAAGGGCCTGTCCATGAATAACCTGGACAATTATGGGTGTGCTGGCGGGATGCGATGCAAGGCGCCGGACGCGCTGCATGACCATTCCCTGCAAGCGGACGGCAACGCCGCAGGGCGCCCGCCAGTGCAGCCAGAATGTTCAAGTTATTCATGGACAGGCCCTAACACCCGCCGGCCGCGCGGTGGTCGTATCCACGGCCACGCGGATCAGGCGGTCTCGTGGAGACCCATCTTCTGGGCCACCAGCACGGCTTCGGTGCGGTTGTTGACCTTGAGGATGCGGAAAATGGCGGCCAGATGAATCTTGACAGTACCCTCGGTGACCTCAAGTTCGCCGGCGATCTGTTTGTTGCTCTGGCCCTTGACCAGCTCGCGCAGTACTTCTATCTGGCGCGATGTCAACGGCGCGGAGCGCGTCGGGTCGAACTCGGAGTGATGGTGGTCGAGCAGACTGGGGGGAATGTAGACGCCCCCCGCCAGCACCAGTCGCAGCGCCCCGAGTATCACCTCGCTGGGCGAGGACTTGGTGATGTAGCCGAGGGCGCCGGCGGCGAGCAGGCGATGGATGTCTTCCGCCAGTTCCGAGGCGGACAGCACCACCAGAGGGGTCACGGGAAATGCGGCACGGAACCGGATCACGCCATCAACGCCGGACATTCCCGGCATGTAGAGATCGATCAGCGCCAGATCGACCTCACCTAGCGCGTGCATGCAGGCGAAAGCGGAGGGGTAATCGACGGCTTCGATCAATTCCAGATCGGGGTCCAGCTTATGCAGCACAGGCTTGACCCCCTCGCGAAACAGGGGATGGTCATCCGCCAGCAGTACTTTCAAGACCGACTCCTTATTACTTTAGAACTAGTATGGCCATACCAAAGACAGATTCCACATCCACACACGTCACCCTTACTATCCAGCGCGGATCGTTATCGGAATCCCCCGACACCTGTGGTGGTCTGGGAGGTGACAAGAAAGTGCCGTTCTTGGCCGGGTGATGGAGTGCGTCTCCACCGCCCGGTTTCTTTTTCCGGAACGACCCTAATAATTTATCCCATATCCGGGCGAAAAGCCCGCGCGCCTCACTAATGCGCCGCCGAAGCGCTTTTCCGCCTGAGCACAACCCGGCCGTACCGGTCCGATGTTTGTCAGGCAAGGCGCGGTTTCATGTCGGGATCGTTGCGAGAAACGGTACTAGTCCAGTCCCAGCCTTTGCCACAGCGTGCTGGTCAGTCCGGCCTGGTTCAGCGTGTAGAAATGCAGACCGGGGGCGCCGCCCTCGATCAGGCGTTCACACATGCCGGTGACAAAATCCAGGCCGAAGGCCTTGATCGAGGCGGAGTCATCGGAATAGCTCTCCATCTTGCGCGCCAGCCAGCGAGGAATCTCGGCGCCACACATGGCCGAGAAGCGGGAAAGCTGGCTGAAATTTGAAATCGGCATGATGCCCGGCACGATCGGCAGGGTGACGCCCAGTTCCGCGCAGTCGTCGACGAAGTTGAAATAGGCGTCAGCGTTGAAGAAATACTGGGTGATGGCGGCATTGGCGCCGGCATCCACCTTGCGTTTGAAATTGAGCAGGTCTTCCCGATAGTTGCGCGCCTGCGGGTGGGTTTCCGGGTAGGCGGCGACCTCGATCTCGAACCAGTCGCCGGTTTCCTGGCGGATGAAACTCACCAGCTCGTTGGCGTAGCGGAATTCACCCGGATCGGCCATGCCGGAAGGCAGATCGCCGCGCAACGCGACGATGTGGCGAATGCCGTTGGCGCGGTAGGTTTCCAGGATGTCCCGGATGTTCCCGCGGGTGGAACCGACACAGGACAGATGTGGCGCGGCGGCGAGCCCCTCGCGCTGGATGTCCAGTACCGTTTCCAGGGTGTGGTCACGGGTGGAGCCGCCGGCACCGAAGGTCACGGAAAAGAACTTGGGGTGCAGTTGCGCCAGTTGGCTTCGCGCGTTGCGCAGCTTTTCCACGCCTTCGGGTGTTTTCGGGGGGAAAAACTCGATGCTGAAGGTGGGGTCGGTCATGGCAATGTCGGGTTTGTCAGGGGGAATGGGGAGGAGTTTAGCCGAGGGCCACGCCCAACGCCCGACCGATCAGCCAGGTAGCGCCACCAGCGGCACTACCGATGGCCAGCATACGCAGGCCGCCGAACAGCGCCCGTTTGCCGGTGAACAGGCTGATGGCCGCCCCCACGCCGAACAGGCTGATGCCGGTAGCGAGTAGGGTGCCGGAGAGCGCGGTGCTTCCCGACAGCAGCAGAAACGGCAGCAAGGGAATGAACGCGCCCAGGGAAAACGCCAGGAAGGATGAAATCGCCGCGCCCCAGGGCGAGCCGAGTTCATCCGGGTTGAGGCCCAGCTCCTCGCGCGCCAGGGTATCGAGGGCGCGATCGGGGTCCAACAGCAGGGTATCAGCCATGCGCCGCGCTTCTTCCTTGCCGACGCCCTTGGCCTGATAGATCAGGGCCAGTTCCGCCGCCTCTTCCTGCGGATACTGGTCCAGTTCCTCCCGTTCCAGGGCGATCTGGTATTCGTAGAATTCGCGTTGCGAGCGCACCGAGACATATTCCCCCGCCGCCATCGAGAACGCGCCCGCGAGCAGGCCGGCGACACCGGAGAGCAGGATGACCGAAGGCGCGGCGGCGGCGCCGGCGACGCCGAGTATCAGGCTGGCATTGGAGATCAAGCCGTCGTTGACGCCAAACACCGCCGCGCGCAGATTGCCGCTGCCGGCGGTTTGATGGCTCTTGTGGTCGAGCTGTTCCAGGCTGGTCGGGATGCCGTGCGGCGCGGGCGCGTTGTAGAGGCTCATGCCGCGCACCTTCATGGCGGCCAGGATGCTTTTCAGCGGACGCACCCCCAGGCGCGGAATCAGCCAGCCGACCAGGCGGGTACGTGCATCGATCTGATAGGTGGCGGGCGGCGCAACTCCCGATTTCGCCATTTCAGCCACCCACAAGCCGGCCTGATGTTCGGCGGCTTGCGCCAGTTCCAGGAACAACACCTGACGCGGGGTGCCGGATTCACAGTCGGAAACGATGCGATAGAGCCAGGCGGAACGCTTTTCCTCGGCCCAGCCTTCCAGTGCGTGCATGGATTAGTCCAGTTGTGCTTTGAGATGGCGCAATGCCACCAGGGAAGCGGCGGCGGCGGGAATGGCCAGCAGCACACCGACGAAACCGAACAACTGGCCGAAAGCCATCAGCGCGAAAATGACCGCCACCGGATGCAGACCAACCCGCTCGCCGACCAGCCAGGGGGTGATGACCATGCCTTCGAGCAACTGGCCGATGGCGAACACCGCCCAGATCGGGATCAGGCCGGTAATCTCGCCAAATTGCGCCCAGCCGGCCAGGGTGCCGAGCAGCACCCCCACCACCACGCCCATATAGGGCACGAACACCAGGATGCCGGCCAGCAGGCCCACCGCCAGCGCGTATTCGAGACCCGCCAGCCACAGCGCCAGGCTGTAGAACACGCACATGACCAGAATGACCATGATCTGGCCGCGCACGAACTCGGATAGCACCCTGTCGACCTCGCGCGCGATGGAGTCGGTCTTCTCCCGCAACGGCGCGGGAATCCAGCCGACCAGATGCTTGATGACGCCATGCCAGTCGCGCAACAGGTAGAACAACACCACCGGAATCAACAACAGGTTGGCGAGAAAACCCAGCAGCGCCAGGCCACTGTCCTTGAGTTTCGGCAGATAACGGGTCAGTTGCGAGAGCTCGGAAACATGTGATTTGAGCCAGGCCAGGATGGCGGCCTGATCGTTCATCAGATCGACCCCGAAGGTGGTGGAAAACCAGGGTAGCAGCGTCTGGCTACCCCACTCCAGCAGGCGCGGCGCTTGCTGCATCAGCAAGCGCGCCTGCGCCTGGAACAACGGCGCCATCACCGCCACCACCAGCAGGAATGACAATACAAGCCCGAGCAGCACCAGCGCCGTCGCCAGCGCGCGGTTCACGCCCCGGCGCTGCAGGCGGTCCACCAGCGGGTTGCAGAGATAGGCCAGCGCCGCCGCCACCAGGAAGGGCGCCAGGATGGGCGCAAGCAGGTAGAACAGGTAAACGCAGGCGGCGCCGACCAGAATGGTGAGCAGCGAGCGGTTGGCGGCTGGAGAGAAGGGCATGTACGGTAGAATATCACCGTTTTTTCAGCCGCTTAGCCCACCCGTGTCCACTCAATCCGCTCCCCAGACCTCCCTTTCCTACCGCGACGCGGGTGTCGATATCGATGCCGGCGATTCCCTCGTGGAACGCATCAAACCCCATGCCAAACGCACCATGCGACCGGAAGTCCTGGCCGGCATCGGCGGTTTCGGCGCCCTCATGGAGTTGCCGAAGAACTACAAGGAGCCGGTGCTGATCTCCGGCACCGACGGCGTCGGCACCAAGCTGAAGCTGGCGTTCCAGATGAACAAGCACGACAGCATCGGCCAGGACCTGGTCGCCATGAGCGTCAACGACATCCTGGTGCAGGGCGCGGAACCCTTGTTCTTCCTCGACTATTTCGCCTGTGGCCACCTCGACGTCGATGTCGCGGAACAGGTGATCGCCGGCATCGCGCGCGGCTGCGAACTCTCCGGCTGCGCCCTGATCGGCGGCGAAACCGCCGAAATGCCCGGCATGTACCCGGCCGGCGAATACGACCTCGCCGGCTTCGCGGTCGGCGTCGCGGAAAAATCCAAGGTCATCGGCGGTCGCGACATCCGCCCCGGCGATGCGGTGCTGGGCCTCGGCTCCAGCGGCCCGCACTCCAACGGCTACTCCCTGGTGCGCAAGATCGTCGAAGTCAGCGGCGCCGACCTCAACAGTGAATTTGCTGGTAACGGCGGCGGCAAGACCCTGGGTGAAACCCTGCTTGAACCGACCCGCATCTACGTGAAGCCCCTGCTCGCGCTGATGAAGGAACTGCCGGTGAAAGGCATGGCCCACATCACCGGCGGCGGCATCACCGGCAACGTCCCGCGCATCCTCGCCGACGACCTCACCGCCGTGATTCAGGCCGACGCCTGGACCTTCCCGCCGGTGTTCCAGTGGCTACAGGAAAAGGGCAACGTTGAGCTGGCGGAAATGCACCGCACCTTCAACTGCGGCATCGGTATGGTGCTGGTGGTCGCGGCGGGCGACGCCGAAGCCGCCCTGCGCTTCCTCACCGCCCAGGGCGAAACGGTGTACCGCCTGGGAGAAATCGCCACGCGGGCGCCAGGGCAGGATCAGACCGTCATCGTTTGATGCATTCGTGAATATGCCGACAGACACCCTTAGCGCCATCAAAGGCCTGGCCAGGGCGGACAGGGCCAGTTTGTCGCGCGTCCTCAGCGAGGACCTGTTCGATGCTTTTCCCGGCATCGAGTCCACTCCAGGAGTTTGTGGTGGTGAGCCGCGCATCGTGCGCACCCGGATTCCGATACGGCAATTGGTTGAAGCTCGCCAGACGGGCATGACCGAATCGGCGCTACTGGCTGCGTATCCGATGCTAAACGCCGAAGACCTGGTCAATGCCTGGCATTACTACTGCGGGCACAGCGCCGAAATCGACAGATTGATCGCCGAAAATCAAGAGGCGGAGTAAATGGCGCGCAGTAATGCCAGCAATAGCCATTGAGACCCAGAAGATGCCCAAAAAATATGCGTTCCCAGCTTTTCTGGCAGGAGTCGTCTCACAAGACGTCTATTTGCGTTGGTTGCAGCGCAAAGCGCAAGCTCATGTGAAGCGGGACCGTCGTAGAGGAAATGTATCTGCTACCAACGCAGCCTATAAACAAGCAATTCATGCAGCAGTCCTAGATTGTGCTGGGCGCGATTCATATACGGGGGACTGGCTCCAATGGGAACGCATCAGCCAGTACGACAACGACGAATCAAAGGAACAAGGAAGGCATTACAAGAAAGGTCTTGCATTGCTACCCACTGTTGACCATGTTGGTGACGGCACAGGGGCTGCTGATTTCGTAATTTGTGGCTGGCGAACCAATGACACGAAGAACGACCTTAGTCTTTCCGAGTTCATTTCTGTCTGCCAAGCGGTTCTTAAACATCAAGGGTTCGTCATACAACGGTCCGGCAACTCAAACAATAACGGGCCAGAAGAAGCATGAAAGTCGTCATCCTCATCTCCGGCCGGGGCAGCAACATGAAGGCCCTGCTGGAGGCCGATCTGCCGGTCGAGTTCGCCTGTGTGATCAGCAACAGGGCGGACGCCAAAGGTCTGGAAATTGCCGCCGCGCATGGGGTTCCCACCCGGGTGCTGAATCATCGCGATTACGCTGACCGCGCCGCCTTCGACACGGCCATGGCGGCCGAGATCGACCGCCATGCGCCGGATCTGGTCATCCTCGCCGGTTTCATGCGGGTGCTTTCCGACGCCTTCGTGCTGCATTACCAACGCCGCCTGATCAACATCCACCCCGCGCTGCTGCCGGCCTTCCCCGGCCTGGATACGCATGAGCGCGCCCTTGCCGGGGGCGTGAAACTGCACGGCTGCACGGTGCATTTCGTCACGCCGGTGGTCGATGCCGGGCCCATCCTGGCGCAGTCCGCCGTGCCGGTGTTGCCGGACGACACCCCCGCCAGCCTGTCCGCGCGGGTGCTGGAACAGGAACACCGCATCTATCCCATGGCCGTGCGCTGGTTCGCGCAAGGTCGGGTTACCTGGCGCGAGGACGGCACGGTGTATGTGCGCGGCCATGCCGACGCGACGCGGGCCGCGCTGGTTTCGCCCAGCGATTAAGCGCCGCGCCAATAGCAGCCATGTCGCGCGCGCACCGTATTCTCGCGTCCGCGCTGCTCATCTCGCTGGCGGCGCATCTGCTGATGCTGGCTTCGGCCGGCTCCTGGTGGACACCGCCGACGGAGGAAATTCCCGTCCCCATCGAGGCCAGCCTGGTGGCGCCGCCAGCCAAAACGGAGGCGGCGCCCGCGCCCGCGCCTGCCCCGCCCAAGCCGGAGATCATCCAGGCGGCGCCTGTGGCACCCGCGACGGTCACCCCCCCGGCGCCCAGCCCGGCCATGGAGCCGGAGCCGGTTGCCGCCCCAGCGATTGCTACTCCGCCGGCGCCAGCCGTGGCGGTCGCGCCGTTGGCGCCGGTGATCGAACCGCCGATTCCGCCCCCACCTCCGCCCCCCGCGCCGGAGCCGGTCGTGGCGGAGCCCGCGCCGCCGCCGGCTCTGCGCAAACTTCCGGAACGCCTGAGTCTGCGCTACGCCGTGCGCGCCGGCGACGGTGGTTTCAACCTGGGGCAGGCGATCTATACCTGGCATCAGCGCGACGGCCATTACACCCTGGTCAGCATCGCCCAGGCCACCGGGCTGGCCTCGCTGTTCGTCAGCGGCAAGCTGGCGCAGACCAGTGAGGGACGCATCACCGCGCATGGCTTGCGGCCCGAGCAGTACTGGCTCTCCCGAAATGAGCACCGGAAGGATACGGCCCACTTCAACTGGGATGCGAAACGTCTGGTGCAAGGCAGCGACGAAGTCGAGTTGCCGGCCGGTAGCCAGGATCTGCTGAGTTTTCCCTTCCACCTGGCGATGACCGTGGATGCCATGACGACGGAGTGGACGCTGGCCGTGAGCAACGGCCGCAAGCTGCGCGAGTACCAGTTCCGGAACCTGGGGCGCGTGCGCCTAACGATAGGCGAAACTGAAATCGATACCCTGCATCTGCAAGGCAGCCGCAGCGGCGAGGGCACCCTGGATGTCTGGCTGGCGCCGTCGCGCCACTGGTTGCCGCAGCGCATCCGTACCCTGGATCAGAAGGGCAAGGTGATGGTGTTGAGTCTGGAGGTGGCTTCGTAGGAGCGTCCGCTTGCGGCGCGAACCACGGCGTCGGTGAATTCGCGCCGCAAGCGGACGCTCCTACAGCCCCTGTTTCATCCTGCGGGGCGGTTGAGCCAGCCATGTCCGGTTACTCCGCGCCGATCCCCAACGCCGCGCGTGTCTCCAGCGCCAGCGCCAGCGCTTCCTCGACGCTGGGGGCCAGGCAGTTGTAGTGCCCCATCTTGCGGCCGGGCCGGGCTTCGGCCTTGCCGTAGAGGTGGAGATGCACGCCGGGGTGTTTCAGCAACTCGCCCCAAGGCGGCGGGGTGTTCCCACCCTCGCGCCAGACATCGCCCAGCAGATTGACCATGACCACCGGCGAAAGCAGGCGCGGGTCGCCCAGAGGCAAGCCGCACAGCGCCCGCACCTGTTGCTGGAACTGGTCGCAGGCGGTGGCATCCAGGGTGTAGTGGCCGCTGTTGTGCGGGCGTGGGGCCATTTCGTTGAACACGATGCGGCCGTCCTTCAACACGAAGAATTCCACCGCCATGACGCCCACGTAGTCGAGTTCGCGCGCCAGATGCGCGGCCATGTCGCGCGCTGTTTCCGCCAGGCTTTCCGGAATCCGCGCCGGCACGATGCTGATGTCGAGCACACCGTTGCGATGCTGGTTCTCCGCCAGCGGAAAGAAGGCGATTTCGTCCATTACATTGCGCGCCAGCACCACGGACACCTCGCGTTCCAGCGGCAGGAAACCTTCCAGCAGGCAGGGTACGTCGTCCAGCTCATGGAACGCGGCGGCCAGACCTTCGGCCGAATCCACCCGCATCTGGCCCTTGCCGTCATAGCCCAGGCGGCGGGTCTTGAGCAGGGCGGGGGCGCCGATTTGTTGCCAGGCGGCGGCGAGGTCGGCGCTGGATTCAATATTGGCGAACGGCGCGGTGACGCAACCGGAATCGCGGGCGTGGGTTTTCTCCTGCAAACGATCCTGCGCCACTGCCAGGGCCGCCGCCGAGGGCGCCACCAGGCAATGCTTGGCCAACATCTCCAGGCTTTGTGCCGGCACGTTCTCGAATTCCGTGGTGACCGCCTGGCACAGGCCGCCCATGCGGATCAAGGCGATGGCGTCGCGGTAATCCGCCTTGAGATGGACGTCGGCGAGCTGGCCGGCGGGCGATTGCGGGTCCGGATCGAGCACCACGACCTGGTAGCCCATGACTTTGGCGGCGAGGGTGAACATGCGGCCAAGCTGGCCGCCGCCGAGCACCCCAAGGGTAGCGCCGGGCAAAATCATGCGAGTTCTCCAAGTAGGGCGGAACGCGAAGCGGTTCCGCCAAGAGTGGCGCCAAGGGTTCCGTCACGCGGGATCATGATTGCTCGTCCGGCAAAGACATCCCCAGCACGCTATCCGTCTGGCCCTGGCGGAAGGCAATCAGGCGCTCGCGGATCTCCGGAAACTCGTTGGCCAGTATCGCTACCGCGAACAACGCGGCATTGGCGGCGCCGGCCTCGCCGATGGCGAAGGTGGCGGTGGGGATGCCCTTGGGCATCTGCACGATGGAGAGCAGGGAATCCATGCCCTTCAACGCTTTCGACATCACCGGTACGCCAAGCACCGGCAAATGCGTCTTGGCGGCGGTCATGCCGGGCAGGTGGGCGGCGCCGCCGGCCCCGGCGATGATGCACTTGAGGCCGCGCGCGGCGGCAGTCTCGGCATATTCGAACAATAGGTCCGGGGTGCGGTGCGCGGAAACCACGCGCTTTTCAAAGGGGATGCCGAACTGGTTCAGCAAGTCGGCGGCGTGGCGCATGGTGTCCCAGTCGCTGACGCTGCCCATGATGAGTCCGACGAGGGGAGTAGTCATATTCGATCCATTGAGTGCTTAAAAAGGAAGTTGCGCGGCGGGCAGCGCGACGCTGAGCAGGCGGCGGAATTGTGCCTGGATGCGCTTCAGCGCGGCCGGGTTGTCGGCCTCGAAACGCAGCATGATCACGGGCGTGGTATTGGAGGCGCGGATCAGGCCGAAGCCGTCGTCGTACTCGACGCGCAGGCCATCCAGGGTGATGACCTCGCGGGCGCCGTCGAAGTGGGCATGCTCGCGCAATTGCTCGATGATCCGGTGTGGTTCGCCTTCCCGCATCCTGACGTGCAGTTCCGGCGTATTCACGCTGTCCGGCAGGCCGCGCAGCGTCGCCTCGGGATCGGGTTGGTTCGACAGGTATTCAAGCAAGCGGGCGCCGGCATAAAGGCCATCGTCGAAACCGTACCAACGGTCCTGAAAGAAGCTGTGGCCGCTCAATTCGCCCGCCAGCAAGGCGCCGGTTTCCCGCATCTTCGCCTTCATCAGCGAGTGCCCGGTCTTCCAGATCAGTGATCGGCCGCCATGCGCGGCGATCCACGGGCGCAGATTGCGGGTGGATTTGACGTCATAGATGACCAGGGCACCGGGATTGCGCGACAACACATCGGCGGCGAACAGCATCAACTGACGATCCGGATAGATGATGGCGCCATTCTTGGCGACGACACCGAGTCGGTCACCATCGCCATCGAAGGCGAGACCGATTTCAGCCTCGCCCCGCTTCACGCGGTCGATCAGGTCGGCCAGGTTCTCGGGCACCGAGGGGTCGGGGTGATGATTGGGAAAATGCCCATCCACCTCGCAGAACAGCGCCTCCACCTCACAGCCGAGCGCCCGGAACAGCGCCGGAGCGTAGGCGCCGGCGACGCCGTTGCCGGCGTCGAGGACGACCTTCATGGGCCGGGCGAGCTTCACATCACCGACAATGCGCGCGATGTATTCGGCGGCAATGTCGTATTGGCGATAACCGCCCTCGCCATGGGAGAGATCCCCGGTTTCGATGCGGCGACGCAAGTCCTGGATCGCCTCACCGGAGAGGGTGATGCCGGCGATCACGATTTTCAGGCCGTTGTAATCAGGTGGGTTGTGCGAGCCGGTGAGCATCACCGCGCAGCGTGTGTCGAGATGGTGGGCGGCGAAATAGGCCATCGGCGTCGTCACCTGGCCAATGTCGATGACCTCGACGCCGCCGCGGCGGAGGCCCGTCGCCAGGGCGGCGATGAGCGCGGGGCCGGAAAGGCGGCCATCGCGACCGATAACGACCTCGCCACAGCCGCGCGCGCGCGCCTCGGAAGCGACCGCGCGGCCGATCAGCTCGACGAACTCGGGGGTCAAGGTCTTGCCGACGATGCCGCGTATATCGTAGGCCTTGAAGATTTCCGGGGGAATGCCGCCCATGACGGTCCAGACAGTGAGAGCCGGGCGATTATCTTTGATTTGGCCGCCAGCCAGCCAGCACGTTTCGGCCGCACAAAAAAAGAGCGGCATCGGAGACCGATGCCGCTTGAAAAACCGCCATTGCGGCGGTCAGGGAGGTTGGGTTGGACTCTCGTCCAGCACTTGAATATAAGCAACGCCCGTGCCTGAAATGGCCTGTAAATAAATCCTTTAATATCAGCGTGTTACTTTGTGATGATAGATTTGTATCAGCAAAAAAACGTCGATATTTTGACGGCTTCGTCAAGGTTTCAACTTATGCAAAAGGGGACGGCCAGGCCGAGTGGGCGCGGGCTTGACCCTGGTCACGTCACTTTCTTGCCTGGCCTTTGGCGCGCCGCCTACAATCCCCGCCCCGATCCGTTCCCGGAAAAGCCGCCATGTCCCAGTTCACCGCTCTCCTCGAGAAATACAGCAAGCCGGGGCCACGCTATACCTCGTATCCCACCGCGCCCTATTTTCATACCGGCTTCAGCGAAGCGGACTGGATCGAAGAGATCACGACTTCCCAAGACCCGGCGCGCGGTCTCTCGCTTTACGCGCACATCCCGTTCTGTGACACGCTTTGCTATTACTGCGGCTGCAACATGGTCGCCACCGGCGACTACAGCAAAGCCGGCCACTACCTTGGCTACCTGGAGCGAGAACTGGAGCGGGTGGCGAAACTCACCGACCCGCGCCGGCTGGTAAAGCAGCTGCACTGGGGCGGCGGCACGCCGACCTACCTCAGGCCCGACGATATCCGCCGCCTGATGGAGATGATGCGCAGCCGTTTCAACATCGCGCCGGATGCCGAGATGGGTTGCGAGGCCGACCCGCGCGAATTGACCCGCGAGCACTTGGTGGCGCTGCGTGAATCCGGGTTCAACCGTCTCTCCATCGGTGTCCAGGATCTGGACGAGCGGGTGCAGAAGTCGGTCAACCGGGTACAGCCCGAGGAGCTGATCAAGACCGTCTATGGCTGGGCGCGCGAACTCGGTTTCTCCAGCATCAATATGGATCTGATCGTCGGCCTGCCACACCAGACGTTGGACAGCTTCGCGCACACCCTGGACAAGGTGGTGCCCTGGGCGCCGGATCGCTTCGCCATCTTCGCTTATGCCCATGTGCCCTGGATGAAGAAGCACCAGAAGCTGATCAATGAGGCGGATCTACCCAGCTTCACCACCCGCCTCGACCTGCAACAACTCATCCACGAGCGCCTCGGCGCCGCTGGCTACAGCAACATCGGCATGGACCACTACGCCCGCCCCGAGGACGAGATGATCAAGGCGCAGGCGAGCAAGACGCTATGGCGCAACTTCCAGGGCTACACCACGCACAAGGATTGCGACATCTACGCCTTCGGCGCGTCCAGCATCAGCCAGACGCCCAACTGCTACATGCAGAACGAGAAGAATCTGAAGAAGTATCAGGAGATGATCGGCAAGGGCGGTCTCGCGGTGGAACGTGGCCTGAAACTGACGCGCGACGACCAGATCCGCCGCGACGCCATCACCCGCATCATGTGTGACATGGAACTGGACAAGCCCGGCTTCGCCGCCGCCTGGAATATCGACTTCGACGCTTATTTCGCCGAAGGCCTCGCCGACCTGCCGCCGCTCGTCGATGATGGCCTGGTCAGCCTGGAGTCCTCGCGCATCGTCGTCACCGAGCTCGGACGCCTGTTCCTGCGCAACATCGCCATGTGCTTTGACGGCTACCTCAAGCAAGCCAGCCAGGAGCAGCCGCGCTATTCGCGCACGGCGTGATTCATGCGGCCCAACTGTAGCGCCGGCGTCTCGCCGGCTTCGTAGGCCTGATCAGAAGAACGAAGCCG
>JAURYL010000081.1 GCA_030653935.1 Pseudomonadota bacterium
CGTCTCGCCGGCTTCGTAGGCCTGATCAGAAGAACGAAGCCGGCGAGACGCCGGCGCTACAAGGTGATCCCGGATAATTGACAATCCGGGTTAAACGAAATGCTTATTCGAGGATGCCCTTGTACAGCGCGTCTTCCTCGACGGCGAGTTCGCCCAGCACCTTCGACAGGTCGCCCTGCATGCCTTTGGCGAGGCTGTGCAGGTTCATGCGCACGACATTGATCTTGCCATCGGCGGTTTCGAATACCGTGACCCGACAGGGCAGGGCGGGCGCCTTGCCGCCGCTGGCCTTGGCGACGCGCTCGTTGGCGCCGACCGGGCAGAGGTTGATCGCCTTCATGCGGCGCGCATCCTTGACGCCGGTTGTACGCATCTCGGCCTGCACGTCATGTATCCCACCCAGTTTCCAGCCACGTTTCTCCGCGCCGGACTTGATCGCCCCTACGGTCTCGTCGAAGCCGAGGCGGGAATAACGCAAGTCATACAGGCTGGCCATCGCCTGTATCTGCTGTGCCATCAGCATTTGCTGCATTTGCAGCAACTGTTCCTTGCTCGGTTGTGGCGCCTGCGCGGATGCGGTCAGGCTGAAACAGGCGAGCAGGGCAATGGCGAGTCTTTTCATGGGTGGAGCTCCTCTCAGTGTTTGCGGGGCGCGTGAGCGTCCCAGTCTTGCAGCTTGTAGAGCGTGCCGCAGTAGGGGCAGCGGGCTTCGCCTTTTTCTTCAAAGGCAAGAAAGACGCGCGGATGCGCGTCCCAGACCGGGTCACCCGGCATCGGGCAATGCAGTGGCAGATCGGATGCCTTCACTTCGACGACGCGTTGGGTCTTGCTCACGGACATCTCCTCAAACGTGGCTGAGCCAGCCGGCATGCGCCGGGGAACGGCCCTGCACGCAGTCGAAATACAGGGTTTGCAGCCTTTCCGTGATCGGGCCGCGGTGGCCGCTGCCGATGGCGCGGTTGTCGAGCTCGCGGATCGGGGTGACTTCGGCGGCGGTGCCGGTGAAGAAGGCTTCGTCGGCGACATACACCTCGTCGCGGGTGATGCGCTTCTCGATCACCGGAATGCCCAGCTCGCCGGCCAATTGGACGATGGTGTCGCGGGTGATGCCTTCCAGGGCGGAAGTCGTGTCCGGTGTGTACAGCTTGCCGTTGCGGATGATGAACACGTTTTCGCCGGAGCCTTCCGCGACGAAACCGTCGACGTCGAGCAGCAGGGCTTCCTGATAGCCGTCCATTTCGGCTTCGCGGTGGGCCAGGATGGAATTCATGTAATTGCCGTTGGCCTTGGCCTTGCACATGGTGATGTTGACGTGGTGGCGAGTGAACGAAGAGGTCTTCACCCGGATCCCGTCGGTCAGGGCTTCCGCGCCCATGTAGGCGCCCCAGGGCCAGGCGGCGACGATGACGTGAACGGAGAGATTCTTCGCGGAAATGCCCATCGCTTCCGGCCCGAAGAAGGCCATCGGCCGCAGATAACCGCTTTTCAGGCCATTCTCGCGCACGGCGGCCTTCTGCGCCTCGATCAGGGTTTCCTTGTCGTAGGGCAACTTCATGCCGAGGATGTGCGCCGAGCGGAACAGCCGGTCGGTGTGCTCCTGGAGCCGGAAAATGGCCGGGCCGTCGGGGGTTTCGTAAGCGCGCACGCCCTCGAACACACCCATGCCGTAGTGCAGGGTATGGGTGAGGACGTGGGTGGTGGCGTCGCGCCAGTTCACCATCTTGCCGTCGTACCAGATAAGACCGTCGCGGTCGGCCATGGACATGATCAAAACTCCGAGTAGCTCAAGAAAGGCGGCGATTTTAACCCGGCATTGCCCCGGTCAGCAGTCCTGTCGGTTCCTGGCTGATGGGGGCGGCGTATCCATGAAATACAATATTTCGCATGCCACCCCGCTCAGCACGGCTGAAAAGGCCTCACGCAGGCGCGGGCAATCGTGTAATCCGGGATAATGCCGCCATGCAGGAATCATTCACCACCCCTCGTAGCCTCTGGCTGGTATTGGCTGCCGCGTGCGCCGGCATGTTCGTCACCAGCCTGGTACTGACCGCCTGGCAGAATCTACACCCCTGCCACTTGTGCATCTTTCAGCGCCTGCTCTATCTGCTGCTCGCCGTGATCGGCCTGCTCGCCGGTTGGCTGTCGCAGCGTCCGGCGATGCGTTGGCTGGGCTTTTTCGCCTTGCCGCTGGCCGCCGGTGGTCTGGCGGTGGCGGTTTATCAGAGCTGGTTGCAACTGCAACCGCCCGGCGGCGTCCGTTGCGTCGGCGGTGATCCCAGCCTGATTGAAAGCCTGGTGGAATGGCTGGGCCAGATTCAGCCGGAACTTTTTCTCGCCACGGGATTCTGCGAAGAAGCCGAGCTGATCATCCTGGGGCTCTCGCTGGCCAACTGGTCCGCCCTGGGGTTCGCGGCTTGTCTGGCGCTGGCCTACCGCGCGTGGCGCCCGATACCGGAACGCAGACTATTCAGATCTTGATCGAGGAGCCGTCATGTCCAACCCCTTCGACCCCAGCCGCCGCCAATTTCACCGCTTCCTGCTCGCGGGCCTGGCGGCAACCGCCCTGCCGGCGCGGGCGACCGCGCCCGAGTGGCTGCCGATCACGCCGCCGCAATTCGGCGACAGCCCCGGCAAGATCGAGGTGCTGGAATTCTTTTCCTGGGGCTGTTCGCACTGCCGCGACTTCAACCCCCTGATCCATCGCTGGACACAAACCCTGCCCAAGGATGTCGTGTTCAAGCAGGTGCCGGTGAGCTTCGGCCGCGCCGCCTGGGGCAATCTGGCGCGGCTTTTCTATGCCCTGGAAGGGATGGGCGAACTCCAGCGCCTGGACGCGGCCGTGTTCGCCGCCATTCACGACCGCCGGACCAATCTCTACACGGAGGATGCCGTCCTCGCCTGGGTGCGGCAACAAGGGGTCGACGGCCGCCGTTTCAGCGACGCCTTCAAAAGTTTTTCGACGGAAACCCGGGTCGCCCGCGCCGATCAACTCAGCCGCGCCTACAAGGTGGACAGCGTGCCCCTGCTCACCATTGCCGGCCGCTACCGGGTGGTCGGGCGGCCCGGCCAGGGCCAGCCCGGTCTGCTCGCGGTGGCGGATGAATTGATCGCGCGGGCGCGCCGCGAAGGGACGAAACTCGGCAGACGCTGAACGGGGGCGGGGAACCAAGCCGATATAATCGGCCTCTTGATTGTTTTTTAAATGCGCCCATACCCGATGAAAGCTGTCGCCTTCCTGCTGTCCCTCGTACTTCTCGCCCCACACGCCGGTGCCGCTCTGCCGGTGCCGCCCGCCCCGCAACTCGACGCCCGCGCCTGGTTGCTGATCGACACCGCCAGCGGCCTGCCGTTGGCGGAAAAAAACGCCGATGCCTCGATCGAGCCGGCCTCCCTGACCAAGTTGATGACCGCGTATCTGACGTTCAGCGCGGTCAAGGAAGGGCGTTTGAAGTTGGACCAGATCCTGCCGGTATCCGAAAAAGCCTGGAAAGCGGAAGGCTCACGCATGTTCCTGGACCCGCGCAAGCCGGCCAAGGTCGATGATCTGATCAAGGGCATGATCGTGCAGTCCGGCAATGACGCCTGCATCGTCCTGGCTGAGGCCATCGCCGGCTCCGAGGAAGGCTTCGCCGCGATGATGAACGCGATGGCCAAGCGCCTGGGCATGACCGGAACTCACTACGTGAACTCCACCGGCCTGCCGGACCCAACCCACGTCACCACCGCGCGCGACCTCGCGCGCCTCTCCACCGCCCTGATTCGCTCCTTCCCCGAGTTCTACAAGATCTACGCGATGAAGGACTTCCGCTACAACGGCATCACCCAGCCCAACCGCAACCGCCTGCTGTTCATCGACCCGAGCGTGGATGGTGTGAAAACCGGCCATACCGACAGCGCCGGCTACTGCCTGATCGCCTCCGCCAAGCGCGACCAGCGCCGCCTGCTCTCGGTGGTGCTGGGCACCAATTCCGACCGCGCGCGGGCGATGGAAAGCCAGAACCTGCTCAATTACGGCTTCCAGTTCTTCGAGACCGTGCGCCTCTACCCCGGCAACCAGGCGGTGAGCACCCTGCGCTTGTACAAGGGCGACACGAGCGAGGCCAAGGCCGGCTTCCTCTCCGACTTCTACGTCACCGTGCCGCGTGGCAGCGGCAACCGCATCCAGGCCCAGGTCATATCCCAGCAGCCGCTGCTGGCGCCATTGCGTCGCGGTCAGCGCATCGCGACCCTGCGGCTGTCCATCGACGGCAAACACCTCGCCGACTACCCGCTGGCCGCGCTGGAAAACGTCGCCGTCGCCGGTCTGATTGGCCGCACCTGGGACAACATGCTGCTGATGTTCGAGTGAGCGCCCGGTGACTACCGTCTACCTCAACGGCCGGTTCTTGCCTCTGGAAGAAGCGCATATCCCGGTCATGGACCGGGGTTTCCTGTTTGGCGATGGCGTCTACGAAGTCATTCCCGTCTATTCGCGGCGGCCGTTCCGGCTGCGCGAACACTTGGCGCGGCTGCAAGCCAGCCTCGACGGCATCCGCCTGGAAAACCCACATGCGTCGGCGACATGGGAAAGCCTGATCGGCCGCATCATCGAGCAGGCTGAGAGCGAGGATCAGGGCATTTACGTGCAAGTCACCCGCGGCCCCGGTCCGCGTGACCACGCCTTCCCGAAGCAGGCGACACCCACCGTCTTTATCCTGCCCCTGGCGCTGACACCACCGGCCCCGGAACTGGTGGCAAACGGCGTTGCCGCCATTACCGCCCCGGACAACCGCTGGCTGCGCTGCGACCTCAAGGCCACCTCGCTGCTGCCTAATGTTCTGCTACGGCAGCTTTCGGTGGATGCCGGCTGCGCGGAAACCCTGCTCCTGCGCGACGGTTTCCTCTCGGAAGGCTCCGCCAGCAATATCTTTGTCGTCGCCAACGGTCTGTTGCTGGCGCCGCCCAAGTCCAATCTCATGCTGCCCGGCATCACCTACGACGTGGTGCTGGAACTGGCGCGCGCGCAGGGCATTGCCCATGAAGTACGGCCGATCAGTGAAACCGAACTGCGCGGCGCCGGCGAAGTGTGGCTCACCTCTTCCACCAAGGAAGTCCTCGCGGTCACGACCCTGGACGACCAGCCGGTCGGCGACGGTCGCCCCGGCCCCTTGTTCCGCCGCATGCACGCCGCCTACCAGGATTACAAGCACATCGTCATGCGCGGCGTTAAATCCCCCCCGGCCCCCCTTTTGCAAAGTGGTGAGTAGGCATGAGTGAAGACAGCCTGATCGAATATCCCTGCGACTTTCCGATCAAGGTCATGGGTGTCGCCAAAGATAACTTCGCCCAGGCCATGGTGGAAATCGTCCTTCGCCACGCCCCCGATTTCGCCGCCGATACCGCGGAATTACGCGCCTCCAGCGGCGGCGCCTATGTCTCCGTCACCTGCACCATCCACGCCGTCTCGCGCGAGCAACTGGACAACCTCTACCGGGAACTGAGCGGCCACCCGGCGGTGAAGGTGGTGTTGTAGCGCCGGCATCCTTGCCGGCGTCTTTTAAAACAGCCGGCTGGAAGCCGGCGCTACAAGTTCAAATCGCCGCCGCCTTCTCGCCGCCCAGCGCCGCCACCACATCGGTCAGCAGCTTCGCCAGTTCCCCGCTCATCAACGCGAAATCCAGGTCGAACTGTTCGTCGGCGGATTCGCCCTGTTCGCTTTGTTCCTTGAGGATGTCGAGGAAGGCCACGCGCTTGATTTCCATCTGCTCGCCCAGGACGAAGGAAATGCGGTCGTTCCAGGTCATGGCGAGCTTGGTCGCCTGCTTGCCGGCGCCGATGTGAGCCGCGATCTCCTCGCCTTCCAGGTCGTGCCGGACATAGCGCACCGTGGCCTTGCCCTCGTCGGAAGCGCGCAGTTCCAGATCGCGGTCGATGCTGAAGCCGGCCGGCGCCTCGCCGGAAAGCAGCCACTCGGTCATCGCCGCGCTGGGGGAAAGCTCGGTGTGCAACGACTTCACCGGCAGGTCGTCCACCGATTTCGACAGCGCCTCCAGCACTACCTCGGCCTTGGCGGGCGCGGCGGCATCCACCACCAGCCAGCCGTTCACCGGATCGATCCAGGCCCAGGTGGTACGGCGCCGCACGAAAGCACGCGGCAGCAACTCATCGGTCACCTGCTCCTTCAAGTCCCGCATCTGCTTCTTGCCGACCTTGAAGCCCTGCTGCTCCTCGATCTCGGCCGCCTTCTCCTCGGCGAACTGGTTCACCACCGAGGACGGCAACAATTTCCCTTCCTGCCCCAGCACGATCAGCACCTGATGATTGAGCACATGCAGCAAGCGATCATCGCCGCGCGGCGACACCCAGCCCAGCGTCTCCCGATCCATGTTGCCGCACGGCTGCATGGTCAGTGTCGCCAGTTTCTCTTCCAGTGCGGCGGTGTCCAGCTTCAGAGCAGCGGGCAGGCGATAGACAACAAGATTCTTGAACCACATGAATGGATCTCCGGAAAATGAGTGCAGCGAAGTTTCGGCGCAGCCAAAAAAGGCCGGCATTATCCCGGAAAGCGGCGACTCACTCGCTATTCCGTGTCAGCCGCGCCGCGATCCAGGTCGCCCCCACCGCCACAGCCTTCCGCCGCATGGGAAAGCCGGCCTCTATCGCGGGGTATGTGGGGAAGCGGAAGGCGCTTCGCTTTTCCTCCCTACGCGACTACCAGCCAAGGAATTGGCGACGGCAACTACCAAGGTGCTCAGGCGCGGCCGAAACCGGCTTGCCAGTATTGCGAGGTATGGAAAACAGCCAGGATGCGCAGCCGGTTTTCCTGAATGCGGTAGATCACCAGGTAGGGTAAACGGTCGATAACCAGTTCACGGGTAGCGGTGATTTCTCCAGCCCGGCCGATCAAGGGGTTATCCAGCAGCAACAGGGTGGACTGGCGAATTGCGCGGATTACCCGCGCGGCGGCGACCGGGTTTTCCTTGGCGATGAAGGCCTTGATACCGCGCAAGTCTTCACCAGCCGCGATGGACCACTCAATCCGCACCGTCGATTTCCTGTTCCAGTTCAGCAAACAGCGCTTCCGCTTCTGAGTCGCTCAAGACGCCGGAAGCATCGGCCTGGACGATCTTCTCTTGCAGCCACTTGCGGCGACGGATGTAGGCCTCCAGAGCGGCAGCGGCAATAGAGGATTTCGAGCGGTGCGCGCCCTGGGCGATTTCATCCAGAGCGGCTTTGGTGGATTCGTCGATTCGGATGGTCAGAGTGGCGCTCATGGCAATGCCTCGTTTTGAACATTTGCGCATCTTAGAACATGGGCAGGTCCGAGTCTTATCCTCGGAACCGAGGTCTATTTCGATACATGCCGACCAGCTCGCCTCGCCTTCACGCCACTCTCCGGCTCCAGCGCGCCGCGACCCAAGTGACGCCGACCGCCACCGCCATCAGCGCGAAGGCGACGCCCACCTGGCTCAGCCGTTCCGGCGCGAGCAGCAGGAGCAGACCCAGTTCCAGCATCATCAGTCCGGAGAGGAGCTTGAGCAGGCGGCCTTCCCGTTCCGTCAGCTTGCGCGCGCCCATGGTGCGGACGAAGGCGAGGACGATCAGCGTCAGCGGCACGATGTAGATCAAGTTGTAGGCGGCGAGATAGCCGTAGCGCGCGGCGGGGGAGAGGTCGGCCAGGGTGAGCAGGCGGGTGTAGACCATGGGGAAGCCGGCGGTGCACAGCAACTCATAGAAGTTGGCGGCGATGGCGAGGAAGGCGGTGGCGGCGAACATGGCCGGCAGGCTGTCGGCATTCAGGATGGCGCGGGCGCGGCGGAAGATGTCGGGCTTTTTCGAGTCCGGAATCGACAGCGAAAGGCCACGCTCGAACAGGAAGAAATCCTTGACGTTGATTACCCCGACGAACAGCGCCAGGGCGCCGGCGGCCAGCGTCACCCAGGCGAGGTGGCCGAACAACTGGAAGACGTTGAGCCAGGCCGCCATGAAGGCGAAATACATGAGCCCGGAAACCAGCACAAAGACGCCGCCGATGGCGAGCATGCGGGCGCGGCTTTTCTGGTGCGCCAGCATCGACAGCAGGAACAGCAGTACGAAGAAGGCGCAGGGGTTGAAGGCATCCAGCCCGGCCAGCACCAGGGTCAGCACCGGCAGCGACAGGCTGGCGGGATCGAGGGTGCCGATCAGAGGAAGTTCGATGCGCGGCGTGGCTGCTACCGGTGGGGGCGCCGTCGCGCCGCTTTGCAAACGGGCATAGCAGGCGTCCAGCCGCTGGGCGATGAAGGTGGCCGCGCCTTCGCCCCAACCGACGTGCATTTCGCCACAGAACAGGAGGGCCGGCACAGACGCCGCCGTTTCGCCCAGTTCATGCGCCATCGCTTGGTAGCGGAGGACGTTCTCGGGATGTTGCGTCAGTTCCTGGCTATGCAGCCTGAGCCAGGGCCGCGCGTGGGCGATGGCCTCGACCTCGGGGCGCGCGGTGAGGCAATGCGGACAGGTGAGTGACCAGAAGAAATGGAGTTGCAGTGCGGGCTGGCCGTCGCCGTCGGTTTCCGACCAAGGTGTCGCGGCGTGGCTGGCGAAGGCGTACAGGGCCAGCAGCAGAGGGATGAAGAAGTGGCGTAACCAGGGGGGCATGCCTGATTATCCATGTTGTCCATTAGCGATGCAGCCATGTAGCGCCGGCGTCTCGCCGGCTTCGTTTTTCTGATCAGCCCTACGATGCCGGCGAGACGCCAGCGCTACATGGACGTGGAGCCTCAGCAGCAGCCGCCGCAACAACCGCCGCCGCCCGCGGCCGGGGCCAGCCAGCTGGCGACCTTGTCGCTGTCGGGCACGCCGCCGGCATGGACGACCTTGCCATCGACGACCACGCCGGGGGTGGTCATGACGCCGTAGCCGAGGATGGCGGCCATGTCGGTGACTTTTTCCAGCTCGATCTGGATGCCTTTGGCGTCGGCGATGCCGGCGATGAGTTTGGCGGTGGTTTCGCAGTTGGCGCAACCGCTGCCGAGGACTTTCACGTTTTTCATAAGGAATGCTCCAGGGGTTTGACAGCCTCGATATTAGCCGAGGCGATGTAGTTCTCGACGCCGCGTCCTGGTGCCCAGTGCTGGATGTATTCGCGACTGGCGTCCTTGGGCGCGATGCGGATGGAGGAAAAGCCGGCGTCCGCGAGCAGGGCTTCCAGCTCCGCGACGCTGGCGGCACCGGCCACGCAGCCGGTGTAGAGCGCCACTTCCGCTTGCATCTCGGCGGGCAGTTCGGCGGTCAGAACGATGTCGGAAATGGCCAGGCGGCCGCCGGGCTTGAGCACCCGGAAGGCGTCGCGGAATACCTGTGCCTTGTCCGGCGACAGGTTGATGACGCAGTTGGAGAGGATGACGTCCACGGTGGCGTCGGCGACCGGCAGGTGTTCGATCTCGCCGAGGCGGAATTCGACGTTGCCCAGGCCGGCTTTCGCGGCGTTGCCGCGCGCCTTGCTCAGCATGTCCGGGGTCATGTCGACACCAATGACGGTTCCCGACTCACCGACCTGGCGGGCGGCCAGGAAGCAGTCGAAGCCGGCGCCGCTGCCCAGGTCCAGAACGGTTTCGCCCGGTTTCAGGTCGGCGATGGCTTGCGGGTTGCCGCAGCCCAGGCCCAGGTTGGCGCCCTCGGGCACGGCGGCCATCTCCTCCGCGCTGTAGCCGATGCCTTTGGAAAGCAGTTCGGCCACGGCGGCGTCTGAAGGGACGCAGCAGCCGGTGGCGGGGCCGCGGCCATAGGCCTGGTCGGCCCGAGCCACGGCGCCGTAGGTGGCGCGTACTTGCTGGCGGAGGGTGTCGTGTTCGGTCGCATTCATGGCATGCGCCTCAGCAGCAAGACTGGCCGGACTTGGTGGGCGCGCAGCAGGCGCCGCCCGTCTCCATCACGGCAATGTTGGCGAAGGGGTCGGGCTTGATGGCGGGCTTGGCTGGCGCCATGCATTCGGCGTAGGCGGCGTCGAACTGGGCGTCCAGGGCTTGTGCCGCTTCATCGCGGATGTGGCGGGCGATCTCGATCACCGCGTCGATCTGTTCCTTGGCCACGCCGTAGCCCCTGAGCTTGTCCACCTGGCACAGGCCCTGTTTGGGATGGTTGGAGGCGATGTTGGCGGCAAGGGCCACCAGGGCGACGATGGAGGGATGGAGTTCGGCACTCATCAATAGAGGCTCCTCAAACTGTTGAACAAGACACCCACCGCCACGAAGGCCAGGGCGAGATAACCGGCGAGGATGCCCAGCAGCGGCCATTTGGCTACCTTGCGCAGGATCAGCATCTCCGGCAAAGACAGGGTGATGACCGCCATCATGAAGGCCAGTACGGTGCCCAGGGGCACGCCCTTGCCCAGCAATGCCTCGGCCACGGGGATGATGCCCACGGCATCGGAATACATGGGAATGCCCGCCAGCACCGCCACCACCACCGACGATACGGAGCCATCGCCGGCGATCCGGGCGACGAAGTCCGCCGGGACGTAGCCGTGGATCAGGGCGCCGATGCCGACGCCGATGAACACGTACTTCCAGATGCGGCCCACGATCTGGCGGACTTCGTTCCAGGCATAGGCGTGGCGCGCCTTGGGGGACGTGTCCGGGGCCGCCATTTGCGCCTCGCCCATGCGGATTTGCCAGACATAGGCCTCCACCCAGCGTTCCAGCCTGAAGGCCTGAAGCACATAGCCGCCCACGAAGGCGATGGTCAGGCCCGTTAACACATAGATCAGGGTCATCTGCCAGCCGATCACCCCCACCAGCACCACCACCGCCACCTGGTTCACCATGGGGCTGGCGATGAGGAAGGACAGCGTGACCCCCAGGGGGATGCCCGCCTCCACGAAGCCGATGAACAGGGGGATGGAGGAGCAGGAGCAGAAGGGCGTCACCGCCCCCAGGCCCACGGCCATGAGCCGGGCACCCGGGCCGGAGCGCCCCTTCATCATGGCCCGCACCCGTTCCGGTGTGAGCAAGGCCCGCAGCCAACCCATGAGGTAGATCACCGCGGTGAGCAGCACCAGAATCTTGGCCACGTCCATGATGAAGAAATGCAGGGCCGCGCCCGTGGGGGAGGCGGGCGCAAGCCCCAGAAGATCGAAGGCGACGAACGTGCCGATGGCGTCAAACACGGGCCGCCCCCCGCTCGTACCAGGGCTTGCTGGCATTGACGACTTTCACCACCAGCAACATCACCGGCACTTCGATTAGCACGCCGACCACGGTGGCCAGCGCCGCGCCGGATTCGAAGCCGAACAGCGCGATGGCCGCCGCCACCGCCAGTTCGAAGAAATTGGAGGCGCCGATCAAGGCCGACGGGCAGGCGACGCTGTGTTTTTCGCCGACCTTGCGGTTGAGCCAGTAGGCCAAGGACGAGTTGAACAACACCTGGATCAGGATCGGCACCGCCAGCAGGGCGATGATCAGCGGCGCTTTCAGAATGGCCTCGCCCTGGAAGGCGAACAGCAGCACTAGCGTGGCGAGCAGGGCGATGATGGAAGCGTGGCCGAGCGTGGCCAGGGTGGCGTCGAACTTCGCCTGGCCCTGTTGCAGCAGCACTTTCCGCCAGGCTTGCGCCAGGATCACCGGGATGACGATGTACAGCAGCACCGAGATGAACAGGGTGTCCCACGGCACGACGATGGCCGACAGGCCGAGCAACAGGCCGACGATGGGGGCGAAGGCGAAGATCATGATGGTGTCGTTGAGCGCCACTTGCGACAGGGTGAAAAGCGGGTCGCCGCCGGTCAGCCGGCTCCAGACGAACACCATCGCCGTACACGGCGCGGCGGCCAGCAGGATCAGGCCGGCGACGTAGCTGTCGAGTTGTTCCGCCGGCAGATAGGGCGCGAACAGATGGCGGATGAACAGCCAGGCCAGTAGCGCCATCGAGAACGGTTTCACCGCCCAGTTGATGAACAGGGTGACGCCGATGCCGCGCCAGTGTGACTTCACCTGATGCAGCGCCGAGAAGTCGATCTTCATCAACATCGGGATGATCATCACCCAGATCAGCAGGCCGACCGGCAGATTCACCTGGGCGACTTCCATGTGTCCCAGCGCCTGGAACGGCGCCGGGAAAAGCTGGCCCGCGAGAATGCCGACGACGATGCACAGCGCCACCCAGAGGGTAAGCCAGCGCTCGAACAGGCTCATGGATACGCCGGCCGCGCGCTTGGCCGTGGTTTCACATTGGGCGGACATGGTCAGAGGCCGAAATGCTCGCGCACCGCTGCTACCAGCCGGGTGCGGATGTCATCGCGGACGGCGATGAAGCTTTCCAGCGGCTCGCCGTGCGGGTCGTGGAAGGGCAGGTGGATGGATTTCACCGGGCGGGGAAAGATCGGGCAGGTTTCTTTCGCGTTGTCGCAGACGGTGACGACCAGATCGATGGACTCGTTCATTACCGCGTCCACATCTTTCGGATAGAGGCCGTCGGCGGGCAGGCCGGCGTCCTTGAGCGCGGCGATGGCGCCGTCGGCCACTTTGGGCTGGGGTTTGGTGCCGGCGGACAGCGCCCGCACTTTCCCGGCCAGTTCGTGATTGAGCAGCACTTCGGCCATCTGGGAACGGCAGGAGTTGCCGGTGCAAAGAACGAGAACGGTAGCGGTCATGAGGTTTCCTTTTTGTAGGGTGGAGTGGCGTAGGCGTCAGGCGCATGGCGCGCAGGTTTGCGATTCTGTGGTTGGCAACGGCGGCATGCCATCCTTCATGTGCAGCAACACCCGGAACGCCCAGGCCGGTAGATCGGGATGAATGCGGTAATGCATCCAAACCCCGTCACGCCGCGCCAGCACCAGGCCGGCTTCGCGCAGCACCGCGAGATGGCGCGACACCTTGGGCTGCGAGGCATCCAGCACGCCATGCATCTCGCACACGCAACGCTCGTCGGTGTCGAGCAGCAGGGCCAGGATGCGGCGCCGGATGGGGTCGCCGAGCGCGTCGAAGAATATTTGTTGGTCCATATTTATATCTTGTTGCGTGAGCAGTATATGAAGCGACATCGCGGACTATACATCCGTCACGGCGTATATGTGAAGCTTGTTTTGAAAGTGGCGACAGCCCGGCATTCGGGCAAAGGCTGCTTGCGTGGGCTGGTGATATGCGCGAAAGCTGATGGGAACGTGGCTTCCCCCTTTATCAAAGGGGGATTGAGGGGGATTTCTCCACGGGGTGTACCTGTGCGAGCGTCCGAAAATTCCCCCCGCCCCCCTTTGGGAAAGGGGGGAGTGCTACTGCGCCGGCGCGAACCGCGCGCGCAACACCGCGAGGATGCCGGGGTGGCTGAGCGGGTCGGCCAGCGCGCTGCGGGTGGCGTGGGCGAGGGCGCGATTCAGGGCCTCGGGCGGGGCTGTGCCGGGTCGGTTCAGGCTAACGCGGATCAGGGTGGCGCTGGGCGAGGGGGTGGCTTCGTCGGGCAGGGCGGCGTGGCTGGCGGCGGTGGCGAGCAGGGGGTGGGTTTCGCGGCGCCAACCTTCCGGCGTAAAGAACCGATCCCAGGCCTGGCGCAGCAGTGTGTCGGCCAACACGCGGCTGCCGGCATCGTCGAAGGCGCCGGCATGGTCGAGCAGGCCTTGCGCGAGATAGGCGTAATCGTCCAGTTCGGCATCGGCGAACACGTTCTTGCCGACGCGGCTTTTCAGCAGTTGGCCGTTGCGCAGCAGCCCGGCATCGATGAAATCGCGCAACCGCCGCGCCGCCTGTTCGTATTTCGGTACGCCGCGCCCGGCCAGGCTGAATGCCGAGAGGGCGAGGCCGTTGAGGCCGGCGTTGAGCTTGCCGTCGCGCGGCAGGTCGCGCATCCGCCCGGCGGCTTTCAGGCGCGCATGAGCGGCGGCGAGCAGGGGGCGCTCGGCGGCGCTGGGCGGCACTTGTTCCATCGGCAGATCGCCGAGATCGAAGTGGCTGCCGGTGCCCCACACCCGCCGCACCAGGCGGACTTGCTCGGGCGTGAGCCGCTTGCGCAGTTCTGCCGGGCGCCAGAGATAAGCGCCGCCTTCGCGCCCCTGGCTGTCGAGCGCGGAGGCGCTGGTACGGAATCCACCTTCGCGGGTGCCCAGCACTTCGAGCAGGAAATCCAGCGTTTCATGGGCGTGGTCGCGATAGTCCGGCCGTTTCAGCACCTCCGCCGCGCGCGCGTAGAGCAGGGCCAGTTGCGCGTTGTCGTAGAGCATTTTCTCGAAGTGCGGGGTGTGCCAGTCCGGGTCCGTGGTGTAGCGGAAGAAGCCGCCGTTGACCGGGTCATGCAGGCCGAGGCGCGCCATGTTGTCCAGGGTCAGCAGCAGGAATTCACGCAGGCGCGGTTCCGGCGAGCGTGCCTGAAGATCGAGCAGGGCGCGCAGTTTCGCCACGTTGGGGAACTTGCTCACCGCGCCGAAGCCACCCAGCAGCGCGTCGGCCTCGTTCAAGGCGGCTTCCAGAAAGCGGCGTTCCAGCATGGCAAGATCCCGCGCGTCGGCGGCTATTGGGTTGGCCGCGATGTCCCGGGCTGGCGTCGCGGCCTGGGCAGCGGCGCGGACGCCGACGCTGTCCACGCGCCAGTGGTGGTCCAGTTTTTCGGATACGGTCTTGAACTTGTCGGGCGGCTGATAGAGCACGGCATAGAAGGGGTAACCCTCGGGCGTGACGAAGACGTTGACCGGCCAGCCGGCGACCCCGTGGAGCTGGCGGGTGAATGCCAGCAAATCGGCATCGAGCGCGAGGTTGAGCTCGCGATCCACTTTCACCGGGATGAAGCGGCTGTTGAGCAAAGCGGCGATGGCAGGGTCGCTGAAACTTTCCCGCTGCATCACATGGCACCAGTGGCAGGCGAAGTAGCCCACGGAAACCAGCAGCGGTTTGTTCTCGCGTTTCGCCCGCGCCAGGGTCTCGGCGTTCCACTCCTGCCAGACTACCGGGTCTTTGCCGTGCAGGGCGAGATAGGGCGAGGGGTGGCCGGCGAGCTGGTTGACCAGGGGGGATTCCCCGGCGTGCGCGAGGGAAAGGCCGAACAGAAACAGGGTGAAGAGTTTGTTGAGCATGTTCACCTCGGGTAGCACCGGCTACCCGCCGGCGTCTTGTAAAACAGCCGGCTGGAAGCCGGCGCTACAGGGGAGAGCCTCAGTGCGCCCGCAGCGTCATCTCCCCGGCGCGGATGGCGATGTCGAATCGAGAGAGAAAACTCATGCCCAGAAGGACTTCCTCGGCCCCCTTGCTGGCGATGAGGGTGCCGGATACATCGCGCGCCTCCAGGCCGCCCAGCGAAACGCTGTCGAGGCGGGTGGCATAGGCGAGGGTGAGGCCACTGGCAGTTTGCGCCTGGAACGCCTTGCCGGCGCGCAGGCCCATGGCCTTGGCCAGTTCCAGGGGAATGGCGACCTGGGTGGCGCCGGTGTCGACCAGGAAATCGACCGCATGGCCGTTGATGCGGCCGGGCGCGCGGTAATGACCGTCGCGACCGCGTTGCAGCACGATTTCGGCGCGCGGACTCGTCACCTCGGCGAGGCGGGCATTGGGATTTTCCCGGCGCTCCAGCGCGCCGCCCATCACCCACCAGATCAGGCCGGCCAGCAACAGCCAGCCGGCGATCATCATCAAGAGGCCGGTGCGGCGCATTTGTGTAGCGCCGGCTTCCAGCCGGCTTTGTTAAAGACGCCGGCAAGGATGCCGGCGCTACAGTGGCTGTTCAATGCTTCCCCGTGCTGCCGAAACCGCCTTCGCCGCGATGGCTGGCATCGAAGTCGTCGACCAGGTTGAAGCTGGCCTGCACCACCGGAACGATGACCATCTGGGCGATGCGCTCGAACGGCTGGATGGTGAAGGCTTCCTTGCCGCGATTCCATAGCGACACCATCAACTGCCCCTGGTAATCGGAGTCGATAAGGCCGACCAGATTGCCCAGCACCACACCATGCTTATGGCCCAGCCCGGAGCGCGGCAGAAGCATCGCGGCATAGCCGGGGTCACGCAGATGAATGGCCAGCCCGGTTGGAATCAGCCGGGTCTCGCCGGGATTCAGGATGACGGCGCCATCCAGACAGGCGCGCAGATCAAGGCCGGCGCTGCCGTGGGTGGCGTAGTGGGGAATTTGTTCACGGACGCGCTCGTCCAGGATTTTCAGATCGACTTGCATGGGCATGGAAGGTTGGGAGTTATCGGGAATGATGGCGTTCACGCTGAATTGACGCGGGCAAGCCGGGGTTGGTTTCACCGGGATGGAGAATTCATGGGCGGCTACTTACTTAACCGTAATGATTTCAACCGGGGTGTTATAGATGTCCTTGCGCTTGTCATAGAGCGGGATGGTGGTGCCGCTGATGCGGTTCTTCAACAGCGCTTCCAGGTTCACGTCGGCCACCACGATCTGCTCCATGTTGGGCGTGCCTTCGGCGGCAATGCCGTCGCGCGCAAAGGGGAAATCGGACGGGGACAGGATGCTGGCCTGGCCGTAGTGCACGCCCAGTCCTTCCACCGGCAGGCTGCCGACGGTGCTGGTCATGGCCACGTAGACCTGGTTCTCGATGGCGCGGGCGTGGCAGCAGTAGCGTACCCGCAGAAAACCCTGGCGGTCGTCGGTGCAGGAGGGTACGAACAGGATGTCCGCCTCCGCCTCGCTCACCATGCGCGCCAGTTCGGGGAACTCGATGTCGTAGCAGATGAGGATGGCGATCTTGCCGTAAGGGGTCTGGAACAGATGCAATTGGTCGCCGTGGTCGGTGTCCCACTTTTCCCGCTCCCAGCGGGTGCGGTGGATCTTGTCCTGCGTGTACACGGCGCCATCCGGGGTGAACAGGTAGGCGGTGTTGTAGAGCTTGCCTTCGCGCAGGGTGGGGTGGGTGCCGCCAACCAGGAACACCTTCCACTTGCGCGCCAGTTCCCGCATCAAATCCAGGTAGCGCGGGGTGTATTCGTGCATCTGGCGCACGGCGGTGTGGATGTCGCTGTTGTCCATGAAGGACAGCAACTGGGTGGTGAAGATCTCCGGCAACAGGACGAAATTGGGTTTGTAGTCGCCCGCCGCCTGCATGACGAAACGAACCTGTTTCTCGAAACCCTCCCAGTCGTCGATCTGGCGCAACAGGTACTGGACGGCGGCGATGCGTGCAATCACGGCAGGTCTCCTTCGGGAAAGAGGGTGGGCCGATCGGGGTCGTAGTGTGTATTCAGCCAGACGATGAGCGAGGCGTTGCCGAGGGATTCCTTGTCCTCAGGAATGTAGCCCTCGATGACGCCGCAGTAGTGAAAGCCCTCATGCAACTGGAAGCCCAGCACCGGGTCACGAAAATCCCCCCACACCACCTTCTGCGCGTACTGCTCCGGGGTCAGCGTGTCGGCATGTTTGTGGTAACCCGGCAGGCGGCCGCAGGCGATGATGCGTTTCAGGTTCATGCGCCGGCACAGCGCCTTGCGCCCCTCGTAAAGCAGATGCCCGAGGCCGGCGCCGCGCAGGTCCGGGTCCACGAACACCTCGGCGCCGTAGAGCGTGTGCCCCTCCGGGTTGTGGTTGTCGAAGGTGCCTGACGCGGTGATTTCCTTCCAGGTATGCGGCCCCGCCCATTCATCCCAGGACACGATCATCGACCCGGCGCAGCCCACTGGCCGGCCGTCGAGTTCCACCATGATCTGGCCCTGGGGGAAGACTTCCAGCTGATTGTGGAATTTCTTTTCGGTCCAATGCGGGATGTAGGGATAGACCCGGCGTTGCAGCGCAATCAGCGCCGGGACGTCATCGGGGTGGGTGGAGCGGAGGAGGGGAACGGGTTTCTTCATGGCGGCAATCATAAACCTGGAGGGTTGATCGGGTGGACCAGTAGCGCCGGCGTCTCGCCGGCTCTTTGGCCTGATCGGTGGAACGAAGCCGGCGAGACGCCGGCGCTACAGGCACATCCCTACGGCGGCCACGCGGATTCCCCAAATGGTGGGCGTCCTCATGGCATCCAGTGTCTATGCGATATCCCGGTGACCAGGGCGCAGTCAACCGCGACTGTGTTGCGCTTAATAAAACAAAAGGCCGCTTCTTTTTAAAGCGGCCTTCGGTGCTAAAGCTGGCTTTAATTTGCAGCCATGCCGATCAATAGCGGTAATGCTCCGCCTTGTAAGGCCCGGTCTTGGGCACGCCGATGTAGGCGGCTTGCTGGTCAGTCAGTTCGCTCAGTTGCGCGTTGAGCTTCTTCAATTGCAGGCGCGCGACCTTTTCGTCCAGGTGTTTCGGCAGCGTGTAGACGCCGACCGGGTAACGCTCCGGATGCAGGAACAGTTCGATCTGGGCGATGGTCTGGTTGGCGAAGCTGGAGGACATCACGTAGGACGGGTGGCCGGTGGCGCAACCGAGGTCTCAGGCATTATTAGACGCGGCCACCGACTCGACGAACGAAACCAATTCAAGCGGAATCCTTGCCATTTCCTTAATTCGATTTGCCAGCAAACCCTTCATGTCGGCATTTATCCCGTGAACATTGGAAAAACGCATCAAAAGGGCCTTGCCATGAACCCGCCTCAGCAAGCCATCGACTCGAAGTCCTGAGGGCGCTCCCGGCACATCAAAGGCATCGACTTTGGCGACTTGCTGTGCATATTCCACAGTGGCATTGAGTGCAACAGGTGAAATCCTTGGAAGCTGCTGCGAATTAATGGCGGTGTTGATCGCCGCCCGAGAGGGAAACCGCGTAACCCATCCGTCTCCCACCGCGTCCATTTTGTAGGTGTGGCACAGCGCGTTGAAGGCGGCATGTGGAACCAAAATCTGGCAATGATCCAGCAATTCATCCTGAACCACAGGCACAGGCCTGGCCTGGTCCATTTTTATCTCGGCTCGGCATTTTTCCATCGCACCGACATCGGCCAGATAACTCTCCATCTCCCAGCGCCGAAGCGTTTTTATTTCTGGGCCGAAAGGTTTTGCCTTTTCGAAGAGATCGTCATCTGTCTCATGGACCAAGTCCCACCTGTCTTGGCTCATGACGGCATCCCGGTCCACGATGCCCCAAGCTGGGTTACCAGCGCTTCGTTCCTCGCCCACGGCCCTGAGAACTGCATTACAACCTGCAAATCCTCCGCAATGGCTGGCGGCGGATCGGAATTCCACCCTGGATAGTTGCTCCTTGAACCAGCACTCACCAAATACGTAATTGTCCTCGTCGGACTCGACGAAGATGACCGGCACTCCACCGTACCGTGAAGACAGCCGCTCCGGTGCACCCAGAACCGGCTGGGATTTGACCACTCCCATAGTTACCCCCCTTGGTTTTGTTCGTGTTCGCCAGAATTCACCGACCAGTTCCTTTCTGCGGCAGCCTTGGCAATGGCTTCCGCTTTGTCCTCTTCCTCTGCCGTTTCGATGATGTAAGCACCTTTACGCAGATTCTCCTCGCGGATATTGAGTGCAAAAGCCTTCATCATGCGTTCCGAATGCGTCGCGATGAATACGCCAACATTCGGGAAATGGGATGCGGCGAGCTTGAACAGGGCATACAGCGTTTCGTATTGCATGTTCCGATGCAGATGAACCTCGGGTTCATCGATCAGCAGAATGGTGTTGCGGGTCATGTGCGCCCCCAGGCGCAGATAAAGCTGGACGAGGCTTTTTTCACCACTGGAAAGTCGATCTAGCCGATGCTCCTCCCCGCCAGCCTCGATGATCGCTTCGGGCGGTTCCTTACGGACACCTTTCAGGCGCTTGCCGGCATAGAGCTGCTTATCGCCCACGAAAAATACCCGTTTGTTGATCGCCTCCACTGCCGCCTCATAGCGGCCGTCATCCAGCCATTTCAGCCAGACCAGCAGGTTGTCGAGGGAGTCACGCCAATCCCGCCCTTCGACGTCGAAAATATGTACCGGCCGGTAATTCCAGTCACGGGGCGCGACGATGGCACGGTCATCGGCGGGCATACGGATGATGTTGCGGTAGGCCGAAAAATAAATGAGTGTCGGGAAAGTCAGCTCATCACTCTCGAAACCCGAGAGTCGCTCGCCGATGCTGTTCTGGATCAGGATGTTGAAATCCTGTACCCACTCATCGCCACGGCCCACCATGCTGTAACGGCCAAAAGCGTTGCGCACGAAGCCGAAACGACACCAACGGCTGGCACCGTATTTGCGCAAATCGGACTCGCCCCAGAGCTTCAAAGAAGATTCCTCGCCCATCGCGCCCGCCAGCAGCGACAGGATCACCGTCTCCTTACGTCCACCCCGGTTGATAGTGAGACGGACATCCCATTGGGCGCGTCCCAATTCCCGGTCGAACGACTCGAAATCCAGGCTTGAGCATTCGGTCTTGCCGAGCATGTTCATCATCGCCGCCATCATTTCCATGACGGTGGTCTTGCCCCGGCCATTCTTGGAAATCATCAGGTAGACATTGCAGGGCTCGTCGTTGGAATCCGTGAAATCGAATACCTCCATGCGCTCCTGGAACGGTCCTACCCGATCGATGGATAGGAACAGGGGTGAAAATTCGTCGATCAGAATATTCATCATCGTCAGCCCTCCTTGGACATGCGCCGCAGCATGGATTCCACATCTGCCGGCAGGATGCGGAATCCATGCACCCGCTCCACCTTGCCGCCCAGCCATTTGGCCAGCATGTCGCCTTTACCCAACAGTTTGTCGGCCCCCGCTTCGTCGAGAACGATGCGGGAGTCGGCGGCTTTTTGCACTGTCAAGGCAATGCGCGAGGGGATATTGGCCCGCAACAGGCCACTGAACGTGGCGGCATCGGGACGCTGGGTGGCCAATACCAAATGGATGCCCGCCGCACGCGCCTTCTGTGCCAATAGAACCAGTTGGTCTTCTGCTTCCGGTGCTTGGGCGATCAAAGAGGCAAGTTCCTCGACCACGACCACGATGCGTGGCGGCGCGGCATCTCCCAGTTCGCCCAATTCCCGCACGCCGCGCGAAGACAGCAGTTTTTCCCGCCCCTCCATTTCCTTCACCAACCCTTTGAGGGCGCGGGTTGCATCAGGCCCCTCGACCACAATCGGGGCCAGCAAATGCGGTGCACCCTGGTAAGCGGCGAATTCCACGCGCTTGGGGTCGATCAGCAGCAATTGCAGGCGGTTGGGGCCACGCGAGATCAGCAGAGACAACAACATGGCGTGCAGGCAAACACTCTTGCCACTACCGGTCGTGCCGGCCACCAAGACATGGGGAGCCTCGACGAGGTCGCGCACGACCGGAGTTCCGGCAATGTCCACGCCCAACAGCAGCGGCAGCCCCTGGGTGGGGGCATTCCATGCAGCCAGGCTTTCCGCGCCCAGGTGCGTCCATTTCTCTTGCGGCCGGGGCACATCCAACCAGACGGTCTTGGGTTCGCCTGCGGGCGCAAGAAACACACCGGCATCCTTGAGGCCCAGGGTAAACGCCAAGTCGTCCAGCTTACGCTCCAGCCGGCCGTAGTCTTCGGCATCCGCCAAGCGGACGCTGTAACGAGTGACGCGGGGGCCTTCCAGGCTTTGCAGAATCTCGGCGACCAAACCGAATTCTTCCAGGGCCTGTTGCAGGCCAACCGCATTCGTAACCGGTGTAGTACCCGCATCGCCCATCAGGGCGAAAAATTCCTGATACAAAAACTCATGGAAATCATGGGATTCCCGCCAAGTTGCCTGTATCTCCCGAAGCCCGCGCCGGATATGCCGCTGCATGTATCGCGCGTATTGCGCATCATCGCCGAACAAATCCTGCTGGTGATAAGCCGACAGCAGAGCGCGAAAGGCATCCACGAACCCATCCGGCTCCTTCTGGCTCTTTCCCGTCAGGACATCCAGAGTGTATTCGCCATCCTTGCTGCCTTCGAGGCTGTCGAAAGCCTCATCCGGCGGGGTGGATTGCTTGAGCGACAAGGCCAAGGCCACCCGCAACACCGTCCACTTATGCCCCTGGGCCATAAAGCCCTTGCGCAATACATGGACGATGGTGTCCTCGTCGCTTCGAGAGGTATAGACCTTGGCCATCAGTAATAACCCCCCTGTTCAACTCGGGTATGGTCGCCTTCCAGGTTGACCAGATGGTATTCCCGATAAACGTGAGGTTGGATCAAGGCGTATTTCTCCCTATCCAGTTCGGAATCCGTCGGCAACACGATGACCTGCGGGCCGGCCTTGGGGTAATAGCGGGTGAGCAGATTTTCCTGGTGTTGCCGGTCGATCCGCGCCAAGGGGGTGTCCACCACCACCGGAGCCTCCCGGCCAGAGACGTCTTTCAAGCCCCACAACAAGGCCTGGGCCACCAGTTGTTTCATGCCGGCGGAGATATTGCCCATGCCCACCGGCTGTTCGTACGCATCCAGGTAGTGCAAGGAAAAGTCTTCATTCACCCGGATGTTCCGGATCAGGCCGTGGGAGGTCATCAGTTCGCCAAATCGGCTGTTGATGGCCGCTTCGATGTCTTCACGCCGCCTTGCTTTCAACAGGGAGCGGTAGGCTTCCAACGCCTTGGATAAACGCTGGCCAATCTTCAGCTTATCGCCTGCGGCTCTGGCGTCACCGAGGCGTTTTTCCAGTTCTCGCAAGCGGTCCCGCGTGGCATTCTGCTCGCGGATGAGCACCGTCTTTTGCTCACCCAGGCCACCGATGCGCCGCTCCAACTCACTCTTTTTGTCATCAAGGCTCGCCCGCTCGGCCATGCGCTCCTCGAACAGTTGCCGCTCTTGCGGCGCCAGATTGGAGACATCGTTGCGTTTGCGGTCGATTTCCAGCAGTTCCGCCTTCAGACGACGGATTTCCACCAGATCGCCGGCCCACTGGCTGCGTTTGCGCTGGTCGTGCCGGTAATCCTCGATCACCTTCAGCACACCCTCCGCCTTCATGGGGGCCAGATGGAACAGGCCGGAAGCCATGTCCTCCGGTTCGGGTTGATAACTGTCCAACACCCGCACCAGTTTTCGCCGCAGAAATTGGTCCTGCTCCGGGGTCAGGGACGGCACCGGCAAGGGTGGGTCGGTGAACAGGCGTTCCGGCAGTGCCGTGAATATCTTGGACAACTCATCCTTGAGCCGTCGATTCGGGTGGGCCGCGATCTTCTCCAATTCGTGCGAAGCGGCACCCAGCAGCGTCGGCAGCACGGCCAGAGGCGCGTCACGGGTAAAAACCTCGAAAAAGGCGGAGGTGCGCTCCTCTAGGCGGCCCACCACCCCTTCCCGCTTTGCCGCCAACTGGGCCTCTTCACTCTGCAAGGCGAACTGGCGCCGGGCCTGCAAGGCCACATCCAGACGTTTGATGGTGTATTCCGTTTCGGCGATTTCCTCTTCCAGCCCCTTTTGTTCGCCGTTCAGCCCGGCCAGCTTTTCCTCACTGGACTGGATTTCCAGTTTCTCGAAATTGATTGCATGCTGGCTGGCATCGTTGGATTCGCGCCTCCAGGTAGTCAGATTCTTGCCCAGGTATTCGTTGACGACGTCGATGTCCGCCAGATCGAGCAATTGCTCGATCTGGTGCATCTGACCCTCGCGGTTGGCCTCGGCCATCTGCTGAACCCGCTCGCCGTCATAAATAAAGAACGGCATTACAGCCTCTGGCAGCCGGCTCTGAATGAACGAACGCGCCTCCCCTTCGACATCCCCATTGAAGTCCTCCATAAGCTCGCCGAAGTCGGGGGTGACGCGGAGGATCTCTTCCACACCCTCTTTCACCAGGGTCCAGGAACGTTCCACCTTGACCGTGCCGGCGGCCTCCCGCCATTCCAGTTCGACCCCGAACACCTTTTCTCCGGCGGCGCGGGCCTGACGATTGAAGATGCCGATCCATTCCTCGCCCATGCCCAGGAGGTAGTGGTCGCGTTTGAAGTTGCGGCCGCTATGCACCCCCGCGCGCAGTTCATCCGACACGCCGGTCAACAACAGCTTGAGGCTGTTGAGGAAGCTGGTCTTGCCATAGCCGTTGCGGCCCCAGATCAGCAGCACATTGCGCTCGTCATCCACCGGCCTCAGGTCGAATTCGCAGGGGCCGTAGTAAGAGAACAGGTTATGGATGCGGAAGCGTTGAAGAATCATGACGTAGTTGCCTGCTCCGCTTGTTGTGCAGCCTTCTTGACCAAGTCGCCAACGGCACGTTCAAAGCCCGCCTTGGCGCCCCACTTTGCGAGGTCTGGATAATTCCGGCGGCGTATATCCAGCACCTGGCGGATCAATTCCGGGTTCAGGTCGGACTCGATGGCCACCTGTTCCAGCAGGTCGTCTTCCGGGTGGTTCAAAAGATCTTGTTTATCGGGCATGGCGATGGCCCTCCCATGTTTCGCGGCAATGCCGCATGCCAGATCGTTTTGGTAGTCGAATTCTCGCGACCACTCCTGCTGAATGTAAAGCAACTCTTCGTCGCCGATGAGGGGCAGCCCTACCTTTATTTCCAGGGCCAGCAGCTTGTCCAGGATTTCCTGGCGCGCCGCAGGCAGGAAGGGGCCAGGACCGAGCAGCCTGTTTCGCTTGACCTCGCTGCGATAGCCCGGCTTGTCACGCAGGGTGATCAACCAGTCGCGAAATTCGACCAAGGGCTGCAATTGTTCCTCGCCCGAGCGGATGAAGCCTTGTAACGATTTGTCTTCCTTGACCACAGTACAGGTCCAGCAGCCGAAGCGGCTGCCACCACAGGAAGGGGTATTCAGGTCGAAGATCACCGGGCACTCGCCACCACTTGCCTGCCGGTAAAGAGAGAAGAGAAAACCATGATCGCTGCCCCAGGGGCAGGGATGGGTGGTCAGATATTCCCAGACATCCTCGGTGGTCCAGTCCGCGATGGGGGTGGACACCAAGGCATTGGGAATTTCGTGGTGGGGGTTCAGTCCGCGACTGTTGATGTCACGCGCTTGCATGGTGCGACCACGTTGGGCGCTTTCGGCGAGGCGGGTGCCCAGCAGCAGGATGACGCTGCCATGCTGCCGGGTGATGTTTTCGATGGCTCGCCGAGAGGGTTTGATCTTCATGTTGCTGGTACACCAGCGGAACCAGCGAGAAGGCGGGGGATAGCCCCTGCCGATGAGTTTGCCCCAATAGCTTTCTTCCGGCGTCGGCCTGACCAGTTCCGTGACCAGAGGTAGCCCGAGTGCCAGGACTGACTGGTGTATGCGGTCAATTGTGGCGGAGACAAAGGCGGCCACATTCGGTGCTTCCACCTGGGTGTCGGAAGACAGCACCACGACCTGCTTGGTAGCGCGTTCTCTTAACCCCAGCAGCATGTTGAAGACGAGCTGCAGCAGTGCCGTGGAATCTTTGCCACCGGAAAAGGCAATCACCCAAGGCCGGTTGTCGGCGAAATACAGTGATTCCAGTTGAGTAATTGCTGCGTCCGCCAAGGACTGGCTAGTGGCTGGTGTGGCGTTTGCTGGCAGACTGGTCATGTCTGGCCTCCCGATATAAAGAAAAAGGCGCCGAACTTAAAGCTGCTCGGCGCCCACGACATACAAGAGGTTGCTTAGTAGCGGTAGTGCTCCGCCTTGTAAGGCCCGGTCTTGGGCACGCCGATGTAGGCGGCTTGCTGGTCGGTCAGTTCGCTCAGTTGCGCGTTGAGTTTCTTCAATTGCAGGCGCGCGACCTTTTCGTCCAGGTGTTTCGGCAGGGTGTAGACGCCGACCGGGTAACGCTCCGGATGCAGGAACAGTTCGATCTGGGCGATGGTCTGGTTGGCGAAGCTGGAGGACATCACGTAGGACGGGTGGCCGGTGGCGCAGCCGAGGTTCACCAGGCGGCCTTGGGCCAGCAGGATGATGCGGTGGCTGGGTTTGCCATCAACCTCGGGGAAGATGACATGGTCGACCTGGGGCTTGATTTCTTCCCACTCGTACTTTTCGATGCCGGCGACGTCGATTTCGTTGTCGAAGTGGCCGATGTTGCAGACGATGGCCTGGTCTTTCATCTTCGCCATGTGGTCATGGGTGATGACGTGGTAGTTGCCGGTGGCGGTGACGCAGATGTCGGCCTTGTCGGCGGCGTAATCCATGGTGACCACACGGTAGCCTTCCATCGCGGCCTGCAGGGCGCAGATCGGGTCGACCTCGGTGACCCAGACCTGGGCGGAGAGGGCGCGCAGGGCCTGGCAAGAGCCCTTGCCGACGTCGCCGTAGCCACAGACCAGCGCGACCTTGCCGGCGATCATCACGTCGGTGGCGCGCTTGATGCCGTCCACCAGCGATTCGCGGCAGCCGTAGAGGTTGTCGAACTTGGACTTGGTGACGGAATCGTTGACGTTGATGCCGGGGAACTTGAGTTCGCCGCGCTCGTGCATCTGATACAGGCGATGCACGCCGGTGGTGGTTTCCTCGGTCACGCCCCTGATCTGGGCGAGGCGGGTGGAATACCAGGTCGGGTCCGTCGCTACCTTGGCCTTGATGGCGGCGTAGAGGATGGTTTCTTCCTCGCTGGTCGGCTGGGCGACAACGCTGATGTCCTTTTCGGCGCGGGCACCCAGGTGCAGCAGCAGGGTGGCGTCGCCACCGTCGTCGAGGATCATGTTGGAGTAACCACCGTCCGGCCACTCGAAGATGCGGTGGGTGTAATCCCAATATTCGGTGAGCGACTCGCCCTTCACGGCATAGACCGGGATGTTCATGGCGGCGATGGCGGCGGCGGCGTGATCCTGGGTGGAGAAGATGTTGCACGAGGCCCAGCGCACTTCGGCGCCCAGCGCGGTGAGGGTTTCGATCAGCACGGCGGTCTGGATGGTCATGTGCAGCGAGCCGGTGATGCGCGCGCCTTTCAGCGGCTGGCTGGCGGCGTATTCCTCGCGGATGGACATGAGACCGGGCATTTCCGTCTCGGCGATGCGGATTTCCTTGCGACCCCAGGCGGCCAGGGCCATGTCGGCGACTTTGTAGTCGGTAAAGTTTGTAGCCACAGCGTTCATGCGAACTCCTTGAACTTGCGGCCGGGAGAGGGGGCAAATGAGTGCGTACTCACCTGGCGCGCCCGTGCCCGGCACAGGTTGAACAGGTGAGCGCAGTTTTGAACCGAGCCTGACGGAAAACCGTTGCAGCGCTCCTCGGTGGGGCGGGATTATCCCGACTCCCGCGTGGATCGCAAAGCGGGTTCAGCCGGGGTCGCGCAGTTCACGCGTATGCCACACCCGGATCACCACCGGCCGTCCCAGTTCATCCAGACGATAGCGAAGCACATAGGCTCCAGCGCCAAAGGCGGCAAAGATTTCCCGCCGGTTGCGATCCGGCATCGGCCGCCCGATTTCGGGGAACAATTCCAGTTGGCGTGCCGCGACCTGAATGCAGCGCAGGGCGTTGCGGGCGGCATTGGCATTTTTCTCGGCGAGAAAGTCGTGCAGGCGCTCGACATCCGCCAGTGCCTCGGGCAGTCAGGCTACCTGGGGCATGGCACGCGCTGGCCTTCGGCGAGTTGATCGAGCCAGGCCATCACGCGCTCTTGCTCGATCGCCTGCCCTTCGGCCTGGTAATGCGCCCAGCGCGCCTCGTCTTCCCGGCGTTCTAGTTCGGCCGCCTCTTCCCGCGCCAAATATTCCAGCAGGGCCGTCTTGATGACCCAATGCGGCGCGCGGTCCTTGGTATGAGCCAGTGATTTGAGGCGGTCGCGGGTGGCGTCGTCGAGTTTGAGGCCGAGCGTGGTGGTCGTCATGGCAACTCCGGTGGCGATAAGTGCAACCGGATTATGGGGTTCGGCCGGGAGGCGAACAAGCGCGTGAGCGCAGAGTAATCGGCCCGCAGCCGCAAATCGCGCCGAAGAAACACCGCCGATTCACTCCTGTAGCGCCGGCATCCTTGCCGGCGTCTTTAAAACAGCCGGCTGGAAGCCGGCGCTACAGGGGTGCGAAATGCCTCAGTAGAACCAATGGCTTGCAAGGTGTTTCTTGGGAGGGCCAGGGCCGGGAACCCAACAAAAAGCCCGGCCGAGGCCGGGCTGCGTGCGAGGGGTGTGTTGCGTTTAGAAGTGGAATACGGCGCCAAGTGAATACAGATCGACGTCGTGTTTATTGAAGTTGTTTCCGCCGCCAACATCCTGGAAGCGGTCCCATTCGGCCCGCAGGCCCATCTGCTTGCTGATCTGCCAGTTCACGCCGAGGCCGTAGGCCAAGTCGGTGCCATCGTCGCTGGCGTTGGCCGAGGCCAGCGTAGTCGACGCGGTTGCTTCGAGGTTCCAGGCGAAAACGCCCGCCTTGGCGAAGACGGCAAACGTCTCGTTTACCGGTAGGGTGCCCACGGCGGAAAGCAGGAAACCATCCCCATCCGTTTTCGAGCGATAGGGGCTTCCCGCCAGAGTGGCGTAGGTGGCATTGCCGGTGAATGAACCCAGATTCACATAGGCTGCCTCGACTGCGAAATTCTTGTTCACTTGGTAACCGCCGAACAGCTTCCAGCCGGTGTCCGAGTCGTCCACCGAAGCCACGACGCCGGTCGCACCGAGCGCTTCCAGATCGGATTTGAGTTGGCCCGCGTCGGAGTCAACCGTGGATTGCCCCAGAGACACCCCGGCATACCAGCCGCTATCTGCGGCCATCGCCGCAACAGAACTGCCGGCCAGCAGCAGGGTGGCGAGGCTTGAAACGATCAGTTTGGTACGAAGCATTTTCTTTCTCCCGATGAGTTGAACAAGGTTTGTCTTACGAATTTAGCCTGATAGGCGGTCTGATATTACTGTATTAGTAATTTTGTATGCGTAACTAATGGTATTGTTTTTGCGAAAAACGTAAGTAGTTTGCATATTCGCCGCATGAATATCGGCGGCACGATCAAGGCTCTGCGAGAACTACGTGGCTGGTCCCAGGAAGAGTTGGGCTGGCGCGTGAGTTCGTCGTCAGCAAACATTTCCCGCATCGAAACGGGTAAGCACGGCCCCGGGCCTGATGTCCTCGGAGCCTTGGCCAAGGCTTTCGAGCTCAAGGTCTATGAACTGTTCGCTTTGGCCGAGGGCGAACCACTGCACCTGGTTGCCCGTCTCCCTGACCAAGCCGAGGAAATGCTGCTCCAGTCCTTCCGGGCGATGAGCGAGGAACGACGCTTACTGCTTCTGCAGGTGGGTGCCCAGTTTGCGCAGCCAGGCCAGGCTAAGTAGGAAGGTGTTCCCTGTAGCGCCGGCTGATAAAGCCCCTGCCCTTCGGTAATCCTTGCCGGCGGGGTATAAAAAACGCCGGCAAGGATGCCGGCGCTACAGTAGGGATTCGATTTTCAGCTGCGGGCCGCTGACTTCGCTTTCAAGCCACGTCAGTCCCCGCGTACAACTCGGCAATCGGCAGCGCCACGCCGACGCCGGCGAATTCCACCGTGTCGCCGGGTTCATAGGTGATGTAGAGCCAACCGCTTATTTGGCTAATCTCACCTTGGCGGCGGTAGATCTCGACCTGTTGCGTGTCCTGGCTGACCAGGGCGTATTCCTGGAGCGCGGGCAGGCTACGATAGGCGTGCAGTTTTTCGCGCCGGTCGGTGGCCTCCGTGCTGGGCGAAATGACTTCGATCACCAGCAACGGGTCATTCACCACCTGGGATTCGTTGGCGGCGCGGGCCTGTTCGGAACAAGTGACCATTACATCCGGGTAGTAATAGGCGCTGTCACGGGCGATGTGGAGTTTCACGTCACTCATGAAGACCTGGCAGGGTTTGCCGCGAAAGGCCGCCATCAATGCGACGGCGAGGTTGCCGGCGATGCGGTTGTGCCGCTGGCTAACACCGTTCAGGGTGAATACCTCACCTCCCACAAACTCGTGGCGGATCGGGCTGGCCTCCTCGAAAGCCAGATATTCAGCCTCGGTCAGCAGCTGGCGTGGGGCGGAGGGCATGGCGTGCTCGTACCCGCTCAGTGATTGAGCAGCGGCCTGGGGTCGAGGCCATATTCGGATTGCGCCCGCTCGCCCTCGGCACCGAAGAAGCGTGCCTCGCCTGTTTCCAGGACGATCCACACTTCCCTGGCGCCCGCCCCCAGATAGAGGCGGGTCTTGAAGTGAAGCTCTTCCTCGGAGTTGGCGGGGGAACGCACCTCGACGCAGATTTCCGGTGCGCGTGGGTAGGGGGTTTCGTAGCCGTGGCGGTCGAAAAAGGCATCTGAACACCAGGCCACGTCGGCCACTTTCACGCCTTCGTAGCTGGCAACCGAACACTCGATCAACGCCCGGCCACCAGGCAGTTTTTCCAACATGGCGAAGAGGACGCCTTGAAGCCGGCCATGCCGATTACTTGCTGGACTCATGACCACGTTCCCCCATTTGTCGAGTTCGATCTTGTACGGCAGGTCTTTGAGCGACCTGTCCGCCAGTACTTCAGCCCATTGCATGGTGGTCTCCTTTGCCCGTTGCCAGAGTTCGAGTGTAGTCGTTTGCTTTATACCCCCGCGTCGGCCTTCAGCGCTGCCGCCTTGTCGGTGGTTTCCCAGGTGAATTCCGGCTCGTCGCGGCCGAAGTGGCCGTAGGCGGCGGTCTTCTCGTAGATCGGGCGGAGCAGGTCGAGCATCTGGACGATGCCTTTGGGACGCAGGTCGAAATGCCGGCGCACCAGTTCGGTCAGACGCTCGTCGGAGACCTTGCCGGTACCGTAGGTTTCCACCATCACCGAGGTGGGGTGGGCGACGCCGATGGCGTAGGAAATCTGCACCAGGCACTTGCTGGCCAGCCCGGCGGCGACGATGTTCTTGGCGACGTAGCGGCCGGCATAGGCGGCGGAGCGGTCGACCTTGGAGGGGTCCTTGCCGGAGAACGCACCACCGCCGTGCGGGGCCGCGCCGCCGTAGGTATCGACGATGATCTTGCGGCCGGTGAGGCCGGCGTCGCCATGCGGGCCGCCGATCTCGAACACGCCGGTGGGGTTGACCAGATACTTGATGTCGCCCTTGATCAGTTCCTTGGGTAGCACCGGCAGGATGATGTCCTCGATGATCGCGTCGATCGCAGCCTGCTTCATCCGTCGCTTGCCGGCCGGGCCTTCCGCCATTTCAGGATTGTGCTGGGTGGAGAGCACCACGGTATCGATGCTATCGGGCTTGTCATCGACGTAGCGCAGGGTGACCTGCGATTTGGCGTCGGGGCGCAGCCAGGGCAGGCGGCCGTCCTTGCGCAGCATGGCCTGGCGTTCCACCAGGCGGTGCGCCAGGTAGATCGGCATCGGCATCAGGGAGGGGGTTTCGTCACAGGCATAGCCGAACATCAGGCCCTGGTCGCCGGCGCCCTGGTCGAGGTTGTTGTCGTAGGCGGCGTTGACGCCCTGGGCGATGTCATCGCTCTGCTGGCCGTAGCAGACATGCACGGAGCAGCCGTCGGCATCGAAGCGCAACTGGGGGTCGGCGTAACCGATGTGGCGAATGGTTTCGCGCGCCACGCGGGCGTAGTCCACCTTGGCATTGGTGGTGATTTCGCCGGCCAGCATCACCAGACCGGTGGTCACCAGCGTCTCCGCCGCGATGCGCGAATGCTTGTCCTGGGCCAGGATGGCGTCGACGATGGCGTCGGAAATCTGATCGGCGACCTTGTCCGGATGGCCTTCGGAAACCGATTCGGAGGTGAAAAAGTAGTCTTTGCTCATGTGTGGCTCCTGTGTGGTTCCCCGTTACTGGTCGGCGTGGCCGACTCCGGGGACAAGGAGCGGACGCTTTAGCTGAATTTGTATCCCGCCCGCAATTTGTCTTTGCATTGCTGCAATTAACTCGGCGGCTGCGATAATTCTACGCACTTGCACAATTTTTGGTCAAACCCGCCTTGCTTTTCTTTCTCCGTCTATTTTCCTGGTTGCCGCTGCCGGTGGCGCACGCGCTCGGCGCGACGCTGGGGCTTCTGGGGCTGTTGCGCAGGCGGCACCGGGCCTTGCTGCGGGACAACCTGAAACTCGCGCACCTCTATCATCCTTTCTGTCTGTTTCGCGCCGGCATGGAGCTGGGCAAGGGCCTGGCGGAACTGCCCCTGATCTGGCTGGCGCCGCTGCCGCGCGTGTTCGGCCTGATCCGGGAAGTGCGCGGCTGGGAGCATGTCGAGGCGGCATCACGCAACGGCGGCGGGCATGGCATCGCCCTGCTGGCGCCGCACCTGGGCTGCTGGGAGATTTGCGGCATGTTCATCGCCAGCCGTCTGCCGTTTACCGCGCTCTACACACCGCCGCGCCAGGAATGGGTACACAGCATGATGCGCGACGGCCGCGAACGCGCCGGGCTGAAAACCGTGCCGCCGACCACCGGCGGCGTGCGCGCCCTGCTCGCGCGACTCAAGGGCGGCGAGGCCACCTTCATCCTCCCCGATCAATCGGCCAACCGCGGCGAGGGCCAGTGGATACGCTTTCTCGGCCACCCGGCCTACCTGCCGTCGCTGCCCTATCGCCTGATCGCCAGCACCGGCGCCGTGCCCTTGCTCGTCTACGCGGAACGGCTGAGCTGGGGACGCGGCTTTCGTCTGCATGTCGAGCCGCTGCCCGCGCTGCCGGAGGGTGACCAGGAAACGCTGGCGCGGGTTGCCAGCCTGGCGATGTCGGCGATCATCCGCCGCCACCCCGAGCAATACCTGTGGAGCTACCGCCTGTTTCGCCATCACGGCGAAGTGCCGCCGCCACCGGAGGATCTGCCATGAGAAGGCTGGGGGTCGCCCTGCTCTGGCTGCTCTGGCGGCTGCTGCCAGCCACCGCCCTGGGCCGTCTGGGCGATGGGCTGGGCGTGCTGCTGCACGCCGTCGCCGGGACGCGCATCGGCGTCGGCCTGACCAATCTGCGCCTGTGTTTTCCGGAACTGGACGAAGCGGCGCGGCGCCGCCTGCTGAAAGCCCACTTCCGCGCCCTCGGCCGCGCCACTCTTCAGGAAACCGTGTCCTGGTGGGGCAGCCGCGAGGAGGTGGAACGGCTCACCCGTTTCGAGGGCGAGGAGCACCTGGCGCCACACTTGGGCAAGCCCGTGATCTGGCTGGCGCCGCATTTTGTCGGCCTCAACATCGGCGGCGTGCGGGTGACGGCGGCCTACGCGCCCATCGTCTCGATGTACGCCACGATCAAGAACCCGATCATCAACCGCCTGATGCTGCGCGCGCGCACCCGCTTTGGTCGCGGTGACCAACACTCGGAAATGTATTCGCGCAGCGACGGCATCAAGCCGGTGATCCGCGCGATCAAGAAAGGGCGGCCGTTCTACTATCTGCCGGACATGGATTACGGCCCCAAAGACGCCGTGTTCGTGCCCTTCTTCGGTACCCCGGCCGCCACCATCACCGGGTTGTCGCGCCTGACCCGCGCCACCGGCGCCGTGGTGGTGCCGTGCATCACCCGCCAGGAGGGCGGCGGCTATGTCACCCGCTTCTATCCGGCCTGGGAAAATTATCCCAGTGACGACGTGGCAGCCGATACCCGCCGCATGAACGCCTTCATCGAGGCGCGCATTCGGGAAATGCCCGCGCAATACTTCTGGTTGCATAAACGCTTCAAAACCCGCCCGACCGGTGAGGCCAGTCTCTATGAATGAAATCGAAATTTCCCCTGTGCGCCTGGATGAGGCGGAAGCCGTGGTGGACTTGGCCGGCCGCGTCTGGCGCGCGCATTACCCCGGCATCATCACGCCGAAACAGATCGAGTACATGCTGGCGCAACGCTACCGGCCGGTGTTGGTGCGCCAGTTCATCGCCCGTGGCGACCACTGGCTGGCGGCGCGAGCGGAAGGGGTGCTGGTCGGCTTCGTCCACGGCCACCCCCTCAACGAGGGTGATTACAAACTCGACAAGCTCTACGTGGACCTCGACTGGCAACGCCACGGCATCGGCGGCAAGCTGATCGATGAACTGATCGCGCGCATCGTCCGCCAGGACTTTACCCGGCTGGTGTTGCGGGTGAACCGGCAGAATCAACAGGCGATCACCGCTTACCTGAAACACGGTTTCACGGTGTCCACCATCCACCTGGAAGACATCGGCAATGGCTTCATCATGGATGACTACGTAATGACCAAGGAATTGAGATGAAACAGCCCCCTTACTCGCTACGCTCGTTTCCCCCCGAGGGGGAGGTCAGTTCCTTCGGAACGGCCGTGCGGAACTGACATGACCTTCCAGAACCCCGGCCCCGAAGACATCAAGGCGCTGCTGACGCGAGTGAAGACCATTGCCGTGGTCGGCCTCTCACCGAAGCCGGACCGGCCCAGTTTCGGTGTCTCCCGTGCCATGCAGCGTCTCGGTTACCGCATCGTTCCGGTGCGCCCGGCGCTGGACGAGGCCCTGGGCGAAAAGGCCTATGCGAAGTTGGCGGACATTCCCTTCCCGGTGGATCTGGTCAACGTCTTCCGCGAAGCCGCCGCCATTCCTGGCGTGGTGGAAGAAGCCCTCGCCATCGGCGCCCCGGCGATCTGGGTCCAGGAAGGCATCGTTCACGACGCGGCGGCGGAGAAGGCCCGCGACGCCGGCCTCACGGTGGTGATGGATCGCTGCATCTGGAAGGACTACATGCGCTACATGCCTGGATAATCCGCCCATGAAACTGAAATTCACCAAAATGCAGGGCGCCGGCAACGATTTCGTCGTGCTCGACGGCATCAATCAGCACATCGACCTCATCCCGGCGCAATACCAGGCCCTCGCCGACCGCCACTTCGGTATCGGCTGCGACCAGATATTGCTGGTCGAACCCGCCACCCGGCCCGACTGTGATTTCCGCTACCGCATCTTCAACGCCGACGGCGGCGAAGTGCAGCAATGCGGCAACGG
>JAURYL010000085.1 GCA_030653935.1 Pseudomonadota bacterium
CCGGTGGTGGGAGGCCAGTCCTTCCAAGATCAAGCGAGATTCCTCATCCAGGTTCAAATCGATCATCGCGCTTCCAACAGGGTTCAGTTCGTCTGTAGAAAGCGAATTCCATGCCAAATCGGTTACGCGTTATTACTTAGAGCCGTTCCGCCACCCACTGCGCGGCGAACAGGCCGAGCAGCAGCACGGCGGCGACCCGCAGGTAGAGGGAGTCGAAGCGTTTCATGATTTTTCCACCGCTACCGCCAGCACATAGCCTTCGTTGCGCACGGTCTTGATCAGGCACGGTTCGCGCGCGTCGTCATCCAGCTTGCGACGCAGACGGCCGATCTGGACATCGATGGCGCGGTCGAACGGCGCCGCCTCGCGGCCCTGGGTGAATTCCAGCAACTGGTCGCGTGACAGCACCCGGTTCGGGTGCGCGACCAGCACCCGCAGCACCTTGTATTCGACCCCGGAAAGCGCCACCACCACGCCCGCCGGAGACAGCAGTTGCCGCGTATCGGTATCCAGGCTCCAGCCGGCGAAGCGGAAACGACGCACATCCTCATCGGCCAGGTTCTCCGGCAGGCTGCCGGCGCGGCGCAGGATGCTCTTGATGCGGGCCAGCAGTTCGCGTGGGTTGAACGGCTTGGCGAGGTAATCGTCGGCGCCCATTTCCAGCCCGACGATGCGGTCGACCTCATCGCCGCGCGCGGTCAGCATCAGGATCGGAATGCGGCTGTGCGCGCGTAGACGGCGGCACAGGGAAAGCCCGTCCTCGCCCGGCAGCATGAGGTCGAGAATCACCAGATCGAACGGTGCCGCCGCCATCGCCCGCCGCATCTCGCGGCCGTCGGCGACGGCAGTGAGGCGGAAGCCGGCCTGGCCGAGATAGTCGCTCAGCAGTTCTCGCAACTCGGGGTCGTCGTCCACCAGCAGCAGATGGTTTTGTTTCATGGCCTGGTTTTCCTAAGTAGGCGCTGATTTATTCCGTCATGCCCGCGAAGGCGGGCATCCAGATTATTGATTTAACTGGGTTCCCGCCTTCGCGGGAACGACGGATGGGAAATAAATCAGCGATTCCCTAACGCTGTCCGCGTCGTTGTGGTGATTATTTTCCCGCCCTGATGCCTTTCCGTGGGTATTTTGTAAATTCATGTAACAACCCCAGATCCGACGCGGCGGGATACAAATCGAGGTTGTCCTGAAACCGGGCGCTTACACTCGTCTGCTGAAATGGAATCGTCGCGATGAGCGATGACTTCCAACCGATTCAGGAGATGATCATGACGAAACGCACCCTTACTTATCTGGCGACCGGTCTGGCGCTCGCCGCTGGGCTGGCTCTGGCCGCCGAGCCGGCGCCGCAAGCGCCCAAGGAACAGGTCTATGGCAGCCAGTTGATGACCAACCAGGAACGCGCCGCGCATCGCACCAAGATGCGTACTGCCCAGACCCCCGAGGAAAAGGCGAAAGTGCGCGCCGAGCAGCATGAGCGCATGCAGGATCGCGCGCGGCAACTCGGCGTCGAGGTGCCGGCCACGCCGCCCGCTGTTGGGGGCGGCATGGGACCGGGGCCGGGCGGGGGCATGGGTATGGGCCCTGGAGGTGGCCGTAACCGCTGATGTTATTGACGCGCAAGGTGCGTCCGCCAAGGTGGGGTGCGGCTTTTGGTCGCACCCCACCATACTGTTTTTGGACTTGGTTTAAGACTGCTTTAAGGTAACGCGGCTAATTTGCCGTCACCCAATTTAACGATGCTCTCCATGCGCTTCAGCCCCCTATTGCTTCTACTGTGTTCTCTCGGTGTTCACGCCGAGTCCATCAAACTCACGCCGATCCAGGTCAAGTCTCTCGGGGTGCAGACCTCGCCGCTGACCCTGCATGCCGGCAGTCTGTCGCCGGGGATGCCGGCGACGGTGGTGATTCCGGACGGCCAGACCCGCGTGTTGGCCGCGCCGGTGGCGGGTCTGGTATTGGCGACGCTGGCGACGGAGGGCGAGCCGGTGCGGCGCGGCCAGGTGCTGGTGCGTCTTTCCAGCCCGGAACTGATCGGCCTGCAAGGTGGCCTGGCGCAAGCGGCCACCACGCTCGACCTGGCGCGGGACAGCGCCCGCCGCGATGAAGGCTTGCTGCGCGAGGGCATCATTCCCGAGTCACGCGCGCGCGCCAGCGCGGCGGCCCTGGCTCAGGCGAAGGCCGCGTTGAACGCGCAACGCGCCGCGCTGCGTGCTCAGGGCTTGAATAACGCCGCCATCACCCGCGCCGAACGCGGCGAGGGCTATGCCAGTGAAATCGCCTTGACCGCGCCGATCAGCGGTGTGGTCATTGCCCGCCAGGTGGCGCTGGGTAGTCGCGTGGAAGCGGCGACCGCGCTCTATACCCTCGCCAGCCTCAATCCGCTGTGGCTGGAGATCGACGCGCCCGCCGACGTGGCGGCGCGGGTGAAGCCGGGCATGAAGGTGGAATTGCCGGGACGTCAGCAGTCAGGCGCGGTGTTGCGTGTGCTGCCGGCGGCCGGCGCGGCGCAGACGGTGCGTATCCGCGTCCGTCTGGATAACACGGACGGCAGCCTGCGCGCCGGCCAGAGCGTGGCGGCGCGCATCACTGGCCTGGGTGGCGGCCAGGAGTGGCGGGTGCCGGTCCGGGCGGTGGTGCGGGAGGCGGGCAAGGCCTACGTATTCGTGCGCCGGCCCGACGGTTTCGCGGCGCGCTTGATCACGGTGTTGTCGCAGTCCGCCAACATGGTTTCGCTGGAAGGCGACTTCCGCGACGGTGAACTGGTCGCGGTAGGCGGCATCGCCGCGTTGAAGTCGGCCTGGCTGGGAGCGGAAGATGCCAAGTAAGGGCTGTGGCATGAATTCGTTGACCCTTGCTCCCACGCTCCAGCGTGGGAGCAGATTCCGACGCTCCAGCGTCGAGTCCGCTCAACGGGACGCTGGAGCGTCCAGACTTGCTCCCACGCTGGAGCGTGGGAGCAAGGGGGCTTGCCATGCTCAATAAGCTCGCCGAGTTCGCCCTTACCCAGCGTCTGCTCACCCTGTTGTTCACCCTGATGCTGGTGGCGGCGGGGGTGCAGGCCTGGCGCGAGATTCCCATCGACGCTTTTCCCGATGTCTCCACCACCCAGGTCAAGTTGATCCTGAAGGCGCCGGGGATGACGCCGGAAGAGGTGGAGGCGCGCATCGTGGCGCCCATCGAGACCGAGATGCTGGGCATCCCGAAGCAGCGTCTGCTGCGTTCGGTGGCGAAATACGCGCTCACCGACATCACCATCGACTTCGAGGATGGCACCGATATCTATTGGGCGCGGCAGCAGGTGGCGGAACGCCTCGCCGCGGTGATGGGCGATCTGCCGACCGGCGTTTCCGGTGGTCTGGCGCCGATTACCACGCCGCTGTCGGAAATGTTCATGTTCACCGTGGAAGGGCCGCTGCCGCTGGACGAGTTGCGCGCCATTCTGGATTGGGTGATTCGCCCGCAGTTGCGCACCTTGCCAGGGGTGGCCGATGTGAATTCGCTGGGTGGTTTCGCGCGCACTTTTGAGGTGGCGCCGGACAACGCGGCGATGAGCGCGCGCGGCGTCACGCTGCCGGAGTTGATGACGGCGCTGGAAACCAACCTGAAGAACGATGGCGCCGGTCGTCTGGCCGAGGGCGAGGAAGTCTGGGTGGTGCGGATCGAGGGCGCGGTGAAGAACTTGGACGACCTCGCGGCCATCGTCGTGAAAAGGGTAGGGGGCGTGCCGGTACGGGTGGCGGATATCGCCCAGGTGCGCATGTCCAGTCTCACCCGCTATGGCGGTGTCACCAAGGATGGCAAGGGCGAGGCGGTGGAAGGGCTGGTGCTGGGCCTGAAAGGCGCGAATGCCCAGAAGGTGGTGGCGCTGGTGAAGCAACGGCTCAAGGAGATTGCCCCGGGCCTGCCGCGCGGCGTCACGGTGAAGCCGTTCTATGACCGCTCCGAACTGGTGGAGCGCGCCATCAGCACGGTGGCGCAGGCGCTCATGGAGGCTGTGGTGCTGGTGCTGGTGCTGTTGTTTCTGTTTCTCGGCAACGCCCGCGCCGCGCTCACCGTGGCGGTGGTGTTGCCGCTTTCGGCCTTGGCCGCGTTCTGGCTGATGCAGCGCTTCGGCCTCTCCGCTAACCTGATGAGCCTGGGCGGCCTCGCCATCGCCATCGGCCTGCTGGTGGACGCGGCGGTGGTGGTGGTGGAGAACATTGTGACGCGGCTGTCGCACCCGAGCGGAGCGCCCAAACTGCATGAGGTCTACCGCGCCGTGCGCGAAGTCTCGACGCCGACGTCGGCCGGGGTGCTGATCATCCTGATCGTGTTCCTGCCGCTGCTCAGCCTGGAAGGCCTGGAAGGCAAGCTATTCATTCCGGTGGCACTGACCATCGTCTTCGCCCTCGGCGCGGCGTTGTTCCTGTCGCTGACCGTGGTGCCCGCCCTCGGAGCCTTGATCATCAAGGAAGGCGCGCATGAGGAGCCCTGGTTGATGCGGCAACTGGATCGCGCCTATCGGCCATTGCTGGACTACGCGTTGGGCCATTTTCGTCTGGTGATGACCGGCGCCCTGGCCTTGCTGCTGGCGGCGGCGGCGATCTATCCCTTCATCGGCAAGTCCTTCATGCCGACGCTGGACGAGGGCGACCTGCTGGTCCAACTGGAGAAACTGCCGTCGATCAGCCTGGAAGCCAGTCTGGACATCGATCTGCGGGTGCAGCGGGCATTGCTGGAGCGGGTGCCGGAAATCAAGGGCGTGGTGGCGCGCGCCGGCTCCGACGAGCTGGGCCTCGATCCGATGAGCCTCAACCAGACCGATGCCTTTCTGGTGCTGAAGCCGAAAGAAGACTGGCGCAAGCCTGACAAGGAATGGCTGACCGAGGAAATCCGCAAGGTGATGGCGGACTTCCCCGGCGTCACCTTCGGCTTCACCCAGCCCATCGACATGCGTGTCTCGGAGATGCTCACCGGTTCGCGCGGCGACCTGGCGGTGAAGGTGTTCGGCCCGGACCTGTCCACGCTCAACCGCCTCGCCGGTGAGATCGAAACCCTGCTGGGCGGCGTTCCCGGCGCCCAGGACGTGTTTTCCGTGAAGAACGACGGGGTGCAGTATTTCCGCGTGGAAATCGACCGTCTGGCCTTGGGTCGTTATGGACTTACCAGCGATGAGGTGTCCGATTTCCTGAAAGCGCACCTGGAGGGCGTCAAGATCGGCGTGGTGCAGGAGGGCGCCCGGCGCACACCGCTGGTGGTGCGCGCCGGCGAGAACGTGCGCGCCTCGCCGGCCCTGTTCGAACGGCTGCGGATTCCCACTAATGACGGCCTCGCCGTGCCCCTGGCCGAGGTGGCGCATCTGGTGCGCGCCGATGGCCCGGTGGCGGTGAACCGCGAGAATGGCGCCCGCTATGTGGTGATTCAGAGCAATGTCGCTGGCCGCGATCTGGTCGGTTTCGTCGAGGACGTGAAGCAGGTTGTGGCCGCCAAGGTGCGGCTGCCGCAGGGCTATCTGGTGGTCTATGGCGGCCAGTTCGAAAACCAGCAGCGCGCCGCCATGCGTCTGGCGGTGGTGGTGCCGGTGGCGCTGGGATTGATCTTCCTGTTGCTGTTCGCCACTTTCCGCTCCCTGCGCCAGGCCGCGCTGATCATGGCCAACGCGCCCTTCGCCCTGGTCGGCGGCGTGATGGCGCTGGGCGTGACCGGCGAATACCTGTCGGTGCCGGCCTCGGTCGGCTTCATCGCCCTGCTCGGTATTGCGGTGTTGAACGGCGTCGTGCTGGTGTCCTACTTCAACCAGTTGCGCGATCAGGGCATGGACGCCGCCGGCGTCGTGCGCGAGGGCTCCTTGCGTCGCCTGCGCCCGGTCATGATGACCGCCTGCATCACCGCCTTCGGCCTCTTGCCCCTGCTCACCGCCAGCGGGCCGGGTTCGGAAATCCAGAAGCCGCTGGCCATCGTGGTCATGGGCGGCTTGTTCACTTCCACGGTGCTGACCCTGCTGGTGCTGCCGGTGCTGTATCGGCGTTTCATCCTGGGAGATAAAGCATGAGCATGGTTCAACTTACCCTGGTGGCCCCGGCCAGCCTGGAAGAAACCCTGGCCGAATACCTGCTCGCGCACCCGGAATGGGGTGGCGCCTTCACCCTGGTGCATGCCGAGGGGCGCGGCAGTCGCGGACATACGCTGACCCCACAGGAACAGGTGCGCGGCCGCGTCGCCCGCACCAAATTCAAGATCGTGCTGGAAGCGGATGCCGCCGGCCATCTGCTGGATGAATTGAAACGCGCGTTCCCGAAACGGGACGTGGCCTACTGGCTGACGCCGGTGATCGAATTTGGGAGATTGGGATGAAACTGTTTTTGAACCCCCCTTCGGGCGCATCGAAAAACCCGTCATTCCCGCGAATGCGGGAATCCAGTGTGTTGATTTCACTGGGTTCCCGCATTCGCGGGAACGACGAATTAGGGGTTTTTCGAGGTGCCCCTGTATCAAAGGGGAGCAGGGGGTGTGACTTCCCCCTTTTGCAAAGGGGGACTGAGGGGGATTTCGCCAAGGGTTGTGCCAGTTTGAGCGTCCGAAAATCCCCCCTAACCCCCCTTTGCAAAAGGGGGGAACCTTGCCGTTCCGCGTCACCAGCTAATACGAAAAGAGCCTTTTGGAAAGGGGGGAGCAGATGGGCTGCCATCCTGTTCGTGCTGAGCGGCCTTGCCCACGCCGCCCCCGAACTCACCCCCCCCGCCGATCTGCCGCCTACCGCCGCCACCAATGCCGTCCTGGAGGCGCATCCCGCCGTCCTCGCCGCGCGGGCGCGGGTGTCCGCCGCGCTGGCGGAAGGGCGCCGGCTCAAGGTGGGTGAATATGAGTATCAGGCGAGCGCCGGCTACACGCGGCGCCGTGAGACGGGCGTCGGCGGTTACAACGATTGGGAAATGGGGATCGAGCGCGGCCTGCGCCTGCCCGGCAAGGCGAAGCTGGACAAGGAGATCGGCGCCACCCTGGCCGATGAGGCCGAGGAACGGGTGGGCGACGCCCGCCACGAGGCCGCGCGTGACCTGATTGCCACCTGGTATGCCGCGCTGCGCGCCGAGGGCGAGACCCAGGCCTGGCGCGAGCAGGCCGCCTTGCTGAAGCAGCAGCGCGATGTGGTGGAAAAACGCATCAAGGCGGGCGATGCCGCGCGGATGGAGCGTGCGCAGGCAGAAGCCGCCCTGCGCCAAGCGGAAGCGGAGACGCGGCGAGCGGAAAGTGCCGCCGCTGAAGCCGTCGCCGGCCTGAGCGCGCGTTTTCCCGGTTTGCCGGCGCCGAAGCCGTCTCCGGGCGCCCTGCCGACCCTGGCCGGTGACGCGAGCGCGTGGGTGGGCGCGGCGCTGGAGCACAACCACGAACTCGCCATCTTGCAAAAGGAAAGCGAACGCATGCGCTTCCAGGCGCGGCGGCAGCAGGCCGAACTCACCCCGGACCCCACGCTCGGTCTGCGCTATTCCCGCGAACGCAGCGGCCTGGACAACCTGCTCGGCATCAGCATCACCCTGCCGTTGCCGGGCGAGAACCGCCGCGCCCGGGTGGATGTGGCGACGCAGGAAGCGCGCGCGCTGGCGCAACAGGAAGCCGGCGCCAGGGCGCGCGTCGAGGGCGAGATTCGCGTCCTCCACGCCCGCTTGCGCGGCGCCTTGAGCCGCCTGGAATCGCTGGAAGAAATGGCGCGGCATCTGGATGGCTACGCCGACCTCGCCTGGCGCGCCTATCAGATGGGCGAGACGCCGCTGTGGGAAGCGCTGAATGCCCGCAAGAGCACCCGCGACGCCCGCCGCGAGGCCCTGTTGTCACGTCTCGATGTCCACGAAGCGGCGGCCCGTTTGCTGCTGGACAGCCACCGCTTGTGGCCGATGGCGGAGGCGGGGCCGCATCACCAGTAGCCCGGGTTATCGATGGGTGGGGACGCGCATGGGGGCGGGTCCTCATGTAGCGCCGGCGTCTCGCCGGCTTCGTAGGCCTGATCAGAAGAACGAAGCCGGC
>JAURYL010000086.1 GCA_030653935.1 Pseudomonadota bacterium
CTGGACACTGATTCCACGGCAAACTGGACACTCTGTAGTAGCTGCGTAGCACGCGGGATAACCGTGGCACCCTGGGCGATTTTGCCGAGGCCCACATGGCGAATAGCAGGTTATCCATGCGCAAGATTCTTGAAGTTCTCCGGCTGCACCACGAAGGCAGCCTCAGCCATCGCGAGATCGCCCGGGTGGTCCATGCATCGCCGACGACAGTGGGCGAAATCCTCCGCCGGGCCAAGTTAGCCGGCGTCCCCTGGCCACTGCCCGCAACACTCAGCGAGGCGGGGCTGGAAGCTCAGTTGTATCCGCCGGCGGCGCCTTCGAGCCAGGTACGAGCGGAACCCAACTGGCCGGCCGTGCACCGCGAGTTGCGGCAGAAGGGCGTCACGCTCGACCTGCTCTGGCAGGAATACAAGGCCGAGCACCCCGACGGCTATCGCTATAGCGGCTTCTGCGTCCACTACCGGCAGTGGGTCGGCCGCCTCGCGGTGAGCCTGCGCCAGACCCATGCCCCGGGCGAGAAACTGTTCATCGACTACGCCGGCCCGACCGTGCCCATCGTCGACCCGATGACCGGCGAGCTCCGCCCGGCGGCGATCTTCGTCGCCGTGCTGGGCGCCTCCAACTACACCTACTGCGAAGCCACCTGGAGCCAGAGCCTGCCCGACTGGATCGGCAGCCACGTCCGCACCCTCGAACACCTGGGCGGCGTACCCGCCCTGCTGGTCCCGGACAACCTCAAAAGCGGCGTCACCAAGCCCTGCTTCTACGACCCCGAGATCAACCCGACCTACCGCGACCTGGCCTGCCACTACGCCACCGTGGTCCTGCCCGCCCGACCGCGCCGGCCGAAGGACAAGGCCAAGGCCGAAGGCGGCGTGCTGCTGGTCGAGCGCTGGGTGCTGGCGCGGCTGCGCCACCAGCGTTTCTTCAGCCTGGACGAGATCAACCGGGCCATCGCCGAACTCATGGTTCGGCTCAACACCCGGCCCTTCAAGAAGCTGCCGGGCTGCCGCCAGTCCGCCTTCGCCGAGATGGATCGGCCCGCCCTGCGGCCGTTGCCGGCGACACGCTACGAGTTCGCCGAATGGAAGGTGGCGCGGGTCGGCATCGACTATCACGTCGAGGTGATCGGCCATTACTACTCGGTGCCCTACCGCTTGGCCCGCGAGAAGGTCGACGTCCGCCTGACGGCCAGCATCGTCGAGCTGTTCCATCGCGGTGCCCGGATTGCCAGCCACGCGCGCTGCGATACCCGGGGCCGCCACTCCACCCTGGATGCCCACATGGCGCCGGCCCACCAGGCCGCCCTGGGCTGGAACGCGCCGCGCCTGCTTGAATGGGCCGGGCGCATCGGGCCGCATACCCAGGCGGTGGTGGAACACGTCCTGAATCAACGCCGGCATCCGCAGCAGGGCTACCGCGCCTGCCTGGGCATCCTGCGCTTGGGCAAGGCCTTCGCTGATGGCCGTCTGGAAGCCGCCTGCGAGCGGGCCATCGGCATCGGCGCCGTGTCTTACCGCAGCCTGAAATCCATCTTGCAGCATGGCCTGGACAAGCAGCCGGAGAGCCCCCCGGCGCAGACCCATTTGCCCCTGGCACACGCCAACGTGCGTGGCTCCGATTACTACCACTGACCCCCTCTGCCCCCCATACCGAAGGAGATTGACCCATGCTGAACCATCCCACCGTCGACAAACTCCACCAACTCCGCCTCACCGGCATGGCTCGTGCCCTGGCGCAGCAGGTGCTGAGCCCGGAGATCGGCCAGTTATCGTTCGAGGAACGCCTCGGCCTGCTGGTCGACAGCGAGGCCGCCGAGCGCGAATCGCGCCAGAACGCGGCGCGCCTGAAGCGGGCCCGGCTGAAGCAGGCCGCCACCCCGGAGGATGTCGACTACCGGCATCCGCGCGGCCTCGACCGGGCGCTGTTCGCCCGTCTGATGACCGGGCATTGGGTGAGTGCGCATCAGAACGTCCTGATCTGTGGCCCCACCGGCGTGGGCAAGACCTTCCTCGCCTGCGCCCTGGCCAACCAGGCCTGTCGGCAAGGCCATTCGGTGCTCTATGTGCGCCTGCCACGGCTGTTGCCGGCCCTGGCCATCGGCCGGGGTGACGGCAGTTATGCCAAGTCGCTGGCGCAGTTGGCGAAGACCGATGTCCTGGTCATCGACGACTGGGGCCTGGCGCCGCTGACCGACGAGGGCCGTCGGGATTTGCTGGAGATCTTCGATGACCGCCACGGGACGCGCTCGACCCTCATCACCAGCCAGTTGCCGGTGAAGCATTGGCATGACGCGATCGGTGACCCCACCCTGGCCGACGCCATCCTCGACCGCCTGCTGCACCAGTCCCACAGCATCGACCTCGACGGCGAATCCCTGCGCAAGAAGGGGAAGCCCGAATGAGCGTCCCACCGAGTTCGACGAGTTACCCACCGCCGCCCGCCAGCCAGCCTGCGTGTGGGCGCGCGTCTGGCGGGCGGCCGTGGATAACTCTGCGTCCGAGCGCTGACCGACCCCCGCCGGTTCCCCCGGTGTTACGTAGTCACGAATCAACCGCGCCGTTACGGCGTAACGGAGACGCCTTCCATGGCTAAAACAGCAGCGCAGCGGCAACAAGCCTATCGAAAGAGCCGACCGGTGGCGGGGGAGAACGGCGAGCGACGGATCAACACCTGGGTCAGCACGACCACCGCCCTGGCGTTGGCCAGACTGTCCCGACGTTACGGCGTAACGAACCGCCAAATGCTCGAACGCCTGATCAAAGACGCGGATGAACAGGTACTGGCCACGCTCGAATTGGACTCGGCCGAATGGGAGGAATATTTCCTGCGCAATTCGTTACGCAGTAACGATTCCGCAAGCCCGCCTGCGAGCGAACCATGACCAACAAAATTTGACCCTGACAGACCCTTCAAAGTACAAGACAAAAACCCCGCGTCGCTACGCTCCGAAACTGTCCAGTTTCGCGTGGAATGACTGTCCAGTTTGCCGTGGAATGGGTGTCCAGTTTGCGTGGAATACGCACAAATCCCGGTAGAAGTTTTCGTGGGGTCCGATGGACTCCAGGGTGACCAGGTGGACGCCATCATCGACCGTGTGCCGAGCAGGTAGCGTTGGCCTTGGCTGCGGAACTTGAACACGAACCGCCGCGATGTTGGGCACGCTTCGCTTTGCCCAACCTACGTCACTACCCATAGTGGGTGTCTGCGACAACCGGATAAGCACGGGTCGTTTTTGTTGCTGCAAGTGGCTCAGTGCTGGAAATCCCGGTAGAAGTTTTCGTGGGGTCCGATGGACTCCAGGGTGACCAGGCAGACACCATCATCAACCGTGTAGCCGAGCAGATAGCGTTGGCCCTGGCTGCGGAACTTGAACACGAACTGCCGTAGGTTGGGCAAAGCGAAGCGTGCCCAACGAACCGACATCCGCCGCCACGTTGTCGTGGAGTTTCTTGTACTGCCGCGCAAAACGGCGAGTCTGGCGGACTTCGTAACTTACCCTCGAAGGCTCCGGGGTACGAAGGGTGTGGACTGGTCGCGCGGCTCGGAGAGGGAGGCCAGCGATTCGGCGATGAAACTCACCGGAAGATCCGGATTGTCGATCGCCGCGCGGCCAATCTTGGCCCAGTACTCGATCTGCCCGGCAATGGTGCGATGCTCGCTTGCGGCATCGGCTTTGGCCTGGTCGTAAAGGGTCCGGTCGATGCGGATGGAGGTGGATACAGACATGGCAAGCCCTCTTGCTACAAATGTGGTCGACGCATCTTGGCGTATGCCTTCATGGCGTTCAAAGCAGCAAAATCCGTCGGCTCCCGGCAAGGACTGAGTGTCTTTCCGGCAGGGTAATAAGGAACGGGTACGAAATAACTTCCGCATTCTGGCCGCACTGGCGGGCGCGCTGCCGCGTTGCTGGTCGCTTGCAGGGAACGGCCCTGTGGCGCGTCCGGCGCCTTGCATCGCCCTTGCAGGGTGCGCCTGCGCTTGCACGCGCAGGCCGTTACGCAGGCGGGCAGCATGCTGCCCGAATTCCCTGCTCCACTCCCGCCAGCACACCCATAATTGCACAAGTTATTTCGTACCCGTTCCTAAACGGCGACTTTGGTCGCCGTTTTTCATCGACAGGCCGCGTCAATCACCCACGGTGGGCATGCCCAGTACCTTGGCGGCTTTGCGTAAACGTTTATCAAAGCAGGCAAAGTGGACGACTTCCTGTGCTTGCGCTTGAAGCACACAGACAGCCGCGAGTTGCACGCTGTCATAGCCCCGCAAGGCGAAGGTATCTGCATGTTCCCCAGCCAATTCCACCAAGGCTTGGTTCACTTCGACAATGGCAAAACGTACCCAATGGGCTTGCAGGCGCTGGCGAGCCTGTTCGATCACGGCGCTATCCACCTCCACTTCTCTTGCTCGACGAGCCAGCGCAGCCATGGCTTCCGCCCACGTGATGCGACAGACGGCAAGTACCGAAGCGGCCTTGGCTTCGGCCAGCATCAGCTCGCTTTCCGCTTCATTCAGATAGAGCTTGATGAGCGCGGAAGTGTCGCAATACAGGATCATCCCCGATCCTCCAGCACCATCTGGCTGACGGGCGTCCCCAACGGGCTTAGTACGAGCGGTTGTTCGAACTCGGGCTTGCCCCCGGCCCAGGTCACCGCACCGCTTGCTATCAGGTGGCGCAGCCCCTCATCACCTTGAGGCGGAATGCCAACAATGCGTGCAATCGGCCGATTGTGCGAGGTCACCTCAATCACTTCGCCCGCTTGGGCCTGGGCCAGCATCTGGGATAAACCAGACTTCAATTCGCGGATGCCAACATGCATGACGTTTCCTTTTTGGAAAAGAGAGTGGTCATATTTATACGATAAGCAAGCAATAATGTGGTCACTTATTTTCGTTATGGGACGGCGGATGGTCGGGTAATGTGTGGCCGAAGTGGAAGGACAGCATCGCTTCCAGTTGATCTTTCGCATGAAGCGGCTTGGCCGCCAGCCTTGGGTGAGTTACCAGTCGCCCATTGATGATTTCGCCCACCAAGGTTTCCGGCAGGTCGAGCAAGTCTTGACAAGTGGCAAGGCGTTTGTCTGGTAATTCCATCACGGCATCCCTACAGCAGCACCCGCTCGATCCCGCCATCATTGGCCTTGGCGACGAATTCCTTCATCCAGTTCTCGCCCAGTTTCAGGCGCGCCAGTTCCACCACGATGTAGTCGGCTTCGATCTTGCTGTCTTCGGCGTAACGGTCGAGGCCTTGCAGGCAGGAGGGGCAGGTAGTCAGCACTTTCACCGTGTCCGTACCTGGCCCGCGCAATCCAGTCGCGACCCGGTCGATTTCTTCGGCCTTGCGGAAGCGCACCTGGGTGGCGATGTCCGGGCGGCTGGCGGCGAAGGTGCCGGATTCGCCGCAGCAGCGTTCCGACAGTTTCACATCCGACCCCATCAGTTTCTTCACCGTGCCCAGCGGGTTGTGCAGCTTGATCGGGGTGTGGCAGGGGTCGTGGTACATGTATTTGACGCCACCCGCGCCTTCCAGTTTGACGCCTTTCTCCATCATGTATTCGTGGATGTCCATGATGCGGCAGCCGGGGAATATCTTGTCGAACTGGTATTCCATCAACTGATCCAGGCAGGTGCCGCAGGACACCAGGACGGTCTTGATGTCGAGGTAGTTCAGGGTGTTGGCGATGCGGTGGAACAGCACCCGGTTCTGCATGGTGATGGCTTCGCCCTTGGGGCGGTCGCCGGTGGCGATTTGCGGGTAGCCGCAGCAGAGATAGGTGGGCGGAAGCACGGTCTGCGCGCCGAGTTCATACAGCCAGGCCAGGGTGGCGAGGCCGACCTGGGAGAACAGGCGCTCGGAACCGCAGCCGGGGAAGTAGAAGACGGCGTCCGACTCTTCCGTCACCTTGGCCGGGTCGCGCAGCACCGGCACCACTTTGGGGTCGGTGAGGCCGAGCATTTGCCTTGCCGTCTTGCTGATCAGACCGCCGGGCAATGAACGGTTGAAGAAGTGAATCACCTGGGTCTTCGCGTCCGGCTTGCCGACGCTGGAGGGTGGTTGCCGCATCGCTTCCTTCACCACCGGCAGCGTGCGCATCACCGCCGCGCCCAGGCGCTGGCCAATGTAGCCGAACTCGATGGCGCCCTTGCGCAGGACATGGATGACGTCGCCATCGGTGCTGTTGAGGAAGGCCATCGCCAGGCGCGAGGCCGGCGCTTTCTTCTTCTTGCCGGCGGCATTGAGAAAGTTGCGCATGGCCACGGTGACGTCGCCGAAGTCGATGTCCACTGGGCAGGGGTTGACGCATTTGTGGCAGACCGTGCAATGGTCGGCGACATCGTCGAACTCATCGAAGTGTTTCAGCGAGATGCCGCGCCGGGTCTGTTCCTCGTAGAGGAAGGCCTCGATCAGCAGCGAGGTGGCGAGAATCTTGTTGCGCGGCGAGTAGAGCAGATTGGCGCGCGGCACATGGGTGGTGCACACCGGTTTGCATTTGCCGCAACGCAGGCAGTCCTTGATCGAGTCGGCGATAGCGCCGATCTCGGACTGCTCCATGATCAGTGATTCCAGCTCCAGCAGGCCGAACGAGGGCGTGTAGGCGTTGGACAGGTCTGCCCCCTGCAGCAGCTTGCCCTTGTTGAAGCGGCCTTCCGGGTCGACCTGGTTCTTGTAGGCGGCGAACGCCGACAAGGTTTGATCGGAGAGGAATTCCAGCTTGGTGATGCCGATGCCGTGCTCGCCCGAGATGACGCCGCCCAGGTCCTGCGCCAGGCGCATGATGCGGGCCACCGCCTGGTTGGCGGTTTGCAGCATGGCGTAATCGTCGGAATTGACCGGGATGTTGGTATGCACGTTGCCGTCGCCGGCGTGCATGTGCAGGGCGACAAACACGCGGCCTTTCAGCACCCGCTGGTGGATCGCCGCGCAGGCGGCCAGGACCGGCTCGTATTCGCGTCCGGTGAAAATCTGCATCAGTTCGCCGCGCACTTCGCGCTTCCAGGAGACGCGCAGGCTGTGGTCCTGAAGGGCCGCGAACACCGATTTGTTTTCCTTGCGCGGCAGGCGCTCATCGACCACGCACAGATGCGGCGGCAGCGGCGCGTCCAGGTCGTCGAGATAGCCTTGCCAGCGTCCGCGCACCTCGGCGCACAGGGTCAGGGCGCGTTCGCGCCGGGCTTCGGTCAGTTCCGGGTCGGCGGTGCCTTCTTCGTCCTCGGTCAGCGGTAGCGTGCCCTTGAGGAAGTCTTCCAGTTCGCCCAGCAGCGCCAGCTTGTTCTTGATCGACAGTTCGATGTTGATCCGCTCCACGCCATCCGAGTAGTCGGCCAGACGGTCGAGCGGTATCACCACGTCCTCGTTCACCTTGAAGGCATTGGTGTGCTTGGCGATGGCGGCGGTGCGGGCGCGGTCGAGCCAGAATTTCTTGCGCGTCTCCGCGCTCGTTGCGATGAAACCCTCGCCGCCACGGGCGCGGGCGCATTCGACGATGCGGGTGGCGGCGGCGTCCACGGCGGCCATGTCGTCGGAGGCGATGTCGGCCAGCAGCACCATGTTCGGGCGGCCGCTGCGTTCTGCCTTGGTGGCATAGCCCACCGCCTTGATGTAGCGCGCGTCCATGTGTTCCAGGCCGGCGAGGAGGACCGCGCCGGGGCTGCCGCTGAATTCGCTGGTGATTTCAACGATGGCCGGCACCGCTTCGGAAACCTGGCCGAAGAACTCCAGGCAAACCGTGCGGATTTGCGGCGGCATGCGGTGCAGGACGAACGTGGCCTGGGTGATGAGGCCGTCGCAGCCTTCCTTCTGGATGCCGGGCAGGCCGGAGAGGAACTTGTCGGTGACGTCCTTGCCGAGACCACGCTTGCGGAAGGCGTGGCCGGGGATTTCCAGGATTTCCGGCTCGCCCTTGGGCTTGCCGTCGGCATAAAAGCGGCGCAACTCGAAACGCGCCAGTTCGACGTCGTGGATCTTCGACAGGTTGTGGTCGAGGCGGGTGACTTCCAGCCAGTCGGCATCCGGCGTCACCATCTTCCAGGACACCAGGTTGTCCAGCGCCGTGCCCCACAGCACGGCCTTCTTGCCGCCGGCGTTCATCGACACGTTGCCGCCGATGCAGGAGGCATCGGCCGAGGTCGGGTCGACCGCGAAGGCCAGGCCGGCCGCTTCCGCCACTTCCATCACCCGGCGCGTCACCACCCCGGCGCCGCAGGTGATGGTCGGCGTCGGGGTGGCATGGCCGGGCAGCACGCGTTGCTCGATGTCGCTCTTGTAATCGAGTTTTTCCGTGTTGATCACCGCCGAGAAGCGGGTCAGCGGCACCGCGCCGCCGGTATAGCCGGTGCCGCCGCCACGCGGGATCACGGTCAGCCCGAGTTCGATGCAGCCGGCCACCAGGGCGGGGATCTCGTTCTCGTTGTCCGGGTTGAGTACCACGAAGGGGTATTCCACGCGCCAGTCGGTGGCGTCGGTGACATGACTGACCCGGGCCATGCCGTCGAAGGCGATGTTGTCGCGGCGGGTGTGGCGGGTGAGCGTGCGCAGCAGGCCCTCGCGCAGATGGCTGGTTTCCGCGAAGCCGGCGTCGAAGGTGTCGACCGCGCGGTTCGACAGTTCCAGCAACTTGCCGACCCGCTCATTGCCCTGGCGGCGTTTCTCTATTTCGCCGAGACGGTGGCGCAGCGCCTGGATCAGCAATGCCCGGCGCGCCGGGTTGGCGAGCAGGTCATCTTCCAGATAGGGGTTGCGGGTGACCACCCAGATGTCGCCCAGCACTTCGAACAACATCCGCGCGGAACGCCCGGTCTTGCGCTCGCCGCGCAATTCCTCCACCAGACGCCAGCCCTCGGCGCCGAGCAGACGGAGAATGATTTCCCGGTCGGAGAACGAAGTGTAGTTGTAGGGAATCTCGCGGATGCGTTCGGTGGTCATGTCGGCAATTGCTGGTGCGGAGTCGCGGAATTCTACCGGAAGCGCACTCCCGGGATGCCCGCTGATTCCCGCTTTCACCCAATTTGGCCTTATGCATCAAATGGATATGTGATTGCTGCGTTGCAACGTTGCAGCGCGAAGGTGGGTGTCGCCGCGTGATGAATTAAGTCAACCGGGTCACCGGCGCGGGGCGGCGTAGAATGCGGGCGTTTTTCGCCCTCACCCGCAACCACCCCTCAGGCCATGATTCCACTGCTTATCGTCGCCCACGGCAATCTCGGCGACAGCCTCATCCAATGCGCCGGCCATGTGTTGGGACAGCGCCCGGAGCGACTGGAAAGCCTGGATCTCTCATCGTCCGACGAGCCCGGCGAGATGCTGGAGCGGGCGCGGGCGCAGATCGCGCGCTTGGACCAAGGCAAGGGCGTGTTGATCCTCACCGATGTCTACGGCGCCACGCCCTGCAACACCGTGTGCCAGCTCATCACGCACGAACATGTGGAAGCGGTGGCCGGCGTCAATTTGCCGATGCTGCTCAAGGCGCTCAATTACCGTAACGAAACGCTCGCGCTGCTGGTTCGCAAGGCTGTGCAGGGTGGACAGGGCGGCATCATGTACATCCTGCCGCGCGATGCCGAGGAAGAATATAGCGATGCCTGAACGCGACATCGAAATCGTCAACAAGCTGGGCCTGCACGCGCGCGCCTCGGCCAAACTCACCCAGACCGCAAGCGCGTTTCCCTGCGAAGTCTGGGTCTCGCGCAATGGCCGCCGCATCAACGGCAAAAGCATCATGGGCGTGATGATGTTGGCCGCCGCGCGCGGCAGCACGATCCGGGTGGAAACCATCGGGCTTGAGGAAGACGCGGCCATGGCGGCGCTGGCGGCGCTGGTCGCCGACAAGTTCGGAGAAGGCGAATGATGCGATTTCGGATTTCGGATTTCGGATTTGGCGGATCGGGCGCGGCACAGCCGCGCGAGAAAAATCCGAAATCCAAAATCCGAAATCCGAAATCGAAACAATCCGAAATTACCCATGACCTTCTCTCTGCACGGTGTCGGTGTCTCCGGCGGCTACGCGATCGGCCGCGCGCAGCTTTACTCGCAGGATCGTCTGGAAGCGCCCCATTACCTGTTGCGTCCCGAGCATCTGGACGCCGAGGTGGAACGCTTTTCCGCAGCGGTGGCGGCGGTGCAGGCCGAGATGACCGCTTTGCGGGACCACATTCCGGCGAGTGCGCCGGTGGAGCTCTCCGCCTTCCTTAACGTGCACGTTCTGATTCTCAACGACGCCATGTTGTCGGAGGCGCCGAAGCAGCGCATCCGCGCTGAACGCTGCAACGCCGAGTGGGCGTTGGCGCAGCAGACCGAGGGCCTGATCGCGCAGTTCGAGGCGATCGAGGACGACTACCTGCGCGAGCGCCGCAACGATGTCCGCCAGGTGGCCGACAAGGTGCTCAAGGAACTCATGGGTCACCCCGGCCACGCGCCGCTGAAACCCGCCGAGGAAGGCGACAGCATCCTGGTCGCGCACGATCTCTCGCCCTCCGACATGGTGCTGTTCAAGCGCCACGACTTCGCCGGCTTCATCACCGACCTGGGCGGCACCACCTCGCACACGGCGATTCTCGCGCGCAGCCTCAGCCTGCCCTCGGTGATGGCCCTGCACAGCGCCCGCGCCCTGATCCAGGATGGCGACTGGTTGATCGCCGATGGCGTCGCCGGCGTCGTCATCGTCAACCCGGATGTCGGCATCCTCGACGAATATCGTCTGCGCCGGCACCAGTGGCAGCTGGAGCAGAAGAAGCTGCGACGCCTGAAGACCAGCCCGTCCGCCACCCTGGATGGTCTGGAAGTCGAGCTTCAGGCGAACATCGACCTGCCCACCGATGTCACCCAGGCGCTGGGCGAGAACGCTACCGGTATCGGCCTGTTCCGCAGTGAATTTCTCTTCCTCAACCGCGACGATCTGCCCTCCGAGGACGAACAGTTCGAGGCCTACCGTCATGTTGCGCGGGAGATGGTGGGGCGTTGCGTGGTCATCCGCACCCTCGACGTCGGCGCCGACAAATCGGTGCGCTGGCTGCACGAGAAGAGCGTCAACCCCGCCCTCGGCCGCCGCGCCATCCGCCTCTGTCTGGCGGAGCCGCAAATTTTCATCAGCCAGGTGCGCGCGCTGCTGCGCGCCAGCCATTACGGCCAGATCAAGATCCTGCTGCCGATGCTGGCCAGCTTGACCGAGCTCGACCAGGCGCTGGCCCTGATCGGCGCGGCGCGCGGCATGTTGCGGGTGGAGGGCATTCCGTTCGATGAAGAAACCCCCATCGGCGGCATGATTGAGGTGCCCGCCGCCGCGCTGTCGGCGGAATGGTTCGCGAAGAAGCTGGATTTTCTCTCGATCGGCACCAACGACCTGATCCAGTACACCCTCGCCATCGACCGCACCGACGACACCGTCGCTCACCTCTACGACCCCTTGCATCCCTCGGTTCTGGCCTTGATCGACCACACCCTGAAGGTTGGGATAAAACAGCGCAAGCCGGTTTCGGTGTGCGGCGAAATGGCTGGCGACCCCAAGCTCACCCGCTTGCTGCTCGGCATGGGCCTGACCCGCTTCTCCATGCACCCGGCGCATATTCTCTCGGTGAAGCAGCAAGTGTTGCGCAGCCATGTCGGCGAGCTCGCGGCGCTGGCAAGAAAATTGCTGCGCGCCGGTCGCCCGGAACGCATCCAGGAATACCTGGAACAGATCAACAAGTAGGCGGCCTGCTCGCGGGTCGTCCGCCCCTCCTCAAGTTTCTGGCGGCATTGTCGATAACGCCTTGGGCATGGAACTATCGGGGTCAAACAATGCAAGAAAACTCATCGGGTAACAGCGGCAAACTCATATTCCTCTGGCCGGCCACTTCGGCCGATCTTCAGGAAGCGGCCTTGCAGCTTGGTTATTACGGCTACGCCGCAGAATTATTCGATACCGCCGCCGACCTGTTGCTCGCCGCGGGCACCCGCAACCCGACCAGTGCGCTGGTCGATTGCGGCGCCGTCGCGGGGCTTGCCGGCGCGGACAAGACGGCGTTGTCCGCGTTGTCCCGGCGTGTGCCGCTGGCCTGCATGTCCAATGGTGGCGGTATCGACGCCCGGCTCGGGGCCGTGCGCATGGGTTGCCAGGCGTATTTCACGCGGCCGCTGGATATGACCAGCCTGCTCGATACCCTCGACCGGCTTACCGCGCCGCCGCAGGCCGAGGCCGGCCGCGTGCTGATCGTCGACGACTCCCCCGCCCTTGCCGCCTTCTACGCCGCGCATCTGAACGAGGCCGGCTTCGTCACCCAGGTTGTCACCGACCCACTGAAGACCCTGGACGCGCTTAACGAACATCCTCCCGAGTTGATCTTGCTGGATATGAACATGCCGGGCGCCTCGGGCGAGGAAATCGCCGAAGTCATCCGCCAGCAGGAGGCTTATCTCTCCATTCCCATCGTGTTTCTTTCGGCGGAGAGCGATGTCAGCCGCCAGCGAGAGGCGATGAGCCTGGGTGGCGACGAGTTCCTGCACAAGCCGATCGAGCCTGAACATCTGATTTCGGCGGTGAAAAGCCGGGTGATTCGTTACCGATCCCTGCGCGCGCTGATGGTGCGCGACAGCCTCACCGGCCTGCTCAACCACACCAGTTTCAAGGAACGCCTGCGCGCCGAGGCCGCCCGCGCCAAACGCCAGGGCAAGCCGCTGTCGGTGGCGTTGATCGACATCGATTTCTTCAAGAAAGTGAATGACACCTACGGCCATCCGGCCGGCGACCGGGTGATCAAGAACCTGTCCCGGCTCCTGAAGCAGCGTCTGCGCGGCGCCGACGTGATTGGCCGCTATGGCGGCGAGGAGTTCGCCGTGGCGTTGCCGGATACCCCGATCCAAACGGCGGCGCGCGTGATCGACAATATTCGCGAAAGTTTCGCCGGCATCGTCCAGCACGCCGGCGACAAGACCTTCCAGGTGACACTCTCAGCCGGTGTCTCGGGATACGACGCCACCAGCAACGGCGAGTCCCTCATCCAGATCGCCGACGAAGCGCTGTACGTCGCCAAGCACGGCGGGCGCAACCAGGTGAAGGCGGCGGCGTAGGGCGGATGCCCAAAGGGCGATCCGCCAGGTAGGGCGGAACCGCTCCGCGTTCCGCCCTACCTCAGAACATCACCAGATCCGTATCATCGCCAGCGCCGGCGGCGCCGCGCGTGGCGTCCTCGTCGACTTCATCGAGTTCGACGATCAGGTCGGAGACCAGATAGCGCGCCCAGACCTTGTTGCCGTTGCCTGAGTACACCAGCTGTTCGCACAGGTTTTTCACCAGGGCGATACCGCGGCCATGAGCCAGTTCGTTGCCGGCGCTGAGCGCGGTCGGGTTGTTCAGGTTCGTCTCGAACGCGAAGCCGGGGCCGGTGTCGGTCATGCTGATGTCGAGCACCGCGCGCGTATCGCTCTGATGCAGCAGGAAAGAGATGTCTATGCGGCCATGGCGCAGTTTCGCCAGGCGTTCGCCGCGCTGGCGCATGTACAGCTCGAAGCCGCCGATCCAGCTCTTGGTGGCCGAGTCGAGACCGAGCAGGCCGTGATCGAGGGCGTTGTTGAACAGCTCCGAGAAAATCAGGAACAGCGCGCCCTGGTGCGGCTTCAACGCATGGACCTGAGTGGCGAAACCAAGCACCGCCGGCACCACGTCGATGTAGCGTAATTCCTCGGCGCCATACGAGAGGTCCAGCCGCCATTCGGCGAGATGGCCCTGATGCGCCTGAGTCGGGGTTTCGAAGCGAATCTGGCGGCGCCGGTCTATCGGCACCGAGACCAGCAGGGCGGAGATGTCGTCGCGCCCCGGTTGGCCGGCGAGATGGCTTTCGATGCCGGAGAGCAGACTGGTGAAACGGTGATTGCTGCTTTTCTCTCGGGCCAGGTGGTCGTGCACGCCCTGGATGCCGAACCAGGCGCCGTCCGGGGCTTCCGCCTCGGTCAGACCGTCGGAGCAGAGCACCAGATCGCCCGGCTCATGGAACACCACGGTTTCGGTCATGCCGGAAAACAGCTTGTCCGGGAGGATGCCGAGCGGTGGGTGGTTGGAGGCCCATTGCATGGCGATTTCACCACGCGCATTGATGAACAGTGCATCCGGGTTACCGCCGTTCCAGACCTCCACGGTTTGATTACGCACGTCGATGGCCGCCAGCGTGGCGGCCACGAAGCGGTCGGGGGGAAGGATGGCCTTGAGCTTGCGGTTCAGCTCCTCGGCGATCGAGGGGAGCGGAAAACCCTTCGCCGTCATGCTGTAGAAGGCCTGGGTCAGCGGCATCGCGGAGAGCGCGGCGGCCAGGCCATGGCCGGTGGCATCGGCCAGGAGTACGTTGAGCACTTCACCAGGCGCCCGCGCGGCGCACAGCAGGTCACCGCTAAACATGTCCGCGGGCTTGTTGAAATGGCGAATCATCGGGTCGCGCAGGCCGGCTGCATCGGTGAGCCGGGACATCACGTGGGCGCCCAGGCGCGATTGCTCCTCGGCGTCCAGGCGCCAGTTGCGCAGTTCCTCGGCGTTGGCCTGCACTTCCTGTTGCAGGGCGAGCACGCGGGCGTAGCTGTTGATCTTGGCGCGCACGATCTGCAACGAGGCCGGCTTGACGATGTAGTCGTCACCGCCGGCTTCGAGCGCGTGCACGATGTCCTGCATCTGGTCCAGCGCGGAGAAAAAGATGATCGGCGTCCAGCCCTCCGTGGCGATTTCGCGGATGCGACGTGCCGCCGTGATGCCGTCCATGGTCGGCATCATGATGTCCATGAAGATCAGGTCGGGCTTGTCGGCCTCGAACCTGGCGATGGCCTCGACGCCGTTGGCGGCCAGGATCGCGGTATGGCCCAGCTTGCGCGCCACCGCTTCCAACTGCTTGCTGTTGGCGGGGGTGTCGTCGACGATCAGGATCTTGAGGCTGGGGCTGGACATGCGATGTCGACCAAGGGGTCAGGGTTTGATCGTGAACAGCTTGCCGAAGTTGGCGATGTCCAGAACCTGCTTGACCGTGCCCCGCAGTCCGGCCAGAACGACCGCCTTGCCGGCGCCATCGGCCTTCTCGCGCAGCAGCAGCAGCATGCCCAGGGCGGAGCTGTCGAGATAATCGACTTCGCTGAAGTTGATGATGACTTCCCGTATCGCGCCGGTTTCCAGAAGTTTTTCATAGGCGGAACGGAAATCCCGGTGCGAGTGGAAATCGAAACGACCACTCAGTTTCAGTGTGGCGCGGTCACCGCTCTGTTCATTGGCTATCAGCATGTCGCTACTCCATTTGCTTGGCGTGCCTGCTTATCGGCGTTGGATGCTTTTTCTTGAGGGGTGAATTGCGAGATAACGCGGTGTGTAGCTCGGATTCCGCTGCGCTGCATCCGGGCTACGTGGTTGTGTAGCGCCGGCGTTTTATCCACGCCGCCCCAGTCGTTCGAGTACGCGGCCGGCGATGTCGTTGAGACTGGCCACCTCGATCGCCGCACCGAGTTCGATGGCCGCCTTGGGCATGCCGAACACCACGCAAGAAGCTTCATCCTGGGCGATGGTGTAGGCGCCGGCCTGGCGCATGGCGAGCATGCCCACCGCGCCGTCCTTGCCCATGCCGGTCATGATTACGCCCAGCGCATTCGATCCGGCCACCTGGGCCGCGCTGTTGAACAGCACATCCACCGACGGCCGGTGGCGATTCACCGGCTCGGCCTGCGACAGCTCGGTGTAGTAGTAGGCGCCGCTTTTTTTCACCAGCAGGTGGGAGTGGCCGGGGGCGATGTAGGCATGGCCCGGCAACACGCGTTCGTTGTGTTCCGCCTCCTTCACGGTCATCGCGGAGAGGCCGTCCAGGCGCTGCGCGAAGGAGCGGGTGAAGGCCTCCGGCATGTGCTGGGTGACCAGCACGGCGGGCGAGGTGGCCGGCATCCGCGTGAGAAACTCCTTGAGCGCCTCGGTGCCGCCGGTGGAGGAGCCGACGAAAATCAGTTTCTCGGTGGTGTTGAGGAATATCCCTGGCAGCGGTTGCGGCCGTTCCACCGGTGTCGTGTTCAGCGCATGGCGGCGGATGCGGGCGCGGGCGGCGGCGCGAATCTTGTCGCCGATCTCCTCGCTGAGTTCCGCCAAACCATCGGTGACGCCGATGCGGGGTTTGGTGATGAAATCCACCGCACCCAGTTCCAGGGCCTTGAGGGTGACTTCGTTGCCCCGCTCGGTCAGGGTGGACACCATCAGCACCGGCATGGGGCGCAGGCGCATGAGCTTTTCCAGGAACTCCAGCCCGTTCATGCGCGGCATTTCCACGTCCAGGGTCAGCACATCCGGGTTGAGCTGTTTGATCAGCTCGCGCGCGGTGATCGGGTCGGGCGCCTGCCCCACCACTTCCATATCCGGCTGGCTGTTGATGATCTCGCGCATGATGCTGCGTATCAGCGCGGAGTCGTCGATGATGAGAACTTTTATCTTGGGCATGGCATGACCACGGTAGGGTGCGCCGCGCGCACCATCGAACGTGACTCGGTGCGCGCGGCGCACCCTACGGAATCAATGGGATGGATGGATTTCATGCGCTCACGTAAACAATTCCACATCGCCGGCGATGTTGGAGGTTTCGAGGCGCTGGCCATAGCGTTGTTCGCGTTCGATGATGGTGTTGTTGTGCACGCTCTTGAGTTTTCGCACCATCACCCGCCCGCTGGAGGGGAAGAAGTACACCTTGCGCGGGTAGAGCCCCATCAAGTCCTGCGACACGATCTTGATGTGTTCTGTGTTCAGGTATTCCAGCACGAACTCGCTGTTGCGCTCGCCGACGTTCACCGTGGTGAAGCCGCGCAGCACCGCGCCGCCGCCGAATACCTTGGCTTCCAGGCGGGCGCGAGAAGCGCCCAGCTTGACCAGTTGGTTGATCAGCACTTCCATGGCATAGCCGCCATAGCGCATCGAAGTCGACACCACATCGCGCTTGCCACCGCTCTCGGGCAGCATGAAATGATTCATGCCGCCGATACCGGTTTTCGGGTCGCGGATACATGCCGCCACGCAGGAACCCAGCACCGTCACCAGCAACATGTCGCGGCCGGTCACGTAATACTCGCCCGGCAGAATCTTGGCCGCCTCGGTATCGAAATTGCGGTCGAAATAATGGTTGGGTGCGAGGACTTCCTCGTAGGTGTGTAGGGTCACTTGTGCGTCCCGCCCGTGGCCGTTCCGGCATGTTCGTAGACTGTCTGGCCTCGCAGGTGGAACAGGTCGGTGGCGTGGTAGAGCGCCTCGGAGTGGCCGACGAAGAGCAGGCCGTCCGGTTTCAGCAACGGCTTCATCTTCTTCAACAGGGTGTATTGCGTTGGCTTGTCGAAGTAGATCATCACGTTGCGGCAAAAAATGGCGTCAACCCCCCCCCGTACTTGTACGGCAGCCGGCCAACTCGCGTCGAGCAGATTGAGGCGGAAGAACTTCACCATCGCCGCCAGTTCCGGTTTTACTTTCACCATGCCGGCGCGGTCGCCCGTGCCTTTCAGGAAAAACTGGCGCTGCTGTGCTTCGCTCAATTTCTTGATGCGTTCCAGTGGATAGGTGCCTTCCTGGCCTTTCTTCAGGACATTGGTGTCCAGATCCGAGGCGAGCACATGGACCGGCGCATTGAAGCCGCCGAACGCCTCCACCGCCGACATGGCGATGGAGTAAGGCTCCTCGCCGGTGCTGGAGGCGGAACACCAGATGGTGATCGGGCGATCATGGCGGCCGCGCAAAAACTCCTTGAGCAACTGGAAGTGGTGCGCCTCGCGATAGAAATCGGTGAGGTTGGTGGTCAGCGAGTTGACGAAGGCCTCCCACTCCACCTCATCTCCGGAGCGGATCAAGGCAAGATAATCCTGAAAGTTTTTCAACCCGGTTGCGCGCAAGCGGCGCGCCAGTCGGCTGTAGACCATGTCCTCCTTGGCCTCGGTGAGCGCGATGCCGGCATGGTCGTAGATCATCTTGCGGACTTCCTCGAAGTCGCGGCGCGAGAAGATGAATTCGCGTTGTGTAGCTTCAGCCATGGTGTCCTTGTTTATGTAGCGCCGGCGTCTCGCCGGCGTCTTTTAAAAACGCCGGCGAGAGAGCGTGGTTGTTGTCGCCGGGGTTTTGGCGGCATTACAACCACGGCCTACCCCCTGCGGGTACGCCGGCGCTACCTCAAAACTCTTCCCACTCGTTGTCAGCGCTCGCCGCCGCCGGGCTGGCCTTGGCCATGGCCCTGACCGGGCCGGGTGCGTGGGGTGCCTGGGCGATGGCGCGCGCGGCCGGGCGGGTGGGCGCAGGGTTATTTCGTCCGACCACCGGCGCGGCCGCGGCGGTGCGGAATACCGCCACCGCCTGGGTCAGACCGGCGGCCTGATCCTGGAGCGATTCCGCCGCCGCCGCCGCTTCTTCCACCAGCGCCGCGTTTTGCTGGGTGACTTCATCCATCTGCGCGATGGCTGAATTCACCTGTTCGATCCCCTGAGTCTGCTCGGTGGAGGCCGCACTGATTTCGCCCATGATGTCGGTGACCCGCTTCACCGCATCGACGATCTCTTTCATGGTGTTGCCGGCCTGTTCCACCTGCTTGTAGCCGATGTTGACCTTGTCCACCGAGTCGCCGATCAAGGTCTTGATCTCCTTGGCGGCGCTGGCGGAACGCTGCGCCAGGCTGCGCACCTCGCCTGCCACCACTGCGAAACCGCGTCCCTGTTCGCCGGCCCGCGCGGCTTCCACGGCGGCATTCAAGGCGAGGATGTTGGTCTGGAAGGCGATGCCGTCGATGACGCTGATGATGTCGGCGATCTTCTTCGAGCTGTCGGCGATGGAGCCCATGGTTTGTACCACTGCGCCCACCACGTTGCCGCCCTTCATGGCGATGTCGGAAGCGCCACGGGCCAGTTGATTGGCCTGGCGCGCGTTATCGGCATTCTGCCGCACCGTGCTGGTGATCTGGTCCATGCTGGCGGCGGTTTCTTCCAGGCTGGAGGCCTGGCTTTCGGTGCGCCCGGAGAGGTCGGCATTGCCGCTGGCGATTTCGCGGGCGGCGGTGTTGATGGAGTCGGTGGCTTCGCGAATCTGGCTGACGATCTCGGAAAGGCGCTCGGAGGTGCCGTTGGCATCATCCTTGAGTTGGCCGATGAGGCCCTGATAGTCGGCGTTGATGCGCTCGCTGAGGTCGCCCGAGGCCAGTGCCTTGAGCACGCGGGCGACATCGTTCATGCCGCGTTCGCTGGTTTCCACCAGGCGGTTGATGCCCTCGGCCAGTTGCAGGAAAAAGCCTTCCTTGCCCTCGGCCTTCAGCCGCCGGCTGAAGTCGCCCGCCGCCGCCGCGTTCACCAGGCTGGCGACTTCCTGTTCGACGGCGACTTCGCCGGTGCGGTCCTGCCACTGGGTGACACGGCCGCTGTATGCGCCTTCGGCGTTGAGGACCGGGCTGGCCGACAAATGCAGGATTCGACCGGCGACACGGGTATCGAACACACGGGTGTGATTGAAGCGTTCGGCATAGGCGGCCTTGATGCCTTCGTCCTCGAATACTCGCGAAACGGGCCCGCCCAGCATGCCTTCGGCGCTGAAGCCGGGATGGCGCTTGCCCAATTCCGGCGCCATATCGTTGAACAGTTTGCTGGCGGCCGGGTTCATGTAGAGCAGGGTGTGGTCCGCCTGCGACAAGGTCACCGGCAGCGTGATGCTGTCGAGCGCGATCTTGATGCGCAGATTCTCGTTGGCGGCGCGTCGGGTTTCCTCCATATCGAAACCCAGTTTGGTCTGCATCGACTCCAGGCCTTCCAGCACCTGGCCGATTTCGTCAGGACGGTCGATCTGGATGTGGTTCAGGTAGTTGCCCTCGGCGATGGCGTGGAACAGGCCTATGGTGCGTTGCAGCGGCTTGACGATGTCGCGGATCAACAGCCAGGCGAACCAGAGCGCCAACAGAATACCAAACGTCATCCCGGCGAGGCCGAGGCTGAGCAGCAGGTGGTAACGCTCATGGGCCTGTTCGTAGCCGTTCCTGGCCGTGTCCTGCAAGGCCTGGCGCAGGGTTTCCATCTTGTCGCGCGCCTCGCTGTAGAGCGGATTGACCTTGGTCAACAAAACCTGGGTGGCTTCGTTGTACTCGCCGGCCTTCAGGGCTTTTACCGCCGGTTGCAGGCCTTCCTTGACATAGCGGGTACGCGCATCGGCGAAAGTGGCGGCGGCGGTGCGGGTTTCAGCGGGAATCTCGATTTTGTCGAACTCCGCGATCAGCGCGCTGATCTTGTCGCGGTTGGCGAAAATGGTGTCGGCATGCTTGTCCACCGGATGATCATGCATTGCCGCGAAGGGGCTGGCGGGATCATGCTGTACCGCCAGCGCCACCTGGGTCTGGTTCTCGCTCATCAGGCGCACGATCTGGCCGACCAGGCGAATCGGCTCCAGGTTGTTGTGATAGAGCTTGCCCATGTCGCCGCTGGTGATCGCCAGGCCACCCAGGCCGATGGCGCTGCCCACCAGGATCATGCCCACCACCATGGTCATGATGCCAGTGAGCCGCGCCTTGATGGAGAGCCGTTTGAGGCCGCTCATTGCGCCGCCCGAACGCAGGCTGGCGCGCTTTTCACGGACCGCCTTGTAGTGCGCCTCTGCCGCCGCCACCTGTTCCCGATCCGGCTTGCGCCGCACCGAGAGATAACCCGTGGTCTGGCCGTTCTGGCGCAACGGGGTGACATGCGCTTCGACCCAATAATGGTCGCCGTTCTTGGTGCGGTTTTTTACCAGGCCCACCCAGGGCCGCCCAGCCTGGAGGTTGTCCCATAGGTTTTTGAACGCCTCGGCCGGCATGTCCGGGTGGCGCACGATGTTCTGCGGCGATCCCAATAGTTCATCTCGGGTGTAGCCGCTGATGGCGACGAAGGTGTCGTTGACATGGGTGATGACGCCCCGCGCATCGGTGGTGGAAACGATGGTTTCCCCCTCCTGCATGAGTCGCTCGACGCCGGTGACGGGCATATTGACGCGCATGATTCTTCCCTCTGGACTAGCGGTTACGACCGCGATGACAGAGCTCATTACGGCAGACGGCGGGAATACTTTAGAGGTCTGGTCGAGACAAATCGAAAATATGGAACCGCCGAGCGCCGGGCGGGTCGATCAGCGTCGTGGGATGGAGAAACCAGCGTGGTGTTGACGGTGTTTTTCCTCCCCACGGGACCTCGCCCTTGCTTTTTGCCCCCTGTGCTAGCCTTGCCCCATGAAAAAACGATCTTTGTCACGACAACTTCTTTGCGTCCTGGGCTGTGCCTTGACCCTGGCGGCGCATGCCGATGAGACCCCGGATTTCTCCACCTGGCTCGCCCAGTTTCGCGAGGAGGCCCAGGCGCAGGGCATCTCCCAGGCCACCCTGGATGCCGCGCTGACCGGCCTCCAGCCGTTGCCGGAGGTGATTGCGCTGGACCAGCGGCAGCCGGAATTCATTCAGACTTTCTGGACTTATCTGGACAGGCGTCTCAGCCCCTGGCGGATCGAGCGCGGCCAGGCGCTGCTGCTGGAGCACAAGGCACTGCTGGAGGAAGTGCGGGCGCGCTACGGCATTCCCGCCGGCGTACTCGTTGCCTTCTGGGGGCTGGAAACCAATTACGGCACTTATCTCGGCAATTTTTCCATTCCCACCGCACTTGCCACCCTGGCGTTCGATCCACGCCGCGCCGGCTTCTTTCGCCGCGAATTGCTGCAATCGCTGCGCATCATCGACGCCGGCCATGTCACCGCCGCTGACATGAAAGGCTCCTGGGCCGGGGCGATGGGGCAGATGCAGTTCATGCCCTCCACTTACCTGCGCTACGCCGTGGATGGTGACGGTGATGGACACAAGAACCTGTGGGGCTCGCTGCCGGATGCCTTCCACTCTGCCGGCTCTTTTCTCCGCGAACTCGGCTGGAAACCGGGTGAACTATGGGGGCGCGAGGTTCGCCTGCCGGCGCGTTTCGACTGGGAATCCGCACATCCCAAAGTGAAGAAGCCAGTCAGCGACTGGGCGAAACTGGGCGTGACCCAGGCTGATGGTTCTCCGCTTCCCGAATCCGACCTGGCTGGCGCCATCCTCCTGCCACAGGGTCGGGCCGGTCCCGCCTTCCTGGTCTACCGCAATTTCGAAGTGATCATGAACTGGAACCGTTCGGTCAACTATGCCCTGGCGGTGGGCCTCCTGTCCGACCGCCTGCTCGGCCTGCCGGAGGTGCGCAATGGCCGCGATGCCGATAACCGCGCCTTGAGCCGCGAACAGGTGATGGAAATGCAGCAGTTGCTGGCGGCGCGCGGGCTGGATGTCGGAGAGCCGGATGGCTTGCCCGGGCCACGGACACGTCTGGCCATCCGCGCCTGGCAGAAAGCGGCGGGGGTGCCGGTGGATGGTTACGCTTCGGTGAGCTTGCTGGAGCAGTTGCAAAGGGTGCCGTAGGAGCGGACCGTGTCCGCGATTGCGACCGTCGGCGATCTCTTCGTAGCGCAGCGCTTCCCAGGGTGCCGTAGGAGCGGACCGTGTCCGCGATTGCGACGGTGGTTATCGCGGACACGGTCCGCTCCTACGGCGCGCTAAAACTCTTCCCACTCATCGTCAGCACCTGAACCGGCTGCGATAGCCTTGGCCATCGCCCGCACCGGCGCGGGAGCGCGGGCTGCCGGCGCGGCGACGCGCGAGACCGGGCGGGCCACTCGTCCACCCGCGGGCACTGTAGCCGCCGCGACGCGGAACACCGCCACCGCCTGGGTCAGACCGGCGGCCTGATCCTGGAGCGATTCCGCCGCCGCCGCCGCTTCTTCCACCAGCGCCGCGTTTTGCTGGGTGACTTCATCCATCTGCGCGATGGCTGAATTCACCTGTTCGATCCCCTGGGTCTGCTCGGTGGAGGCCGCACTGATCTCGCCCATGATGTCGGTGACCCGTTTCACCGCCTCGACGATCTCGTTCATGGTGCTGCCGGCCTGTTCCACCAGTTTGTAGCCATCGCTGACCTTGTCCACCGAATCGGAGATGAGGCCCTTGATTTCCTTGGCCGCCGCCGCCGAGCGTTGCGCCAGGCTGCGCACCTCACCCGCCACCACGGCGAAGCCGCGCCCTTGTTCGCCGGCCCGCGCGGCTTCCACGGCAGCGTTCAAGGCCAGGATGTTGGTCTGGAAGGCGATGCCGTCGATGACGCTGATGATGTCGGCGATCTTCTTCGAACTGTCGGCGATGGAGCCCATGGTCTGTACCACTGCGCCCACCACGCTGCCGCCCTTCACCGCGATGTCGGAAGCGCCACGGGCCAGTTGATTGGCCTGGCGGGCGTTGTCGGCGTTCTGGCGGACGGTGCTGGTGATCTCCTCCATGCTGGAGGCGGTCTCCTCCAGGCTGGACGCCTGGGACTCGGTGCGCCCGGAGAGGTCGGCATTGCCGCTGGCGATTTCGCGGGCGGCGGTATTGATGGAGTCGGTGGCTTCGCGAATCTGGCTGACGATCTCGGCAAGATTGGCCGTGGTGCTGTTGGCATCATCCTTGAGCTGGCCGATGAGGCCTTGATAGTCGGCGTCGATGCGTTCGCTGAGGTCACCCGAGGCCAGGGCCTTGAGCACGCGGGCGACATCGTTCATGCCATGTTCGGAGGTTTCCACCAGGCGGTTGATGCCCTCGGCCAGTTGCAGGAAGAAGCCTTCCTTGCCTTCCGCTTTCAGGCGCCGGCTGAAGTCGCCGGCGGCGGCCGCGTTGACCAGGCTGGCGATTTCCTGTTCGACGGCGACTTCGGTGGTGCGGTCGCTCCATTCCACCACGGCACCCAGGCGTTCGCCCTGGTCGTTGATCACCGGATTGGCCACCACGGTCATGCTGCGCACGCCGATGTTGAGCGCGCTGCGATAAGTGCCGTTGAGGTTGGCGAGGAGGCCGGCCTGATGGCCGGGGTTCTTGTGGAAGGCGTCGATGTTGCTGCCCAGCAGTTTGTCGGCATCGAAATGGGGCAGTTGCCGGCGGATGTCGGCTTCGGCATTCTTGAACAGGCTCAGCACCGCCTTGTTGGCGTAGACGATGCGGCGTTCCGTGTCGGCCATCATGACGCCGGAAGAGACGTTATCCAGCGCGATCTTCACACGCAGGCTTTCGTTGGCGATGCGGCGCGATTCGGCGACGTCGAAGCCCAGCTTGATCTGCATGTTGGCCAGCGCCTCCAGCACCTTGCCGATTTCATCGTGGCGATCGACCTGGATGGCGTTGTCGTAGCGGCCTTCGGAAATCTTGTCGAAGTAGCCCATGGTGCGCTGTAACGGCAGCACGACGGCGCGGATCAGCATCCAGCCCATGACGCCGGCGCCGGCGATGGCGACGAGAAAGACCAGCAGCATGAGGTTCTGCAATGTCGCGGCGCGCGCCTCGGCGACCTGGCGCTGTTCCTGTGCGTATTCGTCCAGCGCGCCGAGCAGGGCGTTGGTATCGACGTTGAGAGTCTTGTAGAGCGGGTTGATGCTGTCGATCAGCAGGTCGCCGATGTCATCGTACATCTCGGCCTGGAGCGCGGACTTGGCGGGCAGGATGCCATCGAGGCCGAAACGTGTGCGCGAGGTCTGGAAGGTTTCGAGGGCGGCCTTGACCTTGCCGGTGGCGGCGATTTCGGGATCGAACTCGATTTTCGACAGTTTCGCCCAGCCTTCGGTGATCTTGTTGCTGTTGTCGGTGATGGCATCAAGGTGGACCTGAATGCCGTGATCGTGCAGTTTGGCGAGCGGGTAGGCCGGGTTGTGCTGCATCCCGAGCAACACCTGGCCACGGCTGTCGGCGAGCAGGTAGCGGATCTCGTCGGCCAGCTTGGCCGGTTCCAGGGCGCGCGAGTAGACCTCTTCGATGATGCTGTTCGACTTGTTCATGCCGACAATGCCGAGGCCGCCGATGATCGCCAGAAACAGCGCCATCATCACGGCGGCGCCGGTCAGGCGGGCGCGCAGGCTGAGGTTTTGCAGGTTTTCCAGGATGCCGCGCGGGCCGGTGTGGAGCAGGCGGCCTTCCTTGAGATAGATGCCCTTGGCGCGGCCTTCTCGGATGTCCTTGTACAGCGCCTCGGCGGCGGCCACCTCGTCACGGCCGGGTTTGGCGCGGATTGAAAGATAGCCGGTGATCGCGCCGTCTTTCTTGATCGGGCTGGCATAGGCGCGCACCCAGTAGTGGTCGCCGTTCTTGCGCCGGTTCTTCACCAGGCCGGACCAGGGGTGGCCGGCCGCCAGGGTGTCCCACAAATCCTTGAAGGCAACCTCGGGCATGTCCGGGTGGCGCAGGAGGTTGTGCGGCGCGCCCATCAGTTCGGATTCGGAAAAGCCGCTGGCCTCGATGAAATCGGGGTTGCAGAAGGTGATGATGCCCCTGGTGTCGGTGGCGGAAACGATCTGGATGCCGTCTTTCAGCATGTATTCGTTGCCGCTTACTGGGAGATTCTGGCGCATGGTGCGTGCTCCTGTTTTTGATGCTTTTCATGTAGGTTGGGCACGCTGCGCTTTGCCCAACCTACAGGTTTCAATGGCTGTGGTGCCGTTTCATGGCAACGATGTGTTGCACGGTGCGGTTGGAGAGATCGAAGAAGTCGCCCACCAGCATGGCGTTGGCGCCGTCTTTGTCGCCCTTCTGCGCGTGGCGCAGGATGTCGGCGGCACAAACGTGGAAGTCGGCATGGGTATGGCGCAAGGGCTCGTATTCCGGTGTGTGCGCGTATTCCTTGCCGGCACCGTAGATCCATTTGCCCAAGGCGCACAGATTGTCCTTGCAGACGTCGTCCGGGTTCAGGTTGCGCTCCTCGCCGCCGCCGATGGCGCTGCGCAGCTTCTGCTTCCAGGCCTGGTGCGCGTCGATGATGGCGTCGAAATCGACATCGCTGGCGTGGCTGGGGAGCGTCGCAGCGGGTAGCGATTTACGCGCCTGGGGCAGGGCCTGCGGCGCCACCGGTTTCTCCCGTGCGATGCCGGGAGTGGGCTTGGGAGTGGACTTGGGTGTGGGCCTGGGCGTATTGGCGGTGGTCATGCGGGCGTTCCGCCCACCTGCCGGCAGAGATGCCGGCGCTACATAAAACACGGCGACCGCCTGGCTCAGCGCTGCTGCCTGATCCTGCAAGGTTTCCGCCGCCGCCGCCGCTTCTTCCACCAGCGCCGCGTTCTGCTGCGTGGCTTCGTCCATCTGGCCGATGGCGTTGTTGACCTGTTGAATGCCCTGGCTCTGTTCGCCGCTGGCGGCGCTGATCTCGCCCATGATGTCGGTGACTCGTTTCACCGCATCGACGATTTCGTCCATGGTGTGGCCGGCCTGTTCCACCTGCTTGTAGCCGATGTTGACCTTGTCCACCGAATCGCCGATCAGGGCCTTGATCTCCTTGGCAGCACCGGCGGAACGCTGCGCCAGGCTGCGCACTTCGCCCGCCACCACGGCGAAACCACGCCCTTGTTCGCCGGCCCGCGCGGCTTCCACGGCAGCGTTGAGGGCAAGGATGTTGGTCTGGAAGGCGATGCCGTCGATGACGCTGATGATGTCGGCGATCTTCTTCGAGCTACTGGCGATGGCGCCCATGGTGTGCACGACCTCGCCCACCACGTCGCCCCCCTTCACCGCGATGTCGGACGCGCCACGGGCCAGTTGGTTGGCCTGGCGGGCGTTGTCGGCGTTCTGCCGCACCGTGCTGGTGAACTCTTCCATGCTGGAAGCGGTTTCTTCCAGATTGGACGCCTGGGCCTCGGTGCGCCCGGAGAGGTCGGCGTTGCCGCTGGCAATCTCGCGGGCGGCGGTGTTGATGGCGTCGGTGGCTTCGCGGATCTGAGTGACGATCTCGGAAAGATGCGTGCTGGTGGCGTTGGTGGCGTTCTTGAGTTCTCCGAACATGCCTTGGTAATCGCGGTCGATGCGCTGGCTCAGGTCGCCCTGCGAGAGTGCCCGCAGCACGCGGGCAACATCGTTCATGCCGTGTTCCGTGGTTTCCAGCAGACGGTTGATGCCTTCCGAGATTTGCAGGAAGAAACCTTCCTTGCCGGTCTTTTCGAGGCGCTGGCTGAAGTCGCCGAAGCTGGCGGCTTCCACCAGACTGGCGATTTCGCGCTCGGCGGCGACTTCGCTGGTGCGGTCGCCCCACTGGACGATGGAGCCCAGGTGCTGGCCCTGGTCATCGATCACCGGGTTGGCGACGACGGTCATGGTGCGGCCGCCGATCATCAACGTGCCTTTGTGGGTACCACGGAGGTTGCTCAGCATGCCGGCCTGATGGCCGGGGTGCTTGTGATAGCTGTCGATGCTGCTGCCCAGGAGTTTGTCCGGGTCGAAGTTCGGCAACTGTTTGCGCAGGTCTGCCGCCGCGCGCTTGAACAGCGCCTGCGTGGCCTTGTTGACATAGATGATGCGGCGCTCGTTGTCGGCCATCATGACGTTGGAATCGACGTTATCGAGGGCGAAGCGGATGCGCTGGCCTTCCTGCGCGCTGGCTTCGGCGGTCGCGACGTCCTGGCGCAATTTGTCGCGCAGACGTTTGAAACTTTCCGCGACGGCGCCGATTTCGTCACGGCGATCCACCACCACGTCAGCGCTCGCATCGCCGGCGGCGATGGCGTCGATCTCGCCGGACAGGCGTTGCAACGGCCGCACGATGGCGCGCAGCAGCAGCACCACGAACAGCAACGCCAGCGCGGCACCAACACCACCGATCACCCAGGCCAGCAGGTGTTGCTGGTCATATTCCGCCGCCGCCATGTTGTACTCGGCGCGGGCATAGGACAACTGGATGATGAGCAGGGTGTTGAGATGGCCGCTGATCGGGTCGATGGCGGCATAGAGCGGGCCGATGTTGGCCTGAAGCTGATCCTCCACCTTGCCGCTCTTGCCCTGGAGCTCGGCCTGTACTTTTTCGATCTCGGCGTCGGCGGCGGCGAACAGGGGGGGCGCCTGGTCGACCAGCAGTTTGTCGTCGGCGCTGATTTCGCCGGCGATATACAGGCCCCAGGAATCCTTGATGGTCTGGCGCGCTTCGCTGATGGACTGGCTTGCCTCCTCGGCGGTGAAGACGCCGGCGTTGGCCTTGTTGCTGGCGTCGATGATGGCGACGGCATAAGCGTCGGCGACGCTCTTCAAATGGCTGAACGGCAGCACGCGGCCGTTGACCACGGTCTCCAGCCCTTGGTTGGCGTGCTTCATGCCGAGTATGCCGGTGGCGCCGACGATGACGATGACCAGGATGATCTGAATGAAGATGGCGATCAGCCGGGTCTTGATGGACAGATTGGCGAGCCAGTTTTTCATTGTCGTTATCTCCTCAGGCCGTGGCCGCTTCGACCAGGGACATTTCCGAACTGGTCATGAGTTTTTCGATGTCCACGACGATGATCATGCGGTCTTCCACCGTGCCGAGGCCGACGATGTAGCGGGTATTGAGAATCGAGCCGAACTCGGGTGCCGCGTGCAGGTTGTCGGAACTCAACTGGATGACATCGGAGACGCCATCGACGACGACGCCCATCACCCGCTTGCCGATGTTGAGGATGATGACCACGGTGAATTGATCGTAGGTGGGTTCGCCCAGGCTGAACTTGATCCTGAGATCGACGATGGGAACGATGACGCCGCGCAGGTTGATCACGCCCTTGATGAAGGGGGGCGAGTTGGCGATCTTGGTCACCGCGTCATAGCCGCGGATTTCCTGCACCTTGAGGATGTCGATGCCGTATTCCTCGGCGCCCAGGGTAAAGGTGAGGAATTCGCCGGAATTGGCGGTTCCCGAGTTGTCGCTGTGTTCCATTCGTCTCTCCTCAGACTCGTAGGTTGGGCAAAGCGCAGCGTGCCCAACATGGCGGCGGGTTGTTGGGCACGCTTCGCTTTGCCCAACCTACGTTTGCTGTATTAAAGGGGGGGGGCGCCATCGGGCTCATGCAGCACGCAGCCGTCGTGTATTGGCCAACCCCATGCGGGTGACAGCGGTCACATCCAGGATCAGGGCGACGCGGCCGTCACCCATGATGGTGGCGCCGGATACACCCGGCACCTTGCGGTAGTTCTCTTCCAGATTCTTGATGACGACCTGGTGTTGGCCGAGCAGTTCGTCGACGAACAGCGCGGCCTTGCCGTCCTCGGTTTCCACCACCACGACGATGCCTTTGGTGACGTCTTCCACACCGGGCAGGTTGAATGCCTCGGGCAGCGAGACGAAGGGCAGGTATTCGCCGCGGATGTGCACCATGCGCGAGTCGCCAGCCATGGTGCGGATGTCTTCGAGCCTGGGTTGCAGGGACTCGATCACGCTGGTGATGGGCACGATGAAGGTTTCGCCGCCGACGCCCACCGACATGCCGTCGAGGATGGCCAGGGTGAGCGGCAGGCGGATCACCGTGCGGGTGCCGTGGCCGGTGGACGATTCCAGTTCGACGCGGCCGCCCATGCCTTCGATGTTGCGTTTCACCACGTCCATGCCGACGCCGCGTCCGGACACATCGGTCACCACGTCGGCGGTGGAGAAGCCGGGGGCGAAGATGAGTTGCCAGACTTCGTGGTCGGTCATGGCATCGTTGACCGGCAGGCCGCGTTCGCGGGCTTTGGACAGGATGCGGTTGCGGTTGAGGCCGGCGCCATCGTCGATCACTTCGATGACGATGTTGCCGCCCTGGTGGCTGGCCTTGAGAGTGAGCGTGCCTTTCGGGTTCTTGCCGGCCATGACCCGGACTTCCGGGGTTTCGATGCCGTGGTCCAGGCTGTTGCGCACCAGGTGGGTCATGGGGTCGCTGATCTTTTCGATCAAACCCTTGTCCAGTTCGGTGTTTTCACCAATGGTCTTCATTTCCACCTGCTTGTTCAGCTTGCCGGCGAGATCACGCACCACACGCGGGAAGCGGCTGAACACCATGCTCATCGGCAGCATCCGGATGGACATCACCGATTCCTGCATGTCGCGGGTGTTGCGGGAGAGCAGGTCGATGCCGGCGAGCAGTTTTTCCGCCTGCGCCGGGTCGAGGTAGCTGGCGGCTTCCGCCAGCATGGCCTGGGTGATGACCAGTTCGCCGACCAGGTTGATGAGCTGATCCACCTTCTCCACGGAAACGCGGATGCTGGTCTCGCTGTTGGCGGCGGTGACGGTCTTGTCGTTGTCGCGGCGGCCGATCTTGGCGGTTTCGATGGCGGGGCTGTCGGCGAGTCTGCGTCCCGGCCCTTCGGCGGGCGGGGTGTTGCCGCCCAGCGGCGCCGGCGCGGTGGCCTGAACCATGTGCTGGCTGCCTGGGGCGCCGTCGAACAGACCGACGCCACTGGGCGCGTCGACAAAGATGCCATAGCCCTGGCCCTCGATGGCGGCGGGCGAGTCACTGGGCTTGATGTCGCGGTTGGGCAGGTTTTCCAGCTTGCCGGCGGCGTCCTCGAACAGGCCGTAGGCGCCGCTTTTGTCTTCGTCCGGGATGGCTTGCGGCGCGGCTAAAAGGGCGTCCAGGGTGGTATCGGGCAGACCGGGCGCATCGTCGAAGAAGCCGAAACCGTCATCCGCCGCAGCCTCGGCGGCGGGGGTGCCGGGTGCATCGTCGAAGAAGCCGAAGCTGTCATCAGCGGCGGCGGCCACACTCACCTCGGCGCCCGGCTGCTCGGGGTCGGCAAGCGTGATTTCATCCGGTGAAAGGTGGAACGCCAGCGCTTCCTTCAATTCGGCGTCGCGCTTCTGGGTGGTCAGTACCGCCGAGAAACGCGGGCTGGCGGCATCGGGCCGCCGGCGAATGTCGAGCGCTGCGATTTCAGCCAGGCCTTCCAGCAGGTTCGCCAACATGCCGGCGTCGTTCACGACGTTGGCCGGTAGGTCGCACTCCAGGAGGACGCGGCGAGCCTCGGGCGCGGCGACGGGGGCCACGGCCGTTACCGCCGCTTCGTCGGCGACGGCCGTCGCGACGGCCTCTTCGCCAGCGGCCAGTTGGTTGAGGCGGGCGCAGACCGCTTCCACCTCGCCAGCGTCGGCCTCCGGGCCGCCCTGGTGGTGTTCCAGTTGCGCGCGGAGTATGTCTCCGGCCGCGAGAAAGGCATCGACCATGTCCGGGCGCACGCGCAGTTCTTCCTTGCGCAGTCGGTCCAGCAGGCTTTCCAGCACATGGGTCACGCTGGTCATGTCGGTGAAGCCGAAGGTGCCGCTGCCGCCCTTGATGGAGTGCGCCGCCCGGAAGATGGCGTTGAGCTCTTCCAGGGAGGGGTTGTCCACATCCAGGTTGAGCAGCAGGGTTTCCATGCTTGCCAGGTGTTCTGACGTCTCGTCGAAAAACACCTGGTAAAACTGACTCATGTCGATGCTCATGGCATCTCCTGATAAACAGGGGCAAGGGGCAAGGAGCAAGGGGCAAGGAAGGGGCAAGGGGGCAAGGGGGAGGGGGTTTCCTTGCCCCTTGCCCCTTGAATCTTGCCCCTGCTTCTCACCCGAGTACCTTTTTGACGACTTCCAGCAGCTTTTGCGGATCGAACGGTTTCACCAGCCAGCCCGTCGCCCCGGCCGCCTTGCCCGCCGATTTCATGGCGTCGGATGATTCCGTGGTCAGCATCAGGATCGGGGTGGAGCGGTATTGCGGCAGGCCGCGCAGCGTCTTGATCAGCGTCAGGCCGTCCATCTTGGGCATGTTCTGGTCGGTGAGCACCAGGTTCGCGCTCTTGCCGCGCGCCTTGGCGAGGCCGTCCTCGCCATCCACGGCCTCGACCACTTCGTAGCCGGCGCTCTTCAGGGTGAAGGCCACCATCTGCCGGATGGACGCGGAGTCATCAACAGTTAGTACGACTTTTGCCATTTTTTGTTACCTCTCATTAAAACAATTCGATGTCGCCGGAACTCATGCTTTCCTGCTTGACCGGGTTGAAGCGGGTGTTGTCCAGGTTGGCGAGTGCCGCCACCCGCTCCCGCGCCGTGATCAGGGCCGCGTCCATGTTGTCGGCGGTGGCGAAGGAAAGCGCCACGCCATGCACCCCCTCGCTCAGCGCATCCAGGCGCACTTGGGCATGGCCGATCAACTGGCTGGACAGGTCCTGGAACTGGAGCGTGGTGACGGCGGCGTTGACCTCGCCGGCGAGGATGGCCGCGTGGTTGTCGATGCCGCGCGCCGCTTCCGCCATCGCTTCGTTGATGGACTCCAGGCGCAGCATGGTGTCGTGTACCCGCTGCTTTGATTGCAGGGCGAAGTTCATGTCCATCGAGGCAACGGCATAGATGGAGTCGTGGGCGCGACCCAGCGAGGCATCCACCTGATCCATGTGCGAACGGATTTCATGCGAGAACTGGTTGGTGCGCTGCGAGAGATTGCGGACTTCATCCGCGACCACCGCGAAACCGCGCCCGGCTTCACCGGCGCGCGCCGCTTCGATGGCGGCGTTGAGCGCGAGCAGGTTGGTCTGTTTGGCGATGGATTCGATCTCGGCGAGGATGCCCAGCATGGTGTTCACCTCGCTGTTGATGGTGTCCATGGTTTCCACCAGGCCCATCGCGATCTTGCTGGTGGCGACGGTGTTGTCGACGAAGGCCTCCATGGTCTTCGAGGTATCCCGGACGAACTCGGCGAAGCTCACCGATTGGCCCTCGCTGCCGATCTCGGACATGCCGTTGACAATGGACAGGGCCAGTTCGCGCTGTGCCTGGGCGTGATGATTCATGTCGCTGAAATTGGCGATCAGCTTGTTGATGGCTTCCTGAAGCAACTCCTTCACCCGTTCCAGTTCGCCATGGCTGGCTTGGGATTGCGCCTTGCTGGCATCGCCCAGATCGTCGATGAGCACGCCCATTTCGGCGCGATGACTGACCAGGCGATCAACCAGCGGCTCCTTGTTTTGTGGTTGCACGCCCTGACGCACGGCGGCGAACCAGACCACGAGCGCGACGGCCACGACCACCAGCACTCGCCAGATCGGATCAGCGAACCACGCCACCAGCGCAACCAGAATTGCAACCAGGATGATCAACGCGGCATATCTGTTCGAGGTCAACTCAGCCCCCTAAAGGTTTTGGGCAGCAAGCCCTTCGGCACCGTGTATCGGCAGGGGGCGGTAAAACTTTAGGGATAGATTGACGCAAAAAAGCCGGCGTGAGCCGGCTGTGTTCAAGGTCGGGTTCGGAATCGTTGCCGCTGCTCAGTCCTCCTCGTCAAGCAACCGGCCGGCGATGGCCCAATTCTCTTCCGGCAGTTCCTGGAAGGAGATAAAGGTGTAGCGCTTCGGTTTGAGGGCGTGCCGTTCCAGGGTATCGGTGATTTCCTCGGCGATTTTCTTCTTCTGCTCGCGGCTGAGGTTGCCGGCGAGTTTGATGCTGACTACGGGCATGGTGAATCCTCCTGGATGCGTTGGAACACGGCGCGGAACATTTCCGGGCTGAGGCGGCGGGTTTGGGTGTTGTAGCGGGAACAGTGGTAACTGCTGTACAGGCGACGACCGTCCGGCAGGATGTGGACGACCCCATGTCCGAAAGGATAGCCGCTCTGTTTCAGGCCTAGCGCCATGAGCACGGCCTTGTGGGCGATCAGGCCGAGGGCGAGGAGGGCGGTGGTGTTCGGCAGGGCGGCCAGTTCGGCTTTCAGAAAGGCGTTGCAGCGTTTGATTTCGCTGGTTTCCGGCTTGTTTTCCGGGGGCACACATTTGACCGCGTTGCTGATGCGGCAGCCGCTGAGAACCAGGCCGTCGTCGGCGGCGACGGACACCGGGCGGTTGGCGTAGCCGAAGGCGTGCAGGGTTTCATAAAGCAGCACGCCGGCGTAGTCGCCGGTGAACGGCCGCCCGCTGCGGTTGGCGCCATGCAGGCCGGGGGCGAGGCCGACGATGAGCAGGCGGGGACGCGCGTCACCAAAGGCCGGCACGGGTTTGCAGAAATATCCCGGATAACGGGTGCGCGATTCAGCCAGGAAGGCGGCAAGGCGGGGGCAGGCGGTGCAGGAAGGCAGGTTCAAGGGGCAAGGGGCAAGGTTCAAGGGGCAAGGGGCAAGGGGCAAGGGGCAAGGGGCAAGGGGCAAGGGGCAAGGGGCAAGGGGCAAGGGGCAAGGACGCGGTTGGTTTTCCTTGAACCTTGCCCCTTGCCCCTATCAGTGCAGATGCGTCGGCGTGCCCTGCATTTCTTCCGGCAGTTGGGCGTGCACGCTTTCGCCCTCGGGGTTGGGAAACAGGGGGGCGCCGCAGTCGTCGCAGTATTCCAGCGGCATGCGCGTATCCAGCATGCGAACTTCACCGAGTCCGGTTTCCTTGAGCAGGGTTTCGATGCTGGCGGACAGGTCGGCGGATTCGTCCTCGCCGCCGAGCAGTGGCCAGGTGACGCCGTGCACCACGTCGTCGGAGTCGATGCCGGTGAAGCCGATGCGCCATTCTTCCAGCCAGCGGTCGTAGTAGGGCGCGGCGACGGCGCGCAAGCGGCTGGCGGGAACGTTGAACAACGATTTTAGATATTCCACGGCGGCGCGCAGGGCGAACGGGCGGGTTTCCCGGTCGGCGCGGCGCCAGGCGGAGAAATAGGCGTCGGGCAACAGCAGTTCGTGGGCGCACCCGGTCAGTAGCGGTTGCAGGTTGGCGCCGGCCTGCGCGCGCCAGGCTTCCAGCGCGCCGTCACGGTCGCCATCCGCTTCGTTCCAGCGAAATACCGGGTGATTGGCGGGCACCTGGACCACGGCGAGGAGGTAGCGCACATCGGAGACGAAGGTTTGCGACTCCGGCAGGCTGTCACCCTCAATGATCAGGTCCTGGCCGGCGCCAGCGCTGGCGAAGAGCGCGTCGGCAAAGGCGCGGGTATCGCAATAACCTTGCGGCAGTTGATCCGGGCTGAACAGGTAGTTGGCGAGATGCACTTTCGCGTCGGCGGCCAGGATGTGCCCGGAAAGCTGCGCGCGCAGGCCGTCCAGGGTGGCTTGCGGCAGCGTCCGCGTGGGAATGGTGTAGCGCGACCAGGCCAACACCGGCATCGCCAGGATCATCCGCCAGGTGTCGTTTTCCCGGTTGATTTCGCAAGCGGCCTCGATCAGGTCGGCGAGATCGTCGTAAGCGCGCGAGTTGGTGTCGTGCAGGCGGTCGAGCGCCTGGTTGAGGGCATCCTCGTCATCGCCGCGCAGCAGCTTTTCGATCAGCGTCGTCATCTCTGATTCCAGCCAGGTGTCTTCCAGGCGGCTGCCGGAGTCGGCCAAAGCCTGCGCCAGCCAGGCCAGGCGTTCGGCGTCGCGGGAGAGGCGGGGACGGGCGTAACGGCGGCGGCGTTTCATGTGGGTTCCTTGGGAGGTATGTTTTTCAGTTCCGCTTGCAGCGTGACGTGGCGGATGCCATGGCGTTGGCTGAGACTGGTGCGACTGGCCTGGAGGATGCGATCCCAGTCTTCGAAACTGTCCAGTTCCAGGTGCGCGGTGAGGCCGATCTGGCCGGAAGACAGGGTCCAGATGTGCAGGTCGTGCACCCGTAGCACGCCGGGAATGGCGGCCATGTCGTGGGCGACGTTGTCCAGGTTGATGTGCGCCGGCACGCCTTCCATCAGTACATGCAGGCTTTCCCGCAGCAGATTCCAGGCGGAGAACAGAATCAGCGCACAGACCACCAGGGAGAGGATGGGGTCGATGGGGGTGTAGCCGGTGAACCAGATCACCGTGCCCGCGATGAGGGCCGCCACCGAGCCGAGCAGATCGCCCATGACGTGCATCAGGGCGGCGCGGGTGTTGAGGCTGTCGCCGCCCTGATGCAGCAGCCAAGCCACGGCCAGGTTGACCAGCAGACCGATGAAAGCCACCAGCATGACCGCGCCGCCCATCACCGGTTGCGGGTGGTTTAGGCGCTCGATGGCCTCGATGGTGATGAATGTGATCAAGGCCAGCATCGCCAGGCTGTTGACCAGGGCGGCGAGAATTTCCAGGCGCACCAGGCCATAGGTATGGCTTTTCGACGGCGGCCGTCGCGCCAGCAGGGCGGCCAGCGCGGCCAGTCCGAGGGCGGTGGAATCGGTGACCATGTGGCCGGCGTCCGACAACAAGGCCAGGGAACCGGACCAGTAGCCGGCGATGACTTCCACGATGGCGAAGCCCAGGGTGAAGAACAAGGCCTTGAACAGTGCCTGACCCCCGTGGTCATGGCCGACGTGATGCTCCACATGGGTGGTGCCGCGATCAACGGATAAAGCCATCAGCCCCGATTCCCACACGTATTGCAGGGGTCGCTCAGGGCCAGTTCCGCGTCGGTCTCGCCGAGGCCGCCGAGGCTGCGTACCGCCTCGGCGAAGCGTGGGCTCATCTGCAGGACGGTGCGGCCGGGCGGGTGCGGGCGGCCGTGCATGCGCGCCAGTCGCACCAGGGAGGTGGGCGGCATCGACCATTTCAGGCGGCGCAGCAGTTCGTCGGCGAGATCGGGGCGATTGCATACCAGCACCATGTCGCAGCCGGCGTGCAGGGCCGCCTCGGCGCGCTGGGTGATGCCGCCAGCGACGCTGGCGCCTTCCATGGTCAGATCGTCGCTGAAGATCACGCCCTCGAAGCCGTATTGGCCACGCAGGATTTCCGTCAGCCAGCGGCGCGAAAAGCCGGCCGGATTCGGGTCGATATGCGGGTAGATGACATGGGCGGGCATGATGCCGGCCAGCCCCAGGTCGATCATGTGGCGGAACGGCTGGAGGTCGCTGAATTCCAGGTCGGTCAGGCCGCGTTCGTCCACCGGCACCGCCAGATGCGAATCCGCCGCGACGAAACCGTGGCCGGGAAAATGCTTGCCCACCGCGCTCATGCCGGCTTCGTTCAGGCCCAGGCTGAGCGCGTGCGCCAGATCCGCCACCGCGCGCGGATCGCGGTGGAAGGCGCGGTCGCCGATGACGCCGCTGTTGCGGTAATCGAGGTCGAGCACCGGCGCGAAGCTGAAATCGATCCCCAGCGAGCGCAGTTCCGCGCCCAGCACATAGCCGGCATCACGCGCCAGGCGACGGGCGCGTTGCGGGTGCGCATCCCAGACGTCGCCGATGGCGCGCATGGCGGGAATGGGGGTGAAGCCGGCGCGGAAACGCTGTACCCGGCCGCCTTCGTGGTCGACGCCGATCAACAGGTGGGGGCTGCGCAGGGCATGGATCTCGCGGCACAGCGCGGCCAGTTGTTCCGGGCTTTCGTAGTTGCGCTTGAACAGGATGATGCCGCCGATCAATGGGTGCAGCAGGCGCCGGCGTTCCTCATCGCTGAGCGCGAAACCGGCGACATCGGCCATCACCGGGCCAAGAGGGAGATGGCTGGTCAGGATCATTTGTTCTCCACCACCACGTAGGCGACCACATATTCGCGTTCGTCGGAAATCGACAGATGGACCCGGCCCATGCCCTGGGCGCGCATCCAGGCGGCCAACTCGGGGGAGAAGGCAAGGCTGGGGCGGCCGAGCGCGTCATGCGTCACGCTGATCGCGGTCAACATCACTGGCGCCCGCATGCCGGTGCCCACGGCCTTGGAAAAGGCTTCCTTGGCGGCGAAGCGTTTGCTCAGGAACACGTCCTTGTCGCGCGCTTCCGCGTATTCGCCCCACTCCTCCGGGGACAACATGCGTTGCGCCAGTTTGCCGCCGTAACGCGCGTGCACTTCGCTCATGCGCTTGATGCCCGCGATGTCCGTGCCGATGCCGAAAATCATCCTAGAAACCTCAGTTGAGCGCGCCCGAGTGTGCGGTTTTCGGGCCGGCTGGGAAGGCGCGACGACGCAGCGGGCCGGGGCCCGCAAGGAGGAGCAACGCAGCCAGCCGGCCCGAAAACCGTGCAATCGGGCGCGTAGCGGTCGCACCCAGAGGGTGAACGCGATCGAAGGCACTGAACGCGGAGAACCAGCGGGTTCTCAGGGGTTGAGGAGCGGTCAACTGAGGTTTCTAGGATCATGCGCTTGCCTCCTGTCTCAGACGTTCCAGTTGTCCCAGGGCGTAGTGGGTAAACGCCAGGCCCATGTAGATCGGCGCGAATAAGTTGATTACCGGCACCAGATGCAGCAGGCCGAGAAATGCCGCCAGGCCATACAGCGGCCAGCCGCCTTCCGCGCGCAAAGTTGCCAGTTCCGTTTTCGAGGCGTGTTCCGCCAGTGCGTCGTAGAGGAACAGACGCTGGTTCAGCCAGGCGTTGAGCAGCAGCGCGATGCCGGCGCCGAACGGCCCCAACAGCCAGAACGGCAGGGTAACCAGCCAGACCACGATATAGATGGTCAGGGCATAAAGGCCGTTGCCCAGGCTGCCGAGATTGCTGCCGCCATACTGGCGGCCCAGAGCTGGGTAATGGCGATGCGCCACCACCGAGAGCAGGATGGGCATGAATACCAGCGAAGTGATGAACAGGGCGGTGAGATAGATCGCCGGCAGCAGCATCAGGATCAAGACCGAATAGACGCCCATGCCGATCACCCAGCCGGCGATGGTCGGCCCCAGCCAGCCCGGCAGCGGCGAGTCGTTGAACACCCCCTCCAGCCCCGCTACCCAGGCCGTGCCGAAGCCCCAGAACAGGCCGCCCCAAACCAGCAGCGCCAGCAGCATCGGCAGGAACATGATGGCCACGACTCGCGGCCGCATCAAATCGAGGGCAGCGCGGCGGAGGATGTCGAAGAGGAAGGCCATGCGGAAGCCGATAACGGGATTGGTGCGCATGATAGGGAGGGGGGGGGCTCAAAAAACGGCTGTTAAGCCGCGCCAATACTTGATGTGCGATTTCATGAGTTCTGAATTACCCCAAAAGTTACCCCCGAAATATACGGGCTTGGGTGCAATTCTACTCATTCGTTGCGAATCGTCTGCCGCTATGGTGGGATGCCGAATCCGCCTCTGTGTCAGCTCCTTGCCTCCGATCTGCCTTTCCGTGGTGATGGCCGTCGTGGTCTCAGGGCCAGGAAAACCGTCTCGGGTTGCGTCGGGTGGTGGTGCTGATTTTCAGGTGACTGAGACAATAGCAGAACAGAACCGGTTATAGGCCCAGGTCGAGTTGATTACTACGATACGGACATCTGAAAGAAGGCTGAAGTGACCACGTTTACGCCGCCGTGTCGGCGGCGGCAAGCTTCGCGATCAACGCCTCGGACAACCACAGTCCAGCGCCTTGCAGGCGCCTCAAGATATCCTCGGTCGAGTCGATCAAGCCGCGTCGCCTGGCCAACACCACGACAGCCGCCGTGCCCATGAGGGCAATGTTCAAAACGCGGGCGCAGCGGCGAGCCTGACGATCATCCACGATGGCTGTGTAATTGCGGTTCTGCTGGGCAAACGAAAGCACGGCCGTCTCCCCCGCGCCAAGACCCCACACAGCGACATCCGGGCTGATGGCGGCAGGCCGATTTATTGCCCAGGCGGCCTCCGGCAAGCCTCGTGTTGCCGGATCGTTGTAAGTGCGGTTAACCACCTCCGCCCAGACGGCCTCGGGCACTACCAGATCAGGAAAGAGTTGAGGCAGCAGCGGATGCAGGCCCGCACGAAACAGCGTGATCAATGGCGAGGCGTTGATGACCACCCGCTCAATCCGCATTTGCCAAATCCTCCAGAACCTCTTCGGCGGTGTATTGAAACGGGCTGACCTTGTATTGCCCTAGCGCCGTGATGAATTCCGCGCGGGTCAAACCGGCGATCTCTGCCGCCCGACCTTGAGAGATCAACTCCAATTCGTACCATTTCACCGCTGCTGCGGTGCGCATCTCGCAGGCAAATTCTTTGGGGTCTTTATGCAAAGTGGCAAAAACCTCATCCGGCATGTCCAGTGTCAATTGCGTCATGTCGATCTCCTCTTGGTCACGATGGTGCTCAACGCCGATGGCCAATTGCGCCAGGGCATCTTGATACGCTACCCAGTGCGGCATGTGCGCGGTCATTTCCTGCAAGTAACCCAAAATTACCGCCAGCCGGGTGGTACGCGGATTCCAGAAGTCGGTGCTGTCCACCAGATGCTTCACCGCCCGTTCCACCGCCGCGCCGTCGGCCAGGAGCTTCAGGGCGTGGTAGATGTGGCGGGTGGGGGAATAACACCACAGGTTGCGATCTGAGGCCACCACCTCGTCGAATCGCAGCGCATCGGGCCGGGGCAGTTCCTCCGGCAGCGCGGTGCGGGTGTCGTTGTCGCGGGTGGGGCCGAGCAGGCTTTCATAATCCACTAGCAGCCTGTCGGACTTTGGGCGTCGATAGCGAGAAACGGCCCCGCCGAGGTCGGTTGTTGACGGCTTCGCCGGGGAATAGCCGGGACTATTTCCCAAGAAGCCGGCGAAAACCGGGCCGGCGCGGTCGTTTCGCAGCCGACGATCCAAAGTCCGACAGGCTGCTAGCCCAGCCACAGCGCCGCGAAAAAAACCGCGAGCAGAAGCAGCCAAAGCCCCCCGGCCAGCGGCCAGGCGCGCAAACGTGTCTCTAGCAGCCTGTCGGACTTTGTAATCGTCGGCTGCAAATCGACCGCAGCGACCCATTTTTCACCGGCTTCTTGCCCCATAGCTGGGCTATGCGGCTGCGAATCCGGCAAAAACTGGCCTCGCTGGGGCCGATTTTCGCTATCGACGAACAAAGTCCGACAGGCTGCTAGAAGGCGGCTTCGGACACGCAACACCGGGGCGATGTCGCGGACAGCGATCATCGGCAAACGGTTCACCGTGGCGATGCGCCACGACCCCGCCACCAGCCGTTCCAGCCACGGCAGCACATCCCCGGCCGGGATACTCAGGCGACGCCAGCCGCGCCACCCAGTGAAAACAGCGGCGGCAAGCAGCAGCGGCCAGGTCGATGACCAAAAACCCGGCCAGGACAGCACCGTCATTTTGACCACGGCCACACCGATCCAGGCCAGGGTAACGGCGGCAAGCAAAGCCAGCAACGCGAACCAGGGCGGCAGCAATCCGGCGCTGTCTCCCCGTCCCCGCTGGCGCCGCGCCAGGTCGAGAAAATGCAACATGAGCAGGGCGGTGCCGGCCGCGGCCAAGCCCATGGCCCCAGCCAGCCACATCGGCCAGGGCGCGGGCAAAGTGGCCAGGGCGGCGCTCAAGGCCACCTTGGCGAGCGCGCCGCTGGTGAACGGCGCCCCGGCCAGGGCCAGGGCGGGCAGGACCAGCCCAAGCCGAACGCCGAGCGTGAAACCCCGCCGTTGCGCCACCCCCAACCCCAGGAACAGGGCGCCTTTGGCGAGCGCGTGGTGCAGGGCATAGAAACCGACCACCGACAACAGCGGCAGCCATGCCAGCGGCGCCAGCAGGCCGGCGCCCACGGCAAGAGTCATGAAGCCCATCTGGCTGATGCTGGAATAGGCCAGGACCGTCTTGGCGTCGCGTTGCGCCAGACCCACGACCACGCCGAAAAAAGCGGCGCCGAGGCCGAGACCCAGCATCGTCGCGCCCAAGCCGGGCAGGGTCGTCTCGCCCAGGGGCAGGAAACGCAGCCAGCCGAGCAGGCCCGCCTTGATCATGACGCCGGAAAGCACCGCGCTGGCGGGGGTCGGCGCCACCGGGTGGGCAAGCGGCAGCCACATATGCAGCAGCGGCACGCCGGCCTTGACGCCGAAACCGAGAAACAACAGGACATAGGCCGACGTCGGCGGGTCGAGCGACGCCAGATGAGTCATCTCCGGCAGCAGATGCGTACCCGCGGCGTCCACCAGTAGCAGCAGGCCGGCGAGAAGCGATCCCTCGCCCAACACCGCCATGACGAGGTAGACCCGCCCCGCGCGCAGCGCCTCGGCGCCGCCAGTATGCACCACCAGGCCATAGGCGGCGAAGGTCATCACGGCGAAGGCGAGATAGAAAGTGGCCGCGTCCAGCGCCAGGCAGACTCCCAGATTGCCGGCCAGGGTGACGAGAAAGAAGGCGGTGAGCACATGCCGGCGCGGATCGCTCGCCAGATAGGCGCGGGCGTAGTGCCCCGCCGCCAGCCACAGCGCGGCGGAAAAAAACAGAAACAGCCGGCCGGTCTCATCCAGACCGAAGCGGCTGCCCAGCAACAGCCAGGACAATTCGAGCGGGAGGCCGGCCGGCGTGGCCAGCGCCAACAGCAGCGCCGGCAGCGCCGCCCAGGGCGCCAGCGCCAGGCCGACGCGGCGGCTCGGCGGGTGGAGCGTCAACGCGGCGAGCAACAAGGGCAGCAACAAGACCAACAGCATCACGGTACCCAGTGCGGATACTCACGCGCGGCGACCAGCTTGGCCCAATCCAGCGGCGAGAGAAAACTGGCGGCGAGCAAACCCGCCAGCAAGGTGGCGGCGGCCGTGATCAAGGGGGGATAGAGCAACAGCCGGGAGGTTTCGCGGCCTTTCGTGACGGGAATGTGTTCCTCCGGCCAGGCTCCGATCCGGGGCTTGAACCAGGCCCGGTAGAGCATGGGCAGAAAATAGGCGGCATTGAGCAGGCTGGAAGCCACCAGCACCGCCAGCGCCCAGGGCATGCCCGCTTCCAGGGCGCCGAGGCCCAAATACCATTTGCTGACGAAACCGGCCAGCGGCGGCAGGCCGATCATGCCGAAAGCGGCGATACTGAACGCCACCGTGGTCCAGGGCATGCGGCGGCCGACACCATCCATGTCACCGATCTTGTGAATGCCCAGCGTCTCGGCGTAATTGCCGGCGCAGAAGAACAGGGTGATCTTCATGATGCCCTGATGCACCAGATGGACGATGCCGCCGATGGTCCCCACCGGCCCGAACATGGCCACCCCGAGCACGATGTAGGACACCTGGCTGATGGTGGAATAGGCCAGGCGCCGCTTCAGGTCGTCCTGATACAGCGCCCGCAGCGAGCCCCAGAGGATGGTGATCGCGGCCACCACGGCCAGCGGCGCCAACAGGGACAGCGATTGGGCGAACTCGACGCCGAAGACCTCATAGACCACGCGCACGATACCGAACGCCCCCGCCTTCACTACCGCCACCGCATGCAACAGGGCGGACACCGGCGCCGGCGCCACCATGGCCCGCGGCAGCCAGCCGTGCAGGGGCACCAGGGCGGCCTTCACGCCCATGCCGGCAATCAGCAGGATAAAGATGAGCTGCAACTGGCCGGCATATTCAGGTCCCAGCGCGGACGCCACACCGCCCTGGGTGAATTCCACCTGGCCCAGCAGGCCGTACAACCACACCACCCCGGCCAGCAGCACGGCGCCGCCGGTGAGGGTATAGGCGAGATAAACGCCGCCTGCGCGCAAGGCCGCCGGCGTGCCGCGATGCACCACCAGAGGATAGGTGGACAGCGTCAGGAGTTCATAGAACACGAAGAAGGTGAACAGATTGCCCGCCATCGCCACGCCGACGGTGGCGGTGACGCAAAGGCTGAAAAAACCGAAGAAGCGGCTGCGATGCGGCGAGCCTTCCAGATAGCCGATGGCATAGGTCGTGGTGAGCAGCCACAGCACCGCCGACAGGGTGACGAACAGCAGGGCCAGGGCATCGGCCCTGAACACCAGGTCGAGGCCGGGCAACACGCCGAGGCGGAACTCATAACTTTCGCCACCGAGCACGCCCCAGAGCATGACGGCGATAAACAGCAGTTTCAGCACCGCGCCGCCCAGGTTGAAGGCGCCGCGCAGCCCATGCCGATCCTCCGGCAGGGTGAAGATGATCAGACCGGGTATGAGCGAACTGGCCAGCACCAGCAGCGGCAGGGTTTCGTTGAAGGTCATGGCGTATACGCCGTCCTCGGAAAATGAAATACACCGTAGGAGGCTCCGCTTGCGGGCCGAATGACCCGCGTGGACGTGGCGGTTCGGCCCGCAAGCGTGCCTCCTACGGTCATTCGGCTCATCCCGCCCCCAGCAAGCTCAGCACCTCGCCGGCGCGCAGCCCCAGCAGCAGGCTGGCCAGGGCGAGAAGAAACGCCGGCCACTCCAGCATCCTGGGCACGGGCTTGAATTTCGTGCCCGCCTCCACCGGCAGGAAGGCCTGACGCAACACCTTGAACACATAGGCCGTAGCGAGCAGGCCGCCCAGGATCATCACCGCCACCCAGCCCCACTGGCCGCTGTGCAGGGCGCTGCTCATCAGCAACCACTTGGCGGTGAAGCCGCCCGAGGGTGGCAGGCCCAGCAGCGTCACGCCGGCCAGGGCAAAAGTGAACAGGGTCAGCGGCAGGCGGCTGGACACACCGCCCAGCCGGGCAATGTCATCGCGGCCCAGGGACAGGATCACCGTGCCGGCGGCGGTGAACATGGCCGCCTTGGCCAGACCGTGCGACAGCGCCTGCATCACCCCGCCCTGGAGGGCGCCGCTGGCCGCCAGCGCGCCGGTGTGGGTGGCCAGCGGAAACAGCAGAAACAGGTAGCCGATCTGGGCCACCGTGGAATAGGCCACCAGCATCTTCAGGCGTGTTTGCGCCAGCGCCATGAGGGAACCCCAGAGGATGGCCGCCGCCCCCAGCAGCCCGAGAAACTGCGCCGCCGCCACGCTCGTCAACGGCGCGAACAGGTCCAGCCAGAGACGCAGGATGAGATAGAACGAGGCCTTGACCACCAGGGCCGAGAGCAACGCCGACACCGGCGCCGGTGCGCCACCGTGGGCCGGCGGCAGCCAGAAATGGAAGGGGAACAAAGCGGTCTTGAGCATCAGCCCCAGCAACATCAGCGCCGCCGCCAGGAACACCGCCAGTGGCGCATCGGCGCCGAGCAAGGGTGCCAATTCCGTCAGGGAAACGCTGCCGTAGGCGCCATAGAGCAGCGCCACGCCGAACAGGTAGGCGCCGGAGCCCAGCAGCGTCGCCAACAGATAGCGCAGCGCCGCGGTCACCGGCCCGGCGCCACCGGACGACGCCACCAGCCCTACCGCCGCCAGACCAAGCAGTTCCAGGGTGACGTAGAGATTGAACACATCGGCGGCCAGGAACAGCGCGTTCATCGCCGCCAGCAGCGTGCCGGTGAGCGGCCAGAAGTAGCGCGCGCCGTCGTCGTGCGCCGCGTAGTAGGCGCGCGCATAGACGGCCAGCGGCAGGGCCACCGCCTGTGCAAGCAACAGCATCACCGCGCTGAGTCCGTCGACCGCGAGGTCGATGCCCAGCGGCGCGCCCCAGCCGCCGACGGCGTAGACCCGCGCGCCCTCGCCCGCTACCTGCCCGGCCAATCCGCCCGCCAGCGCCAGTTGCAGCAGCAGCCCCGCCATGGCCAGTCGACCACCGCGCCCCGGCCCACGCACGAAGGCCAGGGTTGCCCAGAGCAAGGGCAGCAGAATCAGCCAGGGCAACGGATCAAGCATCCGTCTCCTCCCGCTCATTCCCGTGTTCCAGCAGGCGCCGCGCCAGGGCCAGCGCCAAAGCGGTGGCGGCGATGGCGACGACGATGCCGGTGAGCACCATGGCCTGCGGCACCGGGTCGGCCGTGCCGTCGCGCTGTCCCAGACCTACCAGCACCAGGAAAGCGCCGCTGCCCATGACGTTGAAAGCCAGGATCTTGCGCAACGGATGTGCGCGCAGGATCAACCCCGCCACGCCAAGGGCGAACAACGCCGCGCCGGCCAGGGCATAGAGCAGGCCGGCGCTCATTTGCGTCCCGCGCCGGACAGGGCAAACCGTAGGTTGGGCAAAGCGAAGCGTGCCCAACAGCAACCGTTGCCATGTTGGGCACGCTTCGCTTTGCCCAACCTACGGCTCTGGAAGGTGAGTCCCGCCAAGTCATGGCGCGGGCGGGCGCTCATTTGCGGGTAGCGCCGGACAGGGCCAGATACAACCCGGCCAGGGTCAGGCCGATGGACAGGGTCAGCCCCGTCTCGATCAGCATGATCAGCGCCCCGGCCCAGGCGGGCGGGTATTGCAACAGGGTGCCTTGCCCCATCACCGCCGCCGCCACCGCGAGAAAGACCAGCAGGCCGAAACCCAGCCCGACGCGCAGCACCCATTGCGGCGTCGCTCCACCGGGCAGCAATCCCGCCAGATTCAGCAATACCGCCGCCGCCGCCAGCACCGCCCCGGCCTGGAAGGCGCCGCCCGGCTGATGCGCGCCGGCCCACAGCAGATAGCCCGCCACCAGCAACGTCAAAGGCGCCAGCACCCGCGCCAGCAGGCGCGGCACTTTCAGGCTGGAACGCGTGAGACGCGGCGGCCCCGGCATCCGCGCGCGCGCCACGGTCAGCACGCCCAGCAGGGCCAGCCACAGCACCGCCACTTCCAGCAGGGTGTCGTAGCCTCGGAAATTGAGCAGCACCGCCGTCACCGGATGCGCCACGCCACTGGCAGCCATCTCCGCCGCCACAAGTTCAGGCAGGCGCACGGCGGGCTCCGGCAATTCCAGCAGCGCCCAAACCAGAGCCAACCCCAGTACGGTGGACAGCGCGATGACCAGGCCATTCAGAAAATAGGTCGGCGTGTTGTTGCCGGTACCTTCCGACCTATGTGCGGCGGAAGGCGCGATAAGGCCGCTTTTCTGCCTTATCGAACTGCGCAGATGTCCCAGCGCGTCCAGCAGCAAGGCGCCGGTCAGCCCCGCCCCGATGGCCGCCTCGGCCAGCGCGATGTCGGGCGCGCCGAGCCGCGCCCAGGCCAGCGCCATGAGCAGGCCGAAGACGATGAACAACACCACGGCGCGGAACAGATCCGGGGTGGTCAGCGCCCGCCCCGCGCTCCACAGCAGCGCGGCAATCAGCAGCAGATCGAAGGCCAGGCTCATGGTTCGCGCCCTTTGAGTGGAGCCGCGGCCTGGTTCGTGGGAGCGGGCTTGCCCGCGAGTGCAACGGTCGCATCGCGGGCAAGCCCGCTCCCACGGGTTTCATTATTCGGGGCGCCGCCCGCGTCATGCCCGTCCGCCCGCCACGGCGCGATGCCGCGCCGCCAGGCCCCGCGCGCGACCAGGAAACTGACGCTGGCGCTGGCGACCAGGGCCAGCAGCCAGATCAGGACCAGTTTCAAAGCCGCCGCCACGCTGGCTGACTGCAACATCAGCCCGAGCACGGTGCAGCCGAGGCCCAGGTTGTCCACCTTGGCCAGGGCGTGCAGCCGGGTATAAACATCGGGAAAGCGCAGCAAGCCCATCGTTCCGGCCAGAAAGAACAGCGCGCCGGCCAACAGGAATACGGCGCTCAGCCAGTCAAGAGCGCTCATCGTCCTCCCCCTCCCGCCGCCAGGCGCGCAAGGCGAAGGCCGTGCCGGTGATGGCGGCGAGCAGCGCGAACACCAGCGCCACGTCTACCAAACCCGCGACCAGGCCCATCCCGCCACCCGCGTGCGCCAGCAGCAGCAACAGCGCCACCCCGGTGGTGCCGAACAACAGCGCCGCCAGCAGCCGGTCGGCGGGCGTCGGACCGCGCGTCACCCGCCACAGCGCCAGCAACAGGTTGGCGAGCAGGAAGACGGCGAGCAGCAGGTTCAGTTTATCCACGGCACTCCCTTGCAGGTTGAGGCCGATACATGATGCGGATGAGGGTAGCGTATACGCTCGAATCGCGCACGTTCGCCACGCCAGCGATCCCGAGTGAAGGGCTTCCATTTCGGTCTCGGCGCCGACAGATTAAATCTGGAAACCTCAGTTGACCGCTTCACAACCCCTGAGAAACTGCGGATTCTCTACACTCAGCGCCTTCGACGACGTTCACCCTCTGGGTGCGACCGCTACGCGCCCGATTGCACGGTTTTCGGGCGCGTTCAACTGAGGTTTCCAGATTAAATATTCGTGTCCGACCCATTTCACTCCGCCAAGGCTTGCAAGGAGACGCTTGTAATATTATATCTACGTATAACCCATCAAAAGGAGCACGATATGCACACAACCAACCTCCGCAAGGTCGGAGGGTCCGTCATGCTGGCGGTGCCGCCCGCGATTCTCGATCTGCTGCACCTGAAAGCTGGCGCTACGGTGGGCGTTGCTGTTGACGGTGGCCGCCTGGTGGTCGAGCCGTCGCCGCGTCCGCGCTACACACTGGCTGAGTTGCTGGCGGCATCCGACTATTCTCAGCCGCTACCGCTCGAAGAGAGAGAATGGGTCGATTCGCCAGCCGTAGGCGGTGAGTTGATATGAATCGGGGTGATATTTATCTGGTGTCGCTCGATCCCACGGAAGGGCGCGAGCAGCGCGGGCATCGGCCCGTCCTGATCGTGTCACCCGCCGAATTCAACGCCGCGACCAAACTGCCGGTCGTCCTGCCGATCACCAACGGCGGGGAATTCGCCCGCCGTATCGGATTTTCCGTATCGATCGAAGGCATCAAGACCACGGGCGTTGTCCGTTGCGACCAGCCGCGTGTGCTGGACATAGCCGCTCGTAACGGCCGCAAGGTGGACACACTGCCACAGGCCATCCTCGATGAAGTGCTCGCGAAGCTCGCGACGATCTGCGAGTGACCGGTGAGTCTGGAGCCTTTTCTAACGTGGTATGAGTCTGAGCGAGAGAAGGTGTTTCCAAGGAAGCACTGGTTCGTGGGAGCGAGATTGCTCGCGATGCGACCGTTGTAATCGCGGGCAAGCCCGCTCCCACAAGCACGGGTTTCGTTGGCGAGCTGGAACAGGGTGAGCGTTAGATTGGGCATGGACATATCCATCGTCATCACCGCTCGACGTGCTCACGCAAAAATCCGCCCAGCACCGCGACCCATTCCGGGCGCATGAAAATGAAACCGTCGTTGTGGCCGCCCACCAGTTGCAGAAAGACCTTGGGCTCGGGTGCCACCTGAAACAGCTTTTGCCCATGGCGGAACGGCACGATCTCGTCCTCCGGACTGTGCGCGACCAGAACCGGGCCGCGGATTTGCGCCAGCGCGGCGGCGGTGTCGTAACGCATGCGCGCCAGCCAGCGCACCGGCAGCCAGGGATAGAGATCGGCGGCGAGATCGGGCACCGAGGTAAACACCGAGGACAACACCAGCGCGCCCGGCCGCTCCTGCGCACCCCGTCCCGCCGCCAGCCAGGCCGCGACAGCGCCGCCCAGGGATTCGCCGAACAGGACGATGCGTTCGGGCGGAATGCCGCGTTGTTGGGTCAGATGCGCCCAGGCGGCCTCGGCGTCACGGTGCAACCCCGTCTCCGAAGGCTTGCCGCTGCTGCGGCCATAACCACGGTAATCGAAGATCAGCACGCCATAGCCGAGGCGATGGAACATCGCGATGCTGTCCATGCGCTGAGAAATGTTGCCGGCGTTGCCATGCAGGAAGAGCACGACGCCATGCGTTTTGGCCCGCACGCCGAGCGCCGGCACGAACCAGGCGTCCAGGCGTTCGCCATCGGCGGTATCCAGGGTCAATGCTTCGTAATCCATGCCGTGTTCGCGCGGCGTGCTGTGTATCTCGCGGCCGATCTCGGGGTAATAGGCCAACTTGTCCTGAAACAGAAACAGCAGCGCGGCAAAGCCGCCATAGGCCAGCAGCAACGTGGTCAACAGACTGGTCAGCATCGAGCGCATCCCGTTTTACGGTTCAGTCGTCGTAGGTTGGGCAAAGCGCAGCGTGCCCAACAACCCGTCGCCATGTTGGGCACGCTGCGCTTTGCCCAACCTACGCTTCCTTGCTATTTAAGTATCCCATTGCAAGGCGGCCTATACCGCCAGGCGCAGGCCGAACATCCGCGCCACATGCCGCTCGGCGACGCGCACCTCGGCCAGCATGTCGCGGCGCGTGTCCAGCACATGCAGGCGTAGATGCGCCCCCTCCAGGCCCACGCTCAAGGTGCCGGGCAGCAGGTTCAAGGTATTCGCCAGCACCACCCGCGCGGCACCATCCGGCAGGCGGAGCGTGATTTCCAGCACGCCGGGGCACAGATCCGGCCGTGGTCGCAACGCCATGATGGCGACCAGGACACCGCCGCGCGTGGATTGCGCGAGAAAGAACCCGAGGTAGCCCGCCAGGCCACGCCAGGCCAGGCGTTTGTCGCTCGGCGGCAGCAGGATCAGGCTGGCCGTCAGGGCCGGGACGACAGCGACCAGACCCATCCCCCAGGCGTCGGCGCGGCCGGTCAATATCCACCAAAGGCAGACGAACAACACGCCGCGCAAGCACAGGGCGCGAGCCAGGGATCGAGACATGAGACGTCCTCCTGCCGGTCAATGTACGGTAATTGCCGCGCCCGGCCAAAGCGCTTTGCGCGTCGGCAAACGCTGAAATCGAATTCAAAGAAATAGCTTCGCGCGGAGCGAATTACATAGCAACATAGCAGCGCGCGGCCGTCGCGCTCCACAATAACCCCGATACAAGTAGGTTGAACACCTGATTCCCGACAGACACAAGGAGAGCGAGATGCATGCAAGTCAAAAGACGGTAGCGCGGCCCAATCTGATCGCGGGCATTCTGGCCTGCTGTGCCGGACTTGCCGCGCCCCCCAGTCTCGCCGAGGCTAAAACCAGCAAGGCCGGGGCCAAAGACTACGCGCTGACCGTCTATGGCGGCCGCCTCACCGATGGCGACTGGCATGAATCGTTCGGCCCCGGCACGAACTACATCGATTCGGATCTGGTGGTCGCCGCCCTGGCAAAAACCCTGTCCCGCTCGGCGGATGGCGGCCGCTCCTATGAGGTGGAGGGCCAGATCGCCAAGCACTCCGGCATTCAGGACAACCTGGAATACAACCTGCTCGGCGCCGTGCGCTGGCACGATCTGTTCTGGAGCGACAAACTGAACAGCAGCGCCGCCATCGGCCTGGGCGTGTCCTACGCGTCGTCGGTGCCGCGCGCCGAGGCGACCATCATCAACAGCGGCAGCGAGAAATTGCTGACCTACTGGCATCTCGAACTGACCATGGGCCCGCCAAAGAGCGACTGGCAGGCTTCGTTGCGCATGCATCACCGTTCCACCGCCTATGGCCTGTTCGGCAGCCACGGCGGCTCGAATGCGGTGACCCTGGGGGTGCGCTACGAGTTCGATTGAACGACTTTGGCTAAGCGGCATGGTATCCGCGCCGCCCTCGGAATTTGAAACACCCCGTAGGAGGGTCCGCTTGCGGCCCGAATAATCCCGTAGGAGGGCCCGCTTGCGGCCCGAATAATCCCGTAGGAGGGCCCGCTTGCGGCCCGAATAATCCCGTAGGAGGGTCCGCTTGCGGCCCGAATAATCCCGTAGGAGGGTCCGCTTGCGGCCCGAATAATCCCGTAGGAGGGTCCGCTTGCGGCCCGAAACAACCACAGCAAATGATTCGGGCCGCAAGCGGGCCCTCCTACGGTGCTTACAGGTTAATAAATCAACCGGGTAGACACGACGTTGTTTCACCACCGCGATGCCGATCACGCAGCGCGGCGCGGCGGCCACGCCCGACCCGCACGCCGGCAAGCAGCGCCAGGCCGATGACGAAGTAAACCCCGGTCAGCAGCAGCGCGCGGCGGTGGTCGCCGCCGGTCAGCCAGGTGGTGAGGCCGTAGCTGAGCGGCCCGGCGATGGACGCGAGTTTCACCGCCAGGCCCCAGAAGCCGTAGAACTCCGCCAGGCGTGAAGGCGGCGCCAGCACCCCAACCAGCGCGCGCCCGGCGGATTGCGCGCCGCCCAGGCAAAGGCCGGCGAGCGCCGCCGCCGCCCAGAACAATCCGGCCCCTTCCGATGATGCCGGCGCCGCCCAGGCCAGGGCGATGGTCACGATCCAGCCGACCAGAATCAGGGCGATGGCGCGGATATGGCCGATGCGGTCCTGCACATGGCCGAACACGAAAGCGCCCAGCGCCGCCGCAATGTTGACCACGAAAACCAGCAACAAGGTCTGCTGGGTGTTGAAGTCCATCGCCTGGGTGGCATAGACGGCGGCCAGGGTAATGACCACCTGGATGCCCGCCTGATAGAACACGCTACAGATCAGGAAACGGCGCAAATCGACGTATGGCCGCAAGTGATGCAGGGTTTGCCGCAAGCGTGCCCACGCCGTCGGCGCGGCAGCCACAGCCACACGCGGCACGGCGCGTTCGCGCAACAGCAAAAAGGTCGGCAAGCTGGCCAAGGCGAACAGCGCGGCGGTGATCAACATGGTCACAGGCACGAACTCCATCGCGCTCTGGCCGCGCGCCTCGGCCCAGGTGACGTATCCCAGGCACAGGCCCAACGTGGTCAGCCCGCCCAGGTAGCCGACCCCCCAGCCCCAACCGGACACCCGGCCGAGCGCGCGGTCCTTGGCAATTTCCGGGAGAAACGCCGCGATCAGGTTTTCGCCGCTGCCGTAAAAGAAGTTGGCGGCGACCACGCAGACGATGGCCAGCCACAACGTTTCCGGCTGCGCGAAATAAAGCAGGCCGGTGAACAGCACACAACCCGCCGTGGTGATGGCCAGCAGTTTCTTCTTCGCCGCGTGCCGGTCGGCGTAGGCACCGATCAGCGGCGCGCTCACCATGATCAGCGCATAGGACACGGACAGCGCGGCGGTCCAGGCCAGGGTGGCCCAGGGCGCGTCACCCGCGACCACGGCGACGAAATAGGCGTTGAACAGCGCGGTGATGACGACGGTGGTAAAGCCGGAGTTGGCGAAGTCATACATCGCCCAGCCAAACAACTCGCGCGGACGAACGTCGGCGCGCAGGGCGCCCTGGAATTGGCGTGGTTTCATGTGATCTTGTCGTGCCGACATTCCCGCCGGCGTCTTGAAAACAGCCGGCTGGAAGCCGGCGCTACAGTAGTGAGATGCTGCTTCGGCGTGATAGACGGCGGCGGGCCGATTATCCCCCTCACAAAGCCACCCGCCGCCGCAGATGGCGCGCAATCCAGAGCACCGCCAGCGCGGCGATAACGTGCTTCAAGGTGTGGCCACTGACCACACCGCCGGTCAAAGCAAATACCGGGCGATCACCCAGATCGCACAGCAGAGCGAGCAGATACAGCCCGATGACAATCAGGATGTCGCGCCCGCCGCTGTAGCGCGCTGGATACAGCCAGAGCAGGAGCGGAATCAGCAGCATCGGGTAGGCCTGCATCAGCAGGTAGGGGCGCAGGTCGCCGGCGCCGCGTGACTCGCTCCAGCCCCAGTAGAAGACGCTGCCCAGCCCGGCGATCAGCAATAGCGGCAGCAGACGCAAGCCGGCACCGACTCCGACTCGCTCGCCGACAATCGCGCTCAGCCAGGCCATGAACGCCAGCGCGATAGCCGCCCGATCCCAGAACAGCCCATCGTTATCGGGCGCCAGGTGGTAATAACCCGAACCCAGCCCGACCAGCACGCTGGCGGCAAAGAACAGCGCATAAGGCCAGGCCTCGCGCGCTTCGACAAACGCGCGCCGCCCGGCCGCGCCGAAGAGAAAGCCCAGGCCGAACAGGCCGGCCAGCAGAAACAGGGCGTTGGATGCGCTATCCAGGCAGTTGGGCATGCCGAGACAGGCGCGTTGATCCGCGAAGTCGTGATAGGCCAAGGGCTGCGCGATGGGTGGCAAAGCCAGGGCCAGCGCCGTCAGAAGCAGGCCCGGCAGCAGTAGGATGAGCGGCTTCCTGGCGGAATCGCTGCCCTTCGCTAGTTCTACTGTCATCACGCCGCTTCCCTTTCCGCCAGCAACAGGTCGATCACTCGCCATAGCCGCCACAGGTCGGGCAGGTCTTCGCTCCAGAAACGCCAGGAGAACACGCTGGAAAAACTCAGATCAACATGGCCGAGGACGCGATGAATGAGAAACACCTCGGCCCGGCCTTCGGGCACGGCGGCGGCCAGCGCCAGACTCTCCGGCCAGGGAATGAGGTTGTCGTTCCTGCCATGCACCAGCAACAAGCGCGCCCGAAGCGGCTTCAGGTCATGGCGGGCGAGGTTGAGGCGATCCAGGTCCGCGCGCATGGCCTCCGGCAAACCGGCCAGCAACTCGGGGAAGCGCGCCGGGTCGTCGTTGATGGCCAGCGCGTAGACCGCCTTCCCTTGCGCGCTCAGTCCCGCCGCCAACGGCGTCAAATCAGCCTGCGGATCGCGGCCGCGCAGTTCCACCATGCGCTCGAAGCGTTCGCGATCCGACACCTCGCCCGCGCGCGCATCCGCCAGATAATCGAGGCTGGCATAAACCAGCACCATCCTGCCGGTGTCATCCGGGATGATCTGGTGCCATTCCCCCGCGTGTTCGAACCAGCCGGTGGTAAAGAAGCGCATCGCGCGCGTCAGGTCGTGATAGCCGCCGAGGCCGACGATGAAGCGCACCCGCTCGCGGATATCGTCTCGCAGGGCGGCGAGCAGCGCCGGGCCGACCGCATAGCTGAAAGCGAACATCCCGGCGCGCCCGCCAGGCGCGAGTTCGGGACGGCTGACCAGATAGTTGAAGGCATCCGCGATCTCCTCGGCATCCGACGGGCGCACGCGCAATTCCCGAAAACCGGCGAGATCGGGCGTCAGCACCGCGAAACCGGCGCGCGCCAGGGTGGTGGCGAATGCCACCAGGCGCGGGTCGTCTTTTCCCAGCGGCACCGCGCCGGGCACGGCGACGATGGCGGCGCGCGGACAGCGTTCCTGGCAACCCGCGAGCGGCCCGGGCAGATACAGATCGGCGCCGCGCGCGCGTCCCGACAAGTTATAGGTGACGGCTTGCCGCAGCGGCTCGGGCCGGGTCTGTTTCAGCCTGGAATCACCCCGCTCGGCGGCGATGTCTTGCAGCAGCAACGCGGCCTCGTAGTGCCGCGTCGGCGCGCAGCCCAGCAACAGCAGTATCAGGGGGAGCAGCAAGATCTTCATCTGGATGACCCGGTTGAACCTGTATAAACGCTAATTTATGCCGTCATGCCCGCGAAGGCGGGCATCCAGATTGTCCATACGCCGGACCCTGTTGGCGGGCACAAATGGAGCGCCGGCGAGAAACAGCGCCATTCACGCGTGGTCCATTTCTGTGGCTTCCGGCTGCGGCTCGATCCCGCCACCCGGGCTCCAGGCACCCCAGCCCAGTGCTTCCAATAGCCGCTGAAAGTCCTCGGCGAGCGGCGCCGACAACGGGAGTTCGAGGCCGCTGAGCGGGTGCGTCAGGCGCAGCCCGGTCGCCGCCAGCAGCAAGCGCCGACAATCGAACAATTCCTGGAACAGGCGGTTGTGCCGACCCTGGCCGTGGGTGGCGTCGCCGATGATGGGGTGGGCGATGTGCTTCAGATGACGGCGCAACTGGTGCCAGCGGCCACTGAGCGGGCGCAGCTCCAGCAGGGCATAGCGGCTGCTCGGGTAGCGGTCCACCCGGTAAGGCAGTTCCACCGTCGCCAGGCGGCGGTAGCGGGTCAGCGCCGTTTGCGCCTGCTGGCCGCCACGGATGCCGGCATGCTCGTCGGCCATGCGCGCGAGCGGATGGTTGATTTCGCCGCTTTCCGGCGGGTAGCCGCGCACCACGGCGAGGTAGGTCTTTTCCACTTCGCCCCGCTCGAACTGGGCGCTCACGGCTTTTCCAACCTCGCGATCCAGCGCGAACAGCAGAATGCCGGAAGTGCCCTTGTCCAGCCGGTGTACCGGCCAGACCACGCGACCGATCTGGTCGCGCAGGATTTGCAGGGCGAAGCGGGTTTCATGGCGATCAAGATCGCTGCGATGCACCAGCAAGCCGGAAGGCTTGTTGACGGCGATCAGGCAGTCGTCGCGGTAGAGGATGGGCAGCGTTTCGCTCACACCGCGTTGCGCCACTCCGTATCCTCACCGTCGAACAGGCGATTGGCCTCGATCGGGCCCCAGCCGCCGGCGGCATAGGTGTGGATGAAGTCGCGTTCCTGCGACCAGTATTTGAGGATGGGATCGACCACGCGCCAGGCCCATTCCACTTCGTCGAAGCGGAGGAACAGGGTACGGTCACCTTCGATCACATCCAGAAGCAGCGCCTCGTAGGCGTCCAGCGGGTTCTCGTCGGGGTGGCGGAAGCCGGCGTTGAGTTTGACCACGCGGGTCTTCATGTCCAGACCGGGCTGTTTGGCGTGGATTTCCATGTGCATGCTTTCTTCCGGCTGGATCGAGAGCACGATCCAGTTCGGTTCCAGGACTTCCAGGGCGGTTTCCCGGAACAACTGCTGCGGCGGGTGGCGCAACCTGAGCGCGATCATCGACATGGACTGTTTCAGCCGCTTGCCGGTACGCAGGTAGAACGGCACGCCGCGCCAGCGCCAGTTGTCGATGTAGAACTTGGCGGCGGCGAAGGTCTCGGTGATGGAATCCGCTTCCACGCCCGCTTCCGCCTGGTAACCCGGAACCTCCAGCCCCCCTACCCTGCCCGCCTTGTACTGCGCGCGGAAGGCGTGGGCATGCACGGAACGCCGCGAGATCGGGCGGATCGAGCGCAGCACCTTGACCTTCTCGTCGCGCAGGGCGTCGGCCTCCAGCGCCGGCGGCGGCTCCATCGCCACCAGGGTCAGCAACTGCATCAGGTGGTTTTGCAGCATGTCGCGCAGGGCGCCGGCCTTGTCGTAGTAATCGGCGCGTTTCTCGATGCCGATATCCTCGGCCACGGTGATCTGCACATGGTCGATGTAGTTGCGGTTCCACAGCGGCTCGATCAGGGTGTTGGCGAAGCGGAACACCAGCAGGTTCTGCACCGTCTCCTTGCCCAGGTAGTGGTCGATGCGAAACACCTGGCTTTCGTCAAAATAGCGGTGCAGCAACTGGTTGAGCATCTGCGCCGATTCGATATCGGTGCCGAAGGGCTTCTCGACGACGATGCGGTGCACCCCACGCGGCTTCGCGAGGCCGGCGCCGTCCAGGTTCTTGATCACCGCCGAGAAATCGCTGGGCTTGATCGCCAGGTAGAACACCACGTTGGAACAAACGCCCAACTTGGGCTTCGCCAACACTTCCTTGAGGTCATGAAATGCCTGCGGGTCGTTCAGTTCGCCGAGGAGGTAGTCGAAGCGGTTGACGAAGCGCTCCAGGCAGGGCCCCTCGGCCTTGACCTTGGCGACCAGCAGGGTTCGCACATGCTCGCGCCAGACGGCGTCGTCCCATTCGCGGCGAGCGAAGGCGACGAAGTTCAAGCCCTCGGGTAGCTTGCCGGCCAGTTCCAGACGGTACAGCGCCGGCAGCAGCTTGTTCGACGCCAGATTGCCGGTGGCGCCGAAAATCACGAAATTACAGGGGGGAAGCGGGGTTTCCTGATCGAACATGGTTGCCTCATGTAGCGCCGGCGTCCCGCCGGCCAGTGGTCGAAATCGCCGGCGGAAGCGCCGACGCGCTACAGGGCACCTCGAAAAACACCTGATTCGTCGTTCCCGCGAAGGCGGGAACCCAGTGGAATCAACACACTGGATTCCCGCCTTCGCGGGAATGACGGGTTTATCGATGCGCCCTATAGTCAGCCTTCGTTCTTCACCGCGTGGCCGCCAAAGCCCTTGCGCATCATCGCCAGCATCTGGTTGGCGAAGTCGCCCTTGCCCTGGCTGGCGAAGCGGCTCATTAGCGCCAGCGTCATCACCGGCGTCGGCACCCCGAGATTGACCGACTCCAGCACCGTCCAGCGGCCCTCGCCGGAATCGGCCACCAGCGGCGCGATGCCGTCCAACGTCTGATCGGTTTTCAGGAAATCGGCCGACAGGTCGAGCAGCCAGGAACGCACCACGGAACTATGCCGCCAGAGTTCGGCGACGGCGGCGATGTCGAGCTCGAATTCGCTTTTCGCCCGCATCAGCGCGAAGCCCTCGGCCAGCGCCTGCATCATGCCGTACTCGATGCCGTTGTGGACCATCTTGGTGAAGTGGCCGGCGCCCACCGGGCCGGCGTGCAGCCAACCGCTCTCCGGCGTCGGCGCCAACAGTTTCAGGAATGGAGCGAGGCGCGCCAGGTCGTCATCACCGCCACCAGCCATCAGGCAATAACCGTTTTCCAGACCCCAGATACCGCCGGAAACGCCGACATCGACAAAGCGCAGCCCGAGCCCGTGCAGATGTTCACCGCGCGCCTGTGCGTCCAGGTAGTAGCCGTTGGCGCCATCCACCAGCAAATCACCCGGCGCCAGCAACGGCGCCAGCTCGCGAATCGCCGCCTCGCTGGCCTCGCCCGCCGGCAACATCAGCCAGACGATGCGCGGCGCCGTGAGGCCGGCGACCATCGCCTCCAGATCGCGACAGGCGACCACATTGGCCTGTTCCGCCGCCAGCGCCTCGGTCACCGCGAAGTTGCGGTTGCAGGCATGCACCCGCGCGCCACCGCGCGCCAGCCGCCGCGCCATATTGCCGCCCATGCGGCCAAGTCCATAAAGTCCGATTTCCAGCATTGGGTGCTCCCAGGGAATAGATGGATGGGCAAATACGTGTGCGCATCATCTCACGTGGGGGGCGGGATCGCGCTTACGCGTCCATCCGTTTCGCCGAGCAGGCAGTCACGACAGACCGCGCGAAAAACAGGCAAAAAAAAGGCCGATCACCGCAACCTATTGATTAAGTTGAGTAATCGACCTTTTTACGAATGCTGGCGGAGACGCAGGGATTCGAACCCTGGATCCAGTTTTTGACCGGATGCACCCTTAGCAGGGGTGTGCCTTCGACCACTCGGCCACGTCTCCAAGCTTGTTTCGACCGGGGCCGAAAAAGCCGGGCAAGGATACCTGCGCCAAGTCGGCAAGGCAATGTCGGGATGGCTGAAATGACGGAAAAAAACCGATTTTTCCAGGATCATTCCGCCGGGTCGGCTGGGATCTTGCCGCGATAGAACATCGCGGCCTGTCCAATCAACGATCCAGCGGAGTCGGCGAGGTTCCAGATAGTGGCGTGCTCGATCCGAAAGCGACGCCCGCTCTTGGCGATGCGGACACCTTGGTAGTTGTCGACAAACCCATGTGCCGCGACTTTTTCCAATAGCTGCGCGCGCGCTTCTCGCGCCATGGGTTCGGCCGAGAGCCGCGAGGGTAGCCCGACGATCTCGTCCCAGGCCATTTCGAACCAGGCTTGGGCGGCCAGGTTGGCGTAGGTAAACAGGGGGTCGGGGGCGTTGTCATGTGACAACAGGGCGAAGGGCGCGAAATAGAGGCATTGCGCCGATTCGCGTAGAGACAAACTGGTTTCCACCAACTCGCGGCCCGTCCGCAGGCGGTAGCTGCGCAGCAGGTGTTCCGCGCGTGGAAGCAGGTAGTCGTTGGCGGGCGCCGGCTCGTTGAACATGCCGCGTGCCCGCCTCGACGGGATCAGGCCGTGGCTTGATCCAGTTCGAAAGCCTGGTGCAGGGCACGCACGGCGAGTTCCATGTACTTGTCTTCCACCACCACGGAAATCTTGATTTCGGAAGTGGAGATCATCATCAGGTTGATGTTCTCGGCCGCCAGGGCACGGAACATCTTGCTGGCCACACCGGCGTGGGTGCGCATGCCGACGCCGACCATGGAAACCTTGGCGATCTTGTCGTCACCGGTGACCTCGCGCGCGCCGATTTCGTCCTTGACCTGATTCAGCACGTCCATCGCCCGCTTGAATTCGCCGCGATGCACGGTGAAGGTGAAATCGGTGGTGTTATTGGCGCCGACGTTCTGCACGATCATGTCGACGTCGATATTGGCGTCGGCCACGGAACCGAGGATGAGGGCGGCGATGCCGGGCTTGTCGGGCACGCCCTGGACGGTGAGCTTGGCTTCGTCGCGGTTGAAGGCGATGCCGGAAATGATGGGTTGTTCCATGCTGTCATCCTCGAAGGTAATCAAGGTGCCCTCGCCATCTTCCTGGAAGCTGGAGAGCACGCGCAGTTTCACTTTGTATTTGCCGGCGAATTCCACGGAGCGGATTTGCAGCACCTTGGAGCCGAGACTGGCGAGTTCCAGCATTTCCTCGAAGGTGATGGTATCCAGCTTGCGGGCTTCCGGGACGATGCGCGGGTCGGTGGTATAGACGCCGTCGACATCGGTGTAGATCTGGCATTCGTCGGCTTTCAGCGCCGCAGCCAGGGCCACGCCGGTGGTGTCGGAACCGCCGCGCCCCAGGGTGGTGATATTGCCGTTCTCGTCCACCCCCTGGAATCCCGCGACGACGACGACATGGCCGCTGTCGAGGGCGGCGCGCATGCGGTCTTCATCGATGGACAGGATGCGCGCCTTGGTATGGGCAGCATCGGTGACGATGCGCACCTGAGAGCCGGTGTAGCTCCTGGCCTTCAGGCCGAGGTCTTTCAGGGCCATGGCCAGCAGCGCGATGGTGACCTGTTCTCCGGTGGAGATCAGCACATCCATTTCACGCGGGTCCGGCTCTTTCTGTATTTGCTGAGCCAGGGCGATGAGGCGATTGGTTTCGCCGGACATGGCGGAGAGCACCACCACAACCTGATGCCCGAGCATCTTGAACTTGGCGACCCGCTCCGCGACGTTACGAATACGCTCGATGGAACCGACCGAGGTGCCGCCGTATTTCTGGACAATTAGCGCCATGATTAAGGGCTTTTCACGAAAAGCCAGGATTCTACAGGAGCGCGGAAAAGCTTCACATATTGCTGTAGAGATTGAAACTCTTCTCTTCCGCCCTTAGTCTTACCCCCGTTCTCAACCCTGTGGAGATTCCACGATGCAAACTCAATTCGACAATGTCGTGCGCATGGACGGCACGATCGCCGTCGAGCAGACCAACAAGGTGCTGCGCAACACTTACATGATGCTGGGCCTGACCATGGTCCCGACGGTGATCGGGGCGTTCTTCGGCATGAGCCTGGATTTCGCCTGGGCCGCGCAGAGCCCCTTCATGTTCGCCATCGGCATGCTTGCCGTGATGTTCGGCCTGTTCTACGGCATCAGCGCCACCCGCGACAGCGGCCTGGGTGTGGTGCTGCTGCTGGTGCTGACCGGCTTCATGGGCGTGATGCTGGGGCCGATTCTGCAAGTGGCGCTGAATCTGAGCAATGGCACGGAACTCGTCGGCTTGGCCGCAGGCGGCACCGGCGCGATCTTCCTGACCCTGGCCGGCATCGCCACCACCACGAAGAAGGATTTCAGTTTCCTGGGCAAATTCCTGATGGTGGGCATCGTCCTGCTGATCCTGGCCAGCCTGGCGAACATCTTCTTCCAGATCCCGGCGCTGTCCTTGACCCTGTCCGCGGTCGCCGTCCTGCTCTTCTCCGGCTTCCTGCTGTATGACATCTCCCGCATCGTCAACGGCGGCGAGACCAACTACGTGATGGCGACGCTGTCGGTTTATCTGAGCATCTACAACATCTTCGTCAACTTGCTGCAACTGTTGATGGCGTTCATGGGCGAGCGCGACTGACGCGGGCTCTTCCCAACAAAAAAGGCGGCCTAGGCCGCCTTTTTTGTTTTCCACGTAGTGCTTATCTGGCCTGCTGTGGCATCGTGAATGGGAACGGAATCATGGGAATCGACGGCATGCCATAAGGTGCGCCAAGGAGGGGCGCCACCGTCGGACCATACGATTGCGGATTGGTCATGCCGCCCAACCAGCCGCCATACCAGTTAGGGTTGACCGGCGCCGTGGCCATGTTCGCCACACGCGGATCCAGCGGCGCAGAGATCCAGCGTAGGTAGACATTGGGGTTCAGCGCATTGGCGGCGAGGGCGAGCACTTTCGGATCGAGTGGCGCCATCACCCAGCGCATCAGCTTGTTGGGATCGGCCACCACGGTCTGGGTGGCGGTGAGGAATTGCGGATCCATCAGCGCGGTGGTCCAGGCCGCGATGACGGCCGGGTCCATCGCCTTGGCGAAGTTGCCGTAGGCGCGCGGGTCCATCATGCTGGCGGTGGACTGCATGTAGAGGTTGGGGTCCATCATGGACTTGGTGGCGTCGAACATGAATTGCGGCTCGGTGACCACAGAGAGCGCGGCGAGGAATTTCTTCGGGTCGGCCAGCATGTCGCCGTTGCGAGTGAAGTCCGCGAGGTAGGCGACCCACTGCTGGGTTCCACTGGGCATGGCGGCGGCCTGGGCCGCGGTGGGCTCGTTGGCGGCGAAACAGCTCGTCCCGAATGCCGTCAATGCGACGGCGAGGGTAAGGCGGTGTGCATTCATCCTGGTCTCCTGTTTTCAACAATGTTCAATATTAACAATTGCTTATGCACCAGCAGCGCACGCATCGATTGTGCCGGTATTTAGCGGCGAGGTGTCGGAAAAACGTCGTGCGATGAAAGCCAACGCCGCGTCCAGATTGGCGCTGGCCGCCGCGCTCAAATCCTCGCCCAGCTCGAACGCCTCGCCCCGGATCGCCAGCACATGGGCCGGTGGCGCTACGCCGAACAATTTTTCGTAGGCATGCAGCACCGCGCCGGGCGAGAGCTCATGGCTGCTGTAACTGGCATCCTCGACCGCCACGGCGGGCGAGAAGCTGAACGGCGCCGGCGCCTCCAGGCTGGCGTCGACGAACACCACCTCCCGTCGCCCCCGCAGATCCAGTGCGTACTCCACCTGAAGCTGAAAATCCGTGAGCAATTCCACGTCCGGCAACTGAAACGCTTCGAGACGCTCGATCAGCAGCGGCCCGAGCGCGTCATCACCCCGGCTGGGGTTGCCGATGCCGATAACCAGTAGCGCCGGCGTCCCGCCGGCTTCGTACATCTGATCAGCCCTACGAAGCCGGC